>CALMFT010000001.1 GCA_937862565.1 uncultured bacterium
GTACCATCACGAGTGGTATTTGTATCACTTGTACTGATACTTGGACAACGAATCCAAATTGATCTCCACTTCTTATCCTCACTAAACTAGGAGATAGAACTCTCTATCAATCTGGAGACATTATCAATTACACCATCGCTGTCTACAATGATGGTACTACATGAGCAAGCAATACAGTAGTTACTGAGATATATCCAACAGGATTTAACTATCTTGGAGATGATACTACTATTGGTACTTACAACTCAATCTCACAAGAATGGACAATACCATATATCGCAGTAGGAACTACTGGATACCTTTACCTATCTGGTACACTTCAATGAGCATCAACTCAAGTCAATACTGGTACCATCACGAGTGGTATTTGTATCACTTGTACTGATACTTGGACAACGAATCCTCAAACTGTTAATTATGATTTAAGTTTGAATAAAGATCTTATTTGAACAGATCGTATATTCTTAGTCGGGCAAGAGGTTACCTTCTCTATTCTAATTACAAATCAGAGTTTGTATCTCACTGCTCATCACTTTACTTTTGATGATATTATTCCAGCTGGGCTCACACTTTCTGATAGTGATTGGACATTGAGTGGAAATAGGGCTAGTTCTGATTTTAGTGGAACTCTTGTCCCAGGAGGAAGTTATAGTAAAGATATTACATTTATAGTGGACGGGTTAGCATTTGGAACACTTATAAATCGATCTGAAATTACCTCAGATGATGGGTTTGATTTTGATAGTAATCCAAATAATTGGACCTGATCTGATGTAGAAGATGACGACGATAGTGATTATATTGTGGTAGCAAAACCAATTAATCCTGGAGGGACATATGTGCCTCCGTCACCACCACCAACTCCACCTACAGAATGTATGTGAGATTCTTGTTACCCAAGTACGCCACCAGAAATAATTAAAAAGGTAATCAAAAGAGTATTTACTGAAATTCGTGATACGATATTCCCTCAAGCTCAAAATGTACTACCTTTGATATTACCTAGTACTTGAGCGGGTGATGAATAGAATATAATCTGAAATTTATTAATTAAAAACCCTTCATACTGAAGGGTTTTTTAATTATTTATATAATAGTATATTAAAATCTAATTATGTATTATTTCTTT
>CALMFT010000002.1 GCA_937862565.1 uncultured bacterium
GGATACGTTACAATGGCTATGCTTCTACCTCTTATTATATCAAACATATGTCAGATATTCTAATTGAGGAAATGGAAGATACTATTAACTAAACCATTATGACACAAGCACTCAGAAACTATGTCGCTCTCGGTGGTAGTCTTGATACAAAGTATGATAATAATGTTACAGTTTGAGATATGGTACTTGTAATATTCATAGAGTTAAGCAAGTGAGTTAGCAAGGTTAAGTGTTATGACCGACTGTTAGATATTTTAATTTAGATATATGACAAACGAACAAAAGATAAAAGCATATCTAGAAGCAGGGCATTATGTGAAAGTTAATCTTCTAATAGATGATTCAATAATCATTGTCTACGATAATGGATTGAGATTTGTATCCTCTGATGGAAGCACATTCTACTATGTTGACTTCAATGACAAACCGTCAGTAGAACCAATCCCTCGTAAGCCACCTTACAAAGTTTGAGAAAAAGTAAAAGTTCTAGATATAGCGAGAGATATTGAAGAATATAACTTACTAGATAGTGACCAACAAGAAATGATTTGATGAGTTTACATTATAGAAAGTATTGATGGTTATTGGATTCGGCTTAACTGTAGTCCAGATACTAGATATGATGATAGTTATACTTTCCCTAGTTGGTGTCTTGCTCCAGCAGTCGATAGTGAGAACATTGAAAGAAAAACAAGGATACAAGAACTTGAATTACAGTTAGTTCAGATACGAAAAGATTTAGAACTTCTTAAGGTTTAATACTAATACTAATATATGAACAAGACCACTATAACTTATTTCCTCATGGCTCTCATAATCATTTGAGCCTTTGGATATATGGCTTACGGAGAAGAGAAATTGCCTAGCCCGAAAGATATAGCACTCCAGCAACGTGCGCGACTACTAGAAGAGCAGTCCCAGATTGACAGAGATAACCTTAAAATACTCTCTTACTGTAATGAGTACGCTAGCGGTGCTAAGGCAGACGAGAGACAGAAGGCACAGTATGATTGCTACCGTACCCAGCGTATTCCTGATATTGATATTCCGGCTATTGATATTCCTGATTTATCTACTTGAACGGTCAGCACTGCCAAATCAGTGCTTCCCAGTTGAAGCTATCAGTGTTCGATAGGTACAGGAAGTCACGACGTGAGGCAGTACGCAAAGTTCCACCCTTGAATTGCCTGATGGCGTAACAACAATACCTCGGGTATTACTATGGGTAGTGTTGCACTCCAGAATGAATTCGATAAGGCGTGAATAGAGTGGGAAAAGTGAACGCTACGACCAGCAAACGAGGGAAATAGATACTACGCTTTCCCAGACTTAGAGAACGGTATGAGAGCAAAGCTCCTCATTATCAAGCGTAGCTATAAAGACTCTACCATTTCACAGTTCCTATCAAGATGGTGAACGGATAGTATCCCGACTACACTCGATAAGAATAGGAAGATAGGAAGCTTATCAGATAGTGAACTATTGTCATTCCTACGGTTACAGATACAGAAAGAGTCAGGAAAAGCATTCGCGGATTACGTCTATAATAATGTTATAATTTGTAAATAACTATGTCAACAAATAGATTATCGCACTTGAAAGAATGAGACAAGATATACTTGGAAGTTACGAGAGATTATGGAATTTGTGATGATAAAGATTCTGTACGGTTCAAATCAAATAGTGATTCATCATATCTGGATGATAATGACACCTTCTACACTCTCGAAGAGTTGAAGCAACTCGCCAACGATGGAATGCCGAAGCAGGGTGAATTAGAATTTTGAGATGAAGTAGAAATATCACTAGATTGAGAAAAATGGTACAGTAGAGATGATACTACATATCAATTTACTTTTATGGCAAAAGTGAAAGATAAATATATCGTATCAAAAGCAAATAATGTTATGGATAAATTTGAAAGAGAACTATATGTAGATTGAATAAGGTTTTACAAACATTGCCGAAAGCGTACAAAGAAAACAGAACTCACTCTTGCAGAGGTTGAGGAACGACTTTGATTAGATGCTTGAAGTTTAATAATAAAATAACTATATGTGTACACTTGAAAAATGAGTTCTTATATTTTGTTGGATTGCTATTTGATTTACTCTTGGCTTAACGCTATGACAGAATCAATCTAATAGTATGTTGAACGACCCAGAGCTACGACAATGCCTCTCACAGTCAGGAACAACTTGGCAATGAGGTGAGTGTGTTATTATTCTTAATAAGTAGGTATGACAAACAGAGAAAAACTTAATATCATATATGAAAGAATGTGATGATATACTAACCCAAGGAAGGATGATAAAACGTGATGGACTATATACGACCAGAATCCTGTTCTTATTGGGAACGTACTGCAATTTATGAAAGACTTAGATTGGGACTGTATTCCAAATAGAATATATATCCTATGGGAGAAACTAACACTCCCTATTGATGAACAGTCAGATGAATGTATCGATTTTGTTTACGCACTTACTAAAGAATAATTTATGACAAACATTGAAAAGATTAAACGCATTCTCGATGCAGGGCATTGTGTGAAGGTTACTTATCCAGAAAATGGATATATTCAAACAGTCACTTCATATCATAATAATGAGTTTTCGTATACTGATAAGAATCCGACAAATATATATACAGTTCGTAATCCATCGTTCAAAGGCTGCACAATAGAAGTAATCCAACGTATACCAACACCATATAAGGCTTGAGATAAAGTGCTGGTGTTGTCGAATCCAAATCCTAATAATCAAGAAATTGAAGATATGGTTTGAAAAGTTTGTGAGGTTTGTGAAAATAGAGGTTATAATCTTAGCGTTTGGAATGAAGATAAAACTGACTATTGTATTCTACCTCCTAGTTACCTTTCACCAGCATTCGAGGAAGACTCGTTATCTGGGAAAGAAGCGAAGATAGTGATTGATGGGAAAGAATATACTGCTGTAATGAAATAATGTATGAAATCAACAACTGAGTATCTCAACAACCCAGATACTGCCACACCAGAATGATTGTTAAAAGCTAGTAAAACCAAGCAAACTATGAACACAGAAGAAATGCTCTGAGACATTTATATTGAAATGGGTAGCAAACAACATATACGAGATAACTATTATTCATATGAGCCTGTCTATATTGGAGATGTGCTTGATTATTGGGATACTATTGCTTATCTCTATCCTGAAAGGACAGAATACACGATACTATATAAGTGGGGAAACAAAAGACTCGCTATCGATGACCAGTCGGACGAGTGTATCGAATATGTTTATTCACTTATTAAAGAATAATTTATGGCAAACATTGAAAAGGTTAAACGCATCCTCGATGCAGGGCATTGGGTGAAGGCTACTGATAAAGATTGAGTAGTTTATACGATATATGCACAACCAGAAGACTGATGGGTTATATCGTATAAGGTTGATGATGGTGAACTTGAATTATTTCAAATAAATGAATGGGAAGACTGCACAATAGAAGTAATCCAACGTATACCGAAAGAATATAAGCAAGGTGATAAAGTGCTTGTATTGTCGAATCCAAGCCCTGATAATCAAGAAATTGAAGATATGGTTTGAAAGGTTTGTGAGGTAGGTTTAAGTTGAACTTATTCTTGTCCTGTATGGAATACAAATAAAAGCAAAAATTGGTATTTACCACTTAGTTACCTTGCACCAGTATTCGAGGAAGACTCGTTATCTGGGAAAGAAGCGAAGATAGTGATAGATGGGAAAGAATATAGTGCAACTCTTAAACTTATATAAGTATGCAACCAATCAAATGGCACAACCTCACAAAGTGAGACATCGTACGTCACAACGATGAGATACTTACTTTCCATAGAGTAGACTGATCATTCGCCCAGATGAGAGACAAGGACGGAATGACACGGATAGGACAAAGCGATGAGTATGTTCTTGGTGACGATGGTATTTATATTCCTTATTCTGAATAACATGGAAACAAACGAACAAACAAACGCTCCCGATGATAGCGAGGCTACAGAAGAGCTAAAAGCATTGAGTGCTACACGCCAACGGATACGACAACTTTTAACAGATTACTTTGCTAAATAATATGGAAACAAATTCAATTCAAGACTTGATCAATAGTCTTCCCGATAATGAAAGAGAATTACTATCGGATGGGTATCATACTTATAAAGAATTGTATGAACATCGTGTAACATTATTTATCGCTCTTGCAAATAATCATTGTGATTTATTGAAAGAGTTATACGAAAAAAAAGAGTTATACGAAAAATTGGAAATAACACGTCCTCGATACTATCCATTCTGGAAAGCGAAGAAGCACGAAGACGGTACTATGTATGATTGATGGTTTATAGCTTGATACGAAACAACTCCTTGAGAATGTTTTACTTATCATTTACCAATAAGTGAATGGGATAGCCTAAGATGTCCAGAGGTTGGTCACTCTCCAAAGTATGATGGACATACAGCACAAGACACTATTCGCTTATTGAAAAATAACTTTTGTTAGTATGTCAACAAAAGCCTTCATAAAGTCACTTTGACTCGAGAAAGAATACAGAGAGTTCGCAAGGCTACGAGAGAGGAAACGACACCAGAGATACTATATTGAGCGAAAGGCTAAACTTATTCGTGAAATTGCTAATCAATAGAATATGTGTATGAAAAAGTTCATTAAACTCAAATGACTCTATACAGAGTTTGAAGAGTTTAGGAAAGCTCACAATAAGAAATGGCACGCTGATTACAGAAAGCTCATTAAGGTTAGTAAGACTCCTAATAAATAATTATGAACAAAAAAGAAGCATCGCAAATAATTCAAGCATACCAGGATTATAGGCATTGAGATGATTATAGTCTCTACCCAATTCCAGAGCTTGATGAACTCAATGACGCTCTCGATTTGGCAGTGAAAGAATTGGCAAAATCCGATAATCAATAGAATATGTGTATGAAAAAGTTCATTAAACTCAAATGACTCGAGATAGAGTTTGAAGAGTTTAGAAAAGCCCATAACAAGAAATGGCACGCTGATTATCGAAAGCTCATTAAGGTTATTAAGGATCCTAGATAAGATATTGAAAGACTCAAAATAAATGTTATACTTTGCAAGTTTATCTCCTTTCTAGAATACTATGCCTATTGATATGGATATGTATGACAGTGCTTACGAAGACGGTTGCAACGACTGCGGTGATATAGGTATGCCTCCACCACGCCTGAGACCAATCTATGAAAAGATAGGGCGTTCACTTGATGAGATACTACAGTTAGAGGTTGAGCTTATTAACTCTAACACAGAGTTTACGCCAGAAGAGTGGGTATCGAGGTATGCGGAACGCTTTAGAGAGATACTATCAAATGATTCGACACTTACACCTTTCCAGGTGAAATGGCATTTATATCTTAACAAATAAAGTATGCCAGCACTCATAATACTTCACCCAGATGATAAGAGAGAGATACGATACGAGGCTACAGAGTGAGAGAAAGACGGGATTGACTCAAGGCTTATTTCACTTACTCCTGTAGAACTCGCTAGGATCAAACTAGCAAAGACGATACAAGAGGTACAGAAAGAACTTAGACGTTATATTTAACTTTCAATATATGTTCTCTAAAATGTGTACACGCTGTCGAATTGTTAAATCATTCGAACAATTCTCAAAAGGTAATAGATACAAAGACGGACTACAATATACTTGTAAGCCTTGCCACTCTATTCAGAATAGGGTATCACGGGCAAAAGTAATAGAGAGAAAGATCGAGGAAGCAATTGTGCAATATGAGATAGAGAACAAAGATCGTGACGTATTCGAGCTAGAGATCAATATGGTTACGTTTATGGTCGGATTCATTGTTAGTCTATCGCTTCTCTGCATTGTAATTGCATTCGTATGAGTCAATTAACACAGTGCAGAAGACCAATAGAAGTATCACTTGACTCTACTATGTCAGAGAGCCAGCATACAGTCATTGTAGCAGACTATTGTCGAGCAAGGTGACTCGTATTCTCAAAGGTACCATCTGAAACTTTTACAAAGTCTTGGTGAGTCAAGGCAAAGAATAAGAGAGAGTGAGTGAATAAATGAGTTCCGGACTTTATCATATGCCATCCAAAGCAACTTCTCTTCATTGAGTTGAAGAAGTCAAAGACTGCCAGAGGTGGTATGAATGGATCAGTCTATGGTGATGAGCAAGTTGTTTGGATTGAATGACTCAATCGATATGAGTGAACAAGTGCGAAGTTCTGCCACGGATCATACGAGGCAATAGAGTTTATCAAATCATTCGATTAGAGTATGGACTACAACCTGAGAGTTGTCATTCTTCAAGAGGCTGACAAGCACGGACAGAATTATGTTTATCTCAAGTACAACTTGGACAAACAACAACTCTGCAACATTCTTTGATTTCGAGATATACCAAGAGAAGTATTTGAGACACTCGATCTATCTGACACTATGTCATTTGCTATCGAGCAGACTCACGCAAAGACGTGATACGATAAAGCAAGAATAAAAATGTTACTCAAAGACTACACAATGAGCGAAATTATCACAGGGAAACCTCTGAAAATTGATAAAAGCAAAGAGTACTGACATGTGAACATGGATAGTTCGATCATCTAGCTAGAATGTGTGTTGTAGGAGGCTTGTGTTATATTCTAAACGATAGATGATACGAGCCAGAGTCTAAAACCTCGCTATGAGGCTATAAATGCCTATTTCTTACAAATCAATAAAAAAGCCCTCAAAACGAGGGTATTTTTGTGTCTATTTCTTACTTTTTACGAATATTTGCTATTTCGAGGAGGTATTTTATATCTCCGATAGTAGCAGGAGTTGGATCATCGTGTTCTGAGAAGAGAGGAGTGTAATTTGTAGGACGTTCTTTTTCGTAGATTGCTTTGAACTTTGATTGTGTTGTGTTGTCAGTTGCGAGTTCTGAACTTGTCTCATTTGCCTTGGGAGTTTTCAGAGTATACCAGCCAAGACACACACCACGCTTTGGATCATTATATTTGATAGTTCTCATTGTTATCTTGTTTCCGTTCTTACCGTCTCCGTTCCCATTACCAGCATTCTGCTCTATGAGTACGAGCTTTGATCCTGTACAACCTTCTCATGCAATGGCAACGTGTCAATATGGATTAGATGCTGTCTTGTCGAGGAAGACTATATCTCACTCTTTTGGAATAGCAGTAGTAGTGTTTGTTACACGTTCCCATTTCGTACCGATAAACGGTGATCCAGTTAGCCAGCCATTGAGTGCAGATCATGAGAATGTACCGATAGGGTTACCTTGTTCTTCTGCAAACTTTTTCGCCCACGCCACGCATTGCGCTCAAAGTTTTTCATTTTCTTTTGTGATCTTACCGATCCATCTTTGGATTGTTGCTAGCATACTTTTTTTGTTAAAGTACAATTATTATATTGACTTTATACGATATTCAAATATCATTCTTTCAAGTTACGCACATAGCTCTGGATGGTACTAGAGTTTACCATCCCTCTAGTAGTCCAGAGACGTAAACAAATGCCAATCAGAAATGAAAGGCATTTTTTATGGCTAGATAATAGTCACCATATAACAAACTACCACTATCAGGCAATCATCTATTGATAGTGACTAGGCAGCACACAGCTGGGGGATGATAGATGAGTAGGATCATTAGGACATGCTGGAACGTATAAACCAGACTTCACTACCTATTGCCATTCTTGTAATTAAAAAAGCACGTTCGCTTATAAACAGCGAGATATTATTATATTGACTAAAAATATAATTTTAAAAAACGCTTCCTTTAATAACAAGGGGATGGCATTAGTAGGTATATTAGGAAGTCTGGAATGTATAAAATACACTAAACTATATAGTCTCACTACTATGAATGATAAATATAAAACATACCTGTTATCAGATGAATGGAAGCAGAAAAGAGAATTAGTATTCCATAAGAAATGAAGAGCTTGTGAAAAATGCAAATCAGAAAACAATCTGCGTATTCATCATTGAACATACATAAGGATTTATAAAGAAAAAGTCTCTGATTTATTTGTTCTTTGTAATTGGTGTCACAAAGAACTTCACGAAAAATACTGAACTCGTGATCTGATGCGAGCTACAAAAGTATTTATTAAGTGAGAAGAATTGATACAAAGGAAGAAAAAGACAAAGAAACCACTTGAAGAAAGACGAAAGGCAAGGAAAGAAAGAAATGATTTACGGTTAGAAATGGCAATACAAGATATAAAAAACTGATTTTCTTTTAGAAGTGCAAAGATATGATCTATTAGAATATGGAGGAAGGCAATGAAAGAATACAAAAACACCCTGTAATAGAGTGTTTATTTTTTCTTAGGAATAGAAGTTAACTTTTCGATGAATTCTTGAATGAATCCTGTTAGTTTCTTGAGTGCTATACTTATAGCGTCATACTCTGGTAGGATAACTCCTGTACGGACTGCGTATACGTTCTGTATGATAGAATAGAACTCAGCCATTATGAGGATACTCATGACTGTTTGTATGTAGTATTTCGGATCAAGGTCAAAATGATTGATTACCAGTCCACCAGATAAGAGACAAAGGAACGTGACGAACTTCGTTACAATACCTGTAGTCATTCGCTTTGATGTGATCCCTATACTCTCTACCTTGTACTGTTTAGCAATGCCTGTGAGAGTGTCTATGATCATGAGGCTTCCAAGCACTCAGAGTGACTCTTGAGGAATGTTTAAATAGAGTAGCACACTTGTAACTGCAACATATCAGAACGTTTTGATACTTGCGATAGTCATTCACTCAGAAAACATAAAAATCATTAATAGTATAGAGAACCAAAAGCACGGACACTTAACCAAACGAGTAATACTCAAGCCTTATTCATTCACTCAGCTAGAAGAGCATCTACAAGGATAAGATCACACTCTTCTCGTGAATAGAGTCTATGTTCGTATAGGTAGTCGTGAAGAACATAAGCGAGATGAGCTGTAGGATTGAAGAATATTCTGAACAATGGTGGTATAGTTCCAAAGTCCGTGCCGTAACCAGCAGGAATCACCACCTCTCACTTACTATGATCGAAGTAATCAATGCACCATACGAATGGTTCTTGTACAACCCAACGGTTTGTTGAGTTTATTTTACGGAGAGTACCATTATTCGCAAGAGCGGTGGTGAATTTCTGCATATTACAGAGGTTATTATTCT
>CALMFT010000003.1 GCA_937862565.1 uncultured bacterium
GGCGATCTGGTATTCTGTACCCTCGCTGGTAGCGTGGATCTTTTTGTGAGAACTTAATCTGGTTGTATCTATTGTACTTCGCTATGTTGTACTTGCGTACATATCAAAGGAGTAGCTTGTATTTTATCGGATCATTGAGGATGGTATAGAGGCGGATCATTGTAGTTTGTTTAACACGGTAAATAGTCATCTGAGCATTTGCTCTGAGTTGTTGTAGTTTCAATTTATAACCTTTTGTATTGCTTCTTCAACCTTTGGAATACGTTCAAGGTCTTTCTTTCTCTCACTTGCTCTGCGGGCTGTCTCTATTTTGAGACGTTGAGCGAGAACAGTATGGTATATTTCACGGTTTTCCGCAGAAGCGAAAGGGCTTGGATTGAACATATTTGTATTTGTTAGTTTTCTATTAAAACCACTTTATCCGATAGTGGGAAACGGGCTAAAACACGATATTCTCAAAACATTCACGAAGAGCATCTTGGCAATTACTGGTCAAGTAAATATGTATTTATCGCACATTGACCAAGTGTACGCTACATACCTTTCGGGCGTGTCGTCGGTAGGGACACTGTCAGTTATACTCTTGCAGGGAGTTATCATTATTCTTATTTCAGAGGCATTATAAGGTGCGTGTGTACTCAGTTGTCATTCCATTGGAAATTGACTGAAGATAGTGGCTCTCTATTTCTTATTGTAACTGATTCATTTTTCGGAATTGATTTAAGCATTTCCAGAAGATATTTTGTATTGATCTTCACAGTATGAGGTAGCTTGAATTGATATGATGATGGTATCTTGATCTCTTCATACTGATTTCTGCTTGGTATAGCACTTCCAACATAACAGAATCAATCTCATAATCTAACGTATGAATTCTTGTCTATAACAAGTGCTTGTTTGCAGTTTTCTATGAGTCAAAATACTCACTCGCTATCTATCTTGATAGGATCGGTTGTAGTATCAAAGAAATTCTTATAGTCTGGAAACTTTCCTTTCAGCTCTCATCATTGTATTTCGTGTAGCCTGAATGAGTCGGTACTCGCAAGAGTTATTTTTCCATCGTCATCTATTTGAACGTATACTCATGCGAGTGATGGCCTGATACGCTCTTTTGCAGAGTATTGCAATATCTTATTGAGTGCATCTTTCGATAGAATAAATGATTGCATAAAACTATTTAAGAATATTTCGTAACCTATCGCTCTGGCTTTTTCGTAACATTTCGAGTAGCACTTTGCGTTGCTTTTCTCGTCTTGACTCTATGAGTTGTGCGTGTAGAACTTTGTCACGTTCTAGATCGTCACGTTCATCAGGTTCATGTTTCGGTAGATGGTGCATATTACTTGTTAAGCTCACGAAACTTTCTTGCATCTTCACGAAACTGTCTAGAACGCTCTCGTTGTTTTATGTTGACTTCCTCTCTGTTATTTTGTACCCATTTCTTTACAGAAGCCTTACATTGTTCAGCATTCTCTTTATAGAATTTTCGAGCAGATAATTTATTTCTTTCTTTTACCTGTTCTGATCGGTATTTATCATACTCTTCTACAAGTCATTTATCAGCTAAAAACTGATTGAATATATTCATTCGCATATTATTTCGGAGTAACTAAAGTATAACTTACAGAGTTTTTCTTGTGGTCTGTGCCACCTTTCTTTTCTTCTAAGTCTATCTCTAATTGAAGTATCTCTTCTCGTGCTTTTAGTTTAGCATTAAGAATAAGCCATTCTTCGTCATAGGAGTAGTCATAGTCGTGTTTTACACTCACTCTCATCTTATAACCTCCTGATAGCTCTCAGTACCTCTCCTGACGCAATATAGACTTATCCTTTGCCTCTTTTACTATTGGCTTAAGTGCATTAGAAAGAGTATTTCAGAATATGTATACTTTATCAGGGTTTTCTTCTGCTTGTTGTTTGAGATATTCTGTAAAGCCATCGATTGATTCGATAGCCTTACTCATATCTTGTGTAGTAGCAAGTTGTAGTTCCATAAATTAATTATAGATGTCTTTTACGAGTTCTTCGTCTACTCATCCGATTGCTTTGAACTCACGGCTTTCGCCAATCTTTGTTCGTAAGAACTCAGGGAGTGAATCGTAGATAGATTGGTCAAAGTCTTCTAAGTTAAGATAGACAAGTGGATTGATTGCTTCTGGTACGTTCATACCTTTCATTGCTTTACCAACGGTAGATATATTTGCATATGTCTTCTTACCGTCTTGGCTTGTCTCATGAATAACTCCGATTGTACATTCTTTACCAAGGATATTGTGAATATCGAATCATTCTAGTTCCTGTTGTGTGAATTCTTGGCCTCTCCAGCTTTCAAGGTGTTCTCGGAGCTTTGACTTGTCAGAAAGGGAGAGTGTGTAGTTCTTTGATACTACGAATGGTTGCTCTCACTTTGATGGGTCGAATACTTCAAGTTCTGTTGGTAGCTCGAATGTAAGTCGTATCTTTCTTTGTTCTTTTTGTTGTCATTGCCACTCAGTATGTTGAGTTCCAAGGTCTATAACCTGAATACAGCGTGCTGGATAAGTTCCAGAATCGGGAATCTTATTTTCAAATTGTGCAGAAGCTACTGCGAGTAATGGAGTATGTCCCATAGTATAAAAAGGAAAAAATATATGTCTTACGCTTCGACCTCTTCTGCTTTCTCTTTTATTTCAAGCAAGACCTCTAGCTCTGATATGAGTCTTTCGACCTCACATGCAGTGAATGAATCTTCTACAATTCTATATATATCATTAAGCTTTGCTTTCATATAAGCGATGTTAGGAAGTAGTCGAATAACTTATCGACAAAGCCATTATATTCTATTTGTTGTATATTGTCAAAAGAAAATACAAAGAAAGATAAATATATGAACAACTCAATAAAAAAGCTCCACCGATTAGGTGAAGTTCTTTTGAAGACAGTTATCTGATTAACGATTATCCACATACGCCGAGAGGTGGACTAGGTTTTGCAACCAACCGTCTAGGATCATTATAGCATGAACTTCTGTAATTTCAAATAAAAAATCCCTCTGTTACAAGGGATAATCTATGAATATTAACCTGATAAAGACAGCACTATATCTAAACCTATCTATATCAAGCGAATCGAAAGTATTGTA
>CALMFT010000004.1 GCA_937862565.1 uncultured bacterium
AATTTAAGAAAATACTACCAGTCGTTCCTGGTGTAATATTTGTATTAAATATCCATTTCAAGTTATTTGGTCCTGTAGAAAAATCAGTTACACTAATAATACTTGAATCATTTTTAGATAAGAAATTTAGATTTGGGGTGAAAAGATCTTCGAGAATGAATCCTGATAATAAACTCCCACTACTAGCCCAGTCAATCCTAAAATCTACTCAAGTATTTGTATCGTTGATAATAGTTTTTTGAATAGTCGTGCCATAAGCATCAGTATCTGCATATGCAGATAAAATCCCTATCCCTCCAAATCACATGATTAATTGTTGAAGTATTAGAGCTATGAAAAGTGTAACTTTGATAGTTGACTGAAAATAAGATTTTAAAGTAGAAGTATGCATTTAGTATAACCAAAAGGATAAAATTGATGATACTGAATTATAATCAGAGGTATTTGATTTGTCAAATATATTAGTTATAGTGTATGTATAGATTTAGCTCTTATAGAAAAGCGAAGATATGATTTATACACTTCAAATCACACTACAAAATCGAAATCCTCTCAACCAAAGAACAATACAGATAAGTGATCATAAAACTTTTGCTGAACTTTCTCAGATAATATGTGACTTATTTGGTTTTAGTGGTGAGCATCTTTGGGAATTTAGTAACGAGGACTCTAGTCTGATCATAAATCATCCAGAATATGCTATTGAATCGGTAGATTTACAAGAGTTCGCAGAAGAAGATTTTGGAGATTTACAAGAGGTTTCTGAAAATGTTTCTTCTAAAAACTATAAGTTATCAGATTATTTCATAAATAATACTAAGATAAAATATATGTATGACTTTGGTGAAAACTGGCGTTTTGAGATCGTTTTTACCAGAGCAGATGAAGAAACTACAGAAGCTGAAAAAGTTGGAATAATAAAAATAATCTGAGGAGTAGGCAGTTATCTGATTGAAGATAGTGGAGGTCCTGAAGGTCTCAAAGACTATCTAGCTCAATATGCCAGACAACAACGAGATGGAGATCGACGGGAAACACAAGAAGATTTTGCAATACGAATTCAACCAGCTATGCAAAGCTTCAAAGCACATAAGCACGCTCAGTACCTTTAATTCAAATAAATTAAAAATCACTTGACTTTTTAGATAGTTAGTTTATAAGATTAATAATTAGTTTTATATCATATTCTTATTAGTTATGACATTAAAAAACAAGCTTATGACTACAGCAGTAGCGCTAGGCACTCTAGGTGCAGTATCTACACAGGCTCAGGATTTTAAATCTGAAAATCAAAAAGAATTAAGTGGATTACTCAATGAACAAGAAACGAAACAAAACAATATGATAGAAATTACTCAGCATACTCTCACTGATGATGGTGTAGAATTGGCTCCTGGAAGATATATTAAAACTGAATGATATGCATCAAACCTCTATTTCCAAGAGGGATCTGATGTATTTTTTGTAGCTAAAAAAGATGTACCACGTCGCAGCAGTAACGATAATAATATATCAAGATGAACAAACACAAACAAGGAGGATGAACTTACTCTGAGAGATCTTAATATACCTCAAACTGTAAGATTTCTTATGGTACCTGCAGCTTGGACAATGCGAGGTTCTACTGATGTTAACCTTGAATCAAAATTTCAAACTGTTGCGGATAGCCTTAGTAATAAATCAGCAGAAATAGGACAAGGAGTAGGTCCCACTTATAATTATAGCAAATGTGAAAATACCACAAGCCTGGATAACGTAGATCCTAGTCTTTATGCAACTGGCGATTATTATCAAACAATGCAAAATATTATAGATCGAAAATATGATAACAATAACAACGAAGTATGGATTATTTACTTCACAAATGCAGACTATCCTCCTGGAATATCATGAAACTCAATTCAATCACCAGGAGATAACTTAATTGGAACAACTTATGGAGCTATTTCAATTAAGGGCTCAGGATCTCCTACTAACTTAAACCCAATTATTCCTATAGTAATGCATGAAGCCGTACATTTACAAGGTGTTAACCATGCTGATGGAAATCCACATAAAGCTACTCCAGCAAATCTTATGCAACCAATAGTATCACAAACAAATATTCATCCAGAGACAAGAAGTAATACATCGGGGATGGGATGGCAAGAAAACGGAGATAATGGTCCGCAATCAAGTTGTGAACTGCTACCATTGGAATTACTTTCATTCACGGGAGAAAAGTTAAAAAATGGAAACAATAAACTTACATGGTCGGTAGCGCAAGAAATTGATGTTTTATGATATGATATAGAATATTCTGATAATTGAAAAAATCGAGAAAATCTCGGTACAGTAGCCGCATCAAATAATCCATGAAAACATAATTATAGCTTTTCAGATATACAAGAACGTAATGCTGTAAGTTACTATAGACTTAACATGAAAGACAAAAATGGAGATGAAAGTTACTCGCCTGTCACAACCATAAAATGATCAGAAAAAGAATCTTCAGTCTACTTCTCTCCAAATCCAACAAAGTGAGAGCTTAAACTAACTTTAAATCAAACCGGTAATGGTGTTGTAAAAGCAAGTGTTTATGATATATTAGGCAATATGATGACGGAACTAGACATTAATAATTATGGGACATTAACACTCCCAGAGCAAGATGGCGTTTACATTATCAAAAGCGAAGATTCACAAGGTAATCATTATACTCAAAAAATAGTCAAAAACTAATATGCAACAATTTTCAATTCGTATCGATAGTGATTCAGCAAATCAAAGGTTTGATAGGTTTTGTAGAAAGTTTTTTAAGCCCTACCCTCATATTACTCTCAAGGATATTTATCATTGGATCAGAAAAGGACTTATCCGTGTGAAGTTGAAAGGCGCTGAGCATATAAGAAAAGCTGAAGAAAATATCACTCTATACGAAGGTGATCAGATTATTTTACATAATATAATAAGTGAACAGCTGGTTGATAAATCTCAACTCAAGACCAACTCGGGAGCGATACAGACATTCATGTCTAAGCAAGGACGAAGCTGGGAAACCCTTATTATCTGGGAGGATGAAGACTGGATAGCTTGGAATAAACCTGCAGGTATAGTTGCGCATGAAGGCAATAAACATACTGAAGATATCACTATGAATCAATTACTGGAATTTAAAAATTTAGCAGATAAACATAGTGGCGTTATAGAAGAAGCAAATAAAACTTTCAAACCAGCTTTTGGTTTTCGTCTCGATAAAGATACTACTGGAGTTTTGATTTCAGCAAAAAACTATCCTGCTTTGCAGTACATCAACGAACTTATCAGAGATCACAACATCACAAAAATCTATCTTGCGCGAGTGCAGTGAGAGACTTCACGAAATAAAAATCATATCAATCTCCCCTTATTCAAAGGCTTCAATGCTACTTCGGGTCGTGCTCAAACTTTTGTCAATCAGGAAAAAGGTTTAGAAAGTACTACCATAGTCACTACTCTTCAAAATGTAAATCATGAAAGATTATGACCGATTTCATTGGTAAAATGTGAGTTATTATCGGGAAGAATGCATCAAATCAGAGTTCACCTTGCTCATCTATGACATCCTGTAATTGGTGATATGCAATATGGAAATGCCGTAATAAACAGAATCGCAAATAAATATACTCATATTACTAGACAATTATTACACAGTTATAATTATCAGTTTATAGATCATCATGATCAAGAAATTAGTATTATAGCTCCCGTTCCTAAAGAATTTAATGCTTTTTGAGAAATGAATATGAAGTGAATTTAAGCGTGAGTGAATTTAAGAGTGAAAATTATTTATAATCTGATTATATTAATCATCTTATTAGTTTCCTAAAGCCGTAAGATCTACAGATCATAAATTAGTACCACCTTGATTATCAGTTACAGAATACTCTAAGGTACCTAAGTTTGATAATTCTAGGGAGCTGATACTACCATTAAAATTGGAGATTGTTGAACCTCCTTTTTTAATAACCCCATTTTTAACTGTTCCATCTGGATCAGTAAAGAAAAGTGATACTTTATATATGCCGTTTTCAAGTTTGACTGTAGTTTGGTTAGTAAGCAAGGTTGGCATTTGATTTTGTAGATTTTTTTCTTTTTTCTCTACTTGTACTGAAGCACTTGATGTCTTTCAGCTTTTACCAAATGCTTTAATTCCTAATGTGATTGTTGATCCATTGATTGCTTTGAGATCAAGAGTTTTCATGTCAGTTACTACAGATTTATCGTAAGAAACGGTATTTACTACTGACCCATTTACAATGATTTGAACTGAAGTTATCTCTTCTGAAGCACTAACATTATATCGAAGTGAAACAGTGTCTTGGATAGCTTCATTTTGAGTAGGTTTTATAATACTCGCATTCATTCAAGGAATTTTATCAATTATTCCTGTTCAAACTCCCGTACCAAACCTCCTTTCGATACATTCTTGAGTTGGCTCGACGTATACATTATCTGTAATTCTTTCACCGTTTGCATCTAGCATTTCTACACTTATTCCTTGTCCTGTATATTTCATAATATCAGGTAAATCTCTTTTATCAGGCATAAATGTTTGCGGTTCATTGATATATACCGTTACAATATCACTAGCTGGAGTAAGATCGCTTACCTTGCCCATACACAACTTATCAAGTTGTACTTTTCTAGAACCAGCATCAAATTCTGTTGGTAAATTATTAATATAAGCCCAAGTAGAAACTCTCATAGCAGCAGGAGTAGAATCTGTAGCCAATTTCCCTGAATATTTTGCTACTGTTAATTGTTTTACTTCTACAGGTTTCATATCTTCATCTCTAAGATATCCACTTGTTTTGAGTTTAGTCCAAAACTTATTCCATGTAGATCGATTTACCCAACCTCCATATGCGTCTGCATGCATAGGTTTTCCTGAAGTGTTACCAGCCCAAAATAATGACACTTTACTCGGTGTATACGTAGCCAACCATCCATCTCTTGGTAATATCTTATCTCATTGTCTCCAGTTACTCGTCCCTGTTTTGCTTGCAAATTTTATTCCAGAGAAAGCAAATTTTCTTGCCCAGTCCGGTGGTAGATTTGCGGGATCAGAAAGTATTTTCCACATAAGATATGCTACTCCTGAGGGGATAACTTGTGTAGGTCTTGCATCAGATTTCTTATATAACAGACTTCCATCAGGACGCCTAATTTCCAAAATTGGATCAATTTCACCAGGTTTACCCGTAGCTGAAAGATGCGTGTACATCTTAGCAAGATCAAACATTTTCATTTCTGCAGATCCGATCGCCATTGGCGGACCATACTCTTTACTTTCATCAAATCCAAATACTCACAATGCTTTTGCAAACTCAATAAAACCTTTTTGTTCTCCTACAGCAAAATACATTTTGATGGCGGGGATATTTCTTGAATAAGCGAGCGCTTTACGTAATGGAAGTGGACCCATAAATCCGCCATCTGCGTTATCAGGCTCATAAGAACCTAATTTGAAAGGGATATCAAAAATTGCTGTATCGATCGTTAATGGATTTTTAATAAATCCCAAAGCATAGAAAAATGGCTTAATTGAGCTTCCTGGTTGTCTTTCTCTTTGTATTACATCCACATTCCCGTCTATTGCTTCATTATAATAATCAGCTGATCATACATAGGCTAATACATCTCCATTTTTACTATCAATATGAATAAGAGCAGTATTATTACCACCATAACCTTTAATTGTTCCTATAGACTCTTGTATTGAGTCTAAAGCCATTTGTTGTATCTTAAGATCAAGTGTGGTTCTAATTATTAATCCTCATTTTTTCAGCATATCTTCTCCATATTCTCCAATATATTTATTATTAGGGTCTTTCAAAAGATCTAATATTCGGAATACGAAATGTGGTGAATCGAGAGTAATTTTTGATTTTGAAAAAGTATAAGTCATACCTTGCAATAAGGCGTCTTTAAATTCTTCTATAGTTATAAAGTTATCTTCATACATTCTAGAAAGAACATAATCTTTACGTCCAAGAATATACTTTATTTTATATAATTCATTGTTGTAGGTAAAGTCAAAATCTATTAGTCACTGAGTATACTTCATCATATCTGCTGAATTAATCCTGTTCTTTATCTTACTGTCGTCAAGTATTGATCTAATTTTGTTGATCAACTCTTTCATTCCTGCATCATCCAAAGTAACTTTTTCTTGTAAAGAATTGATAACCTGAAGTTCACCTACTAATAATGCTCTGTTTTTGTAAGGATCATATCTACTCGGTGCCTTAGGAATTGAAGCTAGTACAGACGATTCAAATACTCACAAGTCAGCAGCATTGGTACCAAAAAAAGATTTTGAAGCAGCTTGTACTCCGTAGTTATTATTACCCAAGAAAATATAATTGAGATAGAGTTCCAAAACTTTCTCTTTAACTTTTCTATCTCTTTCTTTTCAAGTCATGGTTGCATCAGATTTAGCAATCTGTTTATCCAATACAGATCCCAATTGGAGAGTAAGTACAAGTTCTTTTAATTTTCTTTTTATACTCTTCTCAGGAGTAAGTAGAAGATTTTTTACCAATTGTTGAGTGATTGTTGACCCTCCTTCTGTGGATCAATCGCTTGTGATATCCTTGAAAGCAGCTCTAGCGATACCTACAAAATCAATTCCTATATTTGACCAAAAAGTATTGTCTTCAGCTGCAATAATTGCATTTTGCATATTGGTAGAAATTTTACTAATTGGTACATAGTCCCTGTTTTCATCAAATACTCTATACAATGGTTCTCCATTTCTATCAGTGATAGTAGTGGTTTGGGAAAGATTGAGAGATTCAATTTGTTTGAGATCTGGCAATTCTTTAATTATGTATATATAGAAAAACGATCCCCCAACAATCAAAGGTATGAGCAAAAATATAATTGGCAACCGAATAACCAAGCCTGAAATTCTCATAGTCTTATACTTATGTCTCATAGATTGGAATGTACTTGGTTTTTTATAGTAATGTGCGCCGACGAACTTAGACATTGTAGTGATAATAATTTGGTAAAAATAAGATAATCTGATAATTAATAATTGTATGAGATTCCTTTACACTAACTACTCTAAAATATAGAATTGTGCTACATATTAGGATTGACAAAGTGATCAATACTAATAATTTTTATTGGTAAATATGCAAGTTTTGTAGAATTTATATACTATAGATTAGTAGAAGCTTTGAGCACCTCGATCTATTTTAAATCCCTTTGAGTATGGCTTTAATGATATGAAAACCTCATCCATGAAAGATCTCACATCGATTCATTTTACAACAATCTGATATCTATATTTATTATAGATTTTATAAATAGTAGCAGGAACTGCATAGAGTTCAAGATCATCACGTCTTTGTTGTATCTTGAGAGCAAGCATAGCGTGGAAGAGTTTGTTAACTTTATTGAACAGTACCGACTCTCCTTCTGCTTTGTATATAAGAATACATAGTTCACCATAAGGAGGATAATGATGTTTAATTTTGAATTCTGTATCATGGTTGAGAAATAACGAACTATCATTTTGTGCAAGCGATTGTATCAAAGGATGCTCACAATCAGGAGTTTGAAGTATAATATGCGGTACTTGGAACGAATGAATCAGATTATTTAAAAATATATAATTTTGATATTCACTATTGAAACCAGGCATAGTGGCGGGAAGAGCGTTTTGAACTACAACTAAGCCAACATCTTTGATAAGGGAGGTTTGCATCAATGAGCTAGTTAATATAAGGCGAGAATCATTAATCAACTGGATAAGCGCAGTGGTTTTTGGAAGTGAATTTGCAGTACGCGACTGTGCTAAGACGGGCATAGTTCCAAAAAGTTCACTACAGCAATCACTCACTTTCTGGATGCCCATCCCATATCCGCTCATTTTTCCAGTTTCACATTGCGGACACGCTTCCATAGTCGTATACAAAGATTGGCAAATAGAACATAATCAGAAGAGCTTGTGGTGATCATTATAGTGCCAAGAAATAGGAAGATCACACTGTTTACAATAGGGAACATGCCCACAAGAATTACAAATCATACCCGTGTGCATTCCTGATTTATTGACAAAAACTACGACCTTTTGATTCTTTTCGAGCGTCTTGGAAATGGCTTTGATAGTCGTAAGATCAAAGGGCTGACTCGGTTTCTTATGTTGAATAAGATGAAGTGAGGTGTGTTGGTAATTTTTGAATGTATCCATAAGAATTTATAGTTTTTTGCTCGTAAATAAACATACAAAATTTGAAGACAGAAGTTTTATTCCTATTCACATTCTCCTTTTCTCTGCACTAGCTATACTACTTCAACTCATTCAACTCAGCTCTACAGCGGAGCAGGCAACACTACATACACAAGTTTCCTTACTCCCCACAGCTCGTCAACTCCGCACTTCAGCGCAGCAGGAAACACAACATGATCAATTTCAGTATCAATATTTCTCTTCTTTGGGGAGATGCTTAATCTGTACTCCCTCTCCTTTTGGGAGATACTTAATCTGTGCTCCCTCTCCTTTTGGGAGATACTTAATCTGTACTCCCTCTCCTTTTGGGAGAGGGTTGGGGTGAGGGCATCAATCAAAAGAAAACCTAATGTAATGCTTGAATCTACTCCAATTTAATAATATACAATGCCAAAGTTAATAAAGATACAAAATAAAATATTCGTACTGAACTTGATATAATAGCTAAAAATAGTATAAAAAAAACCGATAACTAGTAGTTTCAACTACAATAATGTTATAACGTTCTTTGATAATATGAGTTTGTGAAGTATCGTAGACTTTCTATGCGCTGCTAGTCCTAAAAACTAGATCACAGCATAGAAGAAGCTATAACGAGTACTAAACAAGCTGGAAAGATTGTAGTTTTGCACTACAGTCTTTTTTTGTAGTTTGACAATAATCTATATTTTACTTTACAAAGTATCACGAAGTCACGAATTATCAAGTGTAGATATAATTCTCAATTGAAAAAACATTGTTTTTTTCTATTAGATAAGCAATATAATCCGACTTGTGGAGATAATATCATTCACAAGCAGATTTTAATTTTACACTTATCAGCTTATTAATATCATGTCTGTCGTACAAGAACTACTCGCAAAAATTCAAAAACAAATTGATTCAAAAAATCTCAATGATAGTCGAGATGAGAAAGGAGAAGTAATTGCCGTAAAAGATGGTGTTGCTACTATTTCTGGACTCAATAAAGCAAAATTTTCAGAAATTATTGTGTTTGAATCTGGAATCAAAGGTTTGGTTCTTGATCTGGATATGGGAAGTATCTGAGCGCTTATTCTTGGTGGAGTCGATCAAGTAAATCAAGGAATGACTGTACAATCTACAGGTGAAGTATTCTCGATTGGTGTAGGAGAAGGATATTTGGGAAGAGTTGTTGATGGATTAGGTAATCCAATTGATGGTCTTGGGGATATCAAAACAAAAGAAACATACCCAGTAGAAAGAATTGCTCCTGGAGTAATGACTCGTAAGTCTGTACATCAACCTTTACAAACTGGTATCAAAGCAATTGATTGTATGATCCCTATTGGAAAAGGACAAAGAGAATTAATAATCTGAGATAGACAAACGGGTAAAACAACCATAGCAATTGATACTATCCTCAATCAGAAAGATGATAATGTAAAATGTGTATATGTGGCAATTGGTCAAAAAGAAAGTAAAATCAGAAGAATTGTGGAAGAACTTAAGGCTAAAGGAGCTATGGATTATACAGTAGTGGTAAATGCTCCTGCTCATAGTCCTGCTGTATTACAATATATCGCACCTTATATCGGTATTACTATCGCTGAATATTTCTTATATAACAAGCAAGATGCTTTGATTATCTATGATGATCTGAGTAAACATGCAAATGCGTATAGAGAAATCTCACTCTTACTCAGAAGACCACCAGGAAGAGAAGCGTATCCAGGAGATGTATTTTACCTTCATTCAAGATTACTTGAAAGATCTGCTAAACTCAATGAAGATTATGGATCAGGTTCATGTACTGCCCTTCCGATTATCGAAACTCAAGCAAATGATGTTTCAGCTTATATTCCTACAAATGTAATTTCTATTACTGACGGACAAATATTCTTGGAAACAGACTTATTTAATGCAGGTATCAGACCAGCCGTAAACGTAGGTTTATCTGTATCTCGTGTAGGAGGTTCTGCTCAGACTAAGCTTGTTAAAAAAGTAGCTGCTAAACTCAAACTTGAACTTGCTTACTTCCGTGAGCTTCAAGCCTTTGCGCAGTTTGCTTCTGATCTTGATGAAACCACAAGGAAAAGGATAGATAGAGGTACAGTAATGGTAGAATTACTCAAACAAGGTAACGGACAACCACTCGCTTTCTACAAACAAGCAACAATTATCTATGCTGGACTCAATGGCTATCTCGATACTATGCCTTTAGAAAATCTTAAGACTTTTGAAATGTCATTGTATGAAAAACTCGATACAAGCTATCAAGAACTAGCTCAAGAAATGAAAGAAAAGAAAGAACTCTCTAAAGAAATTGAAGAAGGAATTAAAAATCTAATTGAAGATACTCTCAAATCTATGTAAGACAATGCTTCTATATAAAAGATTTTCTGAGAATTTAAATTTTGAAATTTATCTATGCTCCCTAAACTCAATTATATCATCATCTGTACTTTGTTTGCTTTTGGTATAACAATGATGATTTATCCTTCTGTAATAGCACTTTTACGCAGAATGAAATTGGGAATAGTTAATCGTGAAGAAGCGGCAACAGGAGAAAAAGCAGTGATATTCAATGAATTACATAAAAAGAAAAATGGAACACCTACTATGGGTGGAGTAGTATTTTTCTTAGTAATGGGGCTTATGATAATCTGATCTTGGCTTGCTGCCAAATTGGGCTATATCAATCATACTCTCGTATCTAGGCAAGAAACTTACATCATCTTGTTTGCTTTCTTTGGAATGGGATTTTTGGGTCTTATCGACGACTATATCAAACTGAAGTGAAATACTAAATCCAATGGTCTTGGAGCAAGATTCAAACTTGTATACATGATCTTGTGTGCTTTATTCATTTCCTATTGGTTCAATCTCAAACTCGGAGTCAATCTTATCGATTTATGGCCAATCCCCTATGTTCTCAACACTGGGCGTCAGGTTATAGAAATATGGGGAACTTCCATAGAATTTAGTCTCGTATATATTATTATAACCTTCTTTTTGACAGTCAGCATCGTCAATGCTATCAATATCACTGATGGTCTGGATGGACTGATGAGTGGTATGATTCTTATTGTACTCATTATTTTTGGTGGTATAACCTTCTTTTTGGGATGGTATTTGGCAACTGCAGTCATAGGAATAGTCATAGGAATGTTGTGTGGTTACCTGCGATTCAACATCAATCCTGCTCAAATCTTTATGGGTGATAGCGGATCCTTGGCTCTGTGATGACTCATTTCCACACTGGTCTATCTTATCTCTATTAAAATAGGATTCTTCATTCCTTTCTTAATATTATTTAGTATATTTTGGCTCGAAGTGGGATCAAGTTTATTACAAATAGGATGGAAAAAAATATTTAAACGTAAGTTGTTTATCATAGCTCCTTTACATCATTTATTTGAGAAAAAAGGATATGCTGAAACAAATATCGTAATGAGATTCTGGCTCATACAAGGCGCTATAGCAATGGTCGTAATGATAATGATGGTATATCAACTCATGAAATAAAATCAGATTATATTATATATTTAATTTATAAACGATAAGACAACCATGGATTTTGATCAACTCAATAAAGAATTAGACAAAATTATTAATTATATGGAAGAACAATTTGGCGGCTTACAGGTAGGAAAGGCCAATCCTAAGCTTATTGAAAATCTTGAAGTATATGTGCCTTCTTATGATGATAATATGAAAATCAATGCTCTTGCTTCTGTAGGAGTAGTAGATGCGCAGACATTGAGAGTAGAAGCTTGGGATAAGTCGGTACTCAGTGCTATTGATAAGGGTATTCAGGATGCAAATCTTGGTCTAAATCCTAGCAATATGGGTGAACATTTACTGATCAAATTTCCTCTCCTCACTACCGAAAGAAGACAGCAACTTCAAAAAGTAGCAGCAGGATACGGAGAAGATGCAAAAATCAGTATCAGAAATATCAGACATGAACATATGAATACTATCAAAAAACAGTTTGAAGCTAAGGAAATCTCAGAAACTGACAAAGGATCACGAGAGAAAAAAATAGATGAACTTGTAAAAGACTACAATAAAACAATTGATAATGAGGTAAAAGGAAAACAAGAAGAAGTTATGAAAATTTAAACTTATGAAAACTTTCTTTCCCAGACACATAGATGGCTGACGACTCAATATCTCTTTTCAGATTGGGCCATTTCGTATAAATATGATCCAACTTCTCGTAGTAGCAACAGGTATTGCTGCAGCTTTATGAATCTGGAATCAGATGGTAAAAAGAGGAATCAGCAAAGGTGTGGCACTCGTAGTAGTACTGCCCATCATTATTCTTTTCGTTGTGATTGCTTTCTTTAAGGTATCTGAACTCTCACTCATCCCCTTCTTAGCAAAAGTAATACAGACAAATATTCTTGATGAAACAAAAAAATACCAGGGGAACTTAGTTCCGATCGATCCAGCAGAAATTGCCTTCGCAAGAAGTAAACTCAATGAAGCAGAAACAAGTAAGCTTGATCAAAAAGACATCAATATTGAAGATCTCGCGAATGCGAATGCGAGTAATATTCTTAAATAAACTGATAAAGAGGGATTTTAAAAAAGCTCCGATATACAGCGGAGTTTTTTTTATTGTTAGATATATATTTTTTCATTTTAATTTCTTTTAGCATTGCCCTAACTCCGCTATGCAGCGGAGCAGGCTCCTATTCTACAAGCGATCAGAATCACTCCCAATCAATTCCACACTCCATGGCGTCAACTCCGCTATTCAGCGGAGCAGGCTCCTACTCTATAGCAAACTCCTAATCAAATCTCACTCACTCCCGGCGTCAACTCCGCTATTCAGCGGAGCAGGCTCCTACTCTATAGCAAACTCCTAATCAAATCTCACTCACTCACGGCGTCAAAAACACAACATGATCAATTTCAGTACCGACCATCGTTGTCTTGACCAACAATGGTTGAGACGTGGGTCCCCTTGGGTCGTCTCAACTTCTAGGGAAGAACATCCATCAAATATAATAACAGAATGCTGTTTTTGACTAGACCTTTTGTTACTTTTGGGGCAATGCCAAAAGTAAGAGAAAACCTAATGTAATGCTCAATGCCAAAAGTAAAAGAAAAGAAATATTCTACACAATGCCAAAAGTAAAAGAAAAGAAATATTCTACACAATGCCAAAAGTAAAAGA
>CALMFT010000005.1 GCA_937862565.1 uncultured bacterium
TATCTGGAGCAGATTATGCAGTTCCAGGTACTGATAACGTTGATTGTGAGCAGATAATAGTATCTACTTGATATTATGATCTTGCATTGCAAAAGATTTATTCTACTGGAAATCTTGTTCCTGGTGGACGAGTAAAATTCATAATAAATGTCATTAATCAAGGAACTATGACTGGACTTAATATTACTATTACAGATACTTATCCATCCGAATTTATTCTCAATAGTGTCTTAAGTACTTTACCATGGATTGCGAGCATAGGAGCAACAAACTATACTTTGCCTCTACTTGGTGTCTGACAGTCTACAGGACTAGAAATTGTATTTGATATTGCTTCTAATGCGACTCCTGGAGCATTAATTACTAATTGGGCAGAAATATCGTCTGACACAGGTAACGACATTGACAGCACTCCGGATACTATTTTTAACAATGATGAGTATAATTGGAATAATAATATAAGCTGAAATTCATTTATAGGTGAAGATGAAGATGATCATGATCCTGAAGATATTACAATTCTTTCTCCCGCACCAGGTGGAGTTGCAATTATCAGAATATCAAAAAATGGAGATAGAGCAATATATCAATCTTGAGATATCATCAATTACACTATTGCCGTTTACAATGAAGGTAATCTGTGAACCATTAATGCTGAAATTGCAGAGTCATATCCTACAGGGTTTGTGTATGGAGGAAGTAGTACTTCTACCGGAACATATAATTCAATTACTAAAATATGGTCGATTCCTTATATTGAAGTTGGAACTACTGGATACCTATATCTTTCAGGAATACTTCAAGGAGTAAATACTCAAGTCAATACTGCTACAGTAGTAAATGGTATTTGTAGCACTTGTACTGATAATTGGATGACAGAACCATTAACACCAAATTATGATTTAAGCTTAAATAAAATTCTTAGTGGTTGAAATCGTACATTTTTGGCTGGACAACAAGTGACATTTACTATTACAGTAGTTAATCAAAGCTCAGTTCTTACCGCACATCAATTTACTTTTGATGATATTATTCCAGTTGGACTTACTCTTTCTGATCCTGATTGGACATTGAATGGAAATAGAGCAGTTTCGAATTTTAGTGGAAACTTAGTACCGGGTGGAAGCTACAATAAAGATATTACATTTACTGTAAATGGTTCTGTATTTGGTACACTTACCAATCGAGCCGAAATTACCATTGATGATGGGTTTGATTATGATAGTACTCCACATAATTGGACTTGACTCGATGTTGAAGATGACGACGATAGTGATTATATTGTGGTAGTAAAACCAAATAATCCTGGAGGAACTTACACTCCCGTACCAACTCCAACTCCACCACAATGTATTTGAGATTCTTGCAATCCAGTATCACAGACTCCAATTATTACAGTAATCAAAAAATTGCTTACAAATATTCGTGATGTTATATTCCCTCAAGTGAAGAAGTCTACGCCAGTTAAAATACCTCGTACCTGAGTGGATGTTGATTAAATTATAATCTGAAATTTATATTAAAAAAACTTCCGTAATGGAGGTTTTTTTAATTATTTATATAATAGTATATTAAAATCTAATTATGTATTATTTCTTTCAGTGCTTTCAATGTGTTTTGATTCATGAAAAAATACTATTAATAATAGTAATTATAGTATTATAACATCAAACACTATATATTATATACTAATTTTTTGAAAAGCAAAGACTAAATCGTTTTTCTAATAAACATTTTCTAAGACATTTGGTATTTAATTAAATATAATTTTTAAAGATTATTTTACTAGTTTTTTTGTATTATCACATGATAATTTAACTTACTTTATAATCTTTAAATATGCTTATCCAGACTAAACTCTAATATCTTAAACTTATCTTGTCTGTTTATATTATATACCATAATTTGATTAAGTTTTGAGGTGAGAGATAGCTTTTTAGTCTAATACCAACAAAGTTATTATAAATATATCGTTACAATGTGTTTTTACTATAGAATATCGCTTATTATAAGCATTATTTCACTTTAAAAACCTTTCTAACTTTATATATAATAAAATTAACTTTGTTTGACAAAATAAATCATCCTAACTATAATTCACTAGTATCAACTTTATTCTTTTGATTTTCTTGAAATGCGTATTTCGAATCTAAGATCCCATTGTCTTACCGTAACTAAATATTTTCTTTTTCTGGCCCTTGTTCTCCAACAATTAATCATGTGATTTGGTGGAATGGAAATAATTTCTGCTTATGCAGATACTGATGCATACGGCACTACAATTCAAAAAACCATAGTCAATAATACAGACACTGGAGTAGATTTTAGAATTGATCGATGAAGTACTGGCACCATTCTATCAGGATTTATCCTTAAGGATCTTTTTACACCAAATCTTAATTTTCTATCAAAAAACGATAGTAGTCTTACTGGAATAACTAATTTCACATCTTGATCAAATTATTTGAGCTGGATATTTAATACAAATATTACACCAGGAACGACTGGTAGTATTTTCTTAAATT
>CALMFT010000006.1 GCA_937862565.1 uncultured bacterium
ACACTTGAACAATCACGATACAACCTCACGAAACAAATATTGTGAGACAAGACGGGGCAACCGTATTAAACCCCGTGCCGTACGTTTCTTTTGACCTTATAGACCCTGCTGTTGTCCTCGATGGCTCTGGTAATGTTATTCCGCAAGTTACTCCTCTTCTGGATCAATATCTTACGGGGGCAATGCTTGACCCTAATATCACTTCTGGTTCTCCTCAAACTCTGGGCGGTGCAATTCTGGATATTCGCTCAATGATGTATTATTTCATGATTGCTCTGGGTGTCTTCATCTTCTTTTCGTTTCTTGTCTCTGTAACTCGCCGATAATATGTCAAAACTCCTCTCTCGCATCATTCTCTGATTCACTGCTCTTTCTGCGGTGTTTTTTACAAGTCCTGTTTTTGCTTTAACTGCTTCTGATTGATCTGTTTATTCTATTTCTGCTGGTCGAGTTCTCGATAGTTCTGGCACTGCTTTCCTTTCGGCTTACAACCTAAGCCCTACTTTAAATGGATATGATTATTTGTATTCTATTCCGTACTATGACTCCTATTATACTCAGAAGGTAATTGCCTCTTCTTATAGCACAAATAGCAACTATCGCACCCTTTGTTATTCTGGATCAATTAAAGTTGCTCAAACAAATCTATGAACCTATGTTCCTGGTAGTTTTTCTGCTCAATTTTATGGTAACTATGCCCGTGTTGGTGTTGATTATGTTCGAGCAAGTGATTGTGCAATTATTACTCAAGCCCAAGCCCTTGCCCTTCCTGCATATGTACCGCCATGATCTTGTAATTCGGATACTATAGCGACTGGATGAAATTGCTCTTGTAAGAAAACTGGCTCATATTCCTCGACTGCTTCTTGATCTACTCCTCTTGTTTGGAAATACAATTGATTGGATGTTTCCGCTTCTATTACTACTGCTACCACTACGGATGCTTTTTCTTCAAAGTTTAAGAATTATTATATAAAATATCCTTCTGGCGTTAGTTACAAGCCTGATATTATACTAGGTACTATAGATGCTTCTTGAATTGGTGGCACTCGTTCTGTTCAAGCTATTTGATCTTCTACCTGAATGATTTATTCAGATTCCCGTACGCTTGTATCTACTGCCTCGGCGAATGAGTATTCATTTTATACTTCTGATGGCTGAATGCTCTCTAGCACTCCCATTGTTTGAAATGTTACTACAAATAGTGCTACGAATGATGATAATACTTTCAATTCCTTTGTTATAAATTCTTCTTCTGGTGGTTTTTTGCCCATTGCCTACAATCGTTTTTCTGTTTATTATCAAAAAGGTGCTGGCTGGTCGTATTCAAATCTCGCTGATAATTATACGTATTTAGGTGATTATCTTGCAAATACGATGATTACTCTTCCATACGGTCAAAAAACAAGAAGAGTTAAAATTGTACCTCTCTCAACTACTGTCTACGTTTCATGAGTTTCCCCATTTAATACTCCATTTACAGAAGATCAACTTTGTACTGTTCTTGATGGCTCTGCTCTTACTGCTGAGCTTGATTCTCGTTCTTCTCTTTCTTGATCGCTTGCAATCGCAAATGTCAATTTCTGTGGTGTTGCTCTTGATGTTCCTGTTGTTGGTTCTGCTCTTGGTGCAATGTGTAACTTTGTGCAACCGTATGCAAAATCCTTTGTTTCAAAATGGCAACCTGTTGTGGATATTATAAATATCGTACCTCCTGCAACTGCTCCTACGACTTTTGATTATTATCCAAAATTCACCTTTTCGGGGATGACAATGGATATCAGCACGCAATCTGGTGCAATTCCTGTGTATAGTTCCTGATCTGATGTCAATCCATTAAAAATCACTTCAGATGAAGCAAGCTCAAATATGAAAATCTGAGTTCTTGCCTTGATTTCCATAATTCTCTATCTTGTCGTCTATGCTCTTCATTTTTGAATCGTTGTTGGTCTTGTTTGGCTTCTTCTTCATATATCAAGGTTTTTCACTGGTTTTGCCTGAAAACATAATGCTTCTGGCAATGTGTGGTCTTTGATTCCTTTCGTGGCTTATGCTTGAGTATTCTTCACGGCAATCCTCTCGATTGTAGCTTCTGTGAGTTTTATACTCCCGCTCCTGCTTGTGTTTCGTGCGTATGCTCTCTTCTTGATTGTCTGGATGACTTCATTCGCTCCATGATCCTATGCTCTGTTTTCTGGCTTCTTTACTGTTATGTTCTCTTCGATCTTCTTGATTGGTATATTCTACCTCGTTCACTTCCTTATTGAAAGATTCTGAAAGCTCAACTAATTTCCTTTTTTACTAATATATGATTTATTGAATTGAATGACTCTATGGGTCATGAAAAACCTCGTATGCTGTTTATCTCATGATGAATGAGTTTAAGCACCATACGATCTGGACAAATGTTCAAGTGGATCAACAAACAATTCCGAATGCTATCATCTTTCCTGACAAAGATATTCTCGATGTTATGCGTACAATAAATGTTTTGAATGATATTGAGCGTTCTATATACTCAAAACCCCGTGAGGGATCGAATATAATGGATCATGACCGTAAGGCATTTACGAATCATGTGATCTTCTTCGACGAATGATCCTCTCATATCAATGCGAGAGATTGGAAAAACTCTCAAACCTCGATATTTCAATTTCTGGATCAAGAAAGAAAACTCTTCCTTGACGTGTATATCATGACTCCAAGTTCTCAAACAATCGATATATCATATCGCCGAATGATTCAAGCGTGGGTAATGCTAGAGCCTCTTGCAAGTCTTCCTATTCTGAAAAATATCAGAACTGCGAAAGCAATATACAAAGATGTAAACGGAAATCCTCTGACTGAGACCTTTTTGGATAAAGATGAAATGGGTACGCCTATTATGAAGCAGAGACCCATAATCCAATCCATGGGCTGGTTCTACGCTCCGAAATACTGGAAGCATTATGATGATTTGCATAAGAATATTACAGATGACAAGAAGCTTGCAAAATTCTATCAATCAATCGCTGATGACTGGATAGGGGAGAGCCAAGAAGAAGAAACAAAAAGGGGCAAGTATCTCGATATATTCCGCAAAGTCTTCAAAAAAGGGGATTCATACAATCTGGATAGTCTGGACAAACAAGAAGCAATTGACCCCAAAGAGACAAGCAAAAAAACGATCCTGTAAGGTCGTTTTTTTTGTCGTTTGGGGCATTGCGATTGTGTCAAGAAGCGGTTTTGTGAGGTACGAGCAAAAAGCGTTAGCGTCCGTTCTTCTTTACACAAAGAGCGATCGAAACCTGAGTATTGGAAGGAAAGGAAAGAGCGTAGCGTGTCGTTAGACCTTGGCTTTCCTTCATTATAGGCTTGTATTCTATAAAATTGACTTCCTTTGTCCATATTGTATTTGTTCTGTTCCAATGTTTATGTTTGCTTTTTGTGTGCATATCACTATCATCTCTTTGCTTGATAAAAACCTCGTTTTTCTCAAAGTTCATTAAAATTCATGTACCTCACGGTATTTGTAGCCCGTCACTAATAATGACGGGCTACAAATACCAGTCACTCCGCTAAACTTTGGCTTCTGCATCAGAAAATCACGCTATCTGAAAGCCAAAACTCGCATTATAGGGGGGTTGTTTTTCTGTGCCTATTTTTTAGCTTCTCGCTATGCCTGCTCCTCCTTCCTTTCTTGACTCTGTCAAGTATTTTTGAGTGGATCATCTAGAGATTGCCTATGTTCCTCCCGCCTTTGAGTTCTGTCGGCGTGTTGATAATGATAATTCTTCTTTTTGATTCGTTGATCTTCCCATGAGTGGGGAAGTGTTCCGTTTTACCTATGAGACTTTTGAGCCTCAATGATTCTGACAATGTTATAAATTCTCCGTCTCTGTTCGTGGTGCTTCTGTTCCTGTGTTTGCTATTATGTATGGTGCTACTCGTTGAAAAATTACCTCTCACCCGAAAATCGTCTTTTACTCTGCTTTCTTTGTTGTTACTACTAACGGCATGCTCCCGTTCTCTGTATCTGCTTTTCTTTTTCAATACTTCCCCCTTGCTTCTCGCTCTGCTCCTGCTTTTGTTGCCTCTGCCTATGAGACTTTTTCCCCACTCTCTCCTGATCGTCCCTATTCGCACCATGTAGCCTATGAGATCCGCCGTCTTGATATTGCTCTCGATGTTGTTCTCCCTCTTCCTGAATTACTCACGAAATTCGATAAAGTCCGCCGTTTTCATGCTCAAATCTGAAAAGACAAAACCTATAAAGACCTTGCCCAAACCTATTACACGAACGACCTGCAAAAATCAAAAAACAAATATAAACTCGTTCGCGTCTATGACAAAATCCTTGATTCATTCGAAAAAAATAAGTCTTGGCTTTTCCCTCATCTTTCCGCAAATAAAGAAGTCCGCCGTATAGAGCTTGAACTCCGAAAAAATTGTTGCGAGAATATTCCTTTCAATCTCATCACGCTCCTCGAGTCCCCAAATAATGAACTCACGCAACTCTTTCAATCTCATATGTCTGATTATTCTTCTTTCTTCCAAAAGACTTTGAAAAATCTCACAAAAAGAGACTATGGAAAAGATGATTGAGACTTGAAAAAATACTTTCTTGAACACGATCACCTCCCGCTTGATTACATTGCTTCTTTTACTGGCTACTCAAAAAAAATACTTGGTGCTGTTGGAAAAGAGCATTTTCTCTCTTTGATCCAAGTACAACTCTGATTTTCAGATGAAGATCTAGCTTCCTTTCTTTGTATTCGTGATCTGTGAAAATTCCGCCGTTGTCGTTCCTTTGCTTCTAAAAAATAATTTTCCTTTTTATGTCTGATTTTTTTTGTAATTTTGTGATCTTTTGTTTAGGTTTTCTTATGCTTCTTGGTCTTCTTTATTCTTTCATGTCTTTTATTAAATTTGCTCAAAATATAATAGATGATATTGAAGATAAAAAGCGTTTTTCCTCTGATTCCAAAGATTTCAAAATAGATGACCCCGTTGTTTACAATGATCATGGTGATGATTATTTTACACATATAAATGGTGTGTATTCTTGAGAAGAAAAACTTTGTTATTCTCTTGAGGCTGTTGAGTTTGTTGTGTGGTCTTCTTGACTCCGTCACCCCACAAAAGAAGAACTAGAAAAATATTTTCGTAAATAAATCTTTTTATGAAAAAATCTCCTGATCCTACTGCTGAAGAAGTGATTCAATGGTGGTGAGATATTTTGTCACGATTAAGAATTTCATGATTGAAAACTGAGGCTTTTATTTATGGTCATCTCACTGCTCCTGTTATATTTAGAGTTGCTTGCAAATTAAAATCGAAAGAACTTGAAAAAAAACAAAAGCAAATTTACTCTGTCAAAAAATAATCTATTTTCTTGCATTTTATAAGCGTTTATATAAAATAGAGGTGTTACAACCTCTTTTTTATATGTATTGTTTATGAAAAACTTTTTTTCACCTGCTATTCTTTCCCGTGATTTTGTTAATGAAAAAGGCTACTTTACACGAAACTTATCGATTAGACCGGTAATTTTTCAAGATACTGATGATCAAGGGAATGTAAAGGAATATCCCTCTTTTGCTGTGTCTGTTACAAAACTTTCTTGAAAAGAGGATAATCGCTCTGTTTCTCAAAAAGCCTATATCGACAAAGACGGAAAGCCTGCATCTCGTCCTGATTCTACAACTTTATATCTTCCGTCCGATGTTATTGAGGCTTTGAAAGATGATCTTCAAGATATTGATTTTTCAAAAGTTCAATTCAAGACGGCATAGTCCTCTTCTCTTATGTTCAATATAAGAAAAAAAGCATCTCATTTTGTGAGAAAAGCAAGATACGACTTCATGACTAGATTTTTTTGAGAAGCTATTGCAAAAACTTACTCTTCTTCTCGTGTAAAAAATAAACACATTAAAAAGCAAGTTCCTTTTTCTCGTAAAAAAGCTCCCTCGACTAACTTCTGGACTTGAAAGCGTCAAACTCATTCACACAAGGCATATCGTCACCGAATGGCAAGCGTAAAGCGTTCGAATCGTTCTCATGCTCCTGGTGGTGCTTTCTCTAAATGATCTCGTTCTTGGTTCTAATAGAAAGGTTGCTAGCCTTTCGCCCCCGCTTCTATGCGGGTCTAAATCTGATCCTTTCTGTTTCGATTTAGGGCCCCCTGTTCCATTTAATGGCAGTTGGGGCGAGGTGCTAGCCCTCCTGTCCTCCCTCCTTTTTACTCCTGTCCTTTTCTGCTATGTCTGCAATCCTTACTGGAAGTGTAGTTGATTCTGCTGATGTAACGGCTGTATCTGGTCTCCTTGAAAGTACCCTCGGTGCTTTGGTAAAAGTTGCTTTCTCCATGATTAATACCATGGTAAGCGTTTTCACTGATAATGGTGTTATCGGATATGTTGTTCTTCTCGCAATCATTGGCTTCATCTCGGGTTTTCTTTACAAAAAGCTCGTTCGTCGTGTTTAATCGTGCTTTTACGCTCTCCCTCTAACGGTATCGAAAGGGGGGGAAAAATAAGATCATAATTTATGGATTCATCGCTCTTCGTTCAATTGATTGAAATGTTCCGTTTATCGGTTATTCCGCAATTTATGGCGGTGCTTTTCTTCGTGATTGTGATTAATTATCTCTTCAAGATCATTACTTACTTTCTCTCGGTTATTCTCATGACTGTAAACAAGAAAAGATAATATGACAATTCAAGATATTCTTTTCGCCTCACTTCTTCTTGCCCTTTGCATCTATATCATTGGCTTCATTATAAAATATCTTATTTCTATTCTTAATCTCTAGGATCATGAAAAAAATCATTCTTCTGGCTCTGCCTCTGCTCCTCTGTGTATCGACTGCACAAGCGAAAGTGACTTTTGATCCTCTTGTGATAGATGTTGACGAAAATGTGATATTTTCATGAAGATCAGATTGACCTGTGGATTTTTCATACCTCACGGGCGTGACTCTTGCAAATGGTGACATTCTCCCTTGTCCTGATTCCTGAGAATACCCGCCATATACAAGTAGTGGGGGAGAGTTTGCATATGAGATTCAAAACAAGCCTACTGCCTGAGATTATGCCTGTATGATTACGGCTACAGAGTGGCCACTTGTAAGTACTGGCACGGTATCCCATAAATATCAATGGAAAGTAAAACCCGCCTTTGAGTCTCTCTTCGATCCCGCACCTGCTACCGTTGAGACTGGAAAAAATATCCGTCTGACTCTTCGGACTTCTGATCCTGTGCAACCTCTGCCAAGCGTTCCAAAATCTCTTCAAATAGAATTATATGATCAATATGGGGATCAAATCGAAATTGGCTCTGGGTATAATCCTATTATCAATATTGCCTATTTTAGCACCCCCTCAGATCCGCGAGTTGTTTATGACCTTAAATTCCCAAGTTCATACACTTGAACAATCACGATACAACCTCACGAAACAAATATTGTGAGACAAGACGGGGCAACCGTATTAAACCCCGTGCCGTACGTTTCTTTTGACCTTATAGACCCTGCTGTTGTCCTCGATGGCTCTGGTAATGTTATTCCGCAAGTTACTCCTCTTCTGGATCAATATCTTACGGGGGCAATGCTTGACCCTAATATCACTTCTGGTTCTCCTCAAACTCTGGGCGGTGCAATTCTGGATATTCGCTCAATGATGTATTATTTCATGATTGCTCTGGGTGTCTTCATCTTCTTTTCGTTTCTTGTCTCTGTAACTCGCCGATAATATGTCAAAACTCCTCTCTCGCATCATTCTCTGATTCACTGCTCTTTCTGCGGTGTTTTTTACAAGTCCTGTTTTTGCTTTAACTGCTTCTGATTGATCTGTTTATTCTATTTCTGCTGGTCGAGTTCTCGATAGTTCTGGCACTGCTTTCCTTTCGGCTTACAACCTAAGCCCTACTTTAAATGGATATGATTATTTGTATTCTATTCCGTACTATGACTCCTATTATACTCAGAAGGTAATTGCCTCTTCTTATAGCACAAATAGCAACTATCGCACCCTTTGTTATTCTGGATCAATTAAAGTTGCTCAAACAAATCTATGAACCTATGTTCCTGGTAGTTTTTCTGCTCAATTTTATGGTAACTATGCCCGTGTTGGTGTTGATTATGTTCGAGCAAGTGATTGTGCAATTATTACTCAAGCCCAAGCCCTTGCCCTTCCTGCATATGTACCGCCATGATCTTGTAATTCGGATACTATAGCGACTGGATGAAATTGCTCTTGTAAGAAAACTGGCTCATATTCCTCGACTGCTTCTTGATCTACTCCTCTTGTTTGGAAATACAATTGATTGGATGTTTCCGCTTCTATTACTACTGCTACCACTACGGATGCTTTTTCTTCAAAGTTTAAGAATTATTATATAAAATATCCTTCTGGCGTTAGTTACAAGCCTGATATTATACTAGGTACTATAGATGCTTCTTGAATTGGTGGCACTCGTTCTGTTCAAGCTATTTGATCTTCTACCTGAATGATTTATTCAGATTCCCGTACGCTTGTATCTACTGCCTCGGCGAATGAGTATTCATTTTATACTTCTGATGGCTGAATGCTCTCTAGCACTCCCATTGTTTGAAATGTTACTACAAATAGTGCTACGAATGATGATAATACTTTCAATTCCTTTGTTATAAATTCTTCTTCTGGTGGTTTTTTGCCCATTGCCTACAATCGTTTTTCTGTTTATTATCAAAAAGGTGCTGGCTGGTCGTATTCAAATCTCGCTGATAATTATACGTATTTAGGTGATTATCTTGCAAATACGATGATTACTCTTCCATACGGTCAAAAAACAAGAAGAGTTAAAATTGTACCTCTCTCAACTACTGTCTACGTTTCATGAGTTTCCCCATTTAATACTCCATTTACAGAAGATCAACTTTGTACTGTTCTTGATGGCTCTGCTCTTACTGCTGAGCTTGATTCTCGTTCTTCTCTTTCTTGATCGCTTGCAATCGCAAATGTCAATTTCTGTGGTGTTGCTCTTGATGTTCCTGTTGTTGGTTCTGCTCTTGGTGCAATGTGTAACTTTGTGCAACCGTATGCAAAATCCTTTGTTTCAAAATGGCAACCTGTTGTGGATATTATAAATATCGTACCTCCTGCAACTGCTCCTACGACTTTTGATTATTATCCAAAATTCACCTTTTCGGGGATGACAATGGATATCAGCACGCAATCTGGTGCAATTCCTGTGTATAGTTCCTGATCTGATGTCAATCCATTAAAAATCACTTCAGATGAAGCAAGCTCAAATATGAAAATCTGAGTTCTTGCCTTGATTTCCATAATTCTCTATCTTGTCGTCTATGCTCTTCATTTTTGAATCGTTGTTGGTCTTGTTTGGCTTCTTCTTCATATATCAAGGTTTTTCACTGGTTTTGCCTGAAAACATAATGCTTCTGGCAATGTGTGGTCTTTGATTCCTTTCGTGGCTTATGCTTGAGTATTCTTCACGGCAATCCTCTCGATTGTAGCTTCTGTGAGTTTTATACTCCCGCTCCTGCTTGTGTTTCGTGCGTATGCTCTCTTCTTGATTGTCTGGATGACTTCATTCGCTCCATGATCCTATGCTCTGTTTTCTGGCTTCTTTACTGTTATGTTCTCTTCGATCTTCTTGATTGGTATATTCTACCTCGTTCACTTCCTTATTGAAAGATTCTGAAAGCTCAACTAATTTCCTTTTTTACTAATATATGATTTATTGAATTGAATGACTCTATGGGTCATGAAAAACCTCGTATGCTGTTTATCTCATGATGAATGAGTTTAAGCACCATACGATCTGGACAAATGTTCAAGTGGATCAACAAACAATTCCGAATGCTATCATCTTTCCTGACAAAGATATTCTCGATGTTATGCGTACAATAAATGTTTTGAATGATATTGAGCGTTCTATATACTCAAAACCCCGTGAGGGATCGAATATAATGGATCATGACCGTAAGGCATTTACGAATCATGTGATCTTCTTCGACGAATGATCCTCTCATATCAATGCGAGAGATTGGAAAAACTCTCAAACCTCGATATTTCAATTTCTGGATCAAGAAAGAAAACTCTTCCTTGACGTGTATATCATGACTCCAAGTTCTCAAACAATCGATATATCATATCGCCGAATGATTCAAGCGTGGGTAATGCTAGAGCCTCTTGCAAGTCTTCCTATTCTGAAAAATATCAGAACTGCGAAAGCAATATACAAAGATGTAAACGGAAATCCTCTGACTGAGACCTTTTTGGATAAAGATGAAATGGGTACGCCTATTATGAAGCAGAGACCCATAATCCAATCCATGGGCTGGTTCTACGCTCCGAAATACTGGAAGCATTATGATGATTTGCATAAGAATATTACAGATGACAAGAAGCTTGCAAAATTCTATCAATCAATCGCTGATGACTGGATAGGGGAGAGCCAAGAAGAAGAAACAAAAAGGGGCAAGTATCTCGATATATTCCGCAAAGTCTTCAAAAAAGGGGATTCATACAATCTGGATAGTCTGGACAAACAAGAAGCAATTGACCCCAAAGAGACAAGCAAAAAAACGATCCTGTAAGGTCGTTTTTTTTGTCGTTTGGGGCATTGCGATTGTGTCAAGAAGCGGTTTTGTGAGGTACGAGCAAAAAGCGTTAGCGTCCGTTCTTCTTTACACAAAGAGCGATCGAAACCTGAGTATTGGAAGGAAAGGAAAGAGCGTAGCGTGTCGTTAGACCTTGGCTTTCCTTCATTATAGGCTTGTATTCTATAAAATTGACTTCCTTTGTCCATATTGTATTTGTTCTGTTCCAATGTTTATGTTTGCTTTTTGTGTGCATATCACTATCATCTCTTTGCTTGATAAAAACCTCGTTTTTCTCAAAGTTCATTAAAATTCATGTACCTCACGGTATTTGTAGCCCGTCACTAATAATGACGGGCTACAAATACCAGTCACTCCGCTAAACTTTGGCTTCTGCATCAGAAAATCACGCTATCTGAAAGCCAAAACTCGCATTATAGGGGGGTTGTTTTTCTGTGCCTATTTTTTAGCTTCTCGCTATGCCTGCTCCTCCTTCCTTTCTTGACTCTGTCAAGTATTTTTGAGTGGATCATCTAGAGATTGCCTATGTTCCTCCCGCCTTTGAGTTCTGTCGGCGTGTTGATAATGATAATTCTTCTTTTTGATTCGTTGATCTTCCCATGAGTGGGGAAGTGTTCCGTTTTACCTATGAGACTTTTGAGCCTCAATGATTCTGACAATGTTATAAATTCTCCGTCTCTGTTCGTGGTGCTTCTGTTCCTGTGTTTGCTATTATGTATGGTGCTACTCGTTGAAAAATTACCTCTCACCCGAAAATCGTCTTTTACTCTGCTTTCTTTGTTGTTACTACTAACGGCATGCTCCCGTTCTCTGTATCTGCTTTTCTTTTTCAATACTTCCCCCTTGCTTCTCGCTCTGCTCCTGCTTTTGTTGCCTCTGCCTATGAGACTTTTTCCCCACTCTCTCCTGATCGTCCCTATTCGCACCATGTAGCCTATGAGATCCGCCGTCTTGATATTGCTCTCGATGTTGTTCTCCCTCTTCCTGAATTACTCACGAAATTCGATAAAGTCCGCCGTTTTCATGCTCAAATCTGAAAAGACAAAACCTATAAAGACCTTGCCCAAACCTATTACACGAACGACCTGCAAAAATCAAAAAACAAATATAAACTCGTTCGCGTCTATGACAAAATCCTTGATTCATTCGAAAAAAATAAGTCTTGGCTTTTCCCTCATCTTTCCGCAAATAAAGAAGTCCGCCGTATAGAGCTTGAACTCCGAAAAAATTGTTGCGAGAATATTCCTTTCAATCTCATCACGCTCCTCGAGTCCCCAAATAATGAACTCACGCAACTCTTTCAATCTCATATGTCTGATTATTCTTCTTTCTTCCAAAAGACTTTGAAAAATCTCACAAAAAGAGACTATGGAAAAGATGATTGAGACTTGAAAAAATACTTTCTTGAACACGATCACCTCCCGCTTGATTACATTGCTTCTTTTACTGGCTACTCAAAAAAAATACTTGGTGCTGTTGGAAAAGAGCATTTTCTCTCTTTGATCCAAGTACAACTCTGATTTTCAGATGAAGATCTAGCTTCCTTTCTTTGTATTCGTGATCTGTGAAAATTCCGCCGTTGTCGTTCCTTTGCTTCTAAAAAATAATTTTCCTTTTTATGTCTGATTTTTTTTGTAATTTTGTGATCTTTTGTTTAGGTTTTCTTATGCTTCTTGGTCTTCTTTATTCTTTCATGTCTTTTATTAAATTTGCTCAAAATATAATAGATGATATTGAAGATAAAAAGCGTTTTTCCTCTGATTCCAAAGATTTCAAAATAGATGACCCCGTTGTTTACAATGATCATGGTGATGATTATTTTACACATATAAATGGTGTGTATTCTTGAGAAGAAAAACTTTGTTATTCTCTTGAGGCTGTTGAGTTTGTTGTGTGGTCTTCTTGACTCCGTCACCC
>CALMFT010000007.1 GCA_937862565.1 uncultured bacterium
TTTTCTATTTACAATCCTACAAATATAAATACAATAGCTCTTGCATTTGACGTAATAGACAACGCTTCTATAACGTCTCTCTCCTGCAAGTGTCAAATGCGTTGTCTGCTTGTAGGATAGAGATTTTATTTATATGAATATACCAAAGACAGATTTCCAAATCATTGAAAGCCTATTCCTAAAGCGATGAATACCGTTTGAGATACAAGACTATCCAAACATTATGTATATAAAGCTTACAGAAGACGGAAGTAAGATTGTAGGAAGAACAGGATGCAAGCAGTTCTATTGCTTTTATAAATCCTGAGAGCTTATAAGCCTTACCTTTGAATAATATGGTACAAATACTTGCCTACTGCCTCATGTGGTACTTCTTCCCAGTCGTCACTCTCTGGCTACACATAATATGGCTGATACTCCTGATACTTGCATTTATAAACAAGTAAGCTACAATAGAGTAATAAACATATGACACAGATTCTATTGCTCGCTCTCTTGGTACTATGATTTAGATACCCATACATATGAATATCAATGTTCTGCGTATACATAGCCTATGCAAAGCCTGATCTCCTACCAATAGCAGCAATCATATCTCTCTACCTCTGTTACAAGTGAGCAAGTCATCTCGTGAAGAGCCTATGAAACGAAAATATTATTAAGCATTAAGCTTATGGAAGAATCAAGAACATTCTCATCATTCAAAGATGTATCCTGAGTAAGCAATGGAAATATTATAGTTGAGGAGGAAAGGTATATAAGTAATGACTTTGATAAAGAGATTGAAATGGTAAACTATATAGTGAATAATATTGATAAATTCGCAAAAGATATTCTCAATGACGAAGTAGTATCATTCGAGATAGATAAACCAATAGACAAGCAACGATTTTGACCAAGGTGAAGAAGAGTAGATATATTCATTCAATGAAAACAGTGAACATATATTATCGAATGTAAGAATGCAAATAACTCAACAGAAATACGATATTCTATAGGACAATTACTTGACTACTGACGTGAATATCTTGACCCTAAAAAAGAAATGCTTCTAATAGCTAATATGTATGATGAGAACACAGCAAAGACAATAGTTCATTACTGACTACCGATTCGCTACATTGTGTTTACAAAAACTAAATCATTTGAATATGGATGAGAAAAGAAGAGTATGAAAGCCTCGTAAATGGAATGATCCAGAAGAGCTAGTACATTTAATCAATGACTATCTCGAAAGGACACCATTTGAAGAGATAACTGTCACCTGATTATGTTTGGAGATATGAGCTTCAAAACAGCTTCTTATTGATTATGAATCTAGGGAATGATTTTCTGAAATAATCGGTGAGGCAAAAATGATAATCGAGAACTCATACGAATTATCACTCAGAAAGAATTGAAGGACGTGAGATATATTCGCCTTGAAGAACTTCTGATGGAAAGACAAGAGTGAAGTAGACAGTAACGTGAAAGGTGAACTTAACATAGCGACTCTACTATGACAAATTCAGGACAAGAACTAGAACAACTCGTAGCATTACTATCTTCCCAAGAATGGCGTATATTCTCAGGGAAGATTTATAGTATTAAAGATAAGCATTGAAAGAAGATACCATTCATACCAAACGCATTCCAGAAAGACTTCTATCAAAGGAAACACACAAAGAACATAATCCTCAAAGCGAGACAGCTTGGCTTCTCTACACTCATAGACATAATGTCTCTCGATAAAGTACTCTTCTCAAAGTATAAGAGTGTCGGTATCATTGCTGATGATCGTGATAGTGCAGAGCTTATCTTTCGAGACAAGGTAAAGTTTGCATATGATAATCTCCCTGCTTGGATACTCGATACGTTCCAAGTAAAGACTGACCGTAAAGGTGAACTTGTATTTGAGAACAATCATTGCTCTATTGCAGTAGATACTTCATTCCGTTGAGGTACACTACAATCACTCCATATCTCTGAGTACGGAAAGATATGTAACAAGTATCCAGACAAAGCAAGGGAAATACAAACAGGTGCATTGAACACAGTCGCACCAACTAGTGAAGTATTCATCGAGAGTACAGCAGAAGGAAACAGCGGGTACTTCTACGATATGTGTATGAGAGCAATGGCACAAGAAGAGATGTGAAGAGGTCTTACTGATATGGATTACAAGTTCTTCTTTTATCCTTGGTACATAGACGAAACGTACGAACTTACTGATGACTTCCCTATCACACAAGATACTTGTGATTACTTCGCTACACTCAAAGCAAACGAGTATATTCAAAAGTATTTCCCTCATATCCTATTCTGACCAGAGAAAATGAGATGGTGGCAAAAGAAAAAGGAAGAGCAAGGTGACGATATGATCCGTGAATATCCAAGCTTTCCAAAGGAAGCATTCGATATAGCAATCAAGTGAGCATACTATGAGAAAGAACTATGAATAGCTCGTGAACAGAAACGTATCGCTAACATATATCACGATGAGCGTCTTCCAGTCTATACCTCTTGGGATTTGTGATGATCTGGATGATGAGATGATACAGCAATATGGTTCTGGCAGATATACTGAAAGGAGCTTCGTATCATAGACTATTGGGAATGAACAGGATATTCAATGATTGAGATAGCCAACACAATCGTCAATCCTCGCTATAAGAACTACGATATACATTACTTCCCACATGATGGAAACGTCCACGAATACTCAACAGGAGCAACCAGAGTCGAGACAGCACGCCAACACTTGAAAGGTAAAGTAGAAGCAGTCAAGATGAACTGAGTAAGCGAGGGAATAAACAATGTACGCAATATGTTCCCGAACTGTTACTTCGATGAGGCAAAGTGTAGCAAAGGATTGTGACAGCTTGCAAAGTATCGCAGGAAGTACGATGAACGTAATGGTATGTTCCTAGATCGTCCAGAACACAAAGATAGTCACGGTCCGGATTGATTTCGCTATCTAGCGAATGTCTATGCTGATCTCACAAAGCATAAAGCACAAGCAATCTCTTATGAAGCAGACTATTCCGAGTTTTACTAAATTTGTAAAGGTGTTATAATTGCAACAATTAACTCTATTCCTACCATATGCCATATAAAGAGTCAGAAAAGGAAAAGGAAAAAGTCTTGGTCGAAACTGTCTCAGATGACGATATAGACACAGAGGCTTTTCTCCTACAAATCCAACAAGAAGTCGAACTCTCTCGAAACTTCGTCAATCCAAAACGTGAATACTTACGAAGCAACGTCTCAAAATACATCGACCAAACGATAGACGATGAGAAGATCCCAATGAATACATCCTATGCAATGATCAACCTATCACTTGCAGTTGAGCTGATGGATAGCAAAGAGCCTATCTTCACTCCTCGTTGACTCTGAGATGATGAGATCGCTGAGAACCTTACTGACGTAGCAAAGTTTGACTACACAGAGATGTGAATGGATAGAATTGCAGTACAATGAGGTCTTGATCGTCGAATGTTCGGTGCTGAGATCAAAGCAAAGACAGGATGGAATGATTTGTGAATGCACCCAACTATTGCTCTCAAAGATCCACTATCTTGGCTACCTGATCCATTCTTTGACTCTGTCACTCCTGCTCGCTTTCATTACTTTGAAGAGCTTATCCCTCGTGAAATGCTAAGTGAAGAGTATTGATTTAGTGAAGAAGCAGAAGAGATGTGCTGAGATATATCATCAAACGTACAACTCAACCAACAAGCTCGTAATGAGAAGACAGGATATAACAACGTAGCGAATGACATCACGATGGTAAGTGTAATCAATGGTTACAGTTACTTCGATGACACTCTCTATATGGTGACTCTCAATCAGGATGCTAGCAAACTACTGAGAACGGTAGAGATAAAACCAGTATTCAAACAAGAGAAGATCGACTTTGTGCCAATGACATCTGTCGTCAATGTGAAGTGGCACGCTGCAAAACGTAGTGATCCATTCGGAATAACAATGCTGGAGCAAATCTGACCAAAGCAAAGTGCAATATCACAGCTTATCAATCTCAGGCTCATAAATGCTAAGTTCTCTACACTTGGACAAATGTATCTCTATGATATCAACACAGTCCAGAACGCTAACGAGATAGCAAGACCAAGCACCAATCCAAAGATCATCTGAGTAGACGTAAAGAATGGATGAGCTCCTATATCATGAGCAGTCTATCCAGTTCCTCGTAACAATATCCTCGAAGACTCATTCAGAGTATCACAAGAGATAATGGATGCACTCCAAATGGAAATAGGTATTGACTCACGAACGCTATGAGTACAGTGAACATGAACGTCTACACTTGGTGAAGTAAAGCAGATACAAGAGAACGCTAATATTCGATTTGGACTTGATACAATTAATCAAGAGATTGCAGACCGTGAGTTCTGGAGAGATATATGGTACCGCTCATATAAAGAATACTTCTCTCGTACAGATAAGAAATTCATTCGTATTGCTTCCTCTATTGACTGAACTCGTGTACTCGAACTCACAAAAGAAGACTTCCTCACATTTGAAGACCCTCAAGTAATCATAGAGAGTAGAAAGAAATTCGAGGCAGAACGTGCTAGAATCGCAGCATCACTCGATGCTAGACTCGCAGTAATGGAAGCAAACCCAAACAGTCATAAAATATCTCTCAACTACATGAGGCGAAAGATACTCAAGCTCCAATGAATGACTCGTGCTGATGTACAAGTAATGTGTCCATATGAGCCAGATGAGATGGATGCTCGCAACATAGTAAAGCTCCTCAACGAGAACGATATGAAGGCAGCAACTATTCGGGATATAAACCAAGACCATATGACATACCTTGTAGTCTTCCAATCTGCTATGGATACAGAGGCCAAACAAATAGCCATAGAGATGCGAAAGCAAGCCTACATACAGTCAGGTCAAGGACAAGCGAAGGACGTATGAGGATGAGCTGCTAACACAGCTACAAATCAAATGGTGAATGCTTCCATATCTCAAAATGCTACTAATAATCCTAATCAATAATTATGTCTTACGTTATTCGCCAAGTTGCAAAAGACCTTCTCACTCTTGAAAAGGCAATCTCTGAATGTATCTCTAATCGTGAGCGATATGAGCCAGTCAATGGAGCTTGTCGTGCTGAGATAGATCACGCAAAGGAATTCCAAGAGGATGAAGAAGTGAAACAAAACATAATCACGACTCACGAAAAGCAAATCCGTGACAATATCTATGCAATGAGACAGAACGAGATTAAGTTCAATGCTTCAGTAGATGCGTATAATCGTATTCGCTCACTTTATTTTCCTTGAATTCTTGGTACAATAAAGCTGTTTATATATAAGGTGTTCTAATATGATGACAACTGATTGACTAGAAATAAAGCTCGGTGATGAAATGAAAGCAGTTCTTAATCGTTCTGCTTGATACCTTTCACCTGAGCAATGTATACGGAACTTCTTCTGACTCTATCGTCGTGATGTTCTCGATGCAAACGGTAATGTTTGTGACTATGATGATGATCTAAGGAATGATGCAAAGCTAAAAAAGGCTTGAGTCTATGACTATCTCGATATGCACAAAGAGAGCCTAGAACGTCTCTGAATTACAGAGGCACATATGAAACAAATATTCCCCTATGTTAACTTTGTCAAAACAGGAAGCAATCCAACTGGAGCGACTCAAAATGAGTCCTGACTTCCAACTCTATCAGAAGATAGTGGAGAGCCTAAAAAGCGAACAAGAAAATCAAGCGTTCCTCAATCCTAGCCAAGCCTATGAACACTTGATAGCGAGAAACGTATACGAAAGTGTACTTACTATCAATGACAAGCTTATCGAAGAGACGAGAGAGCGAATAAGAATAGAGGAAACTTCCGCCACAGCTTCTTATTAATATAAGAGGTTGGATCGGGAACTTATCCCATTTAGCAGTAAGGCTGCATAATAACCCTACAAAATATGACTACAGAAGACCAAATCCTACAGGATGCTTGGTATGGACGAGAGTCCACCGCTGACTCGGGCATAAACGAGGAAGAGCAAGACGACGATGCTCCTGAATCTACTGAGGTAGAGGAAGAAACTGAGGAGACTGAAGAAGTCGAATCAGACGAAGATGGTGAAGACTCTGAACCAGAGCAAAAGAAAGTGGAAGATACACAGCCAAAGAAGAAGTCAAATTCTAACTTTGCGAAGATACTTGCAGAAAGGAATGCTTTGCGTAGACAGCTCCAAGAAAAGATTGACTCATCATATGATAAAGAGTCAATGAAAGATATTGAGAGCCTTATCGAAGAGCGAGCAGAACGAAAAATAGAAGAGAAACTCTTCTTTCGTGACAATCCTAATGCAAAAGAACTTGCTGATGAACTCCGAAGTGTTGCTAGCGAACACAATATGGATATTGAAACAGCGTACAAGTTCTATACTTCTGTAATCGACCCACAGACTGTAGCTAAATCAGAGGCAAAGAAACTATGAGTCTCATGAGTATGACGAAGAGTTGTACAAAGTAAGGACGAGTTCTCTTCTGATAAAATATCAGAAATGGACACAGCTTACAAAGCACAATACATTCGCTAATACCATTGGGAACATAGATTATAAATTTAATCTTTCCTCCTATGGCAGTACGAACTACGGGAAACATCAAGAATGGTGCTTCCCCTGCAGTATATATGCAGAACTTTCTCCGCAAGCAAGTCCTCGAAAATCTCGAGCCTGAGCTTTACTTCGCTAAATATGGTCAAGTATCAAAAGCGGAAAATGGATACCTCACTCTCTCTTGGGCACGATTCGATCAATTGACTCGAACTGTTGCACAAGTTACTCTTACTGAAGGTGTAACACCTACAGAAGTAGATGCAACTGTTACAGTTGTCCAAGCTACTCCAGTACAGTATGGTATGCAAGTTGTTATCTCTGACTTTCTTCAGAAGACTTCTCCTATTTCTAGCATTCTAGAACTCGTTGGTCGTGAAGTAGCAGCAAATATGATGCGTGTTATTGACAAAGTTATCCAAGCTGAGCTTATCACAAACGGTACAAACGTAATCTATGCAAATGGACGTGTTAACCGTGCAGCTCTTATCGCTGGTGACGTTGTTACTGGTGCTGATATATCAAAGGTAGCTATCAAGCTTCGAAAGCAGAATGCTAAGACAATTTCAGAAGGATGTTACGTTGGTATCGTTGACAACTTTGTTGCTGGTGATATTCGCAATAGCTCTACAGGTCTTTGGCTCGATGCTAACAAATACGTTACAAATGGTGCGATCCTCAATGGTGAAACTGGTAAACTCCAAGGTATTAAGATTGTTGAAACAAGCAATATTGATACCGTTGCTACTGGTATTACTGTCTACCCTTCTTACTTTATTGGTAAGGACGCTTACGGTATTGCTAACTGGCAAAATATGGAGACTATCTTCCACCCTATTGGATCAGGTGGTACAGCTGATGCTCTCAATCAACGTGCTACTGTCGGTGCTAAAATTGCATTCGCTGCAAAGATGCTTCAACAGAATGCTCTTGTGAGACTTGAATCGAGCGCAACTAGTGTTTAATAAATGTCAATGCTTATGTATTGCTTCACAGTTACTACCTTCGGGTAGTGATTGTAACTAGTATATAACCATCCACCATATGGACGTATCAGGCATCATATCACTCTTCCGAACACGTTGTCACAACGTATCAACAACAGCTTTCAACGATACAAAAGCACTCGAACTCGCTAACTACTCATATCAGAAAGTAATTGCTACTATCCGAAGTGAAGTAAACGAGGATTTTATGAGTGACATATGGACAAGAGACACAGTAATCGGTCAATCTGAGTACAGTTTTGACACACGATGAGATGATTCAAGCCTTGTCGCTCCTATCCTCAAGATTACAAAGGTTGCAATCAAATATAAGAGCGATACAGACTATGTACTTGCTCTCCCTATTGCACTCTCTGAGATGCAACGAGATGACTCGATAATGGTACAAGGGAATATCTACTATCCAACGTATCGCTTCAATGATATGTCTATTAACCTCTTCCCAGCTCCTACAGAGGTCGTCACAGCTTGATTGAAGGTCTATGGGCTATATAACCCTATCCCACTCACTCTCTCAACAGTAGAAGCGAATATATGAGTACCTCCAGAGTGGCACGAAACAATCACAACACATATGCGATATATGTACTATGAGACAATCGGTCAACTGGATAAGAGAGCAGCAGCTTATAATGATATGCTCGAAGAAGAGTCACGAATGATAGCTCGTATGTCTAATCGTACGAATGGACAGCAAGAGTCACAGCTTCCAAATCTTACTTACTTCTCATAATATGCTCTGGAATGACTTCTCAAAATGACTATCTGAAACCCGTGAGGCAATAGCTGATGGGTATTTTTTCGATAGTGAGGCAATCGAAACAAGACTTAATCCAGGTGCAAGACTGGCAAA
>CALMFT010000008.1 GCA_937862565.1 uncultured bacterium
ATGGATTTAGAAACTATCCTCACGAAAATAGGGTCTTCTAAAGAAGCGGCTCCATTGAAAAATGAGGTGATGCAATATGTAGCGTCTCGATGAGGTGTTGCATATCGTCCACCAACTGACTCAAATGTTGTACAATTACAGAAAAAGATTGCTGAGTTAGACGAACTCATAGCAAATGATGAACAAATGGAAGATGTATCTTGAAAATTGCAAATGTCTCCTTGGGATAATTTGACAAGTAAGAAACAAGATTATCTTTCCAGAGTTGATAACATTTTGCAATGAAATGTATTACAGAAACTCATTGATGCAAAGGCTGGATGAGCTACGTTTGGTGCGTTGTCCAATGAAGAGTTAAAGATGCTCCAGTCTACTTCCTCTCCTCTTATGGGAAGAGCTTTGAAAGATAATGACAAAGTCACTTGATATGATATATCTACTCCAGAAATGAAGCGACAACTACAACTTCTACGAGATGGATATGCTGCATCTATTGCTAAAATGACAGGTTCTAGTCAATGACAAACAAAGTCAGCTCCAGTAGATAATAGATTTTCAGAGCTTTATTCTCAACTCAAATAATATGGCTTTCAACATATTCTCAACTCTCAATCAAAACCTCCAGAACTTCTGAGGTGATGCTTATGATGCCTACCAAGCTTGAAAAAGTAAGGTGGGCAATGTTGCATCTACTATAAACACTAACCTCCAAGACTTCTGAGGAGATATTTATGATGTAGGAAGCACCATAAAAAAGAATGTATCAGACTTCTGAACACAAACCTACAATCAAGGCAAGCAAGTTGCAAACACTATTCAAAAGAATGTGTGAGACTACTATGAAAAAGGACTTAAGCCAATTCCATGACAAGTATACGATGCTACTATCGGTCGTGCTACTGATGGTTTTATTGACTATGCAAAATGAGTTATTGACTACGGAAGAGAACGTGAAGCATCAAACGTATGAATAGAAGACTCGAAAGCTCTCAAAGTAATGCAAGCAATGAAAGATGAGTGATACTCTAAAGATGAGATACTTGCTCAAATGTCTCAATTTGATGCAGAGGAAAAAGCAAGAAAGCAACAGGAATGGGCACAAAAACAACAATCAAATTATGAGAATGCTAGCTTATGAAGAAAGGCTCTTGCTGGCTCTGTAAACTTTGTATGAGGTGCTGAGGCTGGTATGATGCGTCTTCCTGCTGGTGTTACTGACTTTGTAACTGGTGGGACAGACTACACAAAAGACACTATGAAAGGTATCAATGACTTCACTTCTCGAAGCGGAATGGCAAAGGTTGGTGATATAGCTGGACAGATTGCTGGAACTGCTCTTATACCTTGAGTTGGTAGGATTGCTCCAAGCGGAACGAGTCTTGCTGCAACTGCAGGTCGTGGTGCTGTATATGGTGGTGCTTTTGGTGGTCTCACTCCTATTATGAATAAGGGAAGTGAAGCAACTGGAGCTGATATAGGAGAGTCTGCTCTCACAGGTGCTGCAATGGGTGCTGTAACTTGACCATTACTTGAAAAAGGAATACCTGCACTTGTAAAAGGTACTCAAAGCGGTATAAAAGCTGGACAATATACAAATGGTAGCATATCAGACAAACTCTGAGCTGGTTGACAAGCATTCGTGAAAAGTATGTGAAGACAGACAAAACAATGAGTAAAAGAAGCAATAAAAGCACCTATCGTTGCATATAAAAATGCTAAACCATTCGTAACTGATACCATCAAAAAACCATATAAATTCACACAAGACAAAGTACAGTCTCTTCTCTCTAATAGTAGTGATAAAACAAAGAGTACTATCGCACAAACATATTGACTTGAAAATCAAGAGATTGGTGCATTGAGAAATATGGGAGAAAAAGGTGTCTCGGATGCTATGAAAAAAATGGAAGCAATAGATAAGACAGCTCTTGAATGAGGTGGTGTCAATAGCATCTATGATGATCTCCATAAAGAGATAATGACAGGTGTAGGTAGAAGAAGCAAAGAAATATCAACACTCGAAGCACAAAAGGATAAAATCTTGCAATCTTCTCCAGTAGTTGTAAAGCAAGCAGAACTTGAAAGCATATTCGATGATGTACTCAAAGCACAAGGTATCCAGAGAACACAGAAAATGACAAAGAAAGGTATCAAAAACGTATACACTGTTGTCGGTGAGGGTAATATCACCAGTTCAGATATGGCAAACATTGAAAAGCTCTACAATGAGGTATTCAGAACAAAATGAGACGTGAGTGCATTGAATATGAATACTCGTATCAAAAACTTGCAAGGCAATCTTTATAATTCAGACGGTGCAGCAGTATATGGATCAAACTCCATGACAAGCACAGCAAAATCAATAGTAGCAAAAGTAAATGATCTCTTAAAGAAAAAGCTCCCTCCTGAATATGGAATGGCAAAAGAGGCACAGAGTAAGATATTTGATAAACGCAACCAAATATTGAAATATCTCAAAGAGGAAGACAATGCACTCGCACTCCTATCTGATGATGCTATCGCAAACATGAGTGAGGAAGCAGTTGTAAAGCTCATGAATGACTCCATAGCAGGAAACAAGATGGCTCTCGTACTACGAAGGCTTGCAAACTCTACTACGACAGGTGGTGATGCAAAACAACTCGCTAACATAATCAAAGAGTTCACTGGTGTCGATGCAGAGAGTAAAGCTATAGCACTCAGAGCAATTGCAAAACTCACAGGAAATCAACAGATAATGAATGAGCTTGGTTGATTGATTGAAAAAGGTATCATGAAATGATCATTATGATTTATTCGAAAAACACTTGCTCCAAGTCCTGACAAAGTAATCAAGGCGGTAGCAACTCCAAAGGCTCCTACAAAACCACCTATCGTACCGAAAGCAAAACCAAAGGCTA
>CALMFT010000009.1 GCA_937862565.1 uncultured bacterium
AATCCTTCGATCAGGGTTCGATTCCCTGCGGAGCTGCCATCAGGTATTTCAATCAAATTCTCCTTCTTGGAGAATTTTTTGTTGGCTTCTGTATGAGAAAAATGGATATATCTTAGGGTTTCGATTAGTAATTTGTGAGAATGTTGGTGTCTCTATAAAAATGAACTAAAAAAGTATCACACCATTTTTGTTATTTACCCATGATTTCTTTCTATTTGAGTTGTGAACGGCTGCAAAATCTTTTTTTGTTTAAATTAATCTTAATTTACATATTTCAATCTATTTATTGATTGAAATATGTAAATAATACTCAAAGGGTAATAATATTTTGTGGTTGATTTCAATAATAATATACTATACTACTTCAGTATTGTATATTATTCAGTATTGTTTATTAATATATTTTTTTATATTATGAAAAAATGCCCATATTGCGCTGAAGAGATTCAAGATGATGCAATTAAGTGCAGATTTTGCAGCGAATGGTTAACTAAAAAAATAGCATCTACTCATGAAAAGATGCTATTGAATCCTAAAAATAACAGGAAGATTATTTGAGTAGGATGAGCATGAGGGAATTTTATTAATCGTATGATCGCATCTGATTATAAAGGTGCTGAATTCATTGTTATGAATACTGATGATGATGCACTCGATCAATCGCAAGCAACACTTAGACTCAGTATCGGACGTCAAACAACTCGTGGGCTTGGTGCTGGCGCAAATCCAGAAATTGGAAAAAAGGCAGCCGAAGAATCTACTGAAGAAATCACTGAAGCACTCAAATGAGCTGATATGGTATTCATCACTGGTGGACTTGGTGGTGGTACAGGTACTGGTTCTATACCAGTAATTGCAGAGATTGCAAAGAGTCTGGGTGCTCTTGTTGTTGGTGTCGTGACAAAGCCTTTTGCCTTTGAAGGAAGTTGACGGAAGGATTTTTCGGAAAAATGAATTGAAACTGCTAAAAATTATTTTAATATTCTTTTTATATATGAGAATGATTCACTTCTATGAAGTGTAGGTAAAAATACATCAGTGCTTGAAGCCTTTGGTCTAATAGATGAATGAATAATTCGGATTATTGATATAATTCAAGAACTTTGATCAGAGGAGATTAAAAAAATCTCTTTGAAAAAACATATTTTAAATATTGACATATGCACCTTGCAAAAGGAAGAGTTATACACTCTATTACTTAGCTAATAAGATAAATATTGATGGTAAATAATATCTTTTACACCATATGTAAATAAAAAATTGAAGTGTGACTACTTATCTATATTTTTTATATAGATCTCATTAATTATACCAAATGGATAAAGATACTGAATCTGGAATTTTCGTAAAAGAAGTAGCAAAATACTTCATGAATTTTTTAGAGACCGACTTTAAAAAGAGGCGGATACCAAAAAGAGATACAAACAAAAAAACAAAATCTGAATTAACTGTTTGATTAGATTTTGAGAAATATCCAAAATTTAAAGAGCTTTTAATTAAAAATCTTAATACAGGATTTAATAAGTCAGAATTATCTGCTAAAAGATGAGACTTTGTTATCGATATTCCAGATAATATATCTAAGTTTATAGATATAAGGATAATTGAAATTAATGAAGTTACTTTGAATGAATTTGTCTCAGCAATTTTAAAAGTCTTTGCTGATAATAAGGTATTATATAATCAACAATATGATCAGTTAGAAGAAAATAGTATTTTGGAAGTTAAGGATAAACTCAAAGATATTTTTATAAATCCATTACTTGAAGAACTTAGGAAACCTCTTGAAAACCTCAATTTATGAGATGATGATGCAATATTTCAATTAGAATGAGAAATTGTGGATTACATTTTCTTTGATTATGAATCAAAGATAAAAGATATCCTATTACAATACATAACTAAAGATAATACTTTTATTGAGAAAGAAATTAAAGATATTTTCATGTTAGATGAAATTAAAGAAAAATTATCAAATTTCTTTAATAGTTTTTCTGTAAAAGACCTATTTGCTGAGATTTATGAAATTTACAAAAACAATAATCTTATTGATAAGACGGAACTTTATTTATATTTCTATGAAATAGGTGTTTGAGGTGATAAATTTCCTCTTTTCTATACGCCGATCACAATAGAAAGAGCCGAAAATACTATAAAAATTCAGTTTGATAAAAGATTATTTGTAAATACTGCTGGTATCGAATATGTAGTTCAAGAATACAATAGAGAAACAAAAAGTGCCTCAACATTAAATTGAAATTTTGAAAGAATTATTTATCTCAATGCAGAAGATAATTTCCAGAAGAAACTGAATGAACTTTTATTGAGTTTGGAACATTTTTTTTGATTATCGAATCAAATAGATATTGAAAAACCAGTACTTCAAAAATCAGTTAATTCATTAATTACAATATCAAATAAGGTCTATCTTTATTTATTTGATAAATCCGATGAGGCTTTGATTAATGATTATGAGGAAATATTAAATTTAGACAATACTCTTTTATGAGATTTTAATCTTTTGCTTGAAACATTCATCAAAGAAAACCCTACAGTTTGTATTAAGGATATAGAAGATGAGTGGGATAACTTTGACGTCCAAAGTAAGCTAATATATGAAAGTCCAATTCCATTGAATGATGAACAGAAACAAGTAATTAATGCATTAGATAGGGAAGATTGTAAATTTCTGATTCTTGAATGACCCCCATGAACTGGTAAGAGTCATACAATTACATCAATAATATGCAAGGCTCTTTTAGAGGAAAAATCTGTTCTTGTGCTATCTGATAAAAAAGAGGCACTTGATGTTGTAGAAGATAAGATTTCTGATACCCTAAATAAGGTACGCTTTGATGAAAATAATTTTCAAAACCCTATATTAAGAATAGGAAAAACTGGTAGTAGATTTAATAAACTTATTCAGTCTCAAACAATATCAAAGATAAAGGAACATGCCAGAAGTTTTAAGACTAATAGGGGTAATTTTGATAAATTTAAGACTGAAACAAAGTCTTCTCTTTATGAAGATTTATCACAAAATATTACTCACTATACGGGTATTTCTTTAGGTGATGTTGAGGCTTATTTTTCAAATATGGAAAGATTCCAAGATATTTCTTGGATCAATGATGACAATATTCTCTATATTTCATCAATTGAAAAAGACATATATAAAATACAAGAGATTCTCAGAAAACTTAATTCAATTAAGAATCTTAAGTATAAGTATCAATGAAGCTCAGAGTCCCTTAGGATTCTTATAGAAGAATTTATATCATTAGTAAATGAAGCAGAGAAGATAAAAAATAAATGTGCCTTTTTTAATTCCATCAAAGATAATATTTTTTATAAATCTGATATTTTAGATTTTCATTGAACTTATAACTTGTATTTGGCTGTACAATCCGATTTAGAAAAACTTGAAAATTTCAAAGATTATTTACCAGTAGTTAAAAAACTGGGGGATATTACTGAAGTGAGAGATCTATTGAAAACTATTATTTCAATAGATACTGAAATTTTTATATCCTGATTTACAACACTTAATTCTAAGTATTCCCTGAAACAAATAGCTCAGATATTAGAAGGATTTATCATAGAATATAAGATAACTTTTGAAGATTTTACAAAGAATATTCAGACTACTAGTAACGATTATGAAGTAAAGAAGGATTTATACTGAAAGATTTTTGATTTTTCAAAAAATCAAAAATTTATTTTTGAACTACTGCCAAACTTTAAGCTTCTTAAATATTCAGAATTCAATAAATCTTTAGAGATTTTGAATGAGTATTTGGCACAACTCTTGAAGTTAAAGAATCCTATTCTAGGATTCCTATTTAAAAAGGATAAAATATCTCACTTAAGTAATGAATTGAAAAATACATTTTACTCTTTTGACATAGATACACCTGAATCAAAGATAGATCAAATACGTTGAGTATATAATTTATTAAGATTCATACAGAAACTTTTAGATACAGATGAATATTCAAAGTTTACTTATGAAGAAATATTCATAAATCTCATAAGTAATTACCAACTTAGTAATATTGAAGAGGACTATGCTAGTATTATAGCCCTTACGGAATGACGATTCCATAAGAAACATGAGGCTAATTATGAAAAGATAAAACCATTTTTTAATGAAAGTATTTTAGAAGACATTCTTCAGGAATGAGTAGAATTTTTAATTAAAATCCAGAATACCATAAGTGAAGAGAGTATTCCAACTAATGACATTGCCAGAATAGCATTGGATATGTTATCTTCAATTACTTATGATGGCTTAGATGAGTATGTTAACTTTTTTAATGATCTCATTGAAAAAATAAATGCTTGTGAAAAAGAACTATTGAGTCTTTGAGATGAATCAAGGAATGTGATGACAACAGAATTAGAAGTAGTTTCAGATTTATATATAACTAAAGATTATCTAAGCCAATTAAATCTCATAGCTGCTAAAATTGGGAATAAGACAGAATGAGGTCTTTACTTAGAAGTCCCTGAGTATTTTAAATTTGTATCTAATCCTTATTCTATAAAAGATATTCAATTAATTTTTGATGAAATATTATTCCTTATAAGACTCGATACGGATATAAAATTTTTAATGGGAATTCAGTGAAATTTACCTTCATTTGCAAGTGCAATTAATCTTGATATTTTAAATATTAATTTATCTGAAATTGATAGTCCACTTATTCATGTCGAAAAAGATTTTATTGCTGATTATATCTCATATAAGAAACTGGAGAATAAAATCAAGATACAATTTAATAATCTTCCAAAGGATAATTACCATTCATTATCAAATGATTTAGAGACAATCATTACTACTGAAATGGCTAATTTCATTGATGAGAGACTCATAGATTATGTTGAAAATAATCCTCAAGAAGTTAATACTCTGAAAAATATTGTTTCGCAAAAACTAAAATTTCCAAAAGATCTTTTTAAAAACCTTAAAAAGGCTTTTCCTTGTATAATTGCTTGAATAAGAGACTATGCTGACTATATTCCTCTTGAAAAGGATCTTTTCGATCTTATCATCATTGATGAAGCTTCACAAGTAAGTATTGCTCAGGCATTGCCTGCTTTTATTCGTTGAAAAAAGATTGTTATTCTTTGAGATGATCAACAATTTTCTAATGTTAAATCAAATAATGCAAAGAAGGAAATAAATAATGAGTATAAAAGTAGACTTAGACAAACATTTACAGATGAATTTATTCAGGGTGAAGATACTTACGGGCTCTTAACAAAAATAGATAAAAACTTTGATATTAAGAATTCTGTATTGAAATTTACAAGATTTATTAGAAATTATGAGATTCAATTAAAAAAACATTTTAGATGTTATCCAGAAATTATTTCATATTCAAATAAATTTTTCTATAACTGGAGTCTTCAGTGTATGAAAATTAGAGGTAAGGCCATCGAAGATGTTATTAAATTTGATATTATTGAACATGATGGCTTACTTGATTTAAAGGCAAATACGAATCAATTAGAAGTTGATTTTATCATTAGCAAGCTTAGAGAATTTAGAGAGAGCTGAATAAAACAAAGTGTATGAATTATTACTCCTCATACAGAACAAGCAAGTCTATTGACTGCAAAAATTAGTAGTCTTGAAGATCATGAGTACTATTTTAGTGATCTCAAATTAAAAATAATGACATTTGATACCTGTCAGTGAGAGGAGCGAGATTATATTTTTTACTCAATGGTAGCAAGTGAAGCTAAGGATAGGTTGGCTTGGATATTTTTAAAGAGCTTTGCTACTCAAAATGAAGAATCTGAAGGTACTATTCGAGCACAAAGAATGAATGTTTGATTTAGTCGAGCAAAAGAAACTATTCATTTTGTTTTAAGTCAACCACTTGATAAATTTGCCTGAGAGATTGGAAATGCCCTCTTACATTATAAGAATGAGCTTGAAAGCTGAAAGAAGAGGATCGTATGACAAACAGATATTAATTCTCCAATGGAGACAAAGATTCAACATTACTTCCATGAGACTTTATTTTATAAAAATAACCAAGACAAAATTGAGTTTATTCCTCAATTTCCTATCGGAGAATATATAAGACAATTAGATAAACATTACAAGCATCCATTATTTAAGGTTGATTTCTTATTAATTTATGAAAATCAGAAGATTGTTATTGAGTATGATGGTTTTAAAGAACATTTTACGGATAGGGAAAATGTAACTCAGTATAATTATGAATTCTACATGAAGGAAGATGATATATATAGACAAAAGGTATTAGAATGATATTGATATCAATTTTTGAGAATTAATATTTTCAATATCTGAAAAAATCCCGTAGATACCTTAAATACTAGGTTAGAGAATATGGTAAAAAAAAACTAAAAAATTCTAGTGTTCTTGAAGAATTTCATAATCAAATTGGCAAACTCCAAGATGGAACTGATAGATTATGTGATAAATGCTGAGCAATATATTCAAATGAAAATTTCCAGTATAAAACCGTAAATACATGTATATATTGCTATCCTCAAAGTAAAAAAACTAACAAAAACTATAGAGTAAACCCTATTAGTAGTATCCAAGAGATTAAGATTAATGAAATTGATCCATCTGACGTAAAGCAATGCAAATATTGCAAATCCTATAATATTACCAGCAAATGAAATCGATGAGATTCAAAACGACTAGTATGTAATGATTGTTGAAAAAGCTGGTCAGTACCACAGTATTTATATAATTCAGCAATCAAATGATGACTTACTAGTCAGAACTATCCAATCCAAAAATCACAACCAATTGCACCGATTGATGATAATGCAAGAATTGATCAAATAATCAGGGAAATCCAGTATAAAAAAGATAAGAATTTACCACTTATCATTTATTATAAGGACGATACTGCTTCAACTAGAACATTTCATGATTATTATGTTTTTAGGAAATACTTGAAAGTAAAATGAAAGGATCACTATTACACATATCTACTAAAGGATATACGTGAAATATTATAGTTATTTTCCATCTCCATGCTTACTTCGGCAACCAATTCTGATGCATTTCTAAGATTTCAGAGCTATAGATTCCTATACTATATCAGAGAAGCAGAGCAAATGAGAGGAGAAGAAGAATGAAAAAGTAACCCGAGAGAGAAAGGCGATTTTTCTCTTGCGATCCTACCTTTGCACACTTGCTATTTGCTTCATATGCTGCGAGGAGGTTGTGCATGACGTATGTGACGGTCATAGGCCCTACGCCACCAGGGACAGCTGTAACATCGACTCGTTCTTGATCGATAATATTGGTAT
>CALMFT010000010.1 GCA_937862565.1 uncultured bacterium
TAACGGAAAAGGCTTGGCGAAGGCGGGGAAACCCAGCACAAAAGCCCCAATTTAGCACATTGCCCCAATATATATTCAAAAGTTCAATAAAGCACTCTTGCCCCGCTTTCGCCAAGCCCATGTTAGCCGACTGCCTTTTTATTCATCAAAACTCATTCTTTGTATTCTTACTGCGTTTAATATTGCCAACAGTGCTACGCCAACGTCTGCAAAAACTGCTTCCCACATTGTCGCTAAACCACCTGCTCCAAGTATTAAAACAATTCCTTTAACCGCAAATGCCAAAGTGATATTTTGCCAAACTATTTTTTTTGTTTGCTTACCAATGTTTATTGCAGTTGCAATTTTACTTGGTTTGTCATCTTGTATTACTACATCTGCTGTTTCAATTGTTGCATCACTTCCAAGTCCACCCATTGCAATACCAACATTGCTTAATGCTACTACTGGTGCATCGTTCACACCATCGCCTACAAAACAAACGGTTTCGTTTTTTGCAATAATTTCTTTTACTTTATTTACTTTGTCTTCGGGTAGCAAATCTCCATAAAAATTAGTAATACCTAATTTGTTGGCAACAAATTCAACTACATTTGATTTGTCGCCACTTAACATTGTAGTTTTTACACTCAATGCTTTTAGTTTGTCTATTGTAATTTGTGCGTCTTCTTTTATGCTGTCAGCAATAGTCAAATAACCTACAAATTTATTATCATAAGCAATGGCAATTAAAGTATAAACTATTTTTGTTGGGTCTATGTCGTATTTGATAGAAAATTTGTCCATTAGTTTGAAATTTCCAACTAATAATTCCTTGCCTTTAATAATAGCTTTTAGTCCGTGTCCTGATATTTCTTCTACGTCTTTGAGTATAATTGAACTATCAATTTTGCCAACAAAATTATGAATTGCAGTTGCAACTGGATGTGTACTTTGGCTTTCCAAAACATTAACCATTTGCAAAATTTCGTTTTTACCAAATTCAGGATTTATAATTACTTCTTGTACCTTAAAAACACCTTCGGTCATTGTGCCTGTTTTATCCATTACCACATTTTGAATGTTTGCGATAATATCTAAAAAGTTACTTCCTTTAAATAAAATCCCGTTTTTTGAAGCCGCACCAATCCCACCAAAATAACCCAATGGAATACTTATTACCAAAGCACAAGGACAAGAAATGACTAAAAATACTAATGCTCTGTACAACCATTGACTAAATACATAATTTTCAACAAAGAGTAAGGGAATTACACAAATCAAAATTGCTAATAGCACTACAATAGGCGTATAGATTTTTGCAAATTTTCTAATAAACAATTCAGTTGGTGCTTTTTGAGAAGTGGCATTTTGTACCATTTCTAAAATTTTACTCAATTTACTATCTTTATATTCAGTAGTGATTTTAACTTGTGAAACGGTATTTAAGTTTATCATTCCTGCTAATACTGTTTCACCTTTCATTTTTGTATCGGGTTTGCTTTCGCCTGTAAGAGCCGCTGTATTAAATGAGGCATTTTCGGTTAATAGTTCGCCATCAAGTCCTAATTTTTCGCCTGATTTTAATTGAATAATGTCGCCAATTTTAGCGTTTTCTGCTTTAATTGTTTTGGCTTGATTGTTTTCTAAAATGGTTACTTCGTCTGGTCGCTGGTCAAGCAAAGTTTTAATGTTCGCTTTTGCTCTTTTTACTGCCAATGTTTGAAATACTTCTCCAACTGCATAAAACAACATTACTGCGACACCTTCGGGAAATTCTCCAATGGCAAATGCTCCAATCGTAGCTATACTCATTAATAAGAATTCTGAAAATATTTCGCCTTTTAGGATACTTTCAAACGCTTCTTTTACAACTGGAAAGCCAACAGGAATGTAAGCCATCACATAAAAAGCAAGGCGTACCCAACCCTTAAACCAAGTTTGAGGAAACCAATTATCAAATACAATAGCTACCAACAATAAAACTAAACTTATTATTGCTGGTAAAAACATTTTGAATGTGCTGTCATTACCACTTGAATGGTCGTGTCCATCATCGTCAGAATGGTCATTGTGTTTTGGCTCATCAGTAGCACAACAACCAACTTCCTTGTGTTCTTTTTTAAGTTGTTTGTCCGCAACTAAATTTATTTTTTCTTCTTGTGTACAGCAAAGTTGTTTGCCGTCCTTGTCGTATTTATGTCTATGTTCCATATTTTGCAGGGTGTCGTTTTAGGGTGTCGGCTAACGTTTTGCGGCTTTGCGTAGTTGGGCTTTTGAAACATCAACTTACTTAACCGATCAAAGGTGTTTTAAAGATACTTACTTTATTAGCGAGCCGCAAATAATTTGCCTGCCGCTTTAATGCGCGCGAGCGATGACCGATTCCGCCCAATTACGCAAGACCGCTGTTAGTGGCTGGTGTTTATTGTTTCGGTTTAATTGGTATCCAAATTTCTTCTTCTGAATTTGGGTCGTTGTTTCTGTATTTGTCGCCCAACACTTCAAAATGAGGTCTGTCGTCTAATAAGTATTCTGAACTCGGTAACCAAGTCCCAAAAATGTATTGAAATATACTTGGGTCGTTACTTGAACCTTTATAGTCAAACACTGCATAAAGTCCGCCTGCCAATGAAAATGTTTCCATTTCTGTCGGCACACTTTCAAAATTTGTTACTTCAACGGTTGCCCATTTTTCAAATTCATTGGTTGGTTTGAAGTCCGCAAAATGTGTCGGTTTATACACTTGCATTGAAATCAAATCATTAGAAACATTATTTTTTATTTCTCTGCGTTTGGGCATAAAATTTTGCCACAGTTCGCCAGTCTTGTTGTTGGCTAAACTCATAGTTAGTCGTTTGCCAATTAGCTTTTTATCGGATAAATTTTCAAATCTTGGTGTCATATTTTTTTAATTAGAATGTTCAATTTCAATGTCATATTTGTCTAAAAGACCTGCAACGCCCAAAATTGAAAACTTTGCTTTCTTAATTCGGTTTATTTCTGGGTCAATAGAATAATTGTAAGAAGTCCGAAAGTCCGCTTTTTCAAGTATTGTTTGGTCGAAAGTTGCTCGTTCCAAATTACAGTTGTCAAACATAGCACTTGTCAAGTCTGCTTCTGCAAAGTCTGTTTCTTGTAATTGCGAATTTTTAAAAACGGTCTTTTTAATTTTTGTTTTGTAAAACGAAGAATGATTTAACTGGCAACCGTCAAACGAAAAAGAAAGTCCAAACTCGTTGCAGGTGTCAAACCGAAGCCCCAACATTTTGCAGTCCTTGAATTTTATATCCAGAAAAGCTGTCTTATTGAGTTTTGCCAAACTTAAATTGCAACCGTTAAATGTGCAGTCCGTGAACTTAAATTCAGAAAGGTCGCTGTCGGCAAAGTTGTAACTGCTGAAAATGCAGTTTTCGTACTCTCCTTTTGTCAGCGTTTCATTTCGTTCAAAGGTTTTGTCTGTGATATAAATCTCCTTCATTTTTATGTATTGTCGTTTGGAACGGTGTCTTGTTACACTTGCCACTAACGGTTTCGGGATTTGCGTTGGTGGGCTTTTGAAACCGCAAACTGTCTGCCTGCACCAACGTTTATTAATTGCTCAAAGTTTCTATTCGCACAGTCCGCCCACTAACGCAAAACCCGTGTTAGCGGTAGTTATTAATATTTTCAGTATTCATCATCCATTGTTTTGTCAAGCCAGTCTATGAAGTTATTCCATCTGTAATTTGGATCTTTATCTATATCATTATCATTGTGGCTCCAAATTACAACAGGAAATTCACCATTTTGGTCTGGGTGTCTGGTGTCGAAACACCAAAAATCTCCATTGTCCGACCGAAAGGGACTTAAGTAGTTTGGAAAATTTAGTTCTCGATAGTCTTTAACAACTTCCTCTAAGTTTAAATATGGTTCGAGTTTCCTATTAGCCCAACCAAAACCGTTGAATGCAAAATCCCCAATAGGAGCTTTATCAAAATACTCTAACTGGAACTCAACAAATGATTCTGGAAATACACAATTATATTTTGTTTGAATCGAGTTCAGATCTTCACTGTTTGGTTTGTCCAGGTGAGAAGGAAATGCTGCTTCTCTGTCTGGATATTTTTTAAGCAGTTCTTCAAATGTCATCTTTATCGTTTTTAATTACCGCTAACATGTAAATTCACGCAATGATTATCTTGTTTTTCCTTGCAGAGTCTATATTATTCGTCTAATATATTTCTATATGAAGTTATGCGAATATATAAGACTCAAAAAGAATCTGTATGAGCTTTTTGAGATTGGCTCACTCTCAAAAGATATTCTCCAAAAACACACAAAACATATTTGAGTGTACTCAATATGTTTCTGAAAGAAATATCTATAACAATATCAAAGATACAAAGAAATGATATTGAGGAGTATTTGCAACATAAAATCCAGAATGGGCTCTCAGTGTCGAGGCACAAGCAATTAACCTGAGTATTGAAGTTATTTTTCTCTCGTTTTTTAGAAAGACAAGATATTATCTGGGATGAAATGTATCCAGAAAAATGAGAAACCAAACTCCCAAATATCCTCTCAAAGTCAGAAGTAAAAAAACTTCTCGATACACTCAATAACATCAAGCATAAAACTATCCTTACGCTGATATATGCCACATGAATGAGACTCTCTGAATGTGTGAATCTTCAAATTGGTGATATTGATTCAAAAAGAATGACCATCAAGATCCGACAAGCCAAAGGAAAGAAAGATCGATATGTGCCACTTTCCCCAAAGCTTCTCGATCTTCTGAGGGTTTATTATCGGGAATGTCATCCAAAACAATATGTATTTGAATGATGAGAATGATGAATCTATTCGGAACGAAGTGTGCAACAAATTATGAGGCAAGCATTGAACCGAGCATTGATTACCAAAAAAGCATCGGTGCACACACTCCGTCATAGCTATGCGACACACCTTCTGGAGGATGGGGTAGACGTACGCATTATCCAAGAATTTCTGGGGCATAGCCATATACGAACGACCCAAATATACACCCATATTAGCACTCCAATTCTCTCAAAGATAAAAAGCCCACTGGATGATTTATAGATGTTGTATGATAATTGATTTTCTAAAAAATAAATTCAATATACGTCAAGTATTATTATTTTCTAGAAATGTGAGAATATGGTAGAGTAGAGAAAAAATATGAATCCTCCCAAACTCGAACATTATGTAAATGATGCCTCTAAAGTCCTCTCTGAGTCAGTGCGTCATGAAGTGAATGAACGACTTAAGAATCATGACACACAAACAACCGTTCAATCAGTTGTCTATCTCTTTCCTCACCGTCAAGGTCGGGATCTTCTTGATATTAGCCTCGAGATATTCAATGAAAATGGTATCGGACAAAAAGATACCAACAATGGACTTTTTCTCATTGTTGCAACGGAAGAAAAGAAACTCCGAATCATTACAGGAAAAGGAATGGAATTCGAATGGAACACTGAGAAATGCAAATATATCGTGGAGCAAATTCTTCGACCGCTCCTGAACGCAGGAAAATATGATGAAATGGCGAAAGCTTGGTGTGATTGTGTGCTTGATAAACGTAATATGAAACAAATTCTTGATGATAAAAAATGAGGATATAGACAATTGGCTTTGCTCCATATGCCTACACTATGCTTTCTTGGTTTTGTATCATATTGATTTACTAAGATCTTATTTTGACCATATCTATCTACGTATTGATACCACAATACCTCATTGATTATTATTCTTACATTTGTTTTGATAGTATTTTATGGTTTAGGATTTAAACTGGTTCAAAACTTACAGAGAAAGCTATATATTTTTGTATCAATAGCATGGTTATGTTCTTATTTTTGAATATTCACCTTACAAACATACTTTATTATTGATACGGATTATAGTTCTTATCGCCAAGTATGTTTGGAGAAAAAAATTTGTTTGATAGATGATAGCTATTTCACGATATGGAAGAAATATACTCGTATAAATTTTGAACAAAACTTAGTTGATCGCACAAGAGAAAGGGCTCAATATGAAGAAGATAAAAGGCTCCATCCAGAAAAATATCAGTATTCATCATCCGATTCAGATTCATCCTCGAGTTCATCCGATTCAGATTTTGGCTGAGGTGGTGGATCGTCCAATGGTGGTGGTTATGGAGATTAATTTCTAATGAAGATTCTATGATTGATAGAAATGTATTCTTGCTGACAAGCACACAACAGAATTTGCAAAAAATGCAGGATGAAATTTACTTTTACCCAACAAGTTCTGTAAAAGATTCTTGGATCAGTATTTTAGTAATTCTATGATTGCCATTCGCAATGATATCATTTATTGCGAATGGTTTCTTTATGGGTTTATGGATTATATTGTCAGTTCTTATTGCATCGCTGTCTGCGTACATGGTTATATCTCAGACAGGTGAATATAAACGATATCAATTCTCAACTGTCGTTCAAAAATATAAGAAAGAGAAAATAGATCTGTTGAGAATATATTCTTCGGTGGTATCTGATATGAATGTTGATTTTAGTAATCAAAAAATTAGCCCTGAGAAAATAATCGATATTGAGCATTGAATTCGCAATCTCACATGATGTATCTCAAATATATACGCTATTTATAAAAAAATGTTAATACTCAAGGGTAATTTGCATGTTTTTTCTGATCAAGCGATTCGCGCCAACTCTCTAGATTTTCTCACCCAAGAGTGACTCTGGCTCACAGAGTGCATTGCTTCATTTTCTCGTGATCTTGATACCTGGATGGCTCGTCATCATAGCGAGTTGGTACAGCTTCAAGGTAGTGTGGATGCTCAGGCAAGAACGACGGATATTACTGAATGAAAAGCAGCTCTTGGAATCACTGAAGAGCGAATTTCAAAATTGTCTGAAGAAATACCTATTCGTGTAAAATCATAAATATGTTTGAAAATGAACAAAAGTACATCATCAAAACAGCGGATGATATCAGAAGAATTCAAGAAGGTATATCTAAAAATTTTTTTCAAGAAGAGAATAAAGTCATCCCATATGATTCCGAAGATCCTCTTATTAAGAGATATCAGCAAATCTTCAACGTTCAAGATCTTACTCTTACTGAACAAGTTGAAAGAGCCGGTGGCGCATGGCAACTTTTTATCGGATTTGCTCTCCTGATGCTTCCAATTTTTGGAGCATTTGAAGAAATATGAATAATTATTTGGCTTATTAGCATTTCTATAGGATCATCTTTCTGAATATTTCCATGATTAACTCGATTTTTCTATCCTTCAGATAACCAAAAAATATATAAAGTTAATTGGTGGCGGCTTTATATAATGCTTTGATTTACATGGATTCCTGTAATAGGTATATTTTTTTGAGATTTTTGATGGATACCATTTGTTTTTTGGTGGTGAATATTTATTTTGTGGTGTTGTGTGACATTAGCTATTGAAGTAAAGATTAGGGATACAATTGGAATATATAAATCTTATTTGGATGAGCTTCCGCAAACGCATTTCTGAGCTATTTTTGATATGTCGCTTGATTTTTATAGTCCTACGATTTATCCACAACAAGTTATAAAAATCCGAGATTCTATTGAGCGAGTAACTGCTCAAATTCAACAGCTTTTGGAATTACAACATCGTATGAGTGATTACTATCAGAAATGGTTTGCAACATTTTGGTCTGTATTTTTCTCAAAAAAATTAAAAGAACAAATGCAATCTTTTTTCCGAAATGAAAGCAATCAATTGCTCATCTATGTGAATACATTCTCACAAGACCTGAATTTCTGGACAGAGAGACACAAGATGGAGCTGAGTCAATTGGAAGAAAATATAGACCAACAGAAAGAAGAAACAATTCTCCCAGAATGAAAACTTGCCCTGGAATTGTCACAAGATCGAATTTCAAGGTTGACCCAAGAGGCTGGTATGACCAGAGCAGCACAAAAATAGTATTCAAAAAACATCGAAAATATACAAACATCATTGCATAAAAGCCATTTTTTCCTAGAATGTTGGCAAAATTTTTCTATGCATTCTCAATTTGAAATTGTGATGGGACTTGAGACACATGTTCGAGTCGCATCACGTACCAAGCTTTTTTGTTCTTGTGAAAATCAGCTCGAACTCGCAGATGAGCCGAATATCCGTGTTTGTCCGGTATGTATGGGTATGCCTGGTGCTTTGCCAGTCCTTTCAAAGTGAGTAGTAGATCTCTCACTCAAGGCAAGTCATGCACTCCTAATGGAGATTCATCAGGTATCACGATTTGACCGTAAATCATATTCCTATCCTGACCTTCCATCAGGGTATCAGATCACCCAACTCTATGAGCCTATCGCTACCAACGGTGAGGTGCGTACGATGATTGATGGTGAGATCAAGACTTTTCGTGTCAATCGTCTCCATATTGAGGCAGATGCTGGTAAACTCGTGCATACAGGATGACTCACGCTCTGCGACTACAATCGCAGTGGAGCTCCGCTCGTAGAGATCGTGACAGAACCAGATTTTCGCTCAAAAGCTGAAGTGATCGCCTATCTCGAAGAGCTTCAGAAGCTCATGCGTTGGTGTGGTGCATCTGATGCTGATATGGACAAGGGGCAACTTCGCTGCGATGTGAATATCTCTATCCGACCACATGGCGATACCAATCTCTACAGCCGAGTCGAACTTAAGAATATTAATAGCTTTTCAGCTATTGGTCGAGCCATCGATGTAGAATTTGCTCGACAGATCAAGATCACCGCAAATGGTGGAACCATCGATCAAGAGACTCGAGGTTGGGACGATGAAAAATGAGTATCACACTCTATGCGGTCCAAAGAAAATGCTATGGACTATCGGTATTTTCCTGAACCAGATCTTCTTCCTTTGGTTCTCACAAATGAGGAAATTGATGGAACCAAGATCATGTGACTTCCGATTGACCGTCGACTCAAGTATCTTGAATACGGACTGCTCACGGATGATGCTCGAATTTTATCGGATCGAAAGGAACTCTCAGATTTCTACGATGCACTCGTATCAATGACGAACGATCCAAAAAAATCAGCTAGTCTTATTACAACCGTGCTTTTTGCACTGATGAGTGAACATCATGACAGTGGGGATTTTGCAAATCTTAAATTCCAACCGCGCGATCTCGCCCGACTCTATGAGCTTCTCAAAGACAATGCTATTTCTTCAACTAACAGTAAAAAGGTAGTCGAAGTTCTCTATCTCGAAGGGGGTGATGTGGATGATATTGTTGCAAGATATAGTCTTGGACAGAACAATGACGGTGATGCGCTCCAAGCTATTGCTCAGTCGGTAATAGCATCACATCCAGACCAGGTATCCGAGTTGAAATCTGGAAATATGAAACTCCTTGGTTTTCTCGTTGGTCAATGTATGAAGGCATCATCCGGATCAGGTAATCCAAAACTCTTTAGTGAAATTCTTCAAAAAGAGCTCATGCTTTAATACGTGTTCTATTTTTCTATGAAGACCCCAAATTACATACATCAAATCGAACAACTCAAATCAGATGGTAAATATAG
>CALMFT010000011.1 GCA_937862565.1 uncultured bacterium
AAGTTCTCACAAAAAGATCCACGCTACCAGCGAGGGTACAGAATACCAGATCGCCCAACTATGGAAGAGATTGCTATGGATTACAAGAAAGCATTCCTCGATACGAGAACAAAGAATCAGATCACTGTTTGGCTATTTGAAGTAATTGAATAAATATGTATAGAAAATATCTTATGAAATATAAAATGTATCCTAATGATAGATGAAATTCAATCGTTATATGTATTGAATGAGAATCTATAAATGAAATTCAAGACAAGAAAGACTCATATCTCAAAAATATTTCAAAACTTTCAATTGTTGCGAGAAACTTTAAATGAGATCCACTGTATTGATTCTGAAAAATACCATATTCTGTATCTATATCTTAGTATGATTCCTAACTTCATAAAGATAGACAATCAAACATACTTTGCAGATATTCAGATTTGAATGAACAAGGTATTGATTCGCTACACATACAACATTAGCTCAGAGTGAGAAGACTTACAACAGGCTTGCAATAGGATGGTGCGATTGTTACAGGACAAAGGTATACTACCGAAGCCAAAGCGTAAGCGTACACTCGCTCAGAATGCCTTGTATCGTGCTTGGCTCGACATTGTAGCAAAGGAAAGCGGGAATAACTCAGACTTACTACACGCTAATATGAAGAGACTCTATCTTTCAAAGCGTAAGCGTCTTGTCATTAAAAAGAAAATATCATACGTTTATGATATGGGATCAACAACGTATCTCAATGTAGAGCAGTTTACAGAGTTCTTGAACAAGGTGTATACATTCTTCTCAGACTTTGGTTATGTTCTACCAACAGAGGACAAGTTAGATATGGATTCGCTTATAAATACTTATTGAAACAGATAATGAAAGCATTCGGACATACTAAAACCTTGTTTGTACAGGCTTGAAAATACAAATGGAGCTACAAGCACGACTATTGTACTTGATGCCTATGAGTATCATTCAAGCACAAATGAAATTGACTCTGTACTTCGTGTCATGATAAGAAACGACATAACAATCCAGATCGTATATCTTCTAGGAAAAGAGCGTGAGTAAAATGGCACAAAATCAATAAACCAAAGAAGCCTCGTGAAGAGTGGGCGAAGATGTGACCAAAGCCAACATGATTGTTTGACAAGAAAGCATATCAGAAAGAATGGTATGAAAAGAATAAGATTTATTTGGCTACTATCAAAAAGTGAAAAGAATGGCAATCAAAGTGAATACCTTGTATATCATACCGTGGATATCCGCTACCATTGCAAGATTTGGACAAGCCAAAAGTACAAGATAATATGCTTGATTCCATTGAGTGAAAGAAAACTATCAATGCTTGGAAAGAACGTATG
>CALMFT010000012.1 GCA_937862565.1 uncultured bacterium
CTGAAGAGTAAGCATAAAATTAAAACAAACAAAATTTTAAAACATGAGAAACAAAGATAGAATTCTAAAAGAACACAAAAGTTTCAGAAATCAAATGATCTTTTGTGCAATTTTGTGCTGGACATTGGTATATTTTGCACCAATACCCGCATTAATTTTGGGAGGTATTATGTTAACACCTATCGCAATATGGATTGCATTCAGCTATAGACAAAATGTAGCAGATAAAAAGCTGATTGATAAGTACAAATAAAACACAAAACTTAAACTCACAAGCCCCGTTCCACGGGGCTTTTTTCTTTAGTGAAAAAATAAAGAATAGTTGACTATTGTATCTAAAAGTATATCGTATAGTATTTTTTAAAATTTAACTATGAAAGATGAGTTTACGAGCTGTGTTTGGTGAGGCCATAAAAAATGGTGATACTCTTTTGTATTGTGTAGATACAAGACAATACAATGATTTTATGAAAACCCAAATGTTTGAAGTTATCAAAAGAGAAAGAATAAAGATTATTTCGGATGAATTTAATGCAGCATTAAATCAATGTAATGAAGAAGGAATCATGAAATCTGTAGCCGCACACTTGAACGATGCACTTACCATCAATTATAGTTAAGAAAGTATCTTATTGAATTCCCACATAAGAATAGCAGCAGCCTGCCCCACATTGAAAGACTCCTTCGTTCCTATCATATCAATATGAGTAACATAATCTGATTTGGTAAGCGTTTCCTCTTCTACACCTGTTATTTCATTTCCCATCAGCACAGCCAATGAAGGCGCTTCCATAAGTCTAGATTTTTCAGTAAGTACCTGAATCAAAGAAATACTCTTATCAGTTTTTTCTGCTGATACCAAAAGTATGTTATTATCTTTTATCCATGCATAAAATTCCTCCAAGGTAGTAAAATTCATGATTTCAATATTTTCTTCTGCTCCGAGTGCTGTTTTTGTTACTTTTTTGTGATCTTTGGGAGCAGTGTAACCAAGTAAGATTACACCCCACCCCAGACCATCAGCCGTTCTCATGATATTTCCCACATTGTAGGCAGATCTTAGATTTTCACATACTATCCACTTTTTCATATTCTGATTATTTTTAATTAATAATAAGGTCATAAACAAATTTTACTACAGGATCCGTATCTGGTCCATGTGAGATCGCAGCTCCAAGAGCTCCAGTTATCGTCAAAAATACGAGAGCAATGATCGAAAGAATTGCAACTATTCCATATTTATGCATTTTATCTATGAAAGATACAATTTTTATAATCAGATTATTTTTCACCCTTACTACAACCTGCTCCCAAGTTATGATATACAAGAATAAGATGATAGCATAGAGTTTGTATGCTAAATCTGCATAGGTTTCATGAGCTTCTATTACATTCGTTTTTCCTATCAAATCTCTCGCTATTTCTCAGGTCTGTACCGCCATGAAAGCTCCCACCACTCAGATTACCAACAAAAATATCTTGGTAAATTGGAGTTTCGCTTTCCACGAAGGTTTAAACACACTTATTATTTCCAGTAAAGAGTATAATACTAGACACACAATAGGAAAATGGACTACAAGAAGATGAATATTCATGCTATATAAAAAACGAATAAACTATTGAGTATTCATAAATTTCTGTGAAATATTAGTCTATATCAGTTTCATTTGCATAATTTTTGAGTTTTCTATAATGGAAACCATATACTGAGATACAAATGAGTAATCGTACTGCACCCATAATAAGACTAGATTTGAATTCATAACTTCTAGAAACTAATACTCTTGCTGTAGCTTCTGTCTTACACGTTGCAATATTATCAGGAGTTCTTTCTACTGACTTATCATCTTTGTATTCAGGTTGTTCGCATTGAGTGATTTCGTAAGATCTGTTACCTCCGATAAGATATTCTTCATCCGTGATGAGAACTTTGTCTACGATTGCATACAAAGTAGCTCCCCCAGCAATGATAGCTCAGATAATACTAATAATACTCACAAATGTGAAATAGATTTTTACAGGTGCCCAATTTTTCATAATAATGTAATATAAATAATAAATAAAGTTTTCAATGTTTGCTATGTTGATTAATGTAATCCTTCAAGTTTTACTTTCAGTATCTTATCATACACTCTTACTTCAAATTCATCTCCTTTTTTCAGCTTATCGATTTGTCCCTTTTTCATAAGCGTACCTTCGGAAGAATGTAACAATGCATACCCAGATTGCAACATTTTTTCAGGCCTGCTACTGTTGATAAGTTCATACCGCGATTGGATGTTAGTCCTATAGCTCTCAATGGTATTCAATATAATGCTTTCAATCTCTTCATACAAATCTTCAATATCATCCTTTACATCTTGGGTTTTATCTTGAACTCCTAGTACAATCTGCTCATAGAGCTCTTTCAGCACTTGATGAAAATATTCATAATAAGAAATAATCTGATACGCAGCGTCCGTAGGAGTTTTAGCACTAAAGCAGGCTATCTCATCAAGCAAAGTCTGATCATTGGTGTGACCAACTGCCATCATTACAGGAACCTGCATATGACAGATTCCTTTCGCAATATGAATATCATTATATCGCATTACCCCGCTCGCTCCTCCACCACCTCTCACGATCAATACCAAGTCAAAATTACTTTTCTTCTCAATCTGTTTGTAGATAGTTTGAAGTGCTTGATGAATCTCTCCATTGGCATTATTACCATGAATAGCAGATTCAAACAATGTGTAAGAAAAAGTATATTCTGATTCCTGCATCACCTGAAGGAAATCTTTGAGACCTTCGCTACTTGGTGAAGAAATAACTGCAATACGATAGGGCGGAAGTCAAAGTTTTTTTTGTTTATTGAGTTCGGCTATCCCGAGAGATTGGAGTTCACCTTTGATATCTTGTTCTTTTTTCTTCAAAGTTCATAAAGTATATTCTGAAGAAATATCTTGGATATGGAGTTGGACTCCATAATCTTTGTGAAAACTCACTCTACAGGTCATTAATATCTGCTTCCCTGTAAGTTCTTCCAGAGTAATACCCCATTCTTGGAGGGGTTTTCGCAAAATTGATTGATTACTAATGACTCCGTGGGCATGTGCTACTACCGTACTTCCTTTGTATTCTACAAGTTCAATATAAAATCTTGTGTTCCATTTTTTCACCTTACTCACTTCTCAGATTATCAAAAATTCATGTTCACCAAAAAGTGTACTAATACCCTGCTGCACAAGGTCTGTAAATTGAGAAAGTTTGAGTTCTGGGAGCATGGGTTACGATCTCGTTAAGAATTTTATTGAATACTATATACTACGTTGATACTCATATCGAATACCATTTCACCTGCAGCCACAGGAGAAGTTTCTTGAGATGCTCCACCTATTCCATCAGCCATAGCGTTTTTAAATAGTGGGTATTGAGGAGCGGAACTCATATCCATTGTCATATCAGATAATGAAATTACTTTTCCTACTTTCACTCCAGCAAGATTTGCTAATTGATCAGCTTTAGTTTTAGCTTTTTGATACGCTAGTTCTCTTCCTTTTTCATACACTTTTTCTTTATCTTCGATATCATAAGAAGTATTTTGAATTTGGAGTCCATCCACAGCAGATAATTTATCCAATACGCCAGCCACTGATTCAAGTTTTTTGATCTTTATAGAAAGTGTTTGATTACTATCATATCCATCAATAACTGATCTCCCGTTCGTGTAATCATAATGGGGATACATATTGATATTTGTAGTAAGGATATCTTTTTTATCTACTCCTTCAGCTACTGCGATATCAATAATTTGTTTTACTTTCTCATTTGTTTTAGCCAAAGCTTCTTTGGTAGTTTTAGCAGTTTCAGTAATTCCTACGTTTGCATTCAAAATATCAGGAGTCGCATATACTCTCCCAAGTCCGTTTACAGCAATTGTATCTCTCATGAGTGGAGATTCTGAGCCATTGGAAACTACGCCTGGCGCTTGAGATGATGCAAATCGACCAGCGATAATTATAGCTACTCACAAAATAATAGCATTTACATAATTGTTGTTCATATTTATGATTTTAAAAATATAAAATAAGCAGATATGAAGAGTATAAGGATTGGGCAATAATTACAATAGCAAAGCATTATAAAGCTCCAGAGTGTCAATCTCAATGAAAAAAAATTACATTCCACTCAAATAAAACTTTTACTCACTACAGTCTGTCAAAAACACAACATGATCAATTTCAGTACCAACTTTGTAAGCTTGACCAGCGCCAGTTGAGATGTGGGTCCCCTTGGGTCGCCTCAACTCCGCTGTACAGCGGAGCTGTTTTTGACTAGACCTTTTGTTACTTTTGGGGCAATGCCAAAAGTAATTAAAAAAAAGAAAACTCCGCTGTAGAGCGGAGTAATCATATTATAAATTCATAATATAGTAAGAAAAATTAGTTTACAGAACCAGTGGTTCCTACCGTCGTAGTAGTTGTAGTAGTTGTGTCGTCTTTGCGAATCTGTAACATTCTTTTTCCAGGTGATGGCTTGATTGTTTTTGTTTCAGTATTAGTTTTAGTTGTTTTTGTAGCACCAGTTCCATTTTGAATTACTGTGTTATCCATCATTCATTTTCCCATCATCCCACTATTATATAACCAAATTAATGCTATTGCCACTAAAGCCAAAATTATCCATTTAGCAATATTTCAGTTGCCAGAAGGTCTCGTTATTTTTTGTTCTTGGTGAGCGTGCATTTGTGGTTGTGTTTGTTCTTGGTGAACCTGAGGATTTTCCATAGTGTTTTCCATGATTAATCATTAAAATTTAAATTAATTTATGTCATTATTATAGTAGAGTAATAGCCATTTACAAGTGAAAATCTCATTATTTTTGGATTTTTATCACTATTTATAAATTAATATGAAAATGCTTTCCGATTGCTCCATCACCGTGAAACATATATTTGAATTGAATATCTCCTTTTTTGAAGGTATGCATTTTACCAATTTGAATATCTCCTTTTACGGTATTAATGGTATTTTCTCTGAGTCGATCATACATTATCAATCCTTCAGCTCCCATCATTTTGATATCTACTGCGTGTCCCATAATATGAGAACGAGCATGACAAGCAGCACTCATGCTTTCTTTGGGTTTACCAAAATTTTTGGGACTATGACTTACCTGATCATCACAGGAATGTCCAAATTCTTTGAGGCCCGATACGAATAAAGGTAAATCAGGATATTGTGTACGAAACAAAGCTATGATTTTCTGTAAATTCCTAAAGCTACTAACCTCCATTTCAGTTCCAGTACGATAATAATCCATACTGCTTCCATCTTCATCCTTACGTTTGCTCGTAGACCATAATTCCACTCAAACAGATTGAAGGTATTTGTTTACTTGATCATACCCCACACACATTTGGTTATTTTTACGGAAAACACCATAACTTTCCTCAAAATCGTAGGTATCAGATTGGGCAGTTTTATTGATAGCGTGAGAAACATCGTTACCTTCTTTTTTACAATAATTTTGTAGTTCTTCTACATCGTATTGCTCAATTAGCGAAGAGAAAAAATGATCAGTAGGAAGATAGAGAGTGTCATTATTATTTGATGACTGCTTCCAAATGCTTGCTAGTAAAGAAGAAATAATCAGATGATATTCTAGACTTGTATATTCGGGTCCAAATTTTTCTTGAAATTGATCGACAGTAGACTGTACATTATCATGATAATATTGACGAAAAAGTGCAGCTTTGATAAGTTTAGGGCTGTACTTTTCAGGCTCGATACAAAACTCTTCTGCCCATTTTTGAATATCTACTTTTTCACATTCTCACATGGAATGAAGTCCTGCAACTTTTTCAGACAAACTAAGAGGCTCGATTGGAATTGCTTTTTTTATCACAGATGGGATACGTAAGACCTTTTGTATTTCAGGTTTTATAATATTAACAACAGGATCATACTTATGAAAAGTAGGTTGATGATTAGCTCCAGTTGTTGATAAAAACATACTACCAGCAACCAAGCCTGTTTTGATATAACGTGAATATGAGTTAATACTGTTCATGAGAGTTTTAAAATTTTCACGAAGATAGTAAATTACGAAGTGCTTTTTAAAATTCTAGAACTACAGTATATGATACTACCATTTACAATTGCTCACATTGCAGAAAGAGACAAAAATCCCCAATACAGAGGTTTCGCTTCGCTACAATCGGTAGCTCCAGTTACACAGATAAACGAATTATTGCCCCCTGTTCGCATACCCATTTCCAAACCATATTTATAAACGCAAAACAAAATAGCAATAAAAGCCAATATAGAAATACTTTTAGCAACATTTTTATCCTCAGTATAGAGACCTACTGCTGAAATGAACACTGTAGGGTAGCTGAATATTCTGATATACCAACAAAGATTGCAAGCAATGATTCCTAAACTAGAATCCCAAAAATTTCTAGTGAGCATATTTGCTACAGGATCACCATAATGCTCTACATACAGTGAACCAAGCATTGTTAGTAAAGAAAGTCAAAATATTATTCGAAGAAATTTTTTTATCATTATTTTAAAATAAGCAATAAAGAGAATAAGCAATGTCGTATACCAACCATTTGATATTGGTATAGTTATTTTATCCATACAATCAATAAAATCTCCTAAAAAGGTAAATCATCATCTTCTTGATCGGAGTTTTTTTGTCTATACACTTTTTCTGGTTTTTTGGCGGCAATACCGAGAGTTTCAGCGATCATTTTACTAAAAGGTATTGCTTTACCACACCCCCAACATTTACACAACCCTATAGTTTTTTTAGCTATCCCCATTGACGCTGTTTCCTCTCGATGATAAGGACAAAGGATATAGAAATCTGCTTGAGTCTCTCTTTTGATAAGATTGGATCCCAGTTTCTCTCTTATAAAGTGGATATATTCTTCTAGAGCTTCTGTGCTTGGTGGTTTATAGATTTCATTTTTTTTTATGTATTGAATGAGCATTGAATCTTCGTGTGATTCATCTTAGCATATGTTTGCGTCAATTATTCTTTTTTCCTTTATTCTGAGATAGTTCAAAATTCCCATCATCTCCAAAAGTATTATTTTTATTTTCCATGTCACAATGGTTTGCTATAAAAAACATAAGAGGCTGCTAAAAACAGCAACCTCTCGAATACTAAAACCTCCAATTTAACTATGTTAAGTACAAAGGAGATTTGCTATATCAAATATATAATTAATTAATAAAGTCAAAGTGGAATAAATAAAAAAAACAGGATGATCTTTCATCCTGGTTTATATCCTGCTCTCGAAAGTAATTTTATCTTTAAGGAATTATAATCAAATTAATTTCCTATATTCTCACATTTCAATCATTCCGTCTACTTTTCCAGTCTGAATAAAACTGGGGATTTGTTTGAAATCTCCTTTACGAATAGCATTACTCACAGCTGTATTATTGATAAGTAATTCAAATGTAGCTACTCTTCAGAAATTACTCGCCAAAATACGCGAATTCAGATCATTTTTTATTATTTCATCAGGAACTTTTATTAGGTTTTGAGCTAAAGAACCTAGGAATACGTCAGCCAGTCTGTCTCTAATACTATCCTGATAATACGGTGGAAAGAATGAAACCAGTCTACTTACAGTATTTATAGCAGCTTTGGTATGTAATGTACTAAGCACTAAATGACCTGTCTCTGCAATATTGATAACAGCTTCAGCAGATTCTGGATCACGAATTTCTCCTACCAACACAATATCTGGATTTTGTCTCAATAATGATTTTAGCCCTGTCCCAAAGCTTTCTGTATCTCTTTCAATCTGTCTTTGAGAGAACACACTCATCTTATTTTTATATACAAATTCAATAGGATCCTCTACGGTAATAATATGTTTAGCATAATGAGTGTTGAGATACTCCAAACAAGCCATCAAGGTTGTTGATTTACCTGATCAAGCTGTACCTGTAACTAGAAAAAGCCCAGATTGTTTATTCAAAATAGTAGAAATAATAGTTTTTGCTAATGATTCCGTCATAATATCTTGTAATTCCAATACTTGGTTGGTGATTTTTCTGATAGCCATGGCACGTTTTCATGATTTATGAAAAAGATTAATTCTATATGTAAATCCTCAACCACTATAATATCAAATATCAAGTTCAGTTTTATTATCTCGGATGATTGTATTTTGTTTGCAAATTTCATCAATAATCTGATCTACCTGTTTACTATCAATAAGTTGTTCAAGTACTTTAATTTCACCCTTGTTTCTAATTACTAAGTTTTCATTTTCTGAAATCAAAATATCCGAAATACTCTTCTCAGACTCAAAGTGTTCAAGCAAAATATCAAATAACATGTGTGCCTTGAAAGTATAAATATAAGATTATAATATGGAAAAAATAAAATTATGCAAATAATGAGAAAATAGGCTCAAAAATTTGCAAAAAACTGTCAGTATGGTTATAATAAAGCCGATGTATAAAAGATGAAAAATAGTTTTATTGGCATGGTTGTTACTTGCTGGAGTGTGAGCTTTTTTTGCTATACAACAAGATATTCCTACTGCAGATGCTTCATTTTTTTCTAATGTGTGATCAGGAAGAGGAGACAAATATGGTGGAATAAATAGAACTGGTAGCAAAATATGTCTCAAAGATGGCGTCCCTCTACAAGATAATCAGTGAAATGGATTCAATTATTTTTGTTGTAATGATAATGCTGAATGTGGTGACTATAATTCAAAATATGGAAATTGAAATGGCGTTGTAACTTGTGCGAGCTTGGGGAACAATCAATATTGTCCAAATAATATGGTTCCAGTTACATGATTTAGTTTTGTAAATTATAATCTCAAAAAGTCTGCTATAAAATGGTTTTGAGGTTTTGGTGGTATAACTATGACCGGGGCCAGCATAGGTGAAAATGTAATGTATATACTCAATTTATTTAACGAGGGAAACACCACTTGATACAATATCAGCATACAAGATGTTCTTCCTCCTGGCTTTGTGTTTTCACAGATTTATTATAGCGTTCCAGGGCATACTATTATAACTTCAAACACAGGAGTAACTTGGCAAATACCAAGTCTATTTGCTTCTACCTGATCTCACTGAGTTACGGCACTTCGATTTAGAGGTTATTATGTCAGCACTGGTACAAAAATTAATAATGCTAATATAACTTCTTTACCATCATTGTGTACTACGGGTTGTAGTTCTTCATACTCTATTGATATAGTAGCGCCTGTGCTCAAATTAGCAAAATCAATAATAATAAACTGACTCAATTATACCTGAGCTCTTTCTCATAATCAAACCTGAGCCTATCTTATTACAGTAGGGAATAGTGGTGCTTGAATAGCTCAAGATATCGAAATCAATGATTCTCTTCCAGTTGAATTTAGTTTTACTTCTGCGAGCATAAGCACTGGGACAATAATCTATGACACAGGAAGTCATAGCATACAATGGAGCGGCTTCCAAGTTGTAAATGGAACTACCCAACAATTAACTATTTATGGAACATGGAGTGCTTTAAGCTCAGGAACAATTACTAATATTGCAATAGCAAATAATAGCGCTTTATGTGGTGTTACTGGTTCAAATTGTAGTGCCCAAATTACTGCTACGAAACAATTGCCAGTAGATGCTATTTGTAATACTTGAGTTATGATTCCGTATTATTCTGGTATAGACTTACTTCCAAGTACCGGGCAACTGTGTACTACAGGTATTTTACAGGGTCTAACTACATGAAATTCTGGTCGAACTTGGAATTGTTTAGGACAATTTGGAGGAAATAATCAGAATGCTTGTGATCTACAAATACTTTATTGTGGAGATGGACTTGGAGGCGGAATAGAACAATGTGATGATGGTAATATAAATAGCAATGATTGATGTAATGCAATATGTCAGCTTGAAGTACCAAGTTGTATTTTAGGTATTGCTCCAAATGGTGGAGCTGCTCCTTTAGCTACCACGGCGACATGGACTATTCCATCATGGGCAAGTGCAACTTTACTTGATCGAGGAGACGCGAGTAATGCACCTTCTCCTATTCAGCCCATAGGGCATAATTATCTATTACCAGGTCCATATACTGCAATATTAACAATACAAAATAATCTTTCTGGAGCTATAACCAATACTTGCAACGCAGGGATAAATGTAACATTTTGAGTATTCCCTATCAATGGAGCATGTGGTTCGGAAAATGGAAGCACTTATTATGATTTTGCATGAGGAGGAACTAGTCTAACAGTAGCATCTCCTGGCTTATGTAGTGATGGTGATGTAGTGAATTTTCAAATAATCTGACATACTTGGACTTGGACCTGTCAGGGAATTAATGGTGGTACCGACGATACGAGTTGTGCTGCTGCAGAAAATTATTGTGGTGATGCAATTCTGGGTGGTGGAAATAATTTTACAGCTCAAGAGCAATGTGATAATGATTTGAGTAACACTCCTGGTGATGGATGCGATTCTGCGTGTCAATTTGAAACTCCAAGTTGTTCGTTTATTGTAGCACCATCCACTGGTTACGCTCCTCTCAACGTCAACTTATCACGAGGTCCCTTGGATCCGTGGGTTACAGCAACTCAACTTACTACCACACAAGTAAGTCCTCCGATTATCAGTCCTATTTCTCCAGTAATCACAGCTTACACTAATACATGAGATTTTATAACTACTTTGACATTAGAAAATAATCTTCCATGAGCAGCAAACATCGCACAATGTACAGGACTCATACAAGTTCTGGATGCTCCAGTTACTGGTCAATGTAATACGACTTTATCCACAGGCTACTACTCTGGTTATATTTTTAGTACGCCAGATACCAATACACTATGTTCTCAAGGGAATCTTACAGGACTTACGCAATCAAGCAACTTATGGACTTGGTCATGTGAGTGATTGTATGGAGGAGGCGATGAGAATGCTTGTTCTTTTGTTGTTATGTATTGTGGGGATGGAACCGTACAAGGATTAGATTTTTGAGAAAACTGTGAAGTTGGAGCGGGATGTGATACATCTACGTGTCAGCGATATCCAGGTTCTTGTTCTCAGATTTGATTATCTGTGACACCTAGTTTTGGTCTAGCACCTTTAATAACAAGTTTAGGATTTACTAATATCATAGGATTTAGTGCGAGTATAATTGATTGGTGAGACGGAAACCAGACTTTAAGTCCTATTTCGCCTTCAGCTCATCTTTATACGTGAGTTAATAATTTTTTCTGAGGAATATTATTTGAAAATCTAAGTAATACAGGTGTTGCTTTTGCATGTCCATTTATCGTAAATGCAACTAACTCTATTCCAGCTAATCCAGGTCCGTGATGAATTTATACACCTATAGATTTACCTACACCTGAAATCAACATTCCAAATGTTCCGAATGTTCCAAATGTTCCGAATAATGATAATTCAAATAATAATCCAAATATTCCAAATATTCCGAATATTCCGAATAATGACAATTCAAATAACGATGGAGTTGTGGAGATAGTAATCCCAGACCTGCCTTCAAATCCTTATATCGATATCAATACTGGTAGTGGTGTTTTTGAACCAGTTCCTGATCTTATCTATAATCCAAATATTTTAAGTCCAATAAAATCAATTATTCCTCCTATTTATAATCCACATGAAAGTATTACTGTAGTAGTGGGAGGAAGCATAGATGTTGTAAATAATAATCTACCAGTAGTTGAAGCCGAAAATATAGAAAAAGTAGACGAAATTGAATTAGTCGACGTACAAACCCAAGATGATATATTAAATAAAGTAGCAGAATACCAGGGACTCAAAGTTAAACCTACTTCTGATCACAACGATTGAGAATTTTATCAGATTGATGTAGCTTCATTGGAATATGTATACAAATGTCAAAAAAGTACTTATTCTCAAGATAGCTTGATGAACTGTATCAAGGAACTTCCTCAATGAGTTTGTTCAGTAATAGTCAAACAAAATAATCTAGTAAGTTTACTTAAAGATAATATACAAAGCTGTCTCAAAGAAATTGAACAATATAAAGAATATTATGACGCAGTAAAAGGATCTTTGTATATTCAAGATTATGATAAAAATGCAGCAAATGCAATTTCGTTTTTACAGCAATTTATTGATATTAGAGTAACGAGCAATGTCTTCTCCCCATTCGTTGAATGATTCGCGAGGATAGAGTTTGATCCTACTATTCCCAACGCACATATCTTCTGATTATTAAAAAATATATGAGTAAAAAATCCAATTATTCCAGTTCCACTATTTAAAATTGCTACCTATATTCCGAATAGTCAAAAGGAAATAGAAAATATAATCTGAAAAGAAAGTACGGGAAGTACAAATAGTCTTATTGAGACTCTTAAAAATCCTCCAGTAAATGATGCAACAAGCCCAGTACTGACTTATAATGATCCACTCTATGACAAACAAACCTACTTACAAACTATTGATTATGGGCAATTTATGAAACAATGTACTTGGAATAGTATTTCTAAAAAAATTGATGTAGCGATAATTGATAGTGCGTTTGACATCAATCATGAAGATCTTGGGACTACAATTGTAGGCACTAAGGATGTGGCAGATAAAGACGATGATGTTACTCCTCCAGGAAATAAAACACGTAATAACGATTGGAAACATGGGACCTTCTCTGCAGGAATTATTGGTGCTACTTCAAACAACGAGAAAGGTGTAATGAGTATTGCAGGTGACATAGTAAGTATGTATTTGTACAAAGCAGCAAGTGACGACGGAGTAGGAAGTGATATCTGATACGGAGCCGAGAGCCTGGTAATTGCTGCAAAAAACAATCCTCAGATTATCAGTCTTTCACGAGGAGCCTACATTGATAACCCTAAGAGTCTAGATTTCTTACAAAAAATTATAAACGAAATTCATAAAAAAGGAATTATACTTGTTGCATCAGCAGGTAATTACAATAAATCACAAAAATTTTATCCAGCAGCTTTCGATAATGTGATTTCAGTAGGTGCTATTGATAATAATCTTGCTAAAGCATCCTTCTCAAATTATGGTGATTGGGTGGATATTGCAGCTCCTGGAGTGGATATTATGACTACTTCAAACGGAGATAACTATGAACTTGTGGATGGAACTTCCGAAGCAGCGCCAGCAGTATCAGCAATCATTGCGAAGATATTGAGTAAGGGTGGAACTGTAGAAGATATAGAAGATAATCTGAAAACTATATTGGAGCCAGTAGGGAAAGGAGCCGTTAGCATGGGACAAACCTGTAATGCACTTGCCCTCAAATACGATCCTCTTTCTTATGATAAAGAATACTCCCCTGATGCTATTCGTAACAACTTCCAAGGGAACTTCCTTGCTCAAAGTGCTATTGGTAAAAATCGTACTGCTTTGTGGATACTATTATGATTATTGATTTTAGCTATGATGTTCATAGGAAGGTTTGTGGTGAAGACTTTGAAAACTCCAGAGTAAGATATTTATAATCTGATTAAATAGTATCGTATGAATAAAAACTTTCAGAACACAATAAATAGAGATTATATCATTCCTCAATTCGAAGAGATTGATTTCCTAAATAGTAAAGTGCAACATTGGATTAATTTTTTTGGACAAGAATGATTATTCACCATCAAAGAGAGAATACAACTTATATTGGAAATCAATCAATCCGTACGGGAAGAAGGTCATATGTATATGCGTGACATACAAGAATTGTTGTTACTAGGAGTTGAAGAAGTAAATCTAGATGAATCTCAACTACTTCCACTTCCTCCCAAGGAAATCTATGAAAAAATATTCACAAAGTATATGCTAAGAACAGATCTTTCAGAACATCATATTATTTTCAAAAATAAAAATCTTGGAGGTCATCCTAGATACAAAGATAATATCATCAATATGGAAAGAGGTAAACATAGTTCCTTTCATGGATTGTTGGGGCAAGAAAATCTCTACCCTCATCAGCAGCTTTCCAGATTCTTAGCACTAGAAAAAAGTACTCTTCCTCAATCTTTTCTTACTACGCTAGAAATGCTTGAAAAAACGTATCATAAGCAGTTTCAAAAAGATCCTTTTTCTTTGTATAAGCCTGAGGTATTTAACGGTAATTTCAAAAGAAATAATTTTCATAATTAGTAGCTAATTATCCTAGCTATTGACATTTATATCAAAATATTTATGTATACTCCCTCTCCAGGTCGGAGAAATAAACAAGAACTATGACTATAGAAAAAAGATTAGAACGCAGTGAGCAAGAGCATCAAGACAGAAAAATCGAAAGAACACAAAGCATTGAAACTACTCAATTGAATATTGATTTATTCAATGAAAAGAGGGAAAAGGCATTGAGTAATTTTTATAAAGAACGTTCTCAGGAAAAACAAGAGTTGGAAGAAAAATATAAAAATTTTCCTAAACAATTGTTAGCAGCTGAAAAAGTTCGTCTTGAGGAAGCAAAAGCGAAATTTAAAAAACTTAATGCAAATCTAGAAGAAGAATTAAGTGAAGTGAAGAAAAATTCACGGGTTCTTGAGAGGTATTATCCCTCTATGGGAAACAATCTCTAACCCAAATCCCTGGTTTTTACAGGGATTTTTTCTTAACCAAAATTGATTATAATTTCATTAAATTACTATTGACAAATAGAATAATATATTTATATACTAGTTACTCCAGGTAGGAGTAAAAAAAACTATAACAAAATGAATAAGTTAAGTGCAAAACAGAACACAGAAACAACAAATGCAGCAGGAGAAAGTCCTATCAGTGAATTCGCAAAATTCGAAGAATCAAACCGAATGTATGGAAAGGTTCTTCAAGAGTTCAACGAAGAATGGGCCGAAATCCAATCGGATCCAAACAAGAATGCTGAATGGAAAGAGCGTTGCATTGTTTTTCTAAGAGTAACGGCCAAAAAAATCTATCAGGCCGGTAACGAAGACCTCAAAGGGATTGACATTGCATCCCTGAACATCAGCAAGAAAACTTATGATTTATTAAAAGGATTAGAAATTCGGAATGTTTATGAGATTCTTGAGTTTTCTGTGGCTGAGCTGCGTTATCACTTGGGATATCGCCATACAAAATCACTATGCGTAGTACTAAGCGCAGATCACGGAGTTACACTCTTTAGTTGAATTACCTTACACACACGACCCTCGTCTTTTACGGGGGTTTTTTCTTCTCTTTTTTAGTGATGTTAGTATTTGAATACACTTGACAAAGTATTAAATATATTTATATTGTTCTTACTCCAGGTCGGAGGAATAAACAAAAATTACAATGGAAGTAAAGAAAGTAAAAACAAGAGTAATCTATCAAGAGGATCTTAGTATGGAAGAATTGAAAGCTATGTTGTATGATGAGTATGAACAACAGCCCGAATCTATTCCATCTATGGGAAGAAAAGCCATTTTCTGGCATGGCAAACATTTTAATTGCCAGTGGACAAAATCAGATCATTCTATGATCATACGATTGAGTCCTCTAAAAGAAAATGATCCCTATCTTCATGTCTTACACAAAGACATAGGTCCAAGACTCTATAATGCTTTAGTAAAACGTGGAATCAAGCAATTGAGTGAAACGCAAAATCTTTCAAAAAGTGAATTAAAGAAAGATAAAAATGTGGGGAGTAGATACACAAAACTTCTTGAACAAAGCATGAATCAGTATGGATTCTCTTTACTGCCCTAACTCCGCTTTACAGCTCAGTTAAACAAAAACCCTTAGTGAAATCACTAAGGGTTTTTTCTATGTATAACAATATTTTGATTAGCTTTAAATAAATCAGATTATTTTATTAATTACATTCAAAACCTCCTTTTGCAGGCACACAGTTATCTACAAGTTTGATATCATATACAATCAGACTATCTAACTTATTCATAGAATCCATAATCCCATAAATACACTGACCAGGAGCTAAAGGCTTCTTGCTTGAAGTAAGATATTTTGCTTTCTTTACAGCGTTTGTGGCTAGAAAATTGAGTGAATATCCAAAGAAGTTCACTTCAGAATTTGTGGCAGCGTCATACATTTTGGGAGGTAATTCATATCCCATATCTATATTCATAGATCATAATTTGGATCCTGGACATTCTACGAATTCAGTATTTGATCCGATCGGTTCATTCGTATTATCAATTTCTAACTTGAAAACTTTTAGAGAACCTTTATTGGTAACTGTAATCTTAGCTCCTTCGTTTTGTACAGATTGAGTTGTAAAATCAATCAAAGAGTTATTTGTAAGATTTTTTTCACCAAATCCCCATCCTAGCGAGAAAGTTATTACCGCTACAGGAAGACTTAAGATTCACCAGAGAAATTTTTTCATCATAATGTACTATATATATTAAAAATATTCTGAGTAATAGTAATACTACCATTATAATCAGAATATTTAAATATTGCAAGTTTTTGGGGTGATTTCCTAGTATTATACTAATTTTCACAATAATATATGGATATTATAGGATATTGTCATAAACTTCTTCTACATCGTCATCATCTTCCAGTACTTCTCTTACTCTTTCAACTTTTGCATAGATTTCGTCACTAATCTCTAATGGATTGGTGGATTCTCGAATAAGATCAGCGCTAGCGAGTTTGTAACCTAGATTTTCAATATTTTTCAACACTCCAGTAAAATTTTCCATAGTGGTTACTACTCTGCAAATACCTTCTTCAAGTGTATAATCACTGATATCTAGACCCAATAATTCATTTTCTAGCTTATCTTCATCAAAAGGTAGTACGCTTTCGATATCGTTACCCTTGATCTTTTCAGTTTTGATACTTCCCTCGATCACGATTTCTCCAATCTCTCTAAATTGCCACCCTACTGCGCCCATTTCAGCCATAGTTCCTCCTGATTTATTGAGTAAGGTACGAATATTGGTAGCAGTACGGTTACTATTATCAGAAAGAGTTTTGATATACAAAGCCACCCCACCAGGTGCGTATCCTTCATAAAATAAAGTCTGATAAGCTGCTCCATTTGCCTGTCCTGAACCTTTCTTGATAGCTCTTTCTATGACTTCCTTGGGAACACTCGCGTATTTTGCTTTGGTCAAAACCGTATCCAAAGAAGGATTCATGCTGGGGTCAGGACCTCCGCGCGCTGCAATCTCAATGAGTTTCCCCATCTTGCTGTATACCTTGCTTTTTTTGGCATCTTCAGCGGCTTTTCTATGTTTGATGTTGTGTCGTTTACTATGTCAGGCCATTTTTTTTATATTAATAATAATCAGATTATAAGTCATAAGGATAATAATTTGTGGTTAAAAAACAATAAAATCCTAACTTCTCCAAAATCAATAATAAATAAATGGATTACGCTCATAAAAAAAATATACTATGAGTTCCAAAATTTTTTGAAATCAAGAAAACTATTTATAATACACTAAAAACTCATGAAACTCACTAAAATTATCGCGACTGTAGGACCTGCTACGTGGACAGAAGAAAAACTTATCGAACTCTACCACAATGGCGTGAACGTTATTAGACTCAATTTTTCACATAAAGATTATGATGAGAAGAAGATGGTAATAGATCTTGTTCGCAAACTCAATGGTGAACAAAAAACGAAACTCAGTATTCTTATGGATAATAAATGACCTGAAATTAGAACTGGGAAAAAAGAGGAGAAAATAAGTTTTGAAAAAGACGAGATGATCAAGATTTCTATCACTCAAGAAGGTCTTGGTGAAAGAGATATTTTTTGTGATTATTCTTCTTTGTTGGATGACCTCGAGATTGGAGATATTATCAGAATTGATAGTGGATTATTTGACGTAGAAGTGATAGAAATTGGAGTAGGTTATTGCGTATGTAAAACGCTTTCAAGCTGAATTATCTGATCATATAGACATATCAATTTACCTGGTAAAAAGATTAAACTACCAGCTTTGACAGAACAGGATAAAGAAGATGCTTTGTTTGGTATTCAAAATGGTATCAATATCGTAGCTATGAGTTTTGTGAGAAATGCGGAACATATTAGAGAATTAAGAAATTTCTGGAAAGGAAATGGAGGAAATGATATTCAGATTATTGCAAAAATAGAAAATCAAGAAGGATTGGATAATTTGGAAGAGATTGCAAAAGAAAGTGATGGAGTAATGGCAGCAAGAGGAGATCTAGGAATTGAAGTACCAGTTACTATGCTTCCTGTCTACCAAGAAAAAATCATGCACTTGTGCCACAAATACGGTAAACCAATTATCATTGCTACGCAGATGATCGAATCTATGATGAAAGAACCTTTCCCTACGAGAGCAGAAATCCACGATATCTACCAAGCAGTAGTGATGGGTACGGATTGTACTATGTTATCAGGGGAAACTGCAATTGGTAACTACCCCATCCAAGCAGTACAATTTATGAAAAATACAGTTCAAACAGCCGAAGAGCATAAGATACAAAAATTCTTTGATTTTAACACCGATGGGCGGGATGGAATAGGACTAAGCTACAAACATTTGTTACAATCTGCTTTATTCTTGGCGAAAAATATCAACGCAGCAGGAGTTGTAATCTTTACCAAAACAGGTCGTGGAGCAAAAATGCTTTCTGCCTACAAATCTTCTCTTCCTATCTTGACCTGTACGCGAGATCTTGATATCTTGGAAAAACTAGGGTATTATTATGGAGTAATTGCCCACCACATCGAAGGAAAACCAGAACTCAATTTTGGTCGAATTCAAAGCCAGTTCCCTATCGTTCAAAATACCAGCCACAAACCGTATGTCATCATTTCTGATACGGATACAGTGACTGGAAACTACCCTACTATTCAAGTTATTCATTATCATTAGAATGATATTATAATCTGAATTTAAAGTATGAAAAAAACCTGTATTGCTACAGGTTTTTTCACTCTTATTCTCCTACCCTTTTATATCGAGTAGACCTGCTTATCCATGACCCGAAGATCTGATACGAGTTTTTCAAGGGTACAGGCCTTTGTTTATTATTGTAAAGAATCCTTTTCTCGGTTTGCTGGATTGGTTTGAATGTAATATTTAATTCTGTCATATTCATGTTCGTTGCGGATGATATGATCGTGGAATGATCTTTGCCATCAGAAGGGTATATTATTTTGCAATGCCATTTTTGATATATTTCATTTTAATAATTTTATAATTGATGACAACGATGGACCATCGTAGGGGCGATTTATTGGATCATCGTAGGGGCGATTTATTGGATCATCGTAGGGGCGATTCGATAAATCGCCCGATCATTGACAATTTATGGCGGATTGATGATCCGCCCCTACGATCGTATATTTATCTACAATCAATAGGATATGAATATGATTTGGCATCACAATTCGTTCATGAACATCTACAGATTTTCTTTGGGATAATTTTTGTATTTCTTGATCACATATTTTTCCTATCTGTGATAATTTCATTATAGGATGATTTTTTGAATCATCCCTACCAATATCACCAAAATAATTTGGATGATTTATTGAATCATCCCTACCGATATCGCCAAAATAATTTGGATGATTTATTGAATCACCCCTACCGATATCGCCAAAATAATTTGGATGATTTATTGAATCACCCCTACCGATATCGCCAAAATAATGATTTCTATCTTTGGTACATATGGTTACAAAATATCCTCATGGTGAGGTATAATCATATCCTTTTTTACGAGGTGATTTACGATTGTGGATCATATTGATCATTACGACATAAAGAATAGTGTAGTAAATCGATACTAACTATGATTTTTCTTTCCCACTCTCTATGTAGTATCTCACCATCTTCTACAATCCTCTATTGCTGTACAAATCAAACGCCTTTTCTACAAACGCTTCAAGTCCTAGTACTTCTTGTTCTTTTGTTCTTACGTTTCTGAGAGAAACTGTGTTATCTTCTACTTCTTTTTCTCCCACGATGAGAACATAGTATACTTTATCAGTTTCTGCATTACGAATTTTTTTACTAAAACTATCATCGCTTGTATCTACTTTGGCTCTGAGTCCTGCTTGATTACAAAGTTGTTGGACTTCCTTTGCATAGTCTGTAAATACTTCTGCGACTGGTACTACTCTGATTTGTTCTGGACTGAGCCACAATGGGAAGTCTCCAGCAAAGTTTTCTACCATTACGCCAATAAATCTTTCCAAAGATCCTGCAATTGCTCTATGAATTACTATTGGTCTTTCTTTTTCTCCTTGTTCATTCGTAAATGAAAGATCAAATCTTTCAGGAAGATTCCAATCTACTTGGCAGGTACCGAGTTGATGATATCTACCGATTGCATCACGGAACATGAAATCAAGTTTTGGTCCATAAAATGCTGCTTCTCCTGGTACTTCTTTATAATTGAGTCCTGCTGAAATGCATACTTCTCTCAAAGCATTTTCTGCTTCTTCCCACATCTCATCAGATCATAAATAATTTTCTTTATCTTCTCCTCTCAAACTCAAGGAAACCCAATATCATTCAAACATACCCATAGTCTCATAAAACTTTTTGATGATACTCACAATTGTGTTTGCTTCATCTTTGATTTGTGAAGTTCTACAGAAAAGATGTCCGTCGTCTTGAGTAATATTTCTTACGCGCGTAAGTCCACTCAGTTGACCAGGTTTTTCATCTCTGTATACGGTTGCAGGTTCAAAATATCTAATAGGCATATCACGATATGAAAAAGCATTGTCTGCAAATAGCTGCATATGATGCGGACAGTTCATAGGTTTGATATAAAAATCTTCGTTCGAAGTTCCTCCATGTACTTTAAACATATCATCCATATAATGTTTAGCATGACCTGAAGTAGTATACAATACCTCTTTAGCAATATGAGGAGTCCATACCCATTGATATCCTTCATTTTTATGAAGTTCCCATAAGTAATCTGTAATTTCTTTTCTCAAAATCATTCCATTTGGCTGGAACAAAGGCAATCCAGAACCTACCAATTCACTGATAGTAAATAGTTTCATCTTTGCTCCGATAGTTCTATGATCTCTTTTCTTTGCTTCCTCTAACATAGCAAGGTGAGCTTTGAGTTCATCTTTTGTAGAAAACGCCCATCCGTAGATTCTTGTCATCATAGGATTTCCCTCTTTTCCTTGCCAATACGCCCCTGCAATCTTATTCATAGCGAAACATCCATCAGGAAGTTCTTTGAGATTTTCCACATGTCCTCCTTCACACAGATCCAAGAAAGTGATAAAGTTTCCACTTATTGAAGAATCCAGTTCTCCTATTTTTGTAGTAAGATGAGTATATAATTTAATATAATCTGAATGAGACTTTTTCTCGAGCGCTGGGAGAGATTTACTATCTACAAAATTATAGTAAAAAGTATATTGTGCAGTATTATCAGCTTGATAAAACTTTTCTATAAGTTCTTTTTTGAAGTCTTGTTTCATAAGATCGCAAATCATCAAGGCTTCTGCTTTATCTTTAGCAGTATATTTTCAGAAACCTTGTCCTTCTTTTACGATACCTTCCATTACCTTACCAAGTTCTTTCAAGTTTTCTTCTTTAAACTCTAGTCCCTTTGATAAAGAAACATCATAGTAAAAACCATCTTCGATTGCTGGTCAGGTTCACAATTGTGCGCTAGGATCCAAGGTTCTTTGGAGAGCTTGAGCAAGTACATGAGACAATGAATGTCTGATACAATACAATTGATCGTGAGATGAGGCTGACATAACAGGTATTTTACTAAATAAAACGAATATAATACATAATAAATTTTGATCAAAAAACCAGTCGTAAACACAACAGAAGTTTGACTTTAGGAAATAGTATACTTCGCAATAATCTCCTCATAATTCGTATTTCCAATATGAGGGATTTTACTTTGTTCATGCCACTTACCGAGCTTCCTCAGGTGATCAGTAATTTCCCCAACTCACACAAGCTTCACCTTGCATCAGATTATTTTTCATTTTTCCGCAAATCATTTGTACTGTTCATGATGGGCGATAAACCATTCGTGTATTCGTGATGAAATTGTAGAAATATCATTATTTGTAGGATCTTGAGACTCTATAAGTCGATGGAAAGTCAGTTTATGATTGTTATCAAGCTCCATCCCTGCAATTGCATTGTAGTCACTGAGAGCTGGAAACCTAACATGCAAGTCTGTCAAACACTCCAAAACATGCTTTTGTTCTATATGTTCATTGGCAACATTACTCGCCATTCCTATTCTTCCCGTTACCAAATATTCGCCTTCTTCATTGAAGGTCACAATATCTTTGACTATATAAGGCACAGGAATACGATGATTGAGAGTGATTTGTATATATTCTTGGTGAGGAATCACTTCATGAAGACCTAAAACATGAGGAATTTTCTGATTATAGATATATTCATTATATTCTGAAACTGTAATATACCCAAACCAGTTTCCCCAGATATGAGGGGTCATCCAGTGAAAATCCAGATTATCAAAATTTCTCAACTGCGATCAAAAAAAACCTTCTGTGGCATTGTGATTATTGGTAGCACACAAAGATTGATTGATTCATAATGATTCCAAAAGCTGCTTGTAACGTTGTTTGTAATCAAGTGGAGGTCCACCCCCTATCGAAACATAACACAGATGTTGTAATACTTCCTTGGCGAGCGCAGGATCAGTATCTTTGAGCTGAGTCAGCACTTCCAGTGGTCGCGCCGCCACTCCATGCACTGAGCTAATGTAAATGGGATTAGATTTGAGGTCATTGATGATGGCTTTTTTCTTCTCTTCTCGGTTAGCGATGCCAATAATGGATGCAGGTGGATAGAGTAAACGTTTTCGGAATAAACTTGCATAATGATTCATGATCCCAGAAATATATCATTTTTTTCCATCAAAACTTGCGCTCATCACCATTGCTTTTCCAAAGGCGATGTTTTTTATTCCTGTTTTTTTGACTACCAGCATAAGCGTGTTTTTCATTGCATCCTTTTCACCCATCTCAAGAGACTTTTCTGTGATAGGAATATTTTTCCCGCCCGTGTTACCATCACTCGTACCAGAGGTACGCCCGATATAGATTGGTTCTTCACGTGTGAGTCCACCTTCGTCAATATAAGTAACAATATCCTGATATTGATTGATTCCCAGCAGAGCGGTCATTGATTCTATGAGATTTACAGGACTATACCCCTTCCATACATTTACGGCATCATATGTCAGTTTCAGATTATTATAAATCTTACTCCCCAAGTTATCTTCGATACAGTTTATCAAGAAATCCTGTTGTTGTTTTGCTAACTCAATAGAGTTTATGGGGAAATTTTTGATGCCTACCTTTCTCACGGCATTTTCTATAAATTGATTGAAATTTTCAATAATGCTCATTCGTTCACGATATTTAAGTAAAGGATTTTATCAATAAAAAAATGAGAACTTTGCAGCCCTCATTTCATTTTGATAGTTTTTATTCTAATCAAATATTTATGATTAAAATCATGGGAAAACTATCTTTGGTATAATAAATTTTGGTGGAAATACCAATCCTCCAGAAAAGTTAAAATCAGGTTTAAGTTTAATTTTTCAGTCTATAATTAAGAAACCATCAGGTAAAGTGAAATCTGGTAAGTCAATGAGATCATCAGGGAGATCTATTCCTCCTGTAGGAAATACAAGTCCGCTAAATATCCATCCTGGGAACACTCGTCCAGTAGATCCTGTTGAAACTGGAACATCAGGCGTATCAATAATAACTGGTGGTATTACAATATGGATTCCATCATCAGAATAATGTTTGTTGATATGGAACATCCAAGCAATAAGTTCACCTCTTGTTACTTTACCTTCAAAGTCATAATCTCCAGCATTAATATAACCATCTGTAAGATCATCAGCTTTATTGAGGTAATTTTTATACCAAGGGTTAACGTTTTCTAACATCATTCCTTCTGAAACTCTAATCAAAACAGCAACAGCTTGTGCTCTTGTGAAGTTTTCATTTGGGTAGAACATAAGCCCATTAGTTTCTTGAATACCTTTGAAAATATTTTGTTGGCAAGCTGTTTTGATATATGAAACTAGCGTAGGTCCAAACAAATTGCTATCTACAAATGTGCAGAGTTCGTTTTTAATTGTCATAGCAAATTCATCACCTTTGAGAGCAATAGCAAAATTTACAATCATTTTACTAGCTTCTTGTCTCGATACACGATCATCGTATCTAAATCCTGCAAGGGTATCAAAAGAAGTAATTCCTTTTCCATGAGCCCAAAGTACAAGTTCAGTAGCTGAAGGATTTGTTTTAGTATCACAATTTCCAGGAGTAGTAACAACTCAAGCACTTGTTGCCATACATGCATTACCGTACGTAACCATGTTTGATCCACAAACTGGATTTCGTTCCATTGTACAAATTACTTCTGCTTTAGTTACATTTGCGAATCCAAATGCTAAACCTGCGAATAGCATCGCTCACAATAAATGTTTTTTCATTAAAAAAAATTATAAATAAAAAAGATTATCAATTAAATTGAATAATGTTTTCAATATAAAGATTTGATAAGAAAAAATCAAGATCAAAAATTAAAATCTCGTAGTGTCGTAAGGACGAAAATCTCGTTTATATAATTCAAAATTAGCTTGTTTGGCCTGACCATCACTTATATAGTTTCCTCACAAGAGCTGATCGATATAATCATATTTTTGCTTCAAAACATTGGATTGTAAAGTCAATTTCTGAAATATCAGATTATAGTTTAAATAGAAATTGAAACATTCAGCAAAATCTTCAAAAGTATCGCTCATACCATAACCAGAAACAAAATCTTCATAGTTTACACTATTTAGTCTTGTGTTTTCATTTGCTCGACTAAGTTTATAAAAATCCAATGAAGGATCATTGATAGAAAACCTGCTTTCTCAAAACTCAGTAAATTGCTTATCTTTTCCCATTGTAAGAGTTCCGATTATTTGCTGTAAATCGACAATATGTCCAAATTCATGTATCATTACCTGTAAAAATTCATTGTAACTTTTCATAGGCTTGACGTCCAAGGTGATCTTAGTATCCGTACTAAATCCTCTTGCTGTAATACTTTTCGATTTTATAGTAATATTGCTCATATAATCTGAAAAAACTCAAAATGTAGAGAGTTTTTGAAGTACATAAATTACAATTACCTGATAGTAGATCTCCTGTCTTTTTGTTAGGTTACTCACGGTAAAGTTGGTCTTATCACAAATTGTCTTATAGGTATTACATATGGTTTGGTAAAGTTTTTCATCGTCTGTAGAAGCTGCTTCATGAGAATTATTTAGCGCTTCCTGCACAAGATCCTCCAATTGAATATCTGTGCTAACATCTCCTTCTACTCTATCTCTTTGAGTCATAACTTGAGAATAATCATAATGGCGAGCTGTAGACGGTGATACAAAAACCAATATCAAATATGTCAAAAATGCCACCACTATAGCAGTAAATCATAATAATATTAAAGAATAATCTGATTTTTTAAGCATCGAGAATATGAGTATAAAGAGAATTAGAGCATAATTATAAGTATTTTTACAATCTATGCAGTTTCTTTATTGTATTTGTTTTACATTAGAATTGCAAATTTTAATCAAATGATTATAGAATCAGATTATATTATATAATCTAAAATCGTAATTCTTATCTGCTTAATAACTTATGAAATCAACAAAAATCCCATTCATATCTCAAAATCAAACTCAATTTCAGCGTAAATTCTTTTCACATTATTTCTGGTATGGGATTTTGGGCATCTTTGCCTTTGTCTTTTTAATGAATGGGGTTTTGATGAAGGGTATAGATTTTATAAAAAATACTATTTCTGCTGCTCCACAGTATCAAAAAGGCGACACTATAAAACTCGAATGAGAAATTATTCAAGGTCAGAATAACGGTTTGATATCATTTATAGATAGTGTGTGATCAAAACGATGGCTCAAAAGTAAGGATTTGGATATTATAAAGTACAAAGGGAAAGCAGTAATTGAAGGTAAAATTGATAATAGTGAAATTGATGAAAATTATATGATAGAGGTAAATAGAATTTATAAGATTATTGACCCAGCTACTGATCCCAAAATCATTACTAAATATATGAGTCTTGATAATAACCTACAAATCAACCTCAGTAAAAATACTAATTATTTTGTCGATCTTGATTTGAGTGGTTCCATACTCATCAAAGATCTTAGAACTTTCCGCCCAGTGATGAAAATTACTCCTTTTGAGTGTGACACAAAAATTGCAAACCAAGATTGTGGGAAGATCGTATATGAATGAGATAAACTCAATAAATTTGATACTTTCCTCTCTTTATTTTCATTAAAATATTATAAAATAAATGAAGGACTTTGGTTTGTGGATAGTAAGGAATGAAGATGATATCACCTTGCTACTACTACTGATGCTAGCATGTATCAATTATCAGAATATATTTCATTTCTCAACAAAGAACGGCTTGGTTCAGAAATAAATGCGAGACTCGGTATGTTATGCGCCAATCCAGAACATACTATGAAAGAAACCACCAACATCGAACTCAAAAAAACCAATAATAATTGGTTCGCAATCGTCAAAGGTATAGGTATGAAAGATGAAAAAATACAATGTGAAGTGTATCTCAATGATTCCAATAAACAAAATATTAATTTTGAATTGAGAAATGTATTTCCGATCTAGATTTTTATAACACAAAATAGATATTAATAACTGCAAGTATAATACCAAGCACGAGACCAAAAACTAATGCTATAGTATAGATATATGTAGATTTTTCTTTGCTCATTTCATTTTTGGATAACCAAATCGATCCTATCAAATACCCCACCATCATACCGCATAAAATCATATAACCTGGCATAAGTAGCTTTTGAATTAGCATATATTGATCAGCATCAAACAGGAGCTCTCCTCTATAAAAAAATAACCCCAAGAGAACAGTAATTACAAAGAAAACAAATTTCATTATTTCAAAGAAAATTATCATTGAGGAAAGAAGATATATAAATATTATTATAATCTGCCAATTAGCGGAGCAGAGTCTTTATCGTTTAGAGCAAAGCCAGTATAACAAAACTTAAATTCAAATTCAACTCCGCTGTTCAGCGGAGTAAAAAAAGCTACTCAAAAGAATATATAATTTATAAAATAAGTATATATAAACTTAAGTTCAAATTCAACTGTAAATTGCACTAAAAATAACTACCATCATTTCATGTCAATCACAACCACCCTTCCCAATCTCGTTGATTATGTAGGAACTTCACATCCTGACCGTGTTCCAGTTTTTATCGATCATATGTTTGAGAAAATAGATTATCATATCAGTAAATGAGGAAAGATCCTTCTTCTTACCCTTACCAAAAAATCTTCTGAAGAAATATCTAATTTTCTAATTTCCAAAGGATATAAGGCCTTTTATCTTCATAGTGAGATTTCTACTTTCGAACGTTGGGAGATTATCAAAAAACTTCGCACAGGACAGATAGATATTCTTGTAGGTATCAACTTACTCAGAGAAGGAATCGATCTTCCTGAGGTAACTTTTATCGCTATTTTGGATGCAAATAAGGAAGGATTTTTGAGATCTTCGACCGCACTTGTTCAGATTATTGGTCGTGCTGCCCGCAATCCCAATAGTGAAGTAGTACTTTACGGTGACAATATTACAGAAAGCATGACCAAAGCTCTTTATGAGACCTATCGTAGAAGAAATACACAGATAGAATATAATCTGAAACATAAAATGAAACCAAGTATCGCTATATCCAATATCAAAAATATCGAAAGTGTAAAGACGGATGAGGTTCTGACTCAAGATTTTACTGGACTACAAAGAGGAACAAGAAAAAAATTAAAAAGACTTACGAAAGCAGAAAAATCAATAATTTTGGATGAACTTGGTAAGCAGTTACAGCTTGCTATAAGCAATCGAGAATTTGAAACTGCTGCAATCATCAGGGACCAAATCAAAGAAATGGAAACTCAATAAACTCTATTTTCTAGATTCAAAAGTCCAATCGACAATATAAGTATGAATAAAGTAAAAATAGATTGCACTTATTCTTGATTTTAAGGGCAAGAATATTATAAGTGGAAACACAGCTATTCCGAGGTAGCTCAGTCGGTAGAGCAGTTGGCTGTTAACCAATTGGTCGCGGGTTCGAGTCCCGCCTTCGGAGCCATACCATTACAATGTACTTAAATACTCATATAATCAGAATATTTTAAATTTTAATCTGAATTCCCCTCCTATGCCAATAACTAAATCAGCTAAGAAAGCTTTAAGAAATAGTGTTAAAAAAACTGAAATAAACGCATACTTCAAAGTAAGTATGAAAAACGCTACGAAAGCAGCAACTAAAGCCGTAAAAGCTGAAGCTGAAAACGTTGGTGAATTGATAGTTCATGCACAAAAAAGAATCGATAAAGCTGCTAAAAAGAACATTATCAGCAAAAAATCTGCTTCTAGAAAAGTGGCTGCTCTTATGTCAGCAGTACCAACTGGAACAATCAAAGCTAAGGCTAAAACTCCTAAAGTAGCTAAAACAACTAAAACTAAATAATAAAGTCCTAAATTCCGGACAGCAATGTTCAGAATTTATTTTGCCGGATTAGCTCAGTGGTAGAGCAACCGCCTTGTAAGCGGTCGGTCACAGGTTCAAGTCCAGTATCCGGCTCCATTAATATCTTTGGATTCAAATAGAAATAATCAGAAACAACACATGTGGTTCCGTAGTTCAGTTGGTTAGAACGCAGCACTGTCACTGCTGAGGTCGCGAGTTCGAGTCTCGTCGGGACCGCCACTTAAGATAAACAATTCTTCAAATATTGGTTTTACCGTTATGGTAAGCTTTTTTTGTTCATCTAAAACCATGTTCGAGAAGAAAATTAAATTTAAGATTGAAATATTATATTAATATTATATAGTAAATTACTGCTATGTAAAATAGCATATTTATTCACTCTATTATTGAATAATGAAAAATGTAAGCTCATGAACGCCAGAAGTTCAAATTCCAGTTCCAGCTCCAGTTCAAGGATTTGATGGTCTTAAAGTTGTAATTGCTTGAATCATTAACAATGCAGATGAAGCAGCTTCTACTTCTACAAGTTGTAGTTAGTTTCACTAAGGCGCTGTATAAATTTATACAGCGCCTTTTTATTAGTTATAAGATGGAATATGAATGCAGAAATAAAAAGTATATGCAAAGAACAATTGCATAAATATCTTGATGATGAACAAAAAAAATTGTTTTCCGAAAAAGAAAAATTGTTTGATTCGTTTTTTGAATTAGTCTTTAAAAATGGAATAACTATTTTTTTTGAATTATTCAGCTCTCAGAGCATATTTGCAGATATAAGAGAATTTATCTCATCTGAATGAAGCAATATCATTAGTAATAGTGATTTTTTATGATGAATAATAAGTATCTATATAAAAATATTTAAAGAGGTAGATGATAAGGTTTCAAAAGATTGATATAGATTAGTGGAACTGATGGGAGATATGCACGGAGAGCCATCTAAATTTTTGGTAAACAAAGATAATAAGAAGTTCATATACTATAGTGCCGAAAATAATTCAGAAAAAGAGATTATTGAATTATTAATTGCTTTTGACCCTAAACTAAAAAACTACTTTCCTAACTATATTGAGATAAATAATTCCTTATACAGAGAGTATATTGAAATAAATAATCAATCTAACATCAAATGAGATGTAGAAAATTATTATTATGCTTTATGATACATAATTCCTTATATCCTTACTCTAAGATGAGTAGATCTGCATTGGGAAAATATTCTATGCAATATCCCATATCCAGTTTTTTTTGATTTTGAAACAACATTTTCTCCATTTCTTTCCAAAGAACAGGAAGAATGATATGATATACTGAAGACTTGATTAATAAATATTGGAAGCGATGGTAGTAGCCATTCTGGTATTTTTTGAGCATTATTTAGAAGCTACACAAGTCTATACCCTATAGTCGAATGAGACTTTTCCCATCCCATAATATCTCGAAAGCAATTTTGAAATAAAAGAAAAAGTAATGCAGTGTTTCTGGAATGAGCAGTTTGTTACCCAGATTTTTATAGTGAATTTTTGCTACAATGATATAAAGATTCATCAGAAAAAATAAAAAATAATTTGAAGCAGTTTGAAGGAAGTTTCTTTACTAATAATTTCAATAGTAGAGCAATAATTCGTGTATCGTGATTCTATGAGTCTATGATTAGGTTTATTTCCTATCTTTCATTGCAAAAATCAAAAGAAGAGATTTATGTTGAAGTATTCTCTTACTTTGAGAAATGTCCATATTTTATATCATTCTCTCCTAGTAAGGATTTTTTGAAACTAGAATTTGAATTATTATATAGTTGATTAATCCCGATATACTACTCCTCTATCAATGAACTAAGCTGTATTAATAAGGACGGAAAGGTAATCTGAAATATACCTTATCTATCAAGTGAGTTAATAAAAACAGAAATCCATAATCCTCAGTTTTTTGATAAAAATTATTCTATACTTAAAGATAAATTATTGTCTTTCCGCAAAGAAATTAATATAACTCAACTTGCTGAATACGCTTTATAATTCATTCTATTTAAAAGAAACATGAGTAATAGTAAAATTTACATTTGTGGGACACATGGATCTTGAAAATCTGCAATTGCTATAGAATTAGCTAACTCTTTAGCTAACTACACAGCTATTGATGGTTCAAAATTTTGCACTCAATATATAGAAGAGGTTTTTTGAATGATAAATCCAACAGATAATGATATTACTCCAGTTATGAAAAAAGATATAATCCAAAATGCCTTAAAGAATTGATTAACAAAAACAATTTGATGAGTTATTGTTACTTGACATTGATATTTAGTGCCGGAAGTTTATGAATTGTTTCAGCATATTTTTTTTGTAAAGGTAGATCCAGAAAAGATATATGAGTATAGAATAAATGATCTAAGTAGACAAAACGCTAGACCCAGAGATATTTCTACAATAGAAGCAATTAAAAAAGATCAATTATATCATTTTGAAAGAATAAAGTTAATAGATACGTCAAATAAACTCAGGATTGTACATAATAACCACGCATTACATACAGTAGTAAGTAAAATAATTGATTTATTGAATGAGTAAGTAGTTTGAGTATATTATTACCTCTAAATATTTTTTTATACTATTCAATTTTTATTATGACAGGTTCAAATTTTACCATTAAAGATAGAGCTTCCCGTGCTATCATCATGCACGATGATGGTATTTTACTTATGTTTAGACATGAACTCAAACCATCCTGAGAGATAAAAGAGTATTATGTGACTATAGGTTGATGATCTGAAGGATCAGAGACTCCTGAAGAAACGCTACATAGAGAAATTATGGAAGAAGTTTGAATTGAAGTAGATATAATTGATACAATTACTGTATATAACTACGATGTAAAATGACCAAATGATGATGTTCTTAGATACGTTACTGATGTATATCTTTGTAAAAACAAAGGAGATAAGTTTTTTCAAACACATGAACTAGATGGACCTGAATCTTTAGTGCACAGTAATGACAATATATACGAGATACAAAAGATCAATTGGAATCAATTACCTGAAATAAACCTTGTTCCCTTAGATATGAAGTGAACAATCATAGATTATGCAATTAAAAATTGATATATGATTGGATAATAATTATTTGGTCAATTAGATAAGTTTTCAAGAACCAATTAAGCTCCTAATTCCCATTGTAATTAACTGACCCTCACTAGTTTAAAGAATATTTTCTTAACAAATGGAGTTCTACAAACCCAATTTATTACGAAGATCCACAAGCTTATCATCTGTAATTCTTAAATATTTCTTGGTTACCGTAAGACTAACATGATTAAGATTATCTTATCGGGACCGCCACTACAATATTAAGTTTTACTGTGATGGTAAGATTTTTTTTAATTGATTTTAGGGATGATATAAGTAAACAAAAGTAATGAATTAATTTTTTAATAGTTTGCAAGCGCTCTTTAATTACGGTAATATTATCTCTTAATATATAATCTCTATGGAAAATAAGAAGTCGCATGATATTGATCAAATTTGAATTTGCCATTATTGCGCAAAAAATAAAGCTGATAAAATTAATCAGATTAATATCATTAAGTTTCCTTGGTATCGTAGTTTCTTGTGATGAAATTATTTAAAAGCAAAAATAAATATCCCCTTGTGTTCTAAGTGTAGGTCCATTCAAAATACTCTTAGCCTATTTACATGAATTATTATCTTATCCTTAAGTTTATATATGATTTATTCCACAGGACCCTTTTTAAACTGGCTTGATGGTATACTTAGTTTTATTGCTATTTTTATATTTTTTGTTGCGATTTATTGAATATTTGCTTATTATATTAAGTATGTTATTTGCCATTTTATATTCTGAATAAAATGACCTGAAGAACTCTGAAATTTAAGATGATGGAGGGAATTGCGTGAGGAAGGGTGGTGCGTGGGATATAAACCCACTGAATACTGATTAAAATATATACTTCTTTTAATAATTATAAGCGCTCTTATTGCACGAATGAGACATCAGTAATAATATTTAATGAATCTATTTTAAGAATGGAAAGAATCTTTCATAAGTTATTCCTCTTATAGAGAAATAAACAAAATACTCCTCTGCGTTAAAAAGTTTTTCATTAGTATCTATTATTAATTTTTCAATTTCTTCATTTAGGGTTTTTTCTATATCTATGATTGTGCGACCTGCCCTCAATAACTCTTTTGAAAAACCAATGTGTAATACAGTCACATGCAGTGAATTCTTGTCTTTAATTGCAATATTATAATACTCATTTTCAGAGCCATACTTTAGATCTATCCTTTTCTCCAAAAAAGTAATCTGTAATTGAAAATTCTCTGTTGTTTTATTCATCACAGATGTTTTAAAATAATAAAAAATCCTAAGCTTATAATATAATTATAGAGTTAGTCTAATTAGAGTCAAGTGTGTGAGGTTTTATTTTATGATATTTTTTGGAGGACGTTGTTTAATAATTCTAATGTAAGCCAAATTTAGGAGATAATACATTATTCTCCTAATTCTATTCTCATTCTTCTTTCATTTAAGGTTTCTCCATCATACACTCGATATAGAGGACCTTGAAGTGGGTAGGTTATATTTCTACCTAGTTTTGCATAGGCTTTTACTGCAGCTGCTGACAAACTTGATTCCATTCATTCATACATTACTTTACCATGTTCTAGCACAATGCAAGTTATAAATTCGTCATCAACAAACTTTAATAGAGCTCCCGTAGGCACATCGATCATACTCAAATTTATTTTTTCTCTTTTTTTTCTTCCTTCATCAAGTGCTCTTTGTTCTTCTGGGGAATCCACAATATCTTGATGAGGAGTTATATTTACTATTTCTGCCAGTTTTAGTGCTGAAACAGCTTGTTCTGGAGCAACTGAAAAAAATTCTCTTCTCGGATTAATCCTTCTATCCATAAATGTTTCATGAAGTAGTTTTTCACATTTATCCATATCCATTACTTCCGCCGCATAAAAAACTTCAAAAGGCAATGGAACACCACTCGCACGACTTAATTCTGCAACCCTGCCCTCTAAAGGTCATAAGGTCTTACCTATTTTTATAAGATTAGGTATAGCGGGGTTAGTAAGGATATATACTTTTTGAGACATATTATTTTTTAAAGTGTTTAAATAAATTTTATTCTAGATCATATAGCTTCTTCACTAGAATATCTCTCTCATACTCTAGTTTTTTGAAGTCAGAAGTTTCGTTTTGAAATTGAATCATAATATCTTCAGGGAGAAAATCCGTTGAAGTTACAGAAGTGTTTAGTGCAATTCATAGTTTAGCATATTGTTTTTTTAAACCTATAATTTTTTCTCAAAGATTATCAGCATCAAAATTTGTTTCACAAATATCTCCTCGTGTTTTAACTGTATGGGAATTTCAGTTTTTGCAAAGAGTTATTATAGCCTTTGAATTCTCAATAAGTTGGCTTTTAAGAAGCTTTTTTTTTGTATTATTAATTTTTGGAACACGAATCTGAATTTTAAAATCAGGAAGAAGTACTGAATATTCTCTAATTTCTCAAGCTATTTTGTTATACAAATCAAGAATTTTCCATGTAAGAGAGGAATTAAATAGTCCAAATAAATAATAAATTTCAGTTATATCATTTGATCATACGGCCATAAAATAATTTCTTGGTCGTATAACACTTTTATCTTCAAAAAATCGACATCTTGGATTTTTGAATCCAATTGTTTTATTTAATATAATCTTATATTGTGAATCTAATAAATTATATCATTGATTAGCTTGTCAAAGAGGTATTTCAGATTTTAACTTTGGCCAAAACCCTCCATTATCATTGGTATAATATTTACCTTTTCCAGTAAAATAAGTATGATATTCATCAGGATTAGTAACTACTTCAAGTCTTTTTTTTTCATTAATATCGTATCAAATATCGAAAAAATATTTTGATCAAAATATTTTTTCGGCAACATTATGATCAAAATATAAGGATAAGGAATCGGAATTTTCATTATATTCATCCAAGAATTTAAGTATTTCATCAGAATATTTAGTTATAGAAAACCCTAAGGATATATATTTTCTCATTTCATTAGAGCCTATATGCTTTTCTTTTAAATTAATAATTATTTCTTGTAAAGGTTTTTTGAGATCTGGTTCTTCATTGTTTTTAATTTTAATTTTATAATTTTCATCTTGGTTCTTTTCATAACTATAAACAATAGCACTTGTGGCTGTTTGTATATTACCCAGTATTCATCTATTTAAAAAGATTCTCTGGTTAAAAAATACTAAAGTCCTAAGTTTACTAGTATTTAATAAAAATCGATTATTGCAATCATATGCTACAAATCCTTCAGGTACAATAAAGCACACTTTTCATCCCTCCTTCACTAATCAATATGAAAGAGCGTTAAAATAGGAATATAAATTAGGTTTGGGGGAATATTTCTTCTGAAATTCTGGTATACTATGTAAATTGATTCAATATACATTATTCATATTAGGCCGAGTCTCAGTAATATCAATACCTAGACCACTTCTAATTTGATTATATTTAATATAAGGCGGGTTTGCAATTACAAAGTCAAATTTCGTTCTCTTTGCTAGAGTTTTAACTTTTAGGTCGCTTAACTTCTTCTCTAATTCTTTAAAAAAAGAATCATACTTTTTGTAATTTTTTGTAAAAATATCATATATTTTTTTATCAGATATTTTAATAAAATCTTTTAATTCCTTAAAAGTGGTGCATTTTTTTTGTAATAATTTAGCATTTTTATCCCAGTAACTCTTATTTTGCTTTGAAAGCAAGTTACTCTCTTGGATCATATATAAGGGTTTTTGGATTTCTTCTATTCCTTTTTCAAATTGCATTATATCAATAAAATATTTTGGATCTCGATCTTGTATATCTGCTTTGATTCCAAATATGGCTTCATTATCTCTTTTAGTAAAAAGATTCATGGACGTAGCCATAGAAGTAAGATCTTTCTTCATAGACTTTTCTAGATTATGGAACTCCGCAATACTATCGTCCGTAGAGAAAATTTTAATTTGTGTGTCAATACGATTTAAAATTACTCAATTTTCTCCTACATTAAAGAATAGTAATCGCTGTAATATATTCATCTCAGCTAAATATAACGGAAATGGCTCAATATCAAATCCCACAATATTATTACCAATTAGTATTTCAGCCATTTTTCCCGCTTGTTCATTAGTAATATTATCCGTCTTACGAATATTATGAAGAGCATGAACAATACGTCATGCAGATTTATAAAGGAAGGTTCCTGAGCCACAAGCAGGATCAATAAGGGAAAGTCCATTAATATTATAGTGCTGGTTATCAAGATTTTCTTTTAAAGAAGGAAGATTACGGTGAATAACCTCTTGGATATAATCCACTGTATAACCAACTTCATCAAGCATAAATTCTACAATTTCGGGAGGCGTAAATACTTGTCATTTCTTAGAATCCTCCTCTTTATAGAGTTCCTTGAGGTAATTTTCATATACCGCTCAAAACAAATCTTGTTTTACTTCTCTAAAATCAAATGAGTAAATAAAATAATATAGATCCAAAAAGAGCCTTATACTATCGAGATTTAATTTTGCTACTCTGGATTCTCACTGATAATGTTTAATAATTTTACTCAATAAATTATCTTGTTGATTATGATAAGGTTGATAAAATTTTCCAAGCCAATTAATTTGTTCTTCTACTGCTTCAAAAATACCTGGTCGATCTTTTGATTTTAATTTTTCTATAATCACATCCTTTTTAAGGAGCTCTATTTTTCTCTTATCTTGTACTATTTTAATAAGTAGAAGTTGGATAATTAGAGAATAAGAAGTTTGAATTTCTTCTTTCGCAATTTCTTTCCCATCTCCAGTAAATAATCAAATATGTCTTAAATCAAATACTACTCTCTCAGCCGTTGTTATAAGTCTTTGATGAAATTTTTGAGTATCAAAAGGTATACTTTCCACACTTATTAATCTTTGCAAATAAAAATCATAACTATTATAAAAATTTTGAAGAAAAGCAGCGCCCTCCGTAGAGCATAATTGTTCAATAGTAAGCGTGACATACTTATCTAAATTATCTGGCCCATCTTTAAAAAATCTCCATATGCCTGCATCGGTAACAATTCCATAATCAGTCTCTTCCGCTATCATATAGGCTTTAATTTGTGGCATACCTGGTTCTATGTTATCTAGTTTTTCCGTTTCTACTACCACAAGCTTTCCATTAATTTTACAACGAAAATCCCATCTCGCATTAGCTCATTGTTTTTTTGATCACTCATATACATAAAAGTTATCATAAAGAACCTCTCCAAAAAGATTTGCATCTGGAACAAGAGAAGATTTTGGAGTAAGTCAAAATACTCCTTCTAAAACTTTTTTTGTAAAATCATGTGTTCCATCTCCCAATTCTTTAACACGATACGTAGCAGCTTGTTCAGAAAATAATTTTAAAAGATAATGGATATCTTGCATGTATAAGAAGAAGGGATAATAAATTAACTACTTAAATGGTATACTACTAATTGTTACGAAAAAATAAAGAGAAAAGCTTCCCCTACCCCACCTCAAAAGCAATCGTCTTATCCATGCTGGTCAGCTCCTTCTTATCTTTTGATTCACTATATCCTCATGCAGTACCCACGAGGTTTTTTCCAAATCTAGTATTGAGGTCGGACATGGCTTTGTAGATTTTGTTATTGCTTTGAGTGATATGATAGGTGAACAGATCATCTTTGTGGTACATAGTGGTATCTTTGAGGGAACCAAAAACTACTCCGGTAGTTCTGTATTTTATAGAAGATTTATACCCCTCATCAAACAGTATCTGAATATAGCGCAGCAATTCCTTCTTGTCGTTGCAATAATTATCTATATTCATTTCCTGACTATGGGAGCGAAAATCAATATCTCTGAGTTTTACCCTGATGTATTTTGTAGAAAGTTTATGAGAAAGCATTTGCGCATAGGCTTTTTCAAAATTACTCATAAGATGAGATCGAAGAAGTTCTTTATCACTCGTGAAATGAGGATGAAAACTCCTGGATCTGGTAATACTTTTGGGAACAACTTTGTGAGCAAAACTCATAACATCCCAGCCGTTGAGCTCCATTCGGATTTTCAGTCCATCGGCTCATAATAATTTTTTTATCTTATGCTGCTCCACAGACTTTACGTCATAAGCAGTACTCATTCCGTGACCTTTAAGTTTAAAGCTTCTAGCGTGTCCTAGGAAACATACTTTTTCCATATCAAGTTTTTTGAGAACTTCATCTACTTCATCTTCTTCTAGCCCAGCAAACTGACCATAAGGTTTGTTCACATCACTAAAGAGTTTGGCGAGAAGTTTGGTTTTGGCGACACCGATAGAAACGGGGATTCCTATTTCTTTTTTGATTTTACGCTTGAGTCGGTAGGCAAATTTTTCGTAGGTCATCTCATATTGTTCTGCTAATCATGTGATATCACAAAAACTTTCATCAATAGAAAATACTTCAATTCCATTAGTAAAACTTGAGAGTAACTCATTAAGTCTATCAGAAATACTTGCATATCGAGCAAAATCTGGTGGAATAAATACTCCTGCGCTACCCAAGATCTTTTTTGCATCCCAAGATGCTGTTCCGGTTTTCACACCAAGTTTTTTTGCTTCGTAGGTTGCAGCAAGCACAATATCTTTCTCTCTGGAAATACAGACAGATTTTCAGCGTAAGCTCGGGTTGCGTAAAACTTCACAATAAGCGTAAAAGCTATCACAATCTACCAAACAATATATAGATGAGGATTTATCTATGAGCATGATTACATTTTTCTAATTACAGCACTTACTACTCAGAATATAGTCAGTTCATTTTCAGCGTACATATTTTTATAATCTGAATTTGCAGCTTGGAGAAATGGCGTGTGATTTTCATCAATCATATAATATCTGAGAGCTGATTGTTGATCAATGTGAGCTATTACAATATCTCAGGATTTATGCTTGATGGATTTGTCCACCATCACGATATCCCCATCAGCAATGCAGGCTCAGATCATACTCTCTCATTTTACCTTCACCAAAAAGGTAGTCGAAGGATGTGGAATAAGGTAGGTATTGAGATCCAAGGGATTCTTAATAGCTTCCTTAGCAGAACCTGGCAACCAAGTAGATGAGGCTTCTTGACGGACTGATGTCATGAGTGAGAGAAAAAAGTAGTACAAACGTACTACCTAAAATAAGGAAACAAAATCAAAAATCAAGGGGTTGATTTGGGCGGTCCTTGATAATCCCCTTCTCTTTATTACACTTGAGAAGAATGGCCAACTCCTTTACGAAAGTCAAAACTGAACACACCATTATGAAAGAATTTCATGAATTTTTGTTACAAATCGAGAAAATAGAAGATATACAAAGAATAGTTCCGGGACGTATATACCGCGAACAAAGCGGGAGAGCTTGATTTAAGATCAACTACTCCTACCCCACCATCTCAGGTCTCAAATATAAAATGTGTAAATGATCAACCGGACAAGAATTGTTTATCATCTGCAACAAAGGAACTGAGGAAGATGTGGTTGCACAAATAGACAAAGTAATTATAAAAATAGGGAACTAAGTTTTATTTATACTGTAATTTTCAAAATGATGAAAAAACTAGGATGGGTAGTAGCGACTTTATTTATGTTGGTAGCTAATTTTTTGGCGATTTATCTTCCATTGGCGGGAGTAACTACAGAACAATTATCTGATAAGCTGAGTACTTTGATTACCCCTGCAGGATTCACTTTTGCGATCTGGTCGGTGATTTACATTTTGATGTTGGTAGTGACTTTCTTGTTTGTGACCAACAAAATATCACTTCCCAAGAAAGCTTACAATTGGTATATTATTTCTTGCTTAGCGAATGGATTATGGATCGTCTGTTGGCACTATCAAAACCTTCATCTCAGTATGATCGTGATTCTTGTATTATTATTCAGTCTGATTATGATCGATCGTAGTATCAGAACTCAAACTACTATGCCTCACTACAATCTGGTGAGAAATTCATTCTTGGTATACCTCTGATGGGTGCAGATAGCAACTCTTTTGATGACTACTATCTATGCGATCTATCAACTCAATATTCTCTCCAGTACGAATATCATATTTCCGATTATTCTTATTATCATTGCTGGATTTATCAATGCACTGGTAATTAATAAAGAGAAAAGAATCGCTACTTCACTTGTAGGAATCTGGGCTCTACGAGGAATCATGAGTCAAACTCCAATCTTTGGTTTTGCCGATCAGATATGGACGACCAGCCTCATCGTAGGAAGTCTCCTCTTGATATTAATACTCGGTCATTTACGAAGATATAAATTTAATCATACTCTGAATAACACAACTATATAAATCTCATAAAAAGAAAAATCCCTCCTGTAAAATCAGGAAGGATTTTTTAATAAGTGATTTATTAGGTTTTTTAACGTAAATAAATCAAACAGCAACCGGCGCTTTTATTCGGGGCTGAGGGTGGTAATTAATGATTTCAATATCTTCCCATTTAAAGTCAAATATATTATCCGTCTCTCTATTGATTTTAATAGACGGTAATAGACCTGGCTCACGCTCCAATTGTAATTTAATCTGCTTCAGGTGGTTTTTATAAATATGCATATCCCCGAAGAAGTGATTAAAAATTTTAGGTTTCCTGCCAGTAACTATGGCTAAAAAAATAAGGAATAAGGAGTCTTGAGAGTCATTAAAAGGTACTCCAAGAAAAACGTCACAACTACGTTGATAGACATTCATATGCAAGTGTTCTGGTTGATTAGAGAAGACTTGATAAAAACAAGGACATGGAGGAAGTAAGGATTTTTTGTTAGCATGAGGATCCCAAAGAGAAATAATATTTCTCCTATCTTCCGGTTTGTTACGAATCTTATCGATTGTTTCCAATAACTGATCACAGCCCTCCTGAGCTACTTCTCCTTTATGCATTACTAGACCAAATTTACGAAAAAGATGGCCATAAGTTTCTCCCAGGTTTCCCCATTCTTCTGCAAAACCATCATCAGTAGTGATAAGATCCACAAATTGCTTCATTTTGTATTTCCATTCGTCCGTGTAATCAGACTTTTCTTCATCGATAAAATGACGAAAAGAATTTAGCTGACCGGTCTTTTCAAGCCAAACTTTAAATGGCCATTCGTTCCAAATATGTACCTTCTTTTTTACCAAAGATTGAATATTTGTTTCTCCTCTGAGTTTCCACATCAGCTCTTCAAATGTTCCTCTCAGAAAGACTTCTTTTGTAGTTAATAAGGGATAATTATGAATTACACCCTTATCATCTTGTTCTAGTATACATTGATAGGCATAACCCGGCAATGCAATAGTTCCTGTTCCGGTTCTATCTCCCGTCTCATATCCAGAAGATAAAATTTTTTGTGCAGCGTCTAAATACTGTTTCATATACTTTATTTTTAATGTGATGCTTACTCTTAGGATTTTCAGCTTATCTCCAGTTGGTTTGATTTATTTTACATTAATGAACTCGCTGAGAAATCTCAGATAGAGTAGGAATAATTAAAATGAATATATTGTCAATAGCTTCGAGCTTTAAAACTCAAATATGAGAAAATTAATAGAGACTTCTTCCGTTCACTTTAAGCCAGTGAATAGCTTCTTTTTTGTTATCAATCATACGATCCACGACTGCTCGAAATTTTGCCGAATGATTCATTTGTTCAAGATGGGAAAGTTCATGACAGATGACATAATCCATAGGAAATGGTGGCATTTTTACCAGTCTTCGATTGAGACCAATGTTCTTGTGAGTAGAACAGGTTCATCGTCTGGTTTTGGTATCTCTGATTATGATTTTATTCAAAGGTAAAGCATTTTTTTCTTGTTGGAGCTGGAGAGTTCTTGCTGTGAGAAATTGTTTGGCGTAGGTTTTGTACCACTTGAGTTGGGTATCGCGTTGGAGGAGATTCGTGCTGGTTCTGATTATTTTATTCTCATAATCCAAGATTGGTTTTTTAGGATGTTTAGTACTTTTATCAAGAGTCCAAAACTCCCCATGGAGGAGGATTTTATCCGAAGTAATTCTCGGAGCAGCGATAATATTCCTTCTCACCGCCCTTCTTCTACGAACGATTTTTTTGTGAGGAACAAATAGAAGATTGTAAAGTTGATTTAAAAACGACATAGAGAATATATAGCATATTAGCTTCAAACTTCAACAAGAAATGATTTTGGACTTAGGATGGATATTAAAATTGAAAAGGCTATAATCTTGGACCACGGGGAATAACAAAATATTTTTAAAAATTAATCTGAAGCACATGAAAAATAATATATTAAAATTGCTACTATTAGGAATAATCTGACTGTTTGGAGTAATGGGAGTAACGGAAACTTTCGCGACTGGAAATGTTGACCAACCTCCTCGTATCATCAGAAGAAAACCAGTGGTGACGAGTTCATCATCATCTTCTGGGGTTCCTCAAATTATCAGAAGGAAAACTACAAAAGTTATCGTAAACGGAATAAATAGTTATAAAGATACGAATATCGTGGTAGTAAAACCAACAAGACGAGTTCATGTTTTCAATCAATCTGGAAGTACTGTAAAAAAGTTGGCTGAGTACAATAGTGCAGCCTATGCGATCAATGGGGCCTACTTCTGGAGACAGGGAACAGGAGCATTTTATCCTGCAGGAACACTCGGAAGTTGAGGTAAATCTAGCTTCAATTACAATCTGTGTGATGATGTAAATCTGTGTGGAATATTTAATCTGGATACCTTAGAAATACAAAAAAATATGAGTTCAGGAAGTCTCAATGGAAATTATAGAAGTTCTGGACCTGTGTTGATGCGATCGGGTGTAGTAAATGAAGAAATTGCTCTCAATAAATCTCACCGACAAAGAAAAGCTTATAGAACTGCCTTAGTATATGCGAGCCAAGCTCCGATGTTTGTATTTTCAAAAACAGGATATACTCTACCAGAATTTACTCTCCAACTCAAGACTCTATTTCCAGCTGGGAATGCGATAAATCTTGATGGAGGTTCTTCTACTTCTTTCTACGGACCTACGGATTCCTTCAATAGCAGTAAACTCCTTCCAGAATTCTTCTTGATGTGGTAAACAAATTTACTATACCTCATGAATTGCTTTTAATTATTTTTTGATAACCAATAAATGAGTACTGAGAATAAAATTGAAAATATTATTATAATCTGATCTGGACCTGCGGGTCACACTGCCGCTATCTACGCTGCGAGAGCCAACCTTGAACCATTGATGTTTGAAGGTTTCTTTGCTGGTGGGGTTGCTGCGGGTGGTCAACTCACAACAACTACAGATGTGGAAAATTTCCCGGGATTCCCAAATGGTATTGATGGACAGGAACTCATGAAAAACATGAGAGAACAAAGTATACATTCGGGAACAAGAATTCTTACTCAAACTGTAGATTCTGTAGATCTGACTAGAAACAATCCTGAAAAAACTCTCTTGGTAGTTTCAGGTGGCGTTACGTATTACGCTAAAACAATAATCATAGCAACAGGCGCTACTGCCAAAAAACTTCCTATTGGAGGTCTCGATCAATATTGGAATAATGGAATAAGCGGATGTGCAGTATGTGATGGAGCTCTACCAATTTTCCGCAATAAACATCTCGTAGTAATCGGAGGTGGAGATGTGGCGATGGAAGAAGCAATGCATTTATCAAAATTTGGTTCTGAAGTAAGCGTATTGGTAAGATCAGATAAACTTCGTGCTAGTAAATCTATGCAAGAAAGAGTACTCAATAATCCTAAAATCAAAATCTTGTGGAATACAGAATGTGTAGAAGCGAAAGGAGATGGAGATTTACTCAATACCGTTCAGATTATCAATTCTCAAACCAAAGAAACTCAAGAAATTTCAGCTGGCGGATTATTCTTTGCTATCGGACATACACCAAATACAGGTTTCCTCAATGGACAAATCAAAGTAGATGAGACAGGATATATTATTACAGAAGGTGGAAATACAAGAACTTCAGTAGACGGAGTTTTTGCTGCTGGAGATGTAGCAGATAAAGTATATCGTCAAGCCATTACTTCAGCTGGTACGGGATGTATTGCTTCACTCGAAGCGGAAGCTCGACTCAATCACTAAAACTTATCATGAAAAATAAATTACTCACCGTATTATTCTTGCTATCTTTCTTGATAGCTTTTTTCCCTGCTTATTTTGGATATCAAGAAAATTTACAAGCAATAGGATATGGCATAACCGTAATTTTTGGTTTAACAATGATTATTCCTTTGATCAAAAGTTACAGATGGAAAGGGGTATGGGCTTTGTTGCTGGTAGGATTATTTGGATACATCATAGAATTTATAGGAGTGAAAACCTGTATTCCTTATGGATGTTTTGCTTATAGTTCGCAAATGTGACCACAGATTCTGAATACGATTCCTTGGTTATTATTTTTTACCTGGACGCCTTTGATTTTTGGAGTTTGGTCAATCATGAAGAACAATACAAATATAAAGAGTTGGTATTATTTTGTGATCTGTACCGGACTCATGGCATTGTGAGTAGATATGGTATTGGATCCATTGGCTGTACATATGGGATTGTGGAGTTTTACAAATAATGGCTGGTGGCGATGAATTCCAGTTACTAATTTCATGGGCTGGGTTTTCTCTGGGATAGTGGGATCAGCTTTGATCGTCTGGATACTTGGGAAAGAAAAAACAAAACAAAGATTTGATTATGGCTTATGGATGATATTAGGATTTTTTATTGGATTGGGAATTCGAAAGGTTTTAATTCCACTATTTTCATAATTGTCAAAATAATGTAAGTTAGTTATAAAAAATAACTTGATTAGTAAATATAATTGAATATAAGCTGAATGTATTTATGAAAATAAATATCTTTTTTTAACTTGCATCTATTCTATAATGAATGATTGCCCAATTTACAGCTTATTGGAACTTATAGGAAAAAAACGAGTAATGATGGTTTTTAGGTCTGTACACGGAGGAAATCATACTTTTACTCAGATCAAAGATAACATCTGAGAAATCAGTGCCAACTTACTCACGGAAAGACTCAACGAACTTATCGATGTTGGTTACATTTCCAAGGAAGTTCTTTCTGTTCAGCCTGTAAAGATTCATTATTCTCTTACTCCTGAAGGAAAAAAACTCGGAGTTTTGATAAATAATCTAGCACAATTTGCAGCAGAGACAAGTAAAAATGGAAAAGATTTCATATCTAAGCATATGTGCTAAACGCATAAACTATAATCAGAATATCAAAATATATTTATTACTATTTTTTTATACTCATGAACAATACAGCAATACTCGAAGCTTTAAACACAAGATACGCTACACAAGAATTTGATGCCAGTAAAACAATATCTGCGGAAGATCTGGATACTCTGATCGAATCAATGAGATTGGCTCCATCAAGTTATGGAGTACAGCCTTGGTGATTTGTAATTGTTTCAGATCCTGCTCTCAAAGAGAAATTACTTCCTGTAGCGTACGGACAAAAGAAAGTGGTACAAGCTCCTTATCTTTTCGTACTGTGTCATCGCACTGATGTAAATTCAGATTATGTACACTCTCTTGCGGAATCACTGGGAGAACAAAGAGGAATAGCAATCGATCAGCTCGCTTCACTTGAGCAAGCTATCAATGGGATGTTGGCGAGTAAAGATGAGCAACAACTCAATGCATGGTTAACTAAGCAAGTATATATTCCACTTGGATTCTTATTACAAACTGCAGCGATGCTCGGTATTGATGCAGGACCAATGGAAGGTTTCAGCCATCATGATTTTGATAAAATCTTAGGATTGGCAGAACATAATCTGACCTCTTGCGTGATTGTAGCAGTAGGATATAGATCTGCAAATGATGCTACAGCAAATGCACCAAAGGCAAGACGACCAAAAGAAAAAGTAGTAATCATGAAGTAATTATAAACGCAACAACAAAGTACTTATTTTATTTTTAATCATATTCATACAATGTATACTAAAAGAATCTTAATGGAAGGAATCACAAGAGAATTCGAAATCTTGAAACATCTTGGATCTAAGGTAACTAAAAAAAATGCAGAATTTAAATTGAGTGAAGAACAAAGATCAATTGAAGAACTTGAGCACTATATCGTTACTTCATTTCCAGCACAAATATCACTTATGGTGGAAGGAATCCGAAATCTTGATAAATATATGGAGAAAAGTCAGGCTATTACTAAATTTACATGGAAAAGATTTGTCATTGAACTCAATAAAGCTCTCAGAGCCATAAAGAAAGAAATCAGAACTGTAAAAGGAAAAGCTCGAAAAGAAGAAGTAGAATTGTGGGGAAGAAAAGGAACGAGAGGAAGCTTCCTTATCGATTATGTATTCACTTTTTTGGGAGCATACAAAATGCAATTATTCTTGCAGCTTAAAGCATCAGGACTTACTGAACTTACTACTTCAAATGTTTGGGGAGGAAGAGACGCTGCCTAATACTTTAAAGTTTTAGAATACAAATAAACAGAAAAGATTTTTTTATAATTTTTTTATAATCATCATGAAAGAACAAAACAACGCGAATCATATGAGAATTGATCGAGGATGGACAGTAGCCGCTATAATACTGTTGGGATGGACTGTGAGCATATTGATAGGATTAGGAAGTTTAATTAAAAATTATATATTAAACATGAATAATGCAGAATATGCTGGCATGTTTATTGAAAATTTTGCTACGTTCCTACTGCCACTTAGCGCAATAATGTTTGTATGGATTGGATTTTTGAAACTCCGTGCTTACGCTAAGAAACTTCAAGATCGTATTATTAAGCAAGAAGAAAACTTCAGACATTTTGTAATGACTGGAAAACAACTCAATCCAAGTTTAAGTATTTCTCAAATTGTAGCTCTCAGATTTGCAGGAGATAATGAATTCCTCGCATTATCTGAAAAAGCAGTACAAGAAAATCTTACTAATAAAGAAATAAAAGTACTCATTACAAACTGGAAGGCAGACTACAATAGAGTGTAACAAAATTCTTAATACAAAAATAATTTCCTACTACAATAATCAGATTATTTAATTATTTGCAAAAAATTTACGATGTTTATTTTCAAATATCTACGCCCGTACCGAAAGCTACTTACTGCTGTTCTCATTTTGGGTGTTATCAATCAAGTATTCTCGTTGCTCGATCCTCAAGTATTTCGTTGGCTCACGGATAATTATATTACTAAAATGGATACTCTAAGAGGGACTCCTGAAGTACTGTACAGAGGTGTTGGACTAGGATTATTGATGATGGTTGGTGTAGCAATGGTCTCGCGTATTGCCAAAAACTTCCAAGATTATTTTGCCAACGTAATGACACAAAAAATGGGAATGGATATTTTCACAAATACTATTTCTCATGCATTTCGTATACCATATGCATATATTGAAGATCAATCATCGTGACAGCTCTTACAAAAGCTACAGAAAGCACGTGTTGATATACAAACGTACATCCTACAATTGATCAATGTAGCTTTTTTATCTTCAGTAAGTTTGATTTTTGTAATTACCTATGCCTTTATTACACATCGATTGATTGGAACTATACTTATTTCTTTGTTTCCAATAATGGGTTTCACAAGCTATTATTTATCCAAGTCTATCAAAAAAGCTCAAGATGGTATCGTAAGTAAGACTGCAATGTTAGCGGGAGCTACGACAGAAACTATCCGCAATATTTCTTTGGTTAAAATTCTTGGTCTGGAAAAACAAGAATTAGAAAGAATAAACAGTGCTAATGAAGGAATCCTAGATCTTGAATTACTTAAAATACGTAAAATAAGGTCTATGGAATTTATACAAGGTACTTTGATCAATGCTATCAGAGTAGGATTACTCGGTACGATGTTTTGGATGATCTTTAAGGGCTATATCAGCTTTGGTGAGTTCTTTTCATTCTTCTTCTATTCCTTCTTTATTTTTGCTCCACTTTGACAAATAGGAACAGTTATGAAAAACTATCAAGAAGCTAAAGCAAGTAATGATGTTTTGGAAGAAATAGTAGCTATGCCTCCTGTTCCTGAGGTAAAAAATCCTTCAACAGTAGAGACTATCAAGGATATCAAATTTGAAGGAGTAGGATTTGGGTATGAAACAAAAGAAAATATTCTGAAGGATATCAACCTGGAAATGACTTCTGGGAAAACTATTGCTTTTGTAGGTCCTTCAGGGTCTGGAAAGTCTACTATTCTCAAACTCTTAGTAGGATTATACACTCCAAAAAGTGGTTCTGTAACGTACAATAACAAAGATCTTCAATCCTATAGTTTACAAGAACTCAATAAGAAAATCGGAATCGTAACTCAAGACGCTCAGCTATTCTCAGGAAGCATAAAAGATAATCTGGTTTTCGTAAAACCTGATGCTACAGATAAAGAATGTATGCAAGTACTCGAAAATGCACAACTCGGAGAATTTATACACGAACAAAAAGAAGGGTTATCTCTCAAGATCGGAGAAGGAGGACTGAAGTTATCAGGCGGTCAAAAACAAAGATTGGCGATAGCTCGTGCCTTACTCAGAAATCCAGATCTCCTTATCTTTGATGAAGCAACAAGTAGTTTGGATAGTATGGTAGAAAGAGAAATCACGGATACGATCAAAAAAATTACCAAAGAAAGACCAAATATGATTACGATATTGGTGGCTCACAGACTCGGTACTGTCATGCATGCAGATCAAATTCTCGTATTGGAAAAAGGCAAGATTAGTGAAACAGGAACACATACGGAGTTACTAGATGAAAAGGGATTATATTATGCATTATGGAGAGAACAAATTGGTGAAAGAGTAGAAACAACGACTCCCCTTACTGTGTAAGATCGCGTAAGTCTTTTCAGATTATTTAAATTTTTATAATAAGACATGAATAAATCATATGAAGTGCTAATAATCTGATGAGGAGTGAGTGGAACAGCATTGTTGTACACGCTCAACAAATTTACCAATATCAAATCGATAGCCCTGATTGAGAAATATGAAAAACCAGGATTGGTAAATTCAAAATCCACAAACAACAGTCAAACACTTCATAGCGGAGATATAGAAACGAACTATACTTTTGAGAAAGCTAAAAAAGTAAAACGCAAAGCAGATATGCTCAAATGGTATCTTGAAGAAGTAAAAAAAAACAATCCAGGAGAACAATTCTTTTCTGTTTATAATAAAATGATACTTGCGGTTGGAGAAACGGAAGTTAACAAACTTGAAGAAAGATGGACTCAGTTTCAAACTCTCTATCCTACACTCAAAAGACTCAAAGCAGCACAAATTGCAGAAGTCGAACCACTCGTGATGGAAAGAAGAAACCCTCATGAAAAGGTATTAGCTCTCAGTTCTCCTGAAGGATATACCATTGATTATGGCGCTCTTTCACAAAATTTTGTAGCTGAAACTATGGAAAACAAGAAAGACAAAACCATCGATCTTATGTATAATACGCTCATCGAAAAAGTAACTAAAACTACTGAAGGATATAGTGTTCTCACGTCGTCTGGTGAGATGATAGACTGCAAGGTACTCATCGTAAGCGCCGGAGGTCACACCCCTCTCATTGCTCAATCGTTGGGGTATGCAAAAAATTACTCTATACTTTCGGTAGCAGGTACCTTTTTCAAGTCTACAAAAAAACTACTCAATGGTAAAGTATATACAATGCAGATGGAAAAGCTTCCGTTCGCAGCTGTACACGGTGATCCAGATGTTTATAACGCAGATGAAACAAGGTTTGGTCCTACAGCAAAGGGAATATTCATGCTGGAGAGATATAATTACAAAAGTATATGGGAGTACTTCCAAGTGTTTGGATTTAGATGGAGAGCTTTCAAAATCATTTTCCAACTTGCTACGGACAAGATTATTTGAGCCTTTCTTTTCAAAAATTTTTGGTTTGAACTCCCTTATCTAGGTAAAAGATTATTTATGACAGAAATAAAAAAAATAATACCAAGCATCGAAGCTGATGATATTATTCCTGGCTACAAACTTGGAGGAACAAGACCACAAATTCTCAATCTCGATACCATGGAACTCGAAATGGGAGAAGCTAAAATAATCTGAGATAAGGTGATTTTCAATATTACACCATCTCCAGGAGCAACTACCTGTCTTGCAAATGCGTATGAAGACGTACAATCAGTGATTAATTTCTTTGGTGGAGAGTATGAATTCCAGAAAGATGAATTTGAAAAACTGTATGTGAAGTAAATTTTGAGCAAGAAAAAATCTCACAAGGAAATTCTCTTGTGAGATAGTATTTTAATTCTAAACTCACAAGAGAAAACTCTGTGAGATTACAGTACCCATTTTAAAAACAAAGTGGGTTGAAATTTCTTAACTTCAAAGTCATACAGCGGAGCAAACTTAATAGTGATGTCTTTAATCGGATAACCAATTGTGGGACCAACACCGTAAGTTCGCTGAGCCAAAATACCGTATATCAGTTTTTTAGGCTGATAATTGTAGGCGGCTGAGTAAAAATAATTGTTTGCTCCTTGCCCTTTTTCCAAGAATATTAAACAACTAGCTTTAATTCCAAAATAAGTAACAGAAGCTCCATATCTTAAATTAGTACCAGCAGTTTCCATTCCAATTTGTACACCGAAAGTTATAGCATCATTAATCTTATAATAAGGACCAATTAGAACTTCAGCCCAACCTTCTGTAAGAAGGCTATAAGCGTTAACTCCCAATCTTTTACCAAGATTTTTTTCTGCATAAATAGTTGCTGTAACCACAGCTTTACTGTCTACAACTTTTACATCATGTTGCATGTTTGCATAAGATTGTGCATCACTAATGACTGTGAAAAATGTGATACAAGTTAGAATAAGAATCAAGCGATTTAAATTCATGTTTTTCATTTTAATTTTGTTTTGTTCGTTATTGAATTGTTTTTTGTCTACTCTGGTTAAGGTTTTCGACTTCCCCTGTTTGTTTTACTTTGCTTCAGTTGACTGTGCTTTGAGTTCAAAAAGTATGAAATTCAATACTAGTAATTGCTGATGTATTTCATACCATTGGTCAAAAATTTTTTGTAATGGTAGTGCAATATAGCAACTTTCAATAATTTTTATTACAAAATCATTTTGATGCATTTCACTATCCCACTTTACTCCCAAATCAAGGAGTTTTTTCTTGTATTCCAAAGACATTGTACTCATTTGACTCACCCCCAAAGATTGAAGTTCATCAGTAGATTTTTCTAAATCTTTTTTAGAAATAAGTCTCAAAAAATCAAGTCTGGTATGCATCATAGCAAGGATGACACTTTTTTTATTTTCTAGAACCATTTGAATCATTAAATTTTCATTCATTTTTTTTATTATTTTGTTTGTTATTAGATATTAATGAACACTTTATTCTGAATTTATTAGAGTCAGAATAAATAATCTATAAATATATTATTAATAAAGTCAATAGTATTTTTAATATTCATCAGTTAATTTTCTCTTTGATTTAAAAGAATACATGAATAATATGAAGCACTCAACAACCTTACTTTACTCTACAAACAGATTATGAAAATACTATCTCGAAACGTAAATGGAATCAGAGCAATCCACGGCAAAGGATTTAGTCAGATTATCAAAGAACTCAATCCCGATATCGTTTGTTTACAAGAAACGAAGGCTTTTCTCGATCAGTGCCCTCAGGAGATAAAAGACATGGGATATAGTGTTTGCCGACATGCTGGTACGAGACCTGGATATGCAGGAACTGCTATTTTGTCTAAACATATTCCAGATTATGTTTGTAATAATTTCGTGGATCCTATTTTTCATGAACATGGAAGAGTCACTCAAATCGCTTGGTGAGATACTACCGTACTCAGTATTTACTTCCCAAATGGTGGTACCAGAGCAGACGGAACAGAGATGCTTAGCTATAAACTCAATTTTTATAACGTTCTCATGAAGTATCTCAAAGAACAAGAAAAAACCTATAAAAATGTTATCGTAGTTGGTGATTACAATATCTGTCATAATGAAATAGATATCGCAAGACCAAAAGAAAATCAAGGTTCTATAGGTTTCTTACCAATCGAAAGAGATAAGGTAACTGAGTTTCTTAATGCAGGTTATGTCGATGTATTTAGATACTTATATCCAGAACTAACAGATCAGTACACTCGACGATCGTATCGCGCAAATGCTAAAGTAAACAACGTAGGTTGGCGTATTGATTATGCCTGTATCAATGAAAGTGCAAAAGATAAAATAATCTGAATGCAGCATTTCCCAGAAATAGGCGGATCGGATCACTGCCCTATTATGCTTGAGGTGGCAATTTAGCTTCTGGTTCACTTCTAAATTTTACTAAATATTCTGTGATTTTAGTTTTATAATATTCATTTTCTTCAGACATTAATATTGTTTGAATCAGATTATGAATTCTTTTTTCCATACTGTTTTCATATTGATACAATTCATTTTGATGTTCTGAAATCATAAAACCACTACGTAAATAACTGAGAGTATTAACCAGTGAGATTGCCATTGGCATACTTTCAACTAGATTGTGTAATCTGTTACTATTTATTTCCTCCTCTCGAATATCAAATTGAGCACTAATGATTGCAAAAAAATCTTTTACAAAAGCATTATATCTTTCAGGAGAAAATATATGAGTTTGATCCATATTTCAGTGTTATCAATAAAATATTATCTACCTACCAATTTTCCAAGATCGATATCCACAAAGTTTTTGAGTTGATCTACAAATCCTGAATCATGACATACCATGATGATTGCGCCTTTGTAATCATTGAGAGCTTGTGCTATGATTGGGAGGTGACGGAAATTGATATGATTTGTAGGTTCGTCAAGAATTAATAAATGAGGTTTTTGAAGAACAAATCTTGCATAACACAATAATCACTTTTGACCTTCACTAAGGGAAATAATAGTATTTTTTAGTAAATCTGAAGTGATAAGAAACTGAGCAGCTGTTTTAAAAATTTCTTGGTCTGTATTAGCATTCGTTACTTCTTGTAAGGAATCCCAAACCGTCATATCCATATCTAAATCACTAAAATCCTGTGAATAATACCCTACTTTTGCATTTTCCCCTATGATAGCTCCATCATCGTCTGGATGAAACAATCTTTTGAGTAAAGTAGTCTTACCAATCCCATTTGGTCCTTTCAGAATATATCTATCTCCTTTTCTTAGTTCTAAATCAAACTTTTTATGTACTACATTATAATTTTCGTCCATCAATCCTACATTAGTAACCGTAAGAATCGGTCCTACATAATTATCAAATTCTATCTCAAAATCTTTAATAGTTTTATCTTCTCTTCTTACTGACACCTTACTATCTTCAGCTTCTTCTACATCATCTCTCATCTTACTCGCAAGTTTTCTCATCTTTCCTCCCTTGTTGGCAAAGAAGTTAATCTTATCTTTTGCATCTTGAATTTGTTTATCAAGTCTGGCGTTTTGAGTTTTTTCTTTTTCAACTTGATTGGAAATCTGTTCTACCACATTATGATAATCTCCCCAATATTGTTCTACCTGACGATTGATTACATTTACATATAATACTCCATCAGTAAACATATTCAAAAAATCCGCATCATGACTAATCACCACAACAGTTTTTTCATAAGAGAGCAAGAAACCAAGAAGATTTCCAATTCCATCTCCATCAAGATTGTTTGTTGGTTCGTCCAGTAATAAGATATCAGGTTCTTGGATGATAGCTTGTGCAAGCAATAATCTTGCTTGTTGACCTCCAGAAAGTTGTTTGATTTGTTTATCTACAGGAATTTTGAGATCTACTTCTTTCATTACTTTTTCTATTTTTTGATCCATCTTGTAGTCTTGTTTTTTGAAAGCCGTAGCAAAGTACTCTCTTACTGTCAGATCATATTGCTCTCTTGGGATTACTTGTCTAGCAATCGCTATCGTATTTCCTGGCACAATGTTAATTTTACCTTCTTGTGGCTTGAGTTCTCCCGTGATAAGTTTGAAAATAGTAGACTTTCCTGCTCCGTTTTGTCCCATGATCGTAATCTTGGTATTGGAACGGATACTAAATTTTCCTTCTACAAGAATCTCTTTCTTATCACCATATTTATAAGAAACATCATCAAATCTCAATATTACTGGGTTATCTGAATTGGACATAGTAAATAATCTGAAAAATTAAAATTCGTTAAAGTTATCGTTTAGTATAAGAAAAACACTTCAAAAACCAAGCTCAATAAAAAATTGAATTAGTCTTTTGGTGTATTTGCGAGATTTATTCCACTTTGAATTTTATATTTTATCCAAGTAAATGTTTTTTCTAGCGAATCTATAAATTTCTCATTTGATTCGCTATCTTTGTCCCACAATCTCATCACTTCTACAAACATTGTGTGATATTTTATAGTAGTAGCATTACCATCTTTAAGTTTTATAAACACAGGAAGATTGAAGTAAGTACTATTTTTACCCTTCATTATCCCTGTATCAAATATAATTGCTTTCAGAATATTTATATATTCATTTTTCAAATTTTTACCTTTATGACGAGCCACAAAATTTTTTACTGGACTCAGTGGAAAAGGAAAATTCAGAACTGATTGTTCAGCATCGAGAGAGTGTAATAATTTTGAATCAATATTTAAAGCTCACTCCATTTGTTTCTGATACCATGATTTATCAATATTATCAATAGTAAGTTCTTGGTCACCAAGAGTATGTACATCCAATGTCTTTTCAATTGTAGCCGAAATTGGAGCTATAGTTTCGTATCAAAAAGTATCAGAAGTGGATAAAATTTGTTGTATTGATTCTTGAGTGCTAGTTTTATCTTTTTTATCTTTTTTATCTTTTTTATCTTTTTTATCTTTATAGTTTATTTCTAGTTTATTTATTATATCATTACAAAAATCTTCGATGATCAGTAATTGTTTTTTAACCGCTAAGTCCGGATTGTGATAGTGTGACACAAGAGTAAGAATTTGTTTTATTAAAGAAAAGATTATTGTCTTTGGTCTTCAAGTGAGAACACTATCAATCAGATTATTTATATTTTCTTTAAGGATGGTATCATTATTAAGTAAAGGCAACTGTATAATAAGGTCTATATCTTTTCTCAGATATTTGAGTTGAGTATTATTCCTAGTAGAAACTGAAGGAGAATTTTTTGTTTTTAAATTTTTAAATTTTTCTTCAAGATCCACAAATACTTCAGTAATCTCCTGGTTTGCGTAACACATAGTAATTGGTTCACATCCATACATCTCAAGCAAGGTATTACAGAATCTTCCAATAATATCTATCTCCTCGTTGATCGTTTTATCATTATTATTTTTGTATCTAAGGTTTATTTGATTAACAACTTGTTTCACCGAAGCTTCTATATATTTTTTTTCTCTATGTGTTTTTACTGCTACAAATAAGGTATTGATGTTATTATTCAATTCAAAATCTTCTTTCAATATTGGTAACCCTAAAAGATTTCTTCTATGTTTACTAAGTAATACATTTGCATCTTTTACTAAAGCTGCGTTATCTAAAACAGAAATTCACTCAATTTGTTTATGCATTTTTTTATTAAAAAAAATAAAAACCTAGAATAGATCTAGGATATTTTTTTGCGAATGAAATGCAATATTATTGTTATGTCAATATATAATACATAAATATTATAATATAGATTATTTACAGTAATTCAATTTCAGGACCAACAACTCCATCACTACTATGTGCATCATGAGCAATATCATACTCCAAAGGCTTATGAATTTGGTACCATTTTGAGGTAGGCTTAGTTGAACTATTATTATCTTCACTTAGAAGGATCTCTAGCTCCGACAAAGAATTTTTAAGATAGTTCTTTTGCTTCTCTGCTGTAATATTTTTAAGTTCATCTTCTGAATGAATAGTCGGTTTCTGAAGTAGTTCATTGAGTGCGTTTATATAGTACGTACTAATATCTTTTTTACCTCCGCTAGAAATATTTAAGAATAAAGAATTAACTTCTCTAAGTAGCTGGTTGTTTCTATTTACAAATTTTGATCTCAAAATCCTGCTGCTATGCACTTCCCTCCATCATTCAGAATTTTTATATTTTCTAAAAATATGATCTTTTGGATTTCTTTCACCTCTATTCGGCATAATTCTTAAAATTATAATAAATTAATTATCAGATTATAAATTAAAATACATAAAATGTCAAGTCTCTACAGACCATCAGCGATCACCTGCGCCACGTTTCTATCAAATACCGAAGGAATAATGTGTTCAGAGTCAATCTCCTCCCCCATGTAATCTACCAAGATTTGAGAAAGTTTGAGCTTATGCTCAATAGTAACCTTAGAAATTCTTTTTTCTAGTAAACCTTTTCGTAAACCTGGGAACACAGAAAGATTATTGATTTGATTTGGAAAATCTGATCTTCCAGTTGCTACGATAGCAGCACCGCCCATCTTAGCTTCCTCATAACCGATCTCAGGTGTGGGATTAGCCAAAGCAAAGACAATAGAATCCGCATTCATGAGCTTAATATCTTCAGTTTGAAGCATATTTGGTCTACTCACTCCTATAAATACGTCTCTTCCGCCTATTCCCTCAGACAAAGAATTTCCACTAAAATTTTCCACGTTATAACTCGCAAGCAATAGTTTTTGTTTATTGAGTTCTCCTCTTCCAGTATGAATAGCTCCCTGACTATCAAAAGTAATAATATTTCTAAATCCGTACGCTCGCAACAATTCAGCAATCCTAAATCCTGCTGATCCTGCTCCGTTGAGTACTACTTTTACATCTTCCTTATTTTTTCCGACTAATTTCAGACTATTTATTAATCCTGCTAATACGATGATAGCTGTCCCATGCTGGTCATCATGAAATACTGGAATATCCAGCTCTGCAGCCAATCTATCTTCGATTTCAAAACATGCTGGTGCAGCAATATCTTCAAGGTGGATTCCCCCAAATCATGGCGCTAACAATTTTATAGTACTAATCACAGTTTCAATATCTTGAGAATCTATAATCAGAGGAATAGCGTTGATTCCTCCAAACTCTTTGATAAGCATAGCTTTTCCTTCCATCACAGGTAAACTCGCCAATGGTCAGATATTTCCCAGTCCCAATACGGATGAACCATCACTAAAAACACCTATTGTATTACCCTTTCGAGTATAATCATAGGCTTTGCTAGGATCTTTCTGAATTTCCAAACAGGGTTCTGCAACTCCTGGAGAATATAATAATCTGAGGTCGTCGTAGGTTTCGACTGCTACCTTATTTTCTTGGGATATTTTTCCCTTCAATTTTCTATGTAATTCGAGTGATTCTTCTCTCAATGATGACATTATCTAAGTATTTCAATATATAAAAATAATCTGAATTAGCGATTAGGAAATAAAAGATACACAATAAGATGATGCTTGCAAGTAGTATTTTATCAATCATAAGAACGGTAAAAAAAAGAGCGGGAAAGTAGTGTTTTCTGATTATTTTCATTGGATTTCCGAAGAAACATGAATAATAGTAGCGAACAATTTATTGATATTTGAAAAAGTGTGATGGCAATGATGAGGAAAGTGGAAATTTTACCAAATGAATGGGAGAAAATTCAAGAAGAAGTACAAGCATTGGATGATGCAAAAGAAGAAATTTCTGAAATAGGAAGAATTGCAAACGAACAAGGGAGCGAAACTTTTGGTCATGATAATCCCCTTCTAGAAAATAAAAAAGAGCAAAGTGAAATCTTGAGTGGAAGAGTATTGGCAAAACAGGATACACTCATGCAAATACAGAACTGCCTGATCATCAAGGAAGAAGATATAGCTCTGAGAAAGCAAGAGGCTGGATATTTAGGTCTGGGTTCTATAGTAACTGTAAATCTAAACGGAGCAAAAAAAGAATTACAACTTATTCTCACAGGCTTAGTACAAGGAAAGAAAGTAGAATTCTGAGGAAAATCTTATATGGGAATTAGTCCACAAACTGATCTACGAAAAGCTCTCCAAGGCAAACAAGCCCATGAAAATTTTGAAAGTACTACGCAAGATGGTAGAAAAATTGGAGGTAAGATTTTGAATATACAATAAAACATAATATTACTCTCTATTTCTATTGACAAATATAGTATAGTAATTATATACTAAACAATCATTTTAAACTAAGATGATTGTTCTTTAACATTTCTATAAAAAATAAACAGTTTAGATTATGGACAGATTAGTTCTTTTAGTAATTTTAGTAATGATTACATTACTATCTTGTGGTAAAAGTGAATATTTTGCACACGAAACAAGTGGTTTATCAAAAAAAGAATTTGATAAACAAGTCGAAGCCGTAAAGGGTTCTAACACCCAGAGTTATGAAGTAATAGATTCAGTGGCATATGATATTTATTATACTAGATCATATCTTTATCAGAAAGAAGTTTTAACTATAATATCTCCAAATTTTTGTTGCCAAGATATTTATAGTTCAAAACCACAATTAAAAAGCCAAAGGCCAGCATGGGAAATATATCTTTTATATTTTTATATGATCTTTTGTGGATTTGTAGCATATAAAGATGAGATTCTTGATGATGGAATACAAGCTTTGAATAGACTCAGGCTTAGGATTGTACTTGGGATTGTACTTGTTATTGTACTTGGTCAGTGGATTGTACTCGGACCTAAGTTTGTTCTTGGACTTGGGATCGTACTCGGGCTTGTGCTTTTGCTTGAATTTTGGTTTTTCTTACGGTTTGTATTTGTGTTTGTGTTTGTGCTTTTGTTTTTGTTTTTGATTGAGCTTGGGCTTGGGAATATAGCCATAATTTCAATATTAATTTATTTCATAAGCTATTTCATCACAATGATGGTTTATAGAAATAAATTAATTAAAAATTAGTATTTGAAGTTTTTAGCTTTAAATATTTAATATCAAAACCTGGTACTGTTTACGGTATCGGGTTTTTTCATATTCAAAAATCAGATTATAAAAATCTCTTTATAAATAAATTACTTTCAATATACCTACAGCAGTTTTGAATCAAATTTTAAATTGCGCAATAAGTATAAACCTATGATAATCGATTATTACAAGACCTATCTGAGTATGATCCAATCCAGTATTGGATCTTCTTTATGGAAACATCTCTATATTACCAAACAAGACTGAAATAGTACAGATATTCTACAAGACTGAAATATCAGTTGTGGGTATTTTGTAAGTAGTTTGCTCAAACAATTCAATCTTTCTCCTGCGAGTTATGCAAATACCAAAAGCCTCTATCAAGCTCTTTTGGACTATGGTTGGAAAGAGGTACATCGAGGAGGGAAAACAGAAAATATTCCTTTAGGATCACTCATTATTTGGGGAGAAAAACAAGGGACAGAAAAAAAAGATATCTATGGAAATACTATTTCAGGACATATTCATATCGGTTTTTATATAGGTGGAGATCAGGCCGTAAGTAACATGTCTGACGGTTTTAGAGATGATAATCAACCTCCCAAAACTCCAGCTCTCCATCATTATACTTACAATGATACTCGCACCATCACCTCTATTATCACCTTCAATTTTACTATGACTTTAGCAGAACAATTCTCTCAAAAATCCCCTACTATGTTAGTAAATAAACAACTTGAGATCCCATTGATCAGTCAATTTCAGGAAGATCTAGAAAAATTGGGCCTCAGAACAGAGGAAGAACTTACATGGGCTCTGGGAGCAAGCGAGGGATTGAAATATGGAAGAATGTGCGGACCTATCTGTATTGCTATGGCTGGAAAATATTTTAAACAAGATCATGAAGATATCCTCTCTGTATTTTATGAAACTAAAGATAAAAATTATATCAAAACAATAAATAATCAGGATATTGATTATCATTATTGGAATGCGAAAGCAGGTTGGTACTACGATGGATTAATTAAAAAAGCTGAAGAAGCATATGGTCTTCAAGGTCATTCTGGTTATATCAATCCTCAAGAGGAAAGTTTCATGGCTAATACTAAAGATCTTCTTGCTCAATGTATCGATAATCAGAAAATTCTTATCTGTTCAGTATATCCTGAGTTTTTCACAGACAAAAGAGGAGGACATTTGGTGATAGTAAGAGGGTACAACTGGAACGGAATACAAGAAGAGTTGTTCTTTAATGATCCTTTGACTCCTATCATCGACGGTATCAAAAAACCGAGAGCTATTTCTTTATCTCAGTTTTTACAATCTCGAAACGGACAGTATATTGTTTTGAATAAATAAATATATTGTTTTGGACAATAAATAATGTATCTAAAGGATTAAATATAATAAAAATTTATCTTTAAATAAAGCCCATGTCTGAAAAGAAAGAAGTTTATAATGAATATTTTGATCATTCAGCAGAGGCGTCTTTTGAGTCTACTTCTGTTTTAGGCGATAAGAAAAATAACTTTTGAATGAGTTCGAATGAAAAGGCAAAGGAATTAATTGCAGTGTTCAAATCAGATACAGAAAATATGACAAAAGAATCAGCTCAAAAGTTTCTTATTGGTGCTGGTATTTTTAATGAAGATTGAAAAGTAAATGAAAATTATGAAGGTTTATTTGTACCAAAAGAGAAAAACCCAGACTAGTCTGTAATAAATTTTAATTACTTTCTTCAGTAATTTCATAATACGTACTATCTCGAATATTTTTTACTAGTTCTCACTTACTCAAAAAACTACGTTCCAATGATGCGCTCAACGGTCCTGTTTGTTTTTTCGAAACTGAAACTGGAGAGCTGAGGGGAGTTTGGTGAATATATACGAGATATGGAGTATCTCAGATTATTTTTGATTTTATGATGAGGGGAGTACTGCTATCATTACGAATTTCAAACTCCTTGATGTCCTCGTACATAGAGGCATCATCCCCCACTACTTTTTTTCCATAGTACTGAGCGTACCATTTTGCATGACTCGATCTTTTGGTAATCGTAATATCAGGATCCAAAATACTAGCTCTAAAAGCCATACTTGAAACACCGCAGATACCCTGATAAAACATATATTCCTCCCCTTCTCATTTACAATACCCTTCAATATCCGTAAATGTATGATTGGCATTTCGTAGTTGGCCAGGTTGGATAACGATATTTTGTGTTGCTTCCATTCCCACCATGAAATTTTGCGTAGCACAATCTCCATAATCAGAAATATCTCTATCAGCAGCTATTACACTATAGTTTTTGAGTTGTTCAAGGGCTAGCGTTTCCAATGGAATTGCGATCTTTTTTCAGATTATATTGTTATATCGACTTGTAAAAGCGGAATTGAAGTTGATTTTTTTATAATCAGAAAGAGCCGTCACACCTGTCACTTGAAGTGTAGATCCTGTAAAAATAAAATTTTCCTGAGTGGTATCATAAGGATTTTGAATATTTTCAACTTTATCTCGTAAAAGATTAACAGCCTGTTCAAAATCAAGTACTGGGTACAAATCATATTTTAAACAATCTTGATCCATAATCATCACTCCTGATTGAATCTGAGTAGTACAGACAATGTTTGCTGAATCCTTAGGTAATTGTCTCAAATCAAAACGAGAAAAAACACCATTTGCAGGAGGTTTAATCATGCAAAATAGTATTATTACACATAGAACGATAAACTGACTTATATATTTCCACATAGGTCTAGGTTTTAGAATTACTTGTTACATTTGCAATCTCCACCGCAAGCGCAGTTTCCACCACATCCACATCCAGTAGAATCTTTAGCTTCAGAACTATTATCACAGTTTCCACAATCGCAATCTTCATCGCATTCTTGTTCCATATCTACGAAAGTAACTGTATCATCACCAACTATGGTTTGAGTACCAGCTTTTACTTCTTGGATATAGTGATATACGTCTGTGATATGTTCAACGAGTTCGTCAACTGATTCGTAGAAAACTTGATTGAGGGGAGAATTTCCCATTACCAAAACTGTACCATCTTCGTCTGTAGTAGTTTCGTACAAACCATACAATGTACCATTTTCAGTGTCTTCGTGCTTGATTACTTTGTAAGAGAACATAATTTTAAGAAGTGAGAATTTAAATATACTATTGAGAATACCATACAGAAAAAGCACTTTTTTTCAAGTGCAGTCTTATATAATCTGACATGCAAGCTTAGGGGCAGATGTTACCAAATTTACACAATGCGTTTTGCTTCGCTTGGAAGATATATCCACTATTGTTTGCATATTCTTTTTTCAGATCATCATGAATTCCTGCAAGCACTACATTGACTACCCTTTTTACTACGGTATTGCTAGAAATTCCCAAGCCTACAATCACCTGTTCGATGTTGTTATCGATGATTTCGTAATACAATAATTGTGGGTTACCTCGATTTTGAACATTTTCTAAAGTACCAATCTGATCGGCTGTATAACCATAGATTGCTCTTACTTTCACCTTACCCATGATTTTAATCTGAGATAAAAATTTATCCAATTCTGCAGGCGTATCAAAATCCAAAATCCTATAATCATCAAAATAATCATCCACCAATGTATGTTCAGATTCTACTTCGAGGGTAGCAATCTTTTTCACGGGAGAGATTGCCAAGAAATCAAGCACTACAGACCCTGATTGATGTGGTCTTACTTCACGAAAATTACCCGCTATCCATTCAGAAAGATCAAAATTTTGGTATCTACTTGCTCCTACAAAGCCGAGTATCAAGAATATCAGTGCTACAAGAAAATATTTCATAATCTGAATAATTAAAGTTAAAATATATTTCCTATTTATATTCAGTATTTATCTCAAGCATCGTTTGTTCTTATGAAGATTAGTTCTGCCTTTCGAATTTCTGCCATCTTTTCTAGGACTTCAGGAACTCGAATCCTGGGATCTTGACGATATTTGTAGTACCAAGTCTCTGGGAAATAACAAATAATGCGTGTAAGTTTATGATAATCCATGCAAATATTTGCTGAAGTAGTGAGTAAAATATTTTTGTGACCAATCTGAAGATCATGGAAATAATTGGCTTTTTTTGCTTCACCATCAGCCGAAGTAAGTATAAAATCTCTCTCATTCGTTCTATAGGACATACTCAGTAAATCTGGAAAAACTACGAGGGCTTGGTGGACCTTGTCTTCATGGTTCAATACAAGGTTGGATTGAGCATTGAGATCTTCAAGTTTTTCAATGCTATTGAAGTGTGCAATTTTCTGAATATCTTTTTTCTTAAAAGTCTTGGATTTGAGAATATGTTTGAGATAATGAGGAATACTCGGAGCAAACAAATTGATTACTGACTTGTAAGAAGTATAATATCGGTACACCATCCGATGAATGAGCTCCAAAGTTTTGCTTCCAAAAAGTTGAGCAACAATTTCTCCCTCCCCCATTGGGAATTTTAAAGAACTTGTGCTGTATTGTTCTTGTCGAGAAATCTCTGTTCCCAAGCTAAGATAATACGTTTCATTGATAAAAATAAGGTCACCAGGCTTACCAATACCCTGCTCATCCCAACAGATTTGATCTGATCATCGTTTGTTTTGAAAGCAGTAGTAAAAAAACATTGATAAATAGTTGACAAAATATAATAAATAGTGTATATTAAGGTATTGTTTAATATTAGATACTTGAATTTTTAAATCTCAAATTAACCAATGTTGAAACGACTCGCCCGCATTCTGATTATTCTGATTATATTAGTATGACTGTATAGATATACTTCTATCTTTGACAATACTAAAATCAAACCATACTTGGAGAAAATTAACACCAAAATAGAAAATATATTTACTAAAAATTCCACAGGAAGTCAGTCTGTAATTGAAGATAATCCAAATCAGATAGATCAAGGCATTACTTGAGCAACTGCTTTCAACGATAATGACATTATCAATTTTGAAACTTCATCGTCTGTAAAACCTAAACCACAAAGCACTGGAAATACTGAAGATATGAATAGTAATATAAATAATAATCAGAATCAAGAAGTGGAAGAAGTAGATTCTCAGATTTTGGATATCAAACTTAGTGATTTGTGAGATAATTGAAATAATTTTGAAAATGGATGTGTGACTCCCTGGTGAGAAAAAATAAAAAACGGAAGTTATTTTATCGCATACGGACAACAAGTTTCACGTGATTGTGGTCGAGAAAAAAGATATTGCAGTAACGGAAAACTTGATGGAAACTATCAATATGACACCTGTTATTATTCTGATGTGATTGATAAACAACAACAAAATTCGATGCTTACTCAAACTGAACTCAAAGATTTACAGTTTGACTTAGGTCTCAACACGAGCGATAAAATAGTGGAATGAGGAGTTGTTTGGACTAAAAATAGTGATAATATAGGTGAAAAAGATAAAATGGAAATATACGCAGATGGAATAAGCTGAAATGACAGTACAACCATGGGACTTAGAGTAAGCAATAATGATCCTGAAAAACATTTCCTTGGTAAAGATACTCAAGGAATAGATATTCAAGCGAACGGCCAAACATCAATAAATAATAATGTCTTTAAATCAGCAACTTTGAAAAAACAACTTCAAAATAAACCTAAAACTACTTTCATAACTAATAATAAGAAAGTTAATGCAAAAAATAGTTATGCTCGCAAGATCTGTACTACCCCACGATGATCAGTAATTTCCAACTGACAGTTTGTATATGCTTTCAAAAGCACTACTGCACAATGAAATAGCTGTGAGTTAGAAACAAGATTTTGTTTCGACGGACAATTACAATGATCGTTTGTAAATGCTAATTGTAAGGGAGCAGCTCCAACTATTGTAGATACTCCAAAAGAAAGTCCTACGAGTAGTTTTGTAACTGTAGCATTCACTGAAACAAGAAATGCACTCAGATACCTACCAGTGTCACTAGAATTGATGGCTAGTACACCAATGAAAAAGAAAACCCAATACACAACTCTTCAAACTTCAACGTATATTAATACAGAGTGAACATCACAACCCTTCAATACTATTGGTCAATCTTACCTCATCTATCATCAACCTGATGAAGTAAATCACGGAAACCAGCCTCCTGAATATATGTTCGTAGGAGCAAGCAGCATCCAATAATAAATTATATCATTTATATTATATTTAATCTGAAAAATGTCAGAAAAAATCAATCACGAATTTCCACCAGTGAATTTAGAAAAACTTCTTCCAATTGTAAATTCAATTGCTCATCAAAATAAGGATGACCTTTCTGAAGCATTGACTCATCTCAAACAGATGAATACTACACAATTCATCGGCGGTGAAGTACAAAAAAATGCCTTTATCCAAACAATAGAAGGAGAATTAAAAAGAAAAACTAAGAGTATATAATTTTATTGTAACATTCTCAAATGAGTAAAAATAGATATCTCGTCAATGCCAATCCAATAGAAACTATCAAACATATCAAAAAAATTGATCAGATTTCTAAGGAAATTTGGCTTGAATTGGATCGTAGTGGAAATCTCGATGCAAAAGTATATCTATTTTTTTCAATAATTTTGGGAGATAAACAGTTTATAAAGAAAAATCTTGGTGAATATAAAAATATTGATACTCTGACTGCTCAAGAGCTCTATCTTTTAGCAGGAAAATTTAAGGAAAAACTAAATATTCAGGATGGTGAAGAAAACAAACATCCTATTTCAGAATATGGGATCAACTTGTATCAAGAATGGCTCAGAAGAAAGGAAGGGAAAAAAGATTCAGTTAAAAAATGAATTCAGATTCATAGAGAACATGTCAAAGAGAATTTTGAAGAGAAGATAGAGAAAACAAACACACTCTTAGGTCAGGATTTTGATATTTCTCAAAGGATAGGCGATAAACCAGTAATTCAGCTTATTGAAAGTTATATTAGTTATAAAAATGAAAGTTTTTATAATTTTTTCAAAAGAATGGGTGGAGGTAAAGAAGATTTTAATCTAGATATTGATAAAAATATCAACGCTCATGGCAATCTACTACACTATATTAGAGCAGAAACTAAAATAGAAGATATGGAAATCATAAAACTTTATCTCAAGTTTTTCTTCATTAATGCAAATCATCTCTATTTTACACTTTTAAGTCTGTATAACTCCAATACTGGGAAAAATAATAGTCAATATAATGTTATAAAAGAAGCTATCAAAGAAAAATTTTCAGAAAATAAACTCGAGACTGAGCTTATAGATCCCGCTGAAAAAGAATTTGAGAGAGCATTCACAAAACTTTTGAGTAAATATGGAGGAAAGGTATTTAAACTCAAGGATCTTCATAGATGTAGTTTTGTTTTTCATGATCTCAACAGTATGGTACAAGGGATAAATTTACTACTCCAATCTTTACATACCAAAAAAATTGATTCATTGCTCAAACGTGATAAAGAAAGAAATCCTATAATAGAACTTGAAGACAAGATAGGATTATTACTCTCTGGGCCCAAAAGCGGTTCAGCATATAGAGATATCAATTTTGTAATTCATTTTAGAGGAGATTCTGGGCTTATTCCTATGGAGATTCAATTCCATCTTCAAGATACCAAAAAAGCTAAAAAAGAGAGCGTCCATAAACCCTATGACTTAATAGCTAAGCATCTCAACAACGAAGAAATTAAACATATTAATACAATTCTTACGGACCATAAAAGTATTGATTACTTACCCACAGATAATGATCATACTCTCAATGCGGATAATATCTATCATATCGTGAGAAAATTCAAAAATGGTAAACTTAATGAAGATTACATAAATAAACTCAAAAATATTGAAAATGCAATTCATGAGTGTGCGCGAGTGGAAGTACTCAAAAAACTTGAAATTTTTGATACCTTGGGAAATACACATCCTTTGGGAAAGAGCTTCAAAAAATCACAATCAAAATCTAATTGAACAAAGTAGTTATACCAACATTTCACTATCTACATAGTCTATTTCTGCTTCCAGAAGTTTGAGTCCTTTCAGCCCAGGATAGCGTTCCAGCAACCATTTTGCAGCTACTTGTACTTTCTCAATCAGTGTAATATCCATTAATACTTCCATAGGTATATCAGATTCTCCTGATTGACGATATCACAATATCTCTCCTGTACCTCTCAGTTGCATATCTATCTCAGCAAGTTTGAATCAATCTGTAGTTTCCTCCATAGCCTTGAGTCTTTCATTGCCTGTGAGGTTTTTGGTTTCCAAGAAACAATAAGATTGTAGATCAGATCTTCCTACACGTCAACGCAACTGATGTAACTGACTAAGCCCAAACCTTTCAGCATTTTTGATGAGCATGATAGTCGCTTGTGGAACATCAACTCCTACTTCAATTACCGTAGTACTCACCAATATCTTACTTCTTCCTTCTTTGAAGTTTCTCATGGCTTCGTCTTTCTCATTGGAACTGAGCTTACCATGTATTAAACCTATTTCAGCATGTTGTAAATGATCTGAAAAATCATCTTTGAGCTGTTGATGTACCAGTAAAGCAGATTTCACTCCCTCAAGGTTTTCTGACTCTTCAATCAAAGGAACTACTACAAACACTGATTGCCCTTTACCTATGCGATCAAGCATTCGTCCTTTGAGTTTTTTCCATTCTTTTTCTGTTACTACCTTGGTAATAATAGGCTTACGACCTGCGGGCATTTCATCAATAATGCTGACTTCAAACTCAGAGAAAAATGCTAATGCAAGTGTTCTAGGAATAGGAGTAGCAGTCATTTGTAGAATATGCGGAGTTCAGAAGTTTTTGAAAAATGATCTTTGTTTTACTCAGAATTTATGTTGTTCATCAATAATTACAAATTTGAGATTACGGAAAGCTACATCTTGCTGGACGATAGCATGAGTTCATACTACAATATCAATAAGTCCAGCTTTGAGTTCTTGCTTGATCTTCTGTTTTTGTGAGGCTGGTACACTTCCTGTTAGTAATCTCACTTGGATACCCAAAGGATGAAGTATTCTTACCAGATGATTGTAATGTTGGAAAGCAAGTACTTCAATAGGAACCAGTAAAGCACACTGCCCTTTGAGTTTTTTGATCATATAGTAAGCGCAGGTAATAGCTACAATAGTTTTACCACTTCCTACATCTCATTGCAATAATCTGAGTATCGCAGATTCTTCACTAAAATCCTCAATCATCTGTTTAATCACTTTTTTTTGTGCATCTGTGAGCTGGAATGGAAGGCGGGAAACAAAAGTCTTGATCAGTTCTCGATCAATTTCCTCTTTTTGAATTGTTACAGGTTTTTTATCACTAAGATACTGCTGTTTATTGATTCGAGATTGGAGCTGAACTTTGAGCAATCTATCAAAATAAAGTCTATATTTTGCTTTTTTGAGATCCTCAGCATTTTTGGGATAATGCAGAGATTTTATAGTTTCTACTATATTGGGAAGTTCAAATTCACGTATAAAATCCTCAGGCAAATACTCGATATATTCTTGCTCCACATATTTCAGAATATCCCGCATCTTTTTGGCAAACCATCAGGATTTTACCCCCAACATTTCTGAATAAACAGGATAGAGCCTTCCTATATTATATCATTCTTCAACAACTGCATTTTCTTGTATGGTTTCGAGCGTAGAGGTAGGACTAACATAATCTGATTCTATCATATTTTCACTAGGCGCGGCGCTCAGTATAAATTCTGGATTACTAAAAACTGCCTTATTTTTGACCATTTTTGGTTTCCCAATCACGATATATCGCATTTCTTTTTGGATTTGCTGAAAAGCAAAGCCTGTTCCTCGATAGGAAGCCTTTCCTTCCACTCCAAATTCATCATGAAATCTCACTTCATAAATTTTCTTCTTATTTCTGAGCATCATTATTTTTTTCTCTGTCACAAAAACTCTTACTCTTTGCTTTTGCTTAGGGTCTTCCAAAGATTCTTGTACTTGAAATGAATCTTGAATAAGCAGACGATCTTCGTGAGTTTTGGGGAAGTAATTGAGCAAATCTTTGAGGGAAAAAATCCCATTTACGTTCAAAATAGCGATATATCTGTCTGTAGTCCTAAGGAGTTTTTTCAAGTCTTGCATTATCTAATCAGTAATCATCGCGGTCCAAAAAGCAAAAGAAAAAGATAAGAAAAAACAATCAAATTTTTGACAAATCCAGACCTTCTGGATATACTAGAGTATTCATTTATTATCAATAAATCCTAATGGCAGTTTCTAAAACAAAATCTCATAAATCAACACCTCGTAAAAGTAAAGTTACAAAAGATATTACTGATGCTTTTCCAATTCAAAATCCTATCGAATCTACAACTCTTCCAGATTTGAACCTTGGTGATGAAGTAAAAGATACTTTGACGAAAACTACTCCACCAACGGATGATAACAAAGAAGTTCAACTTCCAGAGTTCAACCTCGAAACAGATATTGTAAATACTGATATTCCAGTTGATACTGAAATTGTAAATACTGATATTCCAGTTGATACTGAAATTGTAAATACTGATATTCCTGTTGATACTGAAAACAATGCAGAAAGTGAGTTTACTGATGATTCTCAAGATGAAAATATTTTAGAAGCTCAAAATGCTTTTGATATGAGCATTAATAATGATGATATAAATGTAAATACTGAGACCACAAATTCAGCTACAGACTCTGAAATTCAACCATTGGAGGAACCTTCCATCGAGCCAGAACTTATAGAAAATACACAAATTGAAACTGAAAATACTTTGGATACGAGTATGCAATCAAACAATGAAACTGAGTCTACTCCAAACGCAAACAATAATGATTCAACATCAGTGAATAACGAGACCGAGACTGTAATTATTCCAGTAATGGATGTTGCACCTCAAGGAGAAGCTCATTCAGATGATCCATTTGATGGGCTCAATATTGTATTTGACGAACCTAAAGCAGTTTTAGATACTCAAGCACCCGCTACTGATCAGATTATTCCAAATACACCTGAAACTCCAGCAGCTGAAACAACAGAAACAGTAGAAAATAATACTTTTGTTGATCCATTTTTAACTAAAAAAGAAACAGCAACGATAGCAGAAGAAGCTAGTAAAGAAACAGGTAATCAAGCAAGTCTAGATACTATGTTGGAAAACTTAGACACAATTCCCGCTGCTACAAACGCTACTACAGCAACGGTAACTTCCAATATCACAAATGCAATCACAGGAATGGACGGGAAAAAGAAAAAAATGCTCTTAGTAGGCTCAGGAGTATTGGGTCTTGTCGTATTAGCAGGGGCAAGTTATATGGTATTTAGCACGATGTTTCCTTCAGATAACATTGGAAACCAACTCAAAGCGGATATTGCTGGTCCAGTTATAGCTACAGGAGCAAACAATACTGGAACTGACGCCATTTCCACAGGAACCGATACCAATGTTTTAGATGATATTATTAGTTGAACTGAAAATAAGATTCCAGAAGAAGAACTTCCATTGGGGACATCTTCAGATTCATTTGGAGACGAAGATCAATTACCAGCTGGTACAGTAATTCCAGATACTACTCCAATCTATACTTGAGCTGAAGAGGAAGAGTTGACTGCAAATGTCACTCCAGAAACTGATGGAGCTCTAAAAACTCTCGACGAACAAGTTGATAAATTAAAACAACTCTTGTCTTTAGCGAAAGCAAAAAATGATAACACTATCATCAAACAAATAGCTCTCACTTTGAAATCTATCAGAGCCGTAAAAGAAAAAATAGTTTGAAATGATTTTACAAGCTTTAGTACTGAAATAGAACCAGATATGACTAAGATCAATTTTGATATTGATCAACTTACTGCTAGTTTAGTACAATAATTAACATCTATTTTCAATAAGCTTACAAGTACCCAAGTCGATGCTAAAACAGCCGATCTTGGGTTTTTTTTCATTGTTGAGAACTACAGTAAAGTCCACATCTTGAAAGCCAGTCTGCCCATCAATACTACAACCCAATCCATAGTTATCAAAAATAATCGTTGCATTCCAAGGAAGATCAGAACGCATTACTTTATAAGACAAATCTCCAACTGGTTTACTATCAAATCCTGTACTCGCTACTACCCCATCATAGATTACTAGCTTATTTTTGGCTCCTTGACCGTTGATATTGCTTGAACCAATAGAATTGAGCAGTACCGCATTGTATGTTGTTACAAATTCTTCTTTGATTATTTTTTCTCTTATTTTATTCACTTGATTTCCTGTCATTCCTGAAATCCCTATCATCACAATTGCAATAATTGAGATGGTAATCAGTATTTCTATCAGAGTGAAGGCTTTGAGTTTCATAGAAGATTTTAAATGAGTGGATTAATAAAGGTATTTTCCAATTTCTCTTGATCAATATTTTTGGATTCTAGGTTTTTTTGTTGGGCAATTTTAATATGTTGTATAATTTTCTGAAACTCAGGACTCATCTCATCAATTTTTTTTGCTTCCAAAGTAGTTTCTGGTTTTAGTATCATATCACTTGTTATATTTCACATGTTAGTGGTTAAATTACCATTAAATTAATAAGCAATCGCAAATAATACTCTTTTCGTACTTGGTTTACCAGTAAGAATACAAACTCCAGATTCAGAATATAAATCATTTCCATCCTCATCATAAGGAATACATCTGATTGTAGCTTTTGTCTGAGTCTTAATATTTTCTTCCGTTTCCATAGTTCCATCTCGATGAGCTAATACAAATTTCCCATCATCAAGTGCTTTTGTAAACTCATCTCGAGTATTTACTTTCACCGTGTGTTCTGCTCTCATTTCTTGAGTATGTTTGTACAATTTTTCTTGCATATCTCTTAAGATTTCTGTAACTTGATCCACAAATCCTTCAGTATTCAGAGTTAGTTTATCTTCTTGATCTCTTCTTGCTACCATGATACTATTTCCTGCAACATCTCTCGGTCCCACTGCTATTCTCAGCGGAACTCCTTGAAGTTCGTACTGGTTTTGCTTCCAACCCATAGATTTTTGGTCATCTCGATCAATTTTTGTAGTCAAAGCAACTGGGAATTTGTAAGTATTTCCTTCTACTTCAAACTGAATAGGGAGATTTACATCTTCGAGTTGATCTGTAAGATTAGTTATATAATCAGAAACTTGTTGCTTTTCTTCGTCAGTTTTCCAGATTGGGATAAATACGATATGGATTGGAGCTATCATAGGAGGCAATACTAAACCTTTGTCATCACTATGAGACATGATCAAACCACCCATCATTCTTGTACTTGCACCTCGACTTGTTGCTCGTGCATGTTCTTGTTCGTTATTTTTGTTCGCAAAAGTTACATCAAATGCCTTACCAAAGTTTTGTCCCAAGAAATGTGAAGTACAAGCTTGTAAAGCTTTACCATCTTGCATCATACATTCTATTGTGTAGGTATTTTCAGCTCCAGCAAATCTTTCATTTTCAGATTTTTCACCAGGAACTCCACTTATTGCAAGTATTTTCTCAAAGAATTCTTGATAAACCTTCCACATTCTTTTTGTTTCTTGAACTGCATCTTCAGCCGTAGCATGAGCTGTATGACCTTCTTGCCATAAGAATTCTGATGTTCTCAAGAAAACTCTTGTTCTCATTTCCCATCTCATTACATTTGCCCATTGATTGATAAGCAAAGGAAGATCACGATAAGAATGAATCCAATCTTTATAGGTATTCCAGATAATTGTTTCACTGGTAGGTCTGATAATAAGTTCTTCTTCAAGCTTTGCATCAGGGTCTACTATCATTTCTCCATCTTGATTTTTGAGTCTATAATGAGTTACGATAGCTGCTTCAGTGGCAAATCCTTCCACATGTTTAGCCTCCTTAGTGAAGAAAGATTTGGGAATAAGTAGAGGAAAATAAGCATTACTATGTCCTGTTTTTTTAAACAAAAAATCTAAGGTTCTTTGCATATTTTCCCAGATCGCAAATCCGTATGGTTTTATCACCATACATCCTCTGACCGCACTATTTTGTGCTAATTCAGCTTGAACTACGAGTTCATTATACCAAGCAGAAAAATCTTCACTACGTTTTGTCAGAGCCATTTTCAGAATATTTTTTAGTATTGTAAATTTTATACCCATTTCTTATCTATTTTCTGAAAAATAACAAGCAAAAACAGTTGCAAGTCGCAATTTATTAGTTACAACATCGTCATAAAGTCGTTATTTAGAAGCTATAGTCATATCTGATGTCATTACTAACAGTTATTATTGCTACAGCTTCCATATTATTCATCATCATCGGTCGAGATGCCTACAAAAGAGGTAAAATAAACGTGTTTCATGGTTTTATTTTTATACTTGGGATAGGGGTAATCTGATATAGTTTGTACAATCCTGATTTCTTAGAAAGATTAGGTAAAATTTTTGGATTGGGAAGATGATCTGATATTATTGTATATAGCAGTATTCTATTTTTGGTATATCTTTTCTTTGAAAGCAATAATCAGATTATGAAAAGTGAATATATTATTACGAAACTGGTAAGTAACGAATCAATCAGTCATATAGATTCAGATTATATCCACTCCAAAGTAAAATTGATTCCTAAAGAATGAAAACCAACTCAAATTTCAAAGGAAGATTTCATGTTTCATGTAAAAGGATTGAATGAATCTCACACGATTGGGAAAGTAATAGATGATATAATCTGAGCAGGATTTAGTAAGATTCTCATCGTAAATGATGGTTCTACTGACGAAATGGCAGATATTGTAAAAGATAAAATCAAAGAATACCCAGATAAACTTATTGTACTTATCAACCATCTCATTAACCGCAGACATGGTGGTGGGAATAAAACAGGAATCCAATTTTTCCGTAAATTTGGAGAAGATTGCGATATCAAATATGTAGTATTTTATGATGCTGATGATCAGATGAATATTTCTGATATGACTGTATTTATGACCTATTTACAGGAATTCCAACATGTTGATGTAATTCAAGGTTCAAGATTTATAGAAGGATGAAAGGCTTACAATATCCCTCTCAAAAGAAAAATCATCCTCTGGGGTGCTAAATTACTTACAAGAATTATGAATGGAATGTACCTTACAGACCCTCATAACGGTTATAAATGTTTCAGACTTCAAGCCTTACAACAAATCAATATCACTACAGATACCACAGCATATGCCAATGAACTTATCGATGAATATCAAAGACTCGGACTTAAGGTTGTAGAACTTCCTGTCCATATAAAATATTCAGATTATAGTTTATGAAAAGGGCAAAAAAACTGAAATGCGTTGAATATTTTGAAGGAATTAATATACAGAAAGCTATTTTATAGATAAGTTTTTTATATTTTTTGTACATTTGTACAAATGAAAAAGTATTTTTTGGGATTAGCAATACTCGCTTCTTTTCTACCTGCAACACTTTTAGCCTATCAAAATCAAGGTTTTGAAAGCTGGAGTGAACAAGGAGGAATTAGTTTTTCTTGTAAAACTCAATGTTTGATTGATTTGGGAATGAAGGGAACAAATAACTTATTTCAAATAAGCGGAGTAGAGTGAAACGGAACTATCATCGTGGGAAATATCAGCAATGGACAATTGATTCCATTTGCGAGTGCACCTGTGAAAAATGGTGGAGCTAAGTTATTTGTGGAGAGTTATGGTGGACAGGATTTGCCTGAACAAGTACCCTTAGTAATGATTATCGAAGGGAATATGACTGCTACAAATGGTAGTATTGATAGCATGAGAGCCAACGGAGTTGATAAAATGAAAGCTGGATGGAATACTTTTTGGAGTAAGGAAGGACAAACATTTTATGGAATTAATCTCAGATACGGTGTTAAACGAGGAGGAACAAGTATAGTAGTAATATGATATTGGGTATTTTTCTTGGGATTGATCCTGATGTATTTCAGATCCAAATTGAACATGAAAAATGCATTATATCTTGCGGTTAGCATTTTCCTTATTATAGCTATTAGAAATCAAATTGATTATACAAGCACTACTGTAAGTAATATTAAGTCTTATACTTTAGCAGAAGAAGGTAAAAAATCATATGGTAATCTCGGAGATTTTTACGAATTCGTTACGCAATCAAGAGAAGTAATGGGAATTGAGAAAGAAGAAAATCAAAGCTGTAAAGCCTACTATTCATGCGCACAAGAACGACCATTTTGCTCACACATGTGGCTAGTATTCATGAAACCATGTGAAAAAACAGACGATCCAACTCAATCAGATTATCAAATATATTATAAAAAAGCGCCTACACAAGTTTTGGGAACTAAGATTTTGGAATTCAATAATTCATTTGTTTATAAAACTAAATAATGATAGAAACCTCATTTTTGCTCGCTGTAAAAGCGCTCTTACTCACAGTTTTGATTCCATTGATTAGTGGAGGATTGTTGTTACTTATCATTTATCCAAGATTATTTAAGGGATGGAAGTTTTACATTCTCTCATGGTTTTTGGGAATTGGAGTAACCAGTAACTGGTTAGTAAATATCCAGTTTGTACACTTTGGAATTGGAGTTTGGGAATTCCTTGCTCTCATCTTATTACTGATAATCATACTCATAATTAAAGTTCAAAAGTTTGGACTTACTATGGAGACTATCAAAGATACTCTTCGTATACCAAGAATGGATGGAATTACAGAATCTTATAAAAACTTATCAACTTTTGAAAAAGTATTAACAATAAGCGGAATTATTTTCGTACTTTGGTTTTTCATAAATTCTTTTGTACACACGATGAGTTTCCCATCTTACGCGGATGATACTTTCGGAAATCGAAGTAAAGCTGCAATCAATATTTTCTATGATGGTGGGGTGAAAATGTTCGGAAACACAGGAGAAATACTGTGAAGAGGAAACCTCGCCTACCCTATACATATTGCCAGTCTCAAAGCATTAATAGCATCAATGATGGGCGGACGACACGATGTTTATCTTAAGTTATTTCAACGAATTGGATTATTCCTTTTGTTGATTTTGAGTTTTATTACTACTTTCGAAAAAAGTAAACATCTACTTACCAGTATTATTCCTTCTGTTTTGATAGCGGGGTTACCTTTGGTATTTTGGCATAGCATCGATGGATATCATGAATTATTGACTACTTATTATACTATCTTAGCCCTTCGATTGGGATATGAATTTGTAGGATCTAAAAATAATGGACATCTTGTGATCATGACTTTGATGTTATGGATTGCTTGTTATATGAAAAATGATGGATTTGTAATTTATGCTCCAGCCGTACTAGCTGGATTTGGATTAGTATTATTATTACAAGGAAATTTAGTAAACACATTACAAGGATTACGAAACGATAAAAAGGCGCTTGGTTTAACAGCGTGAGGAATCTTATTATTCCTTATTCCTTACACAGCTCTCAAGCTATATCACGGTCTTGGATTCAATCCTACTGATAGCGCGCCAGCTGAAGGAGCAGTTTCTACCACACACTGGGAGATCTTCACACAGTTTAAACCAATGTTCATTACTGAAAATAATTACAGTATTGGGCTCGTGTTCTTGGTTTTGATAGGATTCTGGATATATGGATATTATCAAAAAAGAGATGAAAAAACTGAATCTGCTGTACCATCGAGTCTGATGTTTATCATCACTCCAATTTTGATGTTTATACTGTTTACGGCGGTATTCCTGTTTACTGAAAACTACCAATGGGTAATGAGTCAAACTACTTCCAATAGAGTATACACAATGTGCTTTATTGTTCTGTTTTATTTTATTTGAATGATTATAAATGAGCTGAAAAGAAAGAAATAAAGCCTTCTGATTTTACGATTTTTCTTTACTAGATAAGTTATTCTTGCACCTTAGATTACATATCGTTAAGAAACATGTTAATTTTAGTGGTAAATCAGTACTTGATGTAGGTTGTGGATACAATGCCACCAACTTACAATATATCAAAAAGAACTATACCCCTACTTCTCTTGCGGCTTTGGATCTCAATCTCAATACAGAGTTTTTGAATACGCTCGGCATAGAATCAGTAATTGGAAATCTGGAAGAAGGAGTAGTAGCAGGTAAAAAATATGATATTATCTTAGCAACTGCAATTTTGGAACATATTCAAAACGATCAAAATTTTGTTACGAGTTGTTATGAAATGCTCAATGAAGGTGGTCTTTTGGTAATCACTACCCCATCGATTTGGTCACAGCCAGTACTGGAATTCTTAGCTTACAAAATCCATCTTATTGAAGAAGTAGAAATTAGAGATCACAAAAGATATTATGATAAAAAGATGCTGGTTAAAATCATGGCAGAAGCTTGATTTAAAGCAGAAAATGTAAAACATGAATACTTCGAATTAGGAATGAACAACTTTATTCTCGCCAAAAAATGAAATTAATACTCAGTAAACAGATTATACAAAAATGAATTTTATACGTTGCAGGGGGTGGAACTGCGGCTCTTATTGATTTATTATTTTTATATATCTTTACAGATATTGTAGGCTTACACTATTTGGTATCTACTATATTATCGTTTTGTATCGCTTTCTTATACGGATTCTTATTCCAAAAATACATCACTTTCAAAAGTAATGCAGGAAATTTTCACAAACAAATGGGGTTATTTTTCATATTTCAAATAGTCTGATTAGGAATAAATGCAGGACTACTTTGGATATTTGTAGATCAATTACACTTTTACTATTTGTACGCAGCAGTGTTCAATAAAGGACTTATTTTCATTCGAAATTTCTTGATGAACTACTTTTACAATTTTAAATCTTAATACACTATGAAGCTTTTATCCATTATCATCCCTGTATACAACGAGGAACAATTCGTAGGTCAATTGCTGCAGAAAGTGTATGAGGTAAATTTGGATAGCGTAGGATATAGCAAAGAACTGATTATTGTAAATGATGGGAGTAAAGATAAGAGCGAACAGATTATTAAGAAATTCCTTGAAAAACATCCAGATCTGGATTGTAAATATGTATTTCAAGAAAGACAAAAAGACTGATCCAACTCTAAGGGAGCTGCGTTGAAAAACTGATTTGGACTAGCAACTGGAGATTTATATATCATTCAAGATGCAGATCTCGAATATGATCCATCAGATTATCTCGCATTGATCGAAAAAATAGAAAAAAATAATCTGGATTTTGTGTATGGAAGTCGTACGACTGGGTATCTAAAATTTGGAGCAAAATATTCTACATTTGGATTTTTATTGGGAGGATTATTACTTTCAGTAGTAGTTTCACTTTTAGGATTTACCATCGTTACTGATGAACCAACCTGTTATAAACTCTATAGATCTAAGCTCAAAGAACATCTATTAGGGATTGAAGAAAACAGTTTTGATCGAGAACCAGCAATCACAATGTTACTTCTCAGAAAAGGATACTCTTACGGTGAAGTTCCTATTCATTACTACCCTCGCACTATTACGACAGGGAAAAAGATAAAACTCATTGATGGGCGGGATGCCATAAAAACCTTGTTTAAATACAGATTCAATTAAATACAATATCAGATTATAAATTATTTTTAAAATTTTGTGTAATGAAAAATATCTTAGTTACTGGAGGGGCGGGATACATCGGGAGTCATACCGTAAAAGAACTTATACATCAATGATTTCATCCTATCATTTTTGATAATTTAGAAAATGGAAAGGTTATAAATCAAAGTGGATCAGAATTTTATCAGTGAGATTTAAGAAATATTGAAGATATTGAGGGGACCTTTATCAAGTATAGTATTGATGCAGTTATTCATTTTGCGGCATACGCTTCAGTACCTGATAGTGTAGATTTTCCAGATAAATACTATGAAAATAATCTGAACTGATGACTCAATCTTTTGAACGCTATGAATAAATATAAAGTAAAAAAAATAATATTTTCTTCGTCTGCTTCGGTATATGGAGAACCTCAGTCAGAACGTATTCGTGAAGATCATCCCAAAAATCCTACCAATCCTTATGGACATACTAAGCTTTTATTTGAACAAATACTTCATTGGTACCATATTGCTTATGGAATTTCTTCTATTTCTTTTAGATATTTTTGCGCATCAGGAGCATCCAAAGATGGTAGTTTAGGAGAATTACATACTCCAGAAACTCATGTCATTCCTTGTGCGATATTAACTGCTTTAGGGATAAGAAAAGAATTTAATATTTATGGGGATAATTTCCCTACTCCAGATGGAACAGGAATTAGAGATTTTATTCATGTGGAAGATTTGGCGAGCGCACATGTTATGGGTTTACAAAAACTTGATGATAATATTTGTGAGCAATTTAATCTCGGAATTGGTAAAGGATTTTCAGTAAAAGAGATTATTGAAAGCGTGCAAAGAATTTCTGGAAACCAATTAAATACAGTTTTATCTCCTAGAAGAAAGGGAGATCCAAGTATCTTAATCGCCGAAAACCAAAAAATTATGAGTTTTATGGATTGGAAACCACAATATATAAATATAGATGACATAGTCTCTACCGCCTTTCAATTTTTCAAAAAATATTATGAAAATTAATCAGGCATTTATACTTGCGGCGGGATATGGTACAAGATTAAGACCTCTCACCCTTACCACACCTAAGCCACTTATTCCCGTCGGAGGAAAGCCACTGTTGGGTTATCATTTGAATCATCTTCATACACATGGATTCAATAAATTTTTTATTAATAGCTTTTACCTTAGTGAAAAAATAGAAGAATATATTTCACATCATCCCCTCGCCCATCAGATTATTATTTCTCATGAAGAAGGAGAAATATTGGGCACAGCAGGTGGAGTTATGAAACAGATTGATCAACTGGAAGATTTATTTTTAGTGGTCTATGGGGACAATCTCACTAATATAGATTATAGTGCATTTATAGATTCTTTGGAAGGTAAAGAATTTGATGCGGCAATAGTACTCTATCATGAAGATAATATTTTACATAAAGGGATGGCAGTAGTGAATGAAAAATGATACATAAGCTGATTTATAGAAAAACCTAAACCAGAACAAGTAGTTTCTGATCTAGCAAATGCAGGAGTCTATGTCATTAAAAAATCTATCTTTAAAAAATATGTATCTCACACTGGATTTTCAGATTTTGGTTTCGATTTTTTTCCAGCTTTACTTGCTGATGGAAAAAAAATACTAAGCTATATTAGTACTGACTTTTTGATTGATATAGGAAGTATTGAAAATTTAAAAAAAGCTGAAGAAGTATATCACAAATATTTCTAACAAATAATGAAAGATATGTTCAGCTTGTAAGCAATAGTTTATACTTTATAAGGTAGTTTTTTATAACAATTTCCTTGTATTTTTTCCAATAAAAGCTAAAAGATATGGGTATTCTACTTTATTTAGAGGAAACCTTATGATAGGAATAAAAGTACCATTAAGAATGAGTTTTGTAGGAGGAGGGAGTGATATTGCTTCATTCTATAGCGAGCATGGATGAGCGGTGGTAAGTAGCTCTATCAATAAATATATCTATATTAATATTAATCCCAAGTTTGATCATAAAATTAGATTCAGCTATAGTAAAACAGAAATAATTGATTCAATAAATGAGATGCAACATGATTTGGCGAAAGCAATTATTATATATGCTTACGATTTTCTTAATGAACACTCTACTCATACAAGTTATAAACCTGAATGATTTGAAATAATCTCTATTGCGGATATTCCCTCCGAATGATCTGGTTTGGGGTCTTCCTCTGCTTTTACAGTGGCGCTTTTACAAGCATTGTATGCTTATAATAATAAATTTGTTTCAGCAGAAACTCTTGCAGAGCAAGCTTGTGAAATCGAAATAAAAATTTTAGGGAAACCAATAGGAAAACAAGATCAGTATGCTTCCGCACATGGAGGATTCAATTTTATTGAATTTTTTCCTGACGGAACTGTATCAGTACAGCCCATCATATTTTCCAAAGAAACTAAAAGAAAATTGGAATCAAAACTCTTAATGTTTTACACTGGTATTACGAGAAAAGCAGATACTATATTAGGTGAGCAAACTAAAAACATAGGAGATCAAAAAGATAAAATAGAAGGAATGAAAAAAATGGTTAAAATAGCTTATGAACTTAAGAAAGAACTAGAAGAAAATAATGAACAGCGCTTTGGTGAATTATTACATGAAAATCGATTACTCAAAAAAGAAATGGCTTGAGGTATAAGTAATCCACAAATTGATCAATGGTACGATTCTGCAATACAAGCTGGAGCCACAGGTGGTAAATTATTGGGAGCAGGAGGATGAGGCTTTTTTATCTTCTATGCACCCGAAGACAAACATGAAAAGATTAAAAGCGCACTTTCTGATCTAAGGTATATTCCTTTTTCATTTGAAAATGGAGGATCACAAGTAATATTCTACCAAGATTAATTATAATTCCTTAAATATATTTTATTTGCCTTTGTATTTACTATGCATTCTTCAGAAAACGATTCTAGTTCACACAATCAAGATTTTAGTAGTTCTACGGTTATAGGTCATTATTACAAACAAATGATTGAAGCTATTAGAGCTCTAAAAGTACAAAATATGAACAGAGCTATAGAAATGATTCAAGAAGCTTATGAGAATAAACAAAGAATTTTTATTATAGGAAATGGGGGAAGCCATGCGACCTCATCTCATTTTGTAGCAGATCTTAGCAAAACTGTATTCGGTAAAAATCCTTATCCAGGAATTCAAGCTCATCCATTTGATGTAGAGTGTCTTTCAGATAACGTATCAACACTTACAGCGACCAGTAACGATTTACCCAATGGATATAATCATATTTTTGCTCTTCCACTAACTGCAAAAGCAAAAAAAAATGATCTTTTGATTGTAATTACAGGAAGTGGCAATTCATTAAATATACTAGAAGCTCTCAAGGTTGCAAAAAACAAGTGAGTAAAAACCATAGGCTTCCTAGGATTTGATTGAGGACAAGCTAAGGATTTATGCGATCATACTATTATTGTAGAATCCTCAAACTATGGTGTTATTGAAGATATGCACAGCACTTTTATGCATGCAATTACAGATTACTTTATACATTACATGAGAAGTAAAGGATATAATAATAGATAGAGAACTTGAATATAATTTTTATTATTCCACCAAACTTATGAGATCAATCATTGTACTCAGTGAACCGCGAGAACCTTTGATAGGTGGAGGCCAGATATATGCCAAGTATCTGTGTGAAGAACTTGTTTCTGATCATAATACAAAAGTAGAAGTTCTCACCAGATCTTTTAGTGACGAAGAAGGAAATATTTTTAATGAACCCATAGTATATTGACCTAACTTTAGACTCGAAAGAATTGGTACTGTGGGTTCATTTTTTTCTTTACCTTTAAGAATTATATGAATCATACAATGCACAATAGCATTATACAAGAAAGTAAAAAAAAATCATTATGATATTATTCATGCGCACGCACTTTTGCGAGGCATACCCGCCAGGATAGTGGGATTGTTGACACACACACCTGTTGTTTATACAGTACACGGGACAATGCATATGGATACTCATAAAAAATGAATTCATTATTTTCTAGAACAATTATTAGTATGCTGGATACAGTATGATATGATTATTTCAGTATCTCATAAAGTATTGAATTATAATTTGAGTACTAAAAATGTAAAAGTAATTTATCCAGGAATAGATACTCACAAGTTCAGATTATCTCATGTAACAAAGAAAAAAGACGGGAAGAATTTTATTTTTGTAGGAAGAATAGATTGGCAAAAATGATTAAATTTCTTAATTTCGGCAATCGCCAGTATCGGGAAAGAAAAATTAATATCTTCATGATTTCATCTCAATATTGTCGGAGATGGACCCGATAGACAAAAAATAGAAGATCAAGTAAGCCAAGCAGGAATAGAAAAATTTATAAGCTTCAAAGGTAAACTGATCAAACAAGATGTGGTGGATGAATATCGAGCGAATACTATTTTTATTCTTCCATCCTTAGCTGAAGGACAACCCGTAGTAGTTATGGAAGCAATGTGTTGCAAACTACCTATTATCGCAACAGATGTAGGAGATAATAAAAATGTTATTAAATCTGAATTTGGAATGGTGGTTCCTTCAGGGAATAGCGAGGTTTTAGCTGAAGCAATTACACACTATTTGGATATGGGGGACAAAGAAATTGAACAACAAGGATTAGCAGGATATCAAGAAGTTATTGAACATTATGATCGAAAAAATATTGCCAACCAAATATCTGAAGTATTTGATGAACTCATTCAAAACTATAATAAAAAGGTTCTCTAATAAAAAAGTAGAAATCCCCCCTACTCTCTTCAGATTATAATTAATTCTTAATCATAGCAGAGGAAAAAAGATTGATTTAATATAAGCAAAGTATATAGTAAAAACTTAGTTTTAGAGAGGATTTAAACTCATAATCAGATTATAAAAAATTATTTTAAACATATCAAAAAAATGAAAAAAGCACTCATAACCTGAATTACTGGACAAGATGGATCTTACTTAGCTGAATTACTAATTAGTAAAGGATATGAAGTTCATGGAATCAAAAGGAGATCTTCATTAATCAATACGGAGAGAATTGACCATCTTTTCCAAGATCCCCATATGGTGGATACAAGATTCATTCTTCATTATGGAGATATGACAGACAGTGCTAATCTTATCAAGCTGGTTGCACAAATCCAACCAGACGAAATATATAATCTCGCTGCTCAATCACATGTAAAAGTTTCTTTTGACATGCCAGAGTATACAGCAAATACAGACGGCATAGGGACTTTAAGATTACTTGAAGCAATAAGAAGTAATGGCTTAGAAGAAAAAACTAAATTTTATCAAGCTTCTACAAGCGAAATGTATGGCGGAATGGGTTTCAATATGCCCAGCACAGGATACACGGAACAGTCACCCTTTTATCCAAGATCTCCTTATGGGGTAGCAAAATTATATGGGTACCGAATTACTGTGAATTATCGTGAAAGCTACGATATATTTGCCTGCAATGGAATATTATTTAATCATGAGTCACCTATTAGAGGAGAAACATTTGTAACAAGAAAAATAACCAGAGCAGTAGCACAAATTCATTTAGGATTGCAGGATAAACTGTATATTGGAAATCTAGATGCTCAAAGAGACCGAGGGCACGCTAAAGATTACGTAGAAGGAATGCGATTGATGCTGCAACAAGACAAACCTCAAGACTATGTTCTTGCAACTGGTAAAACTACTACGGTAAGAGATTTTATTACTTTATCTTTCAAACAAGTAGGTATACAATTAAATCGAGAAGGAACTGGAATCCAAGAAGTAGGAAAAAATAGTTCTACAGGAGAAGTGCTCGTGGAAGTAGATGAGAATTATTTCCGTCCAAGCGAAGTCGATCTTCTTTTAGGAGACCCAAGTAAAGCTAAAAAAGAGTTATGACGAACTCCCCATTACAATGTAGAACAACTTTGTCTAGAAATGGTAAAGTCAGATATTGAGGTATTTAAAAAGCATAAAATACTAAAAGAAAATGGTTTTGAGGTTTTAAAAGATTTTCCTAGCTACTAACTCATACATCTATAAAAATATATAATTATCTGATTATTGAAAAAATATTATGAACAAAAATATAGTAGTGGTAGGAGATATTATACTTGATGAGTACCATTTCGGCACGGTAAAAAGATTAAATCCTGAGTCACCTGCTCCCCTATTTTCTATCCATAACACAGAATACAGACTAGGAGGAGCCGCCAATGTAGCTGCAAACATTGTAGGTTTAGGAGGGCAATGTACTCTTGTGGGCAACAAAGGTCAAGACATACATGCTGAAACAGTAGAAAATATTTGTGAAGCTCAGGATATTGATTTTATTCCTATGACTACTGCTAGTACCATTGTGAAATCAAGATTTATAGACACTACTTACAATCAACAACTTCTCAGAGCGGATCACGAAGAATTCATTCAGCTTGATAAAAAATATATTTCCCAAATCATTGAAGCAATAGAGAGTACTGATCCAGCTATTATAGTTTGCTCAGATTATACAAAATGATTTTTATCAAAGGATCTAATACAAGAAATATGTTTTACCTTTGCTAAGAAAAAAATTCTTGTAGATACCAAACCTAACAAATTTGAATACTACAATAACATCCATATACTAAAACCAAATTTTAAAGAATTCACACAAATAATCTGAAAAGAGATTAATAATAAGGATGATGAAATAGAAAAGTATGGAAGTAATCTTGCTAAAAAGCTTAAATCCAATCTTATAGTAACGAGAGGAGAACAAGGAGCAACTCTTATCACTCTTAATAATGGAATTCATCATTACCACACAGAAGCTCAAAATGTTTTTGATGTGTCTGGAGCAGGAGATACCTTTCTAGCAGGAATTGCGGTAAAAATTAACCAAGGAGAAAGTCTAGAAAATGCAGTGATATATGGTAATAAAGCCAGTGGGGTTGCTGTAAGTAAAATAGGAACTTCTATAGTTTCTGAGCATGAAGTGCAGTAATTATATTATTTTAATCAGAAGAAAATTCTCTAATGGCTAAAAATATTTTATATATAAAAGCACAGTGATTGGGGGATATTATTGGAGGTCTACCTTTTTTGACGCAACAAAAAGAACTTTGAAATAAAGTCTATCAGACTTTTTATGATATGAGACATCTTCATAGAGATCTTGGAAAACAAGATAAAGAAGTACAAGAAAAATACAAAAAATTACCTATGTATGGAGGTCGACACCATATATTAGAGGGATTAAAAAATGACGGACTTATAGAAAAAATCTTAACTATTCCTTATGGAAATTGGAATATATTTAAGTTTTTAATCAAGAATTTTAGAAGATATGATGAGGCTATTATACCTATCAAAACTCGTCCTGCACAGATTTTGTGACTTTTATTAGCTAAGAAAGCTCGTTTTATTTTTGAAAATGTAAATGATATTTCAAAGTATAGAAATTTAGCAGATGGGGAATGCGGTACAGCCTCTCAACCGCTCCAATATTATAAAAAGTCTATAAACTTCCCTAATGAAATACGACAAATCCCAGAGCATTATATCACGATATTCCCAAGTATTTTCGAAAGAAGTCTTGATATTAAGGAGTGGTTAGCTATTATAAAATTTGCTCAAAACCAAGGACTAAAGGTGGTTATAGTATGATGAATGAGAGAAAAATGGTTTATTGATGAACTAGAAAAAAATTGAATAACCCAGAATTCAGATTTTATAAATATGCTAGATAAAACCTCTTTAACACAATTATCCTACCTGTTAGAACATTCCACATATTGTATAAGTGGTAATGGAGGTCCTATGTGGATAGCGAATCTTCTGAATCCTCATTGTATCAATATTCATACAGTAAGTGCTTTTCTTATGGAGCCCAAGGTTGATAATAAATCTTCCTTCAATCTTAGAGGATATCACTATCCTGAGTGTGTACCCTGCGAAGCAGCTGATTCTACTCTAGGGAAAAAAAGAATAACTTCATGTGTATTTTATAATACTATTAGGGAATGAGAATGTAGAAAGTTTAATACAGCCGAGCAAGTGATTCTAATCTTACAAAAAAATATAAATAAATCCTAAAATATAGTATTTTCACAAAAAAAAGAACATTATTTTTTAAATTCCAAACTATGGTAACAATTAGAATGGTAGGGTGATTAGCTAATCAAATGAACCAATATGCTTTTGGTAGAGTTCTTGCATTAAAACGTAATGAACCTCTTTTTCTTAACATAGATACAATATACTACGCAGCTAAAGATTATGACCTAGATGTTTTTAATATAGCAGGGGAAGAAGCGACAAACAAAGAAAGACCTTGGTATTTAAAACTCTGGAAGATCGAATGGATAGATAAGATTTGGTACGTACTTGCATGGTTTTGTAAAAAACTTGATCCACACTATATTATAGAAAATCCTCAGCATCCTAGAGTGTATCCTGGCATGTTTGACTATCAACAAGTAAGCGTTGATAAAGCTCTCAATACGAAATGAGATATCTACATAGAAGGATTTTGGCATAGTGAAAAATATTTTAAAGAATATGAAGATATAATCAGAAAGGATTTCACGTTGAAAAAACCTATTGATGATGAAAAAAATCTCAAGGTATTAGAAAAAATTAATAATTCAGAATCAGTTAGCATACATGTAAGAAGATGAGATTATGCTGGTACTCACTATGAAGGAATATGTGATATGGAATATTACAAAAGAGCAATCGAATATATTCAATCAAAAGTTACTAATCCAGTCTTTTTTGTTTTATCGGATGATATTGATTGGTGTAAAGAAAATTTTAAAGAATATAAGATTGAAGAATATGTAGAAAATGGGTGAAAACCAAGAGCTAAAAATCTAACAGTAAAAGGAGCTTCAAAACACGGAGCAGATGCATATAAAAATATGATTCTGATGGCTGCATGTAAACATAATATCATTGCCAATAGTACTTTCTCGTGGCGAGGAGCGCGACTTAATCCAAATCCTAATAAAATAATTGTAGCACCAAAAAAATGGCATGCCAATCTTGATTATAAAGACATCGTTCCAGAAAATTGGGTCAGATTATAATATTCTATTCTATTTTTTAATACTTTACGATGTTTACTAGTAGTTTCTATACACACTATCAAGAGGTTTATCCTAATGATCTTCATCTTAAAAATGAACTTTGGTATTTCCTCAATAAATTTCATGGTATCAATAAGATTCTAGACTATATCAAGAAACTTGGGAAAAAACATATTCATATCTGTGATATTGGTGGAGGTTATGGTTATGATGATTTACTTCTTAAAAGAATAGCTGAGGACCAAGGATTAGACATAAAAATTGATGTTGATGTTATTGATCCTACTTCCGACTTTTATAACAAAGTACATCACCTTACAGGATCTGATATAGCTAAACAAAATACAATACAATACATCGAAGATTCATTTGTTCATATGGATTTGGAAGCGTATGATGAAAAATATGATATTGTAATATGCTGTGAAGTAATAGAACATTTACGAACCAGCGAACAAGAAGTATTTTTTGCAAATTTCAATCGTATTCTCAAAAAATGATGATTTATAGTAGTCACTAATCCTAATGGGTCAAGTATCTTCAAAGGAATTTATGGGATATACACTCGATTAAAGAAACAAAATCATATATTTGAAGCTGAATTCAATTATCGCTACAGCCATATTGGGATTCCCACTATTTTCCAAGTTCTAGGATTATTTCAAAGAAAATGATTCCAAGTACAAAATATGCTTCCTACTACCCTTTTAAGTTCGAGTAGAGTATCAGTAGCTAACGTCCTTATCAATAAAGTATTTAAACTTTTTAAGTATATTAATTTATTTTTCACTACTGATATTGTCTATACAGCCATAAAAATAGAAGAAATCGATGATAAAAAACGATTTAATCAGAAAAGCATAGTTCTAGAAAACAATACTAAAGTAAATATTGAATACTAATCCCTATTTATATTCTTCTTATTAATTATGAAAAAGCTCCATATTGGATGTGGTTACGATCTCAAAGAATGATACATCAATCAAGATAGCATTAATTTACCTAATGTAGATATGGTCTTTGATTTAGAGAAATTTCCCTATCCATTTGAGGATAATTCGCTGGATGAAATTTATTCTGCGCATGTATTGGAACATATGGATGATTTAGGGAAGGTAATGGAAGAATTTACGAGAATTTGTAAACCAGGAGCAGAGATAAAAGTTATTGTTCCCTATTTTTCGAATCCATGAACACGAGCAGATTATACTCATAAAAGAGGTTTTACTACTTGAACTTTCCACTATTTCCATCCAGATTTTTTCTATAATCATAATGCAAAAATTCATACTATAAAGTATAGGATTCATTTCTTATGGAATAGAAAAGTATTCATGAAATCAGCTCCAATCAATCGAATTCCTGATTTCTTTATTAATCTTTTCCCTAGATTTTACGAAAGATTTTTCGCCTATATTCTTCCTTCAGCTGAAATTCACTATTTATTAAAAGTTGCTAAATAATATGCATTCCAAAGTTTCCATTATCATTCTCAATTATAATGGATTGCAATTCAATAAAAATTGCTTGGATTCTTTGCTGACTCAAAGCTATGAAAACTTTGAGATAGTTTTTGTAAATAATCTTTCTACAGATTGATCGTACGAGGAAGTAAAAAAAATATTTCATAAACAGATAGAAGAAGAGAAAATAAAACTTATTGATCCTGGAAAAAATTTGGGGTTTGCGGGAGGAAATAATTATGGGGTAAGCCACAGTGATGCCAATTCAGAATATATTTGCTTATTAAATAATGATACCCTTGCTCCAAAAGATCGATTGGAAAACTTAGTAGAGGGGATAGAATCAGATAATACGTTAGGAGCAGTAGGAGCAGTAATTTATGACAAAGGTTACGAACAACAAACAGATACTTTGATTTATACCGATCATAAAAAATGAGTAAATAATTATTTTTTTGATAGCATCACTATTGATCAAACTCAAGAAGATAAAGAAGGTAATATTTTATATACTACAGCTGTTTGAGGTTGTTGTTTGCTTTACAAAAAAGCACTCCTTAAACAACCTTTTGAAGAAATGTATTTTGCCTATATGGAAGACACTGCACTATGCCTACAAATTATTTTACAAGGATATCGTGTAGGAATGGTAAAAACTTCTCGTATTCAGCATTTTTGATCATGATCATTTGGTAAAAAACCTAATATAATGAAGTCTTTTCATGGAATAAAAAATTATATTTTAAACTTTTTAGTATTCAGTCAGGGATATTTTTGGATTGCTGTACTACCCTTTTTCCTATTAGGGATATGAGTAAGAACTTTTATAAACTATCCAGGGATTAGGCTAAAAGGTTTATTTAAAGCGTTAGTGCGAATAAGTAAAAACAGAAAAAATATAAAGAATTATAGAGAAAATATAAAAGTTAATATACCTCCTAAAAGTTTTTATTCTCAGCTTTCGAAAGAATTTATCTATATGCCTTTCATGCCTAGTAATAGATTTATACAAGGGTCGGTAAATATATTAAACAGTCTTAGTAAAGTTTATTTCAATTTAGTTTGATTTTTTGTGAATTATGACAAGAAAAATTAAACAATACCTATATAGTCGATGACTTAAACCTCTATGGAATTTAATAAAATACGGCGTGTTAGGAGTTTTTCATATTTGGATGGGAATAAAAAAAATAATCAGATTATTTGGGATTCCTGCAATCATAGTAGATTATCATATGCATAAAAGAAAAGATATTAAATCCATATTCATTTCATCTTTTGAAGCTTCTAGTTTTAAAGCAAATCCTTTGTTTAATAATCGAGAAGATATTCCTCACTTTGATCATGTGGTTTATATAGTACCACATTGAAAACTATTTGGTACTTATACTATAGCTACGCAATCAAATATAATTTTACGAGATGTAAGTTGGCGACGTAATATAGGAAAATGAAGTAATCCTTATACTTACAAGCTATTGCCAAAAAAAATTGAAAAGATAAAAATTACAGTTGGAGTATTAACAGGGAATGATACAGATAAAAATTATCATCACTGGCTTATCACGCTTATTTCTAAATATTCTATTCTAAAAAAATCTTGAATTAAAATTGATAAGTATATTGTAGATACCAATGCTTCATTTCATAAAGAATGATTGAAAGCTTTAGGACTTTCCGAAGATCAGATTATTTCTGCAGATTTTCAAAAGAATTATCAATTTGATAATATAGTCTGCACCAGTGACAGTACCATCTATGGAAATATTCAACCTTGGGTAAAAGATCTCTTATGGGAAACTTTTATAATTCCAGCAAATAAAACTCCAGCAAATACAAAAATATATATTAAGAGAATAAGTAATAGAAAGATAGCAAACGAGCAAGAATTTGAAGATTATATATCTGCTCAAGGATTTGAAATACACTCCATGGAAGGTCTAACTATAAAGAAACAAGCGGAACTCTTTCATCAGGCTAGTATCATTATTTCCCCACATGGAGCGGGTCTTACCAATATTGTATTTTGCAGACCGGGTACTAAAATTATCGAAATATTCCATTCTCAGACTATATTTGGTCATTATTATTTGATGGCGGGCTCTTTAGGAATGGACTACTACCCTGTTCTAGGCAAAATAAAACCCGATCCCAAAGTCATAGAAATGGATCAGGATATTATCGTGAATATAAAAGATATTAATACGATTCTTGAGAATTTTCACTAATTATTTTTTGGCTACAATAATAGTTACATGATGTTCAAATGAAGGCTTTTCATCTCTAATTTTTACATCTCTTTTAACTCAAAACCATGACAATAATACTTGTCAAAATCCTCTACCTGGAAATGGAAAAAGATGTTTTCCTTGATATTTAACAGAAAAATCAGAAAAATATTGTTTAAATACATCAATAAGATGAATAGTGGTGAAATTAGAAACATGATATATATTTTTATGCACTTCTCCCAAGTAATTTGGAGTAGATAAGATCAATGTTCCACCAGGTTTCAAAACTCTTTTGAGTTCTCTCATAAATTGGTGGTAATCCACAATGTGCTCAATAGTTTCAAAAGAAACTACCACATCCATACTCTCATCCTCTACTTGAATATCTTGCCCATTTCCAAGTTTAAATTGAAGATTTTTACTCTGATACATTTTTTGGGCCAATTCAACACTTGCTTTATCCACATCAATCCCAATTACAGAACTAGCAACTTCAGCTAATTCCTTACTTCCATAGCCTGTTCCACATGCTATATCCAACACCTTTTTTCCTTCACAATATTTTTGTGCAAGTTTATACCTCGGCAAATGATCAGCAAATCTTACATCAAACCATAATTGTTTTCCTTCTATTCTTTCTCAAGTAAATTTCATGTTTTGTATGTAAAAATTAAATAGATGATGTATTAAGATTTTTTTGCCTTTTTCTTCAGAAGAGACTGATAAATTGTATCAACTTTATCAATACAATCAGATCGTTGGAAAGACTTTGGAGGAATGGTTTCAAATTTACCCTCTCTCATGGCCTGTACTGCTTTCACAATATCTTCACTACTCCCTGGTTCTACAAACTGCACAGTTCCATACACTACTTCAGGAACAGATGCCACATTCGTAGTAATCAAAGGTTTTCATAAAGCGCACACCTCACTAATAGCAAATCCAAATCCTTCCGCGCGTGTTGGTAATATTACTACATCACTCGCCCCAATCCGTTGCTTAAGCTCTTCCCTTGGACATGATTCAATCCATACTACATGATCTTCCAGCTTATGTTGTTTTATGTAGTCTTGTATTTGATTGATATCAAAACTATTTTTGAGTCCAAAAATCTTTGAAGGTTGTTGCTTAGGAACCAAGAACACTTGTTTGTAATTCGGTATTTTCGCTACTATTCCTGCTATTGATTGCAAAACTACATCAATTCCTTTCGCCAATCCAAGTCTTCCAAAATACAGTCCCACGAAGCTATTGTTCAGATTATATTCCTGTTTTAATTTTTTTATAATCTGATCATCAAGCGTGGAAGGATCTCGGAAATTATAATCGATACCGTTGTAGACAGTTTGTAACTTATAATCAGGGATATCATACATTATTCTTAGGCAGTTTTTCGTGTAATTACTTACACACAGATAGTAATCATATTTCAAGAAAGTAAAAACAAACCATTCATAAAAACGACTTACAGAACCAAGAAGTGGTCCTGAAAATCTACACCACATTTTCCCATATACTTCATGAACAGTAGTAACCAAGGTTTTTCATCTCAAGCGAGCTATCATCCACGATGGAAACAATCAGAAAAAGCTTGTTCCATGTACTACATCTACCTTATGTTTTTTACAATATTGAAGTCCTGCGCGCATACCATGCCACTGATAATTCAGTCTATTTGAGCCCACTCTAATGATTTCCACCTCATCAGTAGTCTCATGAGAAGCGAGTTTTTTATCGTGTCTTGAAGTAATAACAGTCACGTGATACCCATTTTTTACCAAACCTCTTGTTAATTCCCAAAACAAAATCTCTCCACCCCCAATATAAGGGTAAAAGTGATCAATCACAAAGAGAATATGAGGGTTATTTTTTGACATTACGACTATATATACAATGAATGAGCGATATCAATAATAATGCTTACTTATGGGATTATTTACTCAAAAAATGTTCATAGCTAGCTTGGAGTCCAATGAGGAGATCTGTACTAGATTTCCATCCTGTAGCCTCAATTTTACTTACATCAAGTAATTTTTTGGGCATACCATCGGGTTTAGTAGTATCAAATACTAGTTCTCCTTCATATCCTACAATATCTTTGATGATAGAGGCAAGCTCTTTGATAGATATATCTTGTCCCGTACCTACATTGAGGAATTGTATTTCTTCGTAGTTATTCATGAGCCATAAACACGCTTGAGCTAGATCATCTACATAGAGGAATTCTCTTCTACTGTTTCCGCTACCTCGTATTACTACTTCTGGAGTTTGAGTGCTTTTAGCTTCATGCATTCTTCTGATAAGACCAGGTATAACATGAGAATGTTCCGGATCAAAATTATCCCCTGGTCCATACAAATTGGTAGGCATACAAGAAATAAAGCGTTTATTGTATTGAGTAGAGATATATTCACAAAGTTTTAACCCTGCTATCTTAGCAATAGCATATCCTTCATTAGTAGGCTCACATTTCCCATCCATAAAATACTCTTCTTTCATAGGTTGAAGACATTCTCTAGGGTAGATACAACTTGACCCTAAGAACAATAGCTTTTGTACTCACGATGTATGTGCGGATCGTATCAGATTATTTTGAATTTGAAGGTTTTCATAGAGAAAATCTGCTGGATAAGTCATATTAGCTTTTATACCTCCTACTCTAGCAGCACAAACAATTACATAGTCAGGTTTTTCTGTTTCATAAAAATCTTTCACAGCTTGTGTATCCAGTAAGTTTAATTCTTTTCTGGTTTTTAAAATCAGATTATCATATCCTTCCGCAAGAAGTAATTTTGTGATAGCTCCTCCTACAAGACCAGTATGTCAGGCCACATAAATTTTTGAATTTTTATTCATGTTCTATAAGAGATAATAATAAAGCTATTTCTTCCTGTGTATATTCAGGACTATTACCAAAATAAAATCCTTGTTGATGGATTAGACTAGAATTAGTCGTTTGCAGATTGGGACCATAGAGCTCTTTCCAGAATAATTGTTGAGTAAGATCTCCTCCTACAATAGGTCTAATTTCTACTCCTGCATCTTGGAATTTCTCTATATATTTTTGCAATATTTGTCCAGATTTACAAATTACTGGAAGTGCAAAATTAGAAAACAAATCAAGATGAGTTATTTGAAGAGGATAAAAATCAGAATTATTATTGATAGCAGTAATAAATCTTTGAGCATTTATTTCTCTTGTTTTTATAGTCTCATCAAGATATTGTAACTGCTCACATCCCAAGAACCCAGTAATTTCATTGGGTCTTAGATTATAACCCAAAGTATAGAAAGTGTATTTACTATAGAATCCATCGACCTGATATTTATCCCTCATTGCGCTTTGTCTGTCTGGAGAAAGATTTCTATCTCGCCCATGGGCTCTGGTCATTATTAGCATATCATAAAACTCTACATCGTCTGTACAAACCATACCTCCTTCTATTGTAGACATATGATGTCCTACATATGTAGAGAAAGTAGATGCTAAAGAATAATTTCAAAGTTTTTTCCCTTTGAAGATAGTTCCCATAGATTCACAATTATCTTCCAATAACAATATATCATTATTCTTACAGTATTGTTCAATTTCTGCAAAACTTGCGTCACACCATCCTAAGAGATGAGTAATAAAGAGAGCTTTAATAGTATGTTTTTCTACAGTTTTCTTAAATAATTCTAGAGAAAGATTGAGTGTATCCAATTCTACATCCACAGGAATTGGTTCTAGTCCTAATTGAATAAGAGGCATAGGATTAGTCGCCCAAGTTAATGATGAAAAAGCAACTTTATCTCATTTCTGAAGTTTACCAGTATTTAACATAGACTGAATAAGGGCAAGATTAGCAGAACTACCACTATTGAAAAATACACAGTATTTTCTCCCCTGCCATTGAGCAAACATTTCTTCAAATTTTTTACAATAAGTTCCAATACTCAATTGTTGCGCTCATTGTATAAATTCACATAGCTTATCTTTAGTAACTTGTTCATTCATAAAAGAAGATTTGATAAGTTTAATCATTAAAAAACATAGGGTTAAATTTTAAAAACCTTATATCCATTTTGGATAGTCTGTAATCTTTCTTGAAGAAGGGGATGGAGAGTAGGATCATTATAGGCAAAAAATGAAAGCTCGCTATGTTGTTCATCCACTTTAATATTAGTTTCTTCTTGTTCGCTCAATGGATAAGCAAACGTACAAGGAATGTAATGCATAAAAGGATCTTTATAAATATCCTCATATACTCCAATAAATTGTAACTTAGCGGTATTTATATCTATATTGATTTCTTCTTTAGCCTTTCTTCTAGCTGCCTCAATCATCGTTTCTCCTTTTTGTATTCTTCCTCCAGGGATATAATATACTCCTTGAAGGGGAACATTATTTCTTAGTCAAAGCAATATTTTTTTATCCTTATTCAAAAAAATAATATCTGCAGTAGGAATTACAGAGTATTCTAAAATTTGGGCATAGAGTTCGTCAGCTATAAACATAGAAGCACATATTTAGATAAAAACTATGAAATAGTATATAAATTATAGCCATCTTATACATATTCTCCCTATATAATCAACGATTAATTGAAAATAGGAAGCTTTAAATCGCCTCTTTATGAAATACTTATCCACCTGAATATCCTTCTTTTCTTTCACCCGGCTTGGGAATCGTCCATCCGCAACCACAATAATTTTGACGATAAAGATCATATTCTTTCGTAAGCTCTCAAGCTCTTTTATAACCTTCCTTCTTAGCAAAATCAAACCATAAGAACTTTGTTTTTGTAACAATTTCTTGAGATTCTAGTCCGTATTGAAATAGTTTATCCGCAAGTTTTTTTGGAGAAATCAGTAGGGTAGAGGTGAAGTAGAAAATATTATGTTTTTGTGCTTGCACTGCAGCTTGTTCGAGTCTCATAAGATAACAAGGATTACATCTATCTGACCATTCACGCATTGCACCTGATGTTTTGAGCACCGTATTACGATCAGCATCCTTGAGATCTGGATGAACAATATCCTTATGTTTTACAAAAGCTTCAAAAAACTCTTTTGGCTCATACCAATCCTCCACAATTTCATAATCCCCTTTTTCCAGATTATATAATTTTACAAATTCAGCATATCTTTTATCATGTTCTGGCTTCGGATGAATATTGGGATTGTACCAAAAAAGATAGAGTTTGAAATAATTTTTCAACCAATGTAATGGTCGAGTAAGATCAGGCGCACAGCAAATATGAAGTAATAACTTTGGCTTTTGATCTGAAGATAAGATAATCTGATTTTCTTGAGGCGTGGGTAAGCTTGCAACTTCTTCAATGGAAGATTTTATTCATTTTTTTGAAGGTTTTTTTGATGATTTTTGGATAGCAGCTTTTATTTTTTGTGGGATTCAGAAATTTTTAAGAAAACTTAATCTATGTTCTGGTGTCAGAGTATTTTTTCTTTTTTTAGTTGCTTCGAGAAGTTTTTCCCTGTGTTTGGCAGTTCCATATCCTTTATGAAGATCAAAATTTCGCTCTGGATAATCAGCAGAAATACCAGTCATATAGGTGTCTCTTTCTACCTTTGCTACAATACTTGCAGCTGAAATAAGAGGGTTTTTACTATCTCCCTTGATGATGGTTTTAACATTACAGTCCAGCAAAGTATCCAGTCAGAAAGTATGATTTCCATCGATAAGTAAGCCTTTGAAAGCAAAGATGTGCTGTTGTTGTGTAAGGAAGGTCCTCAAAAACTGGAGTAATTCTCCCCCAGATGTGTGGTTAATCCTTTTATTCAATTGTAATTCTATATTTTCTTGGATGCTGATTTTTTTTATGTTTATTCCACCCAATTGCTCTACTAGATCATCAATCACGGTTACAAAAATCTTATCATTGCCTCGTACGCTTTCGAGTAATTTTTTACGCAGTACAAGAGTATAATATTTAATAATCAGACTTGTAATCATTCTCAAACTTCCCAATTGCAAAGATCAGATTATTCCCAAATCATCAATTTCTTTAGCGCTCGCATGTCCACTCGCATACCAAAAAACTTTCTTTTGTTCGAGTTCTTTCAACACTTCATACAGATCTTCTCTTTGTTTAGCTTTGAGAGCTTTGGAATCTTGAAATTGAGATTTGATAGTATTGGAAACCAAGTGAGTTTGCATAACTCCACCTACCCAAACTGGACCTGCTAGAGGACCGCGTCCTGCTTCGTCAATTGCAATACGCAATTCTACAATGAGAATATTATCTTTAAGTTTTATCATAAAATATGTTTATTTTTTAATATTATTTGAATGATCTGAGTTGTTTAACTACCTGATAAGAGTTTTTGATAACTCCCAGATTTGTTATTCATATGATAAGTGTGAAAAGGACTCCATTGAGCGCTAAAAGTTCTCGTGTTTTCAAAGTAGTAGATGCATTGAGTCCGATAAAATAATGTAATCCAAGCAAAGTTACCACTGCTACAACTATATTTTTGATGAGTAATTTATAATTTAGTTTTAACTGCAATCATCCTCTGCGTAAATCCCAGTATCCATACAAGAAAAGTATAAGCCAGGTCAATCCCATTGTCAGCGCAGTACCACGAATTCCAAGTCGAGTACTCAAAGCAAAGTTAGTAATAATATTGATAATCAGTACAATCACGAGCATTTTTATTCTTTTTTTGATCAAGCCCATTCCTGCATAGATGGTATAGATAATTCCAGACATTACGCCAAAGAATACAAAAGGGAGATTTCGTTTGATAATAGATCCTGCTTCCGCATAGTTTTGCCCAAAGAGTAGAGTCATAATTTCACTGCTATATGCCCACAAGAATGCAGATCCTACCAGAGCGATGAGACCCATATAATTTAAAATTGCATAAAAAACCTTATTCATCATCTCATCTTTATTTCTTGCATTGAGATGACTTATAAGCGGATAAAGTAGTATTCCAATCGGTCAAAGTAAAGTGATAAACAGATTGGTAAGCATCATACCATAGCTATAGAGAGCTGTGCTTGCTGGCCCAAACAAATAAGTAGATATCTGCACATCGATTGTAGAAAGCAAATAGGTAATATTATTTACGAATAATACTCCAAGAGCATATTTTTGAACTGAAGAGTATTGAGCTTTATCTCGAGTAAAAGTTCCTCTAAACGCCAATTTTCTATATTTTTTCAAGAATACAAAAATACCCAAAGATATTCACACTATACTTGGGATAATCTGAGCAAAAATAAAACCTGTCAGATTAGATTGAACTCATACAAATTTGAAAACTCAATAAGGCACCGAAAGTGTAAGGATTACCAAGACTATATAATTGATCACTGAAATTATTTTATTCCAAAAAGCATCCTGATAAAGCATGAATACTCCATCTACAAAGTTATACAAGATATTAAAAATTAAATATCCTCAAAATATTTTGATAACCATATCAGCTCATGGAGTATTGAGATAGTGCTCAGCAATCAGTCATGAGAAAAACCATAATAAAGATGCCAAAATTATAGAGCTTATCAACTGCATTACCAAGGTAAATACCAATATGGTTTTTGCTTTATTGTAGTCTTTTGCTGCGAGATACTTAGGATAATAAAATCCAATTGCTTCCCTAAAACCAAGGTCATTATACAGTGATAGTATACCTGTAAGCCCCAGCAGAGCATATATTATACCCACTTGATCAAGTGGTAAATTTTTTGCAATAACTATTCTTACTAGATATTGTAGAGGAGCTATGATAAAAGTTCATGCATAAATCCAGAATGTATTTTTTACAATACCGTGCTGTGTAAGTTTATCATCTATATGATCTGCATTTTCAATCATAGGTTAAAGCTTGGAAAAAATGTATTATTGTACTACTATGATGTCAGATCCAGTAGATGCTGCTGGCGGAGTTGTTGCTTGAGTTGGAGAAGTAACATTCATACCTTGAGCAAATGAAGATCGTGAAGGATCTTTCGTCTGGATAATGAATACTTTAGAACCATCTGGACTTGTAGTAACAATATCATTTGGAAGTTGATTTTGAATTGCTGCAGCTGAAAGCTTTGTTGAACATTCGTATATTTCTACACCTGCTCCTACATTCGCATCTCTTTCAGAATATTTTTTAATTTGAATATTTACGTAACAGTTTGTAGAATTGAGACCAAGATTTTCATTAACATTAACTCCTTCATAAGAGATACCTTTTGATGGGAATTGGATTGCATATCCACCTCTAGATGAGTTGAAAACGAGACCTCCAGTACTTACCATAGATGGAGCACTACTCACTTTTGTTGGCGTTGGTGTAGGTGTTGGAGTTGGCGTAGGTGTTGGAGTTGGTGTAGGAGTTGGCACAACTACTGTAGTACCTGTATCAGTACCAGCTATAACCCCACTCGTAGCAGTTCCTGGTTCAATACTTCCAGAATTGAGATCATCAATCAATCGATTATCATCGTTCGCATAAGGATCATCTTCACCGCTTATATCTCCTGAAAGCATAGAGTCATAACTACCTGAAGTATCCATTCCAGTCATATCTATTGTAGTATCATCAATTTTAGTTTCATTTGAACCACTTACCAAATATCGTATCGCAAATATTGCTCCAATTAATGCAAATAATATTAAGTAAAGATTGTTACTTGATTGTTTTCTTCTTCCTGTAATAGCTACCATAGTTTCGTAAGTTTAAAATTAAAATAAAATTATTTTTTTGTTGAATGCCAATTTATTATCATATCATAGAATATATTAGTTTTATTGAAATACACTTCAATCAAAATTCTGTGACAAATTTATTTCACAGGTTGTAAGTCAATTTTTCCATCTGGAGTTATTCCTACAATTTTTACTCTCAGTTGTTGGTCAATCTTATAAAAAGTAGCTGGGTTTTCTCCAAATTTGAGTCCCAAATTTCTTGCTCCTGAAAGTCCTACCTTATCTTTTGCATATCTCACGAAGATTCCATAGTTTTCAATTCTTGTAATTACTCCATCAAATTCATCACCAACTTTTGGTTCGTAGGTGAGCTCTTGGATGATTTCGATAGTTCTTTGGATTGCTTTCGCATCATTGCTTGTGATCATACACATACCACTATCATCAAAGTCAATTTTCACTCCAGTTTCAGCAATAATCTTATCGATAGTTTCTCCTCCTTTACCGATAACAATTTTCACTTTTGATGGATGAACTTGGATTGAGGTAATTTTTGGTGCAAATTCTCCGAGTTCTAGTCTTGGTTTAGCGAGAGTCTGAAGCATGAATTCCATGATTTCGAGTCTCGCAATATTGGCTTTTTGTACTACTTCCATTGCCATCTTTACTGTAATTCCTTTCACTTTCATGTCGAGCTGGATAGCTGTAATTCCGTCAGGCGTACCTGCTACCTTGAAATCCATATCACAATTGTGATCTTCAGCTCCTTGGATATCAATAAGAACTTTATAGTCAGAAGGTATTCCGTTAGCATCTGTACGAGAGCAAATTCCCATCGCTATTCCTGATACTGGTTTTTTGATTGGGACTCATGCGTCCATAAGACTAAGTGTACTTGCGCATACTGAACCCATACTCGTAGACCCTCCGCTTGCTAGACAGTCTGATACCAATCTGATAGTGTATGGAAAGTCTATTTTTGCAGGTATCATGAATTCAAGAGCTTTTTCTGCCAATCTTCCATGCCCTATTTCACGATTTCCAGTTCCTCTGATTCTCATAGCTTCGTTTACTGAGAACGGTGGGAAATTGTAATGATGTAAGAATCTTTTTTCAGTACTATCATTCATCATATCGTCTGTAAGTTGTACGTCTCCAGGTGCTCCTAGAGTTGTAGTATTCAATATTTGTGTGTCTCCTCTTCGAAATAATGCACTTCCATGAACTCTATCCAATACCCCAACTTCACAATACAATTGTCTAATCTCGTCCATTGCTCTTCCGTCTATTCTTATATTTTTATCCAAAATAAGTTCTTTGTAGTATTCTTTCACCTGTAATTCCAAACACATATTCACTTTTTCCCAAGTGTACTTTGCTGCCAACTCTACATCATTTCTATTCTCGAGTATTGGTCAAAATGTATCTCTCAGTCTTTTTCTATATTCGATAAACATCATATCTCGTTCATCTTTAGTTCCTTTAAAGAATTTTTCCATATCAGAATGAGGAATAAGCTGAGCTACTTCTGCTTTGAGTTCATCTGATGGGTAATTTATAGCCGCAAAACTTGATAGATCTTTTTTTTGTATCATAGCCAAATAAGTTGTTTGAATTTCACAGAGTTTATCTGTTGCTTCTTGTGCAAAATCAAAAGCTTTTTGGAGTGTTGCTTCATCAATTTCCATACCATCCATTTCTATCATATTCATACTCCCCTTCTTACCGCTAACCAATAGATTTAAACCATTATTTTCAAATTCTTCTACAAGTGGATTCATTACGAATTCTCCAGTAGATATTTTTCCTTCATTTTCAGGGGTCTGTGCTTTCATAAATCAAACTCTTACTCCACTCACAGGTCCATCAAATGGAATCCCCGCCATCAAAGTTGCCAACGATCCTCCAAGTATACCAAGTGTAGCAAGGTCATTCTCTTTATCAAAAGAAAGTGGAGTTACACTGATCACAATGTCATTGATCATACCTTTGGGAAACATAGGTCTGAGAGTACGATCCACAATTCTTCCGTACAATGTTACCATTTCTGTAGGTCTTCCTTCTCTTTTTCTGTATGCTCATCCTCCGATTTTACCCACAGCATGGTTACTATCACGGAAATCGATAGTAAGCGGAAGGAAATCTTTATCTGGATTTGGGTATCTTTTCATCACAGCAGTTACCAACACTTCAGTACCACCGAGCTTGATTCTTACCGCTCAGTCACAGTTTGGAGCAAATATTCCAGATTTTATCGTAAGTTCTTTACCAAAAAAATCTTGTTTTAAAACTATTTCTTGAGGTTTTCTTATAGTATAAGACATATAAGCAGATGCAATTAGAGATTAAATAGAAAATCAAATATGTTAATGTGTGATTTTGTCAATTTTATTAGTTCAAAAATAGTAACTTTTCCGCTCCTTATTGCAATCTTGATATTTGACAAAATTTGCTATTTTGAGTATAAATGAGTAAGAAAAAATAGCTCTCTTCATATTAATTCATCAATATCTTATGAATATTAAAAAAATAATAATCTGATCTTTTCTTACACTAGCCATTAGCTTGGGGAATTTTGGAATTAATCATCATTTTTTGAGTAATCAAGATGAAATAACCTTGAGTATAGAAGTTATAGCTCAAGATAACACAAATACAGAAACAGCTGTGCAACAACTGGCAACAAATGCTGCTCCAGATGCGAGTACCAATAAATCATTACTGGATCTTTCTGCTCTACTGGATATTGTTCTCAATACCATGTATATTATCATCTGGCCATTGTTAGCAATAACGGGTATGGCTTTGGATAATAGCTTAGTATACGGAGAAGCTTTTGGGCTCACGAGCACCCTTAGAAAGTTTTGGACGATTATGATGCAGATTTCTTTCGTGATCTTGACCGCTATGATTCTTTGGGATATTGTACAGATGTTACGAAAAAAAGACTGAAATATGTATAAAGAATTACCAGCAAAATTGAAATCTTGGATACTTGCAGGAGTTCTTATTCCATTGAGTTGGTTTATTGTATCAGCTCTTGTGGATCTCAGTACTATTCTTATTTATCAGGTAGGAGCAATTCCTCTGACTTTAATAAGTAACAATGATGATACCAAAATATTGGTAAACAGCAGTATAATTAATCTTGCAGATACTACAGCCTCTACAGAACAAAAAAAAAGTACCTTCAGATTTAATACTACTTTCTCCTGTGCTGAAGATCCTACAAGAACTTATCTTCCTTGTAAGTTTGAAGATAATGGTATCAACGAAGATTCTTGGAATCAATATATTCAAGAAGAGAAAGGTAAATATACTTCTACTGCTTCTCAAGGAATGGCTCAGAGTATAGAAAATGGTAAAGGATTTTGTGCGCTTTCCCCTACTGCTCTTATGAAAGTAGATTATAGCGCCAATATTTCTAGTAAAACAGGTCTTGCTCTCCTTATTCAAGCAGGAACAGAAGAAATGAAAGCTTGTAGCACAATTGGAGATCTCATCAATAAATCTAAGTCTATGGTAGGACCTTTATACACTATTTATGGTTCATTACTCAATTTTACGAGCCTCAATGTTACCGTAAGTGGAAAATCTACAGAAACCGAAGTCATGCTCTTCTTGATCAAAGCTATTACAGGAATGATGTTGATTATACCGCTTATTGCACTAGCCTTTGTGAGTATAGCCAGAATTGGAATATTACGAATGGTAATAGCCTTTTCGCCACTGCTTGTATTAAATGAAGTATTCAAAGGAAAAGGAATAAGTGGAGAAGCAGCTAAAAAACTCGAGTCAAACTGGCTTGATGTGGTGAATTTCAAGACCTGAATCTCAGATATTATCAATGTGATCTTCCAACCCGTAATCGTAGTCTTAGCACTCTGATTATCTATCGTCTTCCTCAATGCTACCAACAATATGCTCAAATACGATTCTGATAAAGCTGGATTACTCCAAGCGATTGGGATCAATATTGATTCTGATGACGAATATCAAATTTTTAGTACCGTAGATGAAAATGGAGCTAAAATCACTGATATCAAAATGAAAAAATTTAGTGCAGAATATTCTACCAGTATTTTCTTTGATTATTTTAGTTGGATTATAGCTAATATATTCTGAATTATGATTATGCGAAAGTTGATGTTTATGGCACTCGGAGCTTCCAAGATGACAGAAAATATGACGAGCAAAATCGAAACATTTGGAGAAAACTACTTGAGTAGTAGAGCAATCTTCCCAGGACCTAAATGAGCCCTCAGTCGAGATAGTATCAAACAAATTACCGATATGGAAACTGGAGTACCAGGAGAAATTATGAAAAATCTTAGTAAGGATAAAACTGAAGACGCAGCTAAGGAAGTTGTGGCTTACACGAAAGCTGTTCTCCCTGGATCTGAGGAACAAGGAAAACATAATAAGAACTTTGCATTGGAATCAAGCTTTGATAATCCTGAAACCAACCAAAGTCAGGTTGCTGCAGATACTTTGGCCAACGGAATTGCGACTCTGGGAGGTAAAAATGAAAACTTCCATTATATCAATAATAAGGATGTTGGTAATTGGAATAAACTTACGGGAGAGAAAGCCTTGAATGTGAGCGGAGATAATTTAAGTGAAATCGTAACACAAGATAATTTCTGGAAAGCTATGGCTAAGTCTGAAAATAATGAAAGAGTACTGAAAGTTCTCAGAGAAGCTCAAACTGAAGATAGCATAGCAAGCAGACTTGTAGGACCTAAGAATATTGTAGAGTTGAGAAATAATATGAGTAAAGGAATACAACAGATAAGAACTGGAGGTATTTCAAGTGCAAACAATAACAATACTATAAAATCATATGATAATGAGATGGTATTCTATACTACAAAAGCCGATACCACAAACAATATCTACTCATTGGAACAAGCCTTCAACGTAGATAAGTCCAATCTTAATAAAAACTATCAAAAGATAAACGACTTTGTGAAGAATGAAGAAGTCTTACATACACATGTAAAAGATTATTTTGGAATAAAAGATTTAAATACTAGTAATGATTGAGAAGTATATTCTGATGGAAGGATATTTAGAATAAAAAATCCACCTAGAATTCCACCACTTAACATTACTGCACCTACTGGATCGACAGAGGAAGGAGACACTGAAGATGAAGAAAATTAAACATTCAATTATTAACCTACCTATGAATAAAGCAAAAAATACCATTCTCATAAGTCTGATTATTATCTTCTTTGGATATGGGTTTCATGCATTTGCTACAGATGGCTCTACCGTAGAGCAAAATCTTGCAGAAAAAATGGATACCTTCGTGAAAATATTGTCATGGATCTGGATTCCTATTACTAATCTTGCAGGTAAATTCATGACCAACTCACTGGTAACAGGAGAGATACTCAAGATTGCAGACTTCTTATTTCAAGGATGGAGCCTTGCAAGAACGATAGTAAATTTTGTGATCGTAGGAGTAATACTTACTATTATTTGGGATGTTATCACCAAAGGTGGCACTAAAGGTCTGGGTACTAAAATTGTCAAACTGATTATTACTACCCTTGCAGTAAATCTGAGCCGATTTGCACTTTCTGCAATGGTAGACTTATGAACTCTAGCCTTGCTGGGAGTAAGCAATATGGGTTCTTCTATTATCGATAGTCTCCCAGTGAAGAAATCACTACTAGAACAAATGGCCTGTCCTCCAAAAGAAATTATTATCGATTTTGAGTGAAAATCAAATATCATTACTCCTTCTTGTACCAGTAATGGAACAGACGGACTTAGTATTGAAGATATTGTTCCTACTACAGATAATATGTCCTGACCCCTCAGATATTTCTGAATCGGAGTATTTCATATCTTTGACTTCTTATCGAGTAATGGAGATTCCCATGAACTAAAATCTGTAACCATCTGACTCTTAGTGAAACTATTTTTGATGATTATGTTCATCACCCCAATTATTGCTCTTCTCGTCGTAAATTTTGCTAGAATATTTATGATTTGGATGCGGTTTCTTTTTGCTCCCTTTATTGCTCTGAGACGAGGAATGGAAGGCGCAGGAATTGGGCGGTTGGATGCTCTACGAGGAAAAGTAAGAGGAAGAGGAGATGATTATTTTGATATAAAAAATATAATCTGAGCTATATTCGCACCCGCTATGGTAGCAGCAACTTTATTCTTAGCAATTATTACCATTGCCAGTTTATTTGGAGCTCTCAGTAAGGGAGTAAATAATCAAACAAGTGTGGAAGCACTTTCTGGAGCCGCTAGCAAATTTTGGAATGATGTGGATGGAGGAGTGATTTCTGTAGACAATGAAAGTATCACCATTCCTGGAGGAGGAAAGATGACTTTTGATGGAAATGTCTATGAAGATACAAGCAAACAAATAATGGGAAGTTTTGGATATCTGATTATCTGTGTAATGACTATGGGTCTTCTGTGGGCTGTATTTAGGGTAGGACTTTCTACGAGCAGTCTTCTTTCCAGTTATGGACAAAAGGTTATGGATGCAGGAAAGAAAACCATTACCACAGGCATCAAATTACCACTAGGTGTAGATGGTAAAAATATCTCTTTGGATCAACTCGGAGACAAATTTGGCTTCAACAAAGTGGAAGGAATCGCTAGAGGTAATATGATTACTCAAACTCAAAGAAGTCAGTTTGATATTGCAGAACAAACCAAAGGTAACATACTTGGTAAATTGGGATATGACTATGATCTCAATCGATGAGGAACCAGACTATTCAACGAAAAAGATTTTGGGATTAAAGAAGAAAATCTCGATCCAAATAATCCAGATAAAAGCAAACTCAATACATTTGAACTTGAATCACAAAAATTCTTCAAAGGAATTATGGATAATATGGTGGCAAGAAACACTACCATCAAAGGTGATAGTCCACAATGGAGAAATGCAGCAAGTTCTTGGATTTCAGCTGGTGGATATGATTGGATGGTAAGTAAAAAGCTTCTTCTTAAAAAAGATGAAGATAAATATCTCGTAGAAGGTGAAGATGGAAAGAAAACATTTAGTATTGATAAGTTTTGGGCAGACCCAGATGCAAGTGCAATTACAGGAGGATTTATGAAGAAAATCTTTTCTAAAGACTTTTATGACGCCACCAACAAATCACCTGCAACTATATTTTCAAATTATGTGAAAGATGCTGGAAAAAGTGGAATGGGTCCAAAATTCAAAATCAAAGCTTCAGATTTTGCAGGATAATACTAATCAATTCTATATATTAAAAAACTCAGCTCACACGCTGAGTTTTTTGTTTTCAGATTATAATTTTATTTTCTCTCCACTTTAATTATAGTATCTGATTATTCATTAAATCCCATACAATTTATGTTTATTGACTCCCACACTCACCTCAATATTTCTCCCCTCTATGAAGCGCGACCAGACCATCTGAAGGATTTTGTACAAGCGTGAGGAAAGGGACTATGTGTGATTGCTACCAGTTTTGAGGATAGTATCAAAGCCATTGATATAGCCAAACAAGCAATAAAACTCTATCCAGATCTTCAAATCTGAGCGAGCTTGGGACTTCATCCTAGTGAGACGGAAACCATAGCAGAAAATGCAGAAAAGTTACAAGAAACGATGTATAAACTTGATATGATACTTAGGGAAGATAAAGAATTTATACTCTGAATTGGAGAGATTGGGACGGATATGCATTGGGAAGAATACAGACCATTTTCAGCTCAGCAAAAGCTCTTGTTTACAGCACAATGTGAACTCGCAGCTGATCACAATCTTCCGATCATTATTCATTCTAGAGCTGATTTTGCTGGTACTTTTGAAGTGCTACAGTCATTGGAAGTTCTCCCTCCAAATATCTATTTCCATTGCCGAGGATATCTTCCTGCTGAGCTTGAAATACTCAAAAACCGATTGGATAAAAGATTAGGTTCCACCGATCTTTTTGTAGGATTTTGTGGCAATATCAGCTACCCCAAAGCTCAAGAACTCAGAGATTGTTTCCAGTATTGTTTGGATAATGACATCAATACACTCATCGAAACTGATGCTCCGTTCTTAGCTCCACAAGCCATCAGAGGACAAACCAATACTCCAGCAAATATCGTACATACCTATGCTTATATTTCAGAATATTTTGGCATTCAATTAGAAAAATTACAAGAAACAATATACAACAACTTCATGAAGTTATATTTCTCATAGGCTTTTCAAATTATCCCAGCCATCAAAAATCCAACGGCGGAATTTAATTTTCAAAATTCTCTGTATTCTTTATGCTCTCTCTCTCCATTTGAGAGACACTTGATTTACGTTCTCTCCATTTGAGAGACACTTGATTTCTGCTCCCTCTCCTTTTGAGAGACACTTGATTTATGCTCCCTCTCCTTTTGAGAGACACTTGATTTATGCTCCCTCTCCTTTTGAGAGACACTTGATTT
>CALMFT010000013.1 GCA_937862565.1 uncultured bacterium
GTACTAAATATGTATACTTTAATTTATACAATTTGTGACAATAATAGAGGATAAAATGTTAAGATTTTTATAAAAGAAGATAAGTTGTTTATGATATGCGTAAACAATGGATTATATAAGATAATTATAAAATATTAATATGTCAAATAAATGTTAAGAACAGTGCTTGTTTTTGTTTTTGTATTGAGTATGAACTGACAAGTTTTGAACATTTTATTTATAAAATTTATAACAATCACTTATGAAAAAATCATTCTTATTAATGGCATTAGTATGTACAGTAATTTTAGCTGGATGTGGTATGAATAAAAATACTACAACTACAGGTAGTGGAGATGCAGAAGTTAAAACAACAACCGCTGCAACTGAATACTCTTTTGAAGATGCAAACTGTCAAAGTTATGTAGATCTTATGGAATGTCTTATCGACAAAACTCCAGAAGCTTCAAAAGAACAAACTCAAAAATCATTTGATCAAGTAATGAGTATGTGGAAAGGATTGGATGCTACTCAATTGCCTTCAACATGTAAACAAACTATGGATATGTTAGCAAATCAAAAAGAAGTGTTTGCAAACGCAGGTTGTCCATTAAAATAATTTATACTCACAACATGAGAGAGTTATTTTTTAAGGAATAAACTCAAATGTTTTTTTGAGAGATTATTCCTGTTATTTCTAACAAAGAAAGCGAAATAGAAAGATCAGAAGAAGAGAGTCAAGAATCCTTTAGGAGTTCCTCAAAGTTGAGATCTTTAAAGCTCAATTTCTCTACTATTGTTCTTTCGTTTCAAGTCAGATCGTGTATCTGGCTTTTTTCTTGCTTGGTTTCTATGTTGTTGTTGCTAAAATGTAGTTTGAGAAAGCTTTGAAAATCATAGATTGCCTGTATTTTGGATTCTGAAATATATTTATTCACTCCCTTGGAACTTTGAGTATATATATCATAAGGGCTAGCGTAGACTTTTTTATTCATCTGAATAGCAAAATCTACCGTAATTAAACTCCCACTTTTTTCGCTTGCTTCAGGGAGAAACAAACAATCACACAGTCCTGCAATAATCCTATTTCTTTGAGGAAAACTATAATCGGTAGGTCTAAATCCTATCTTAAATTCAGAAAGTATCAATCCTCCATTTCATATTATTTTTTCTATTATATTTTTGTGATTACGAAGATAATAGGAAATGCCTCATCATAATACGGCAATAGTGGGAATATTATTTTCTATGGATTGATTATGACACAGATAATCTACACCATCGGCGAGTCCAGAAATCGTCACAAAATTATATCCTTTTCCAAGCTCAAGTAAATCACTCACTACCTGTTTTCCATAGTTTGTGATCAGACGCGGACCTACTATTCCGAGAATATCTTGGTTGAGAAGATTTATATCTCACATATAATAGATAATCTGAGGTTTTGATTTTATATTCAAAAACTTATAATGATAGGAATTTTCTCCAAAGATGCAGTAATGAACATTATTTTTATGAATAAATTCTTGTAGAGCCTTTATTCTGAGAGGATCAAAGATAGGTGGACTATATTCTGGTGACTGCAACTGTTTTCGAGTTACTTTTTCATCGAGAGAGTATAATCGTGGAAGGGGAATTTGATTTAAACTGGAGGAAAGGATTTCTTGCATTTGATTTGAGCGAGGATTTTAGTATAAATTCATTCTCTTGATAGTTGTTTGAATTCAGAAAAAAAAGGAATAAGTGAAGAAAAGATGCATAAGTATATCAAAACACGCTTCAGAATTCAGATTATAAAATATTTATTTTTCATAATAAGTTTACCATGTGAAAGAAAAAAATCATAACATCAGCATTACCCTATCCAAATGGTCCTTTGCATCTCGGACATGTAGCTTGAGTTTATCTCCCAGCTGATATTTATTTTAGATATTGTAAGGCACTTGGAGAAGAAGTTATCCATGTGTGTGGTACCGATGATCATGGTGTAGCGCTCGAACTTGCGAGCGAAAAATATGGGAAACCAGTCTCAGAACTTGTAGGTGAATACCGTGAATCATACAAAAAATGAATGGAGAAAATGGGTATTGAATTTAGTATATTTTATGGTACCGATACGCCTCAACATGAGGAGATAGTCCATGATTTTTTCCGAAAACTTTATCATCAAAACTTGCTTGAAGAAAGAGTTATCAAACAAATGTACTGTAATACAGACAACAAATTTTTGCCAGATAGATATATTATAGGAACTTGCCCAAAATGTAAAACTCCAGGTGCAAACGGTGATCAATGTGAGTCTTGTGGAAGTATGATTGATCCAGAAACCTTGATTGACCCACATTGTAAGACCTGTGGAGGGAATAATCTCGAGCTTAAAGAGTCAAAACATCTGTTCTTTTTGTTGGATAAATTTCAAAATAATCTGAAAGAGCGATTGGAAACAAAATCGGATTGGAAACAAAATGTGTTGTCGACTTCACTAGGAAAGTGGATAAAAGACTCATTGCAACCAAGATGTTATACGAGAGATATCAAATGTGGAATCTCGGTGCCGCTGGAAGGATTTGAAGAAAAGACGATTTATGTGTGGTTTGAAGCGCCGATTGGATATATCAGTATTACTAAAAAATACTTTGATGATCTGGGGAAGCCTGAATTATTCGAACAATATTGGAAAGACCCTGAAACGGAGTTGATCGAATTTATCGGTAAAGACAATATTGTCTTCCATAGCATTATCCGACCTTCATTGTTGATGGCTTACAATAATGGTGTAAACAAAGATGGTGAGACGAATAACACTCCGTATTTGTTACCAACAAACATTCCTGCCAATGAATTTGTAAACCTTGAGGGTAAGAAATTTAGTACTTCAAGAGGGCGAGCAGTGCGACTCAATGATATTGTCGAAAACTATAATCCAGATTATATTAGATATTATCTTACTTCTATTATTCCAGAAAACCAAGATAGTGATTTCAAACGAAAGGAATTCCAAGATAAGTGTAACAATTTGTGTGATACTTTGGGTAACCTGTTTAGTAGAGTTATGAATCTGTGTATCAAATACTGTGATGGGAAATTTGAAAGCTTTGATAGTGTGGAAAGCTACATTGCAGGACTAGATCCTCAGTTACAAAGCTTGATTACAGACTTTGTCTGACATTCTTTGACAGCAAATACGACAATAATCTGACACCTCAGACAGTTCCAATTTAGAGAAGGACAGTTGGCATTGATGGATAGTTTTTCAGCAGCCAACAAATTTGTGAATGATACCAAACCTCGAGAATTAGTAAAAACTGATCTCGTGGCAAGCCAGAAAATCCTAGGAATATTGGGTTGGTACCTAGTAACGAGCGCTTATACGATGGAAGCTTACCTCCCATTCACGAGTAAAACTCTTATCGATACACTGGTAAGTCCTGAAACTAAGAAAAACAACAATATTGGAAATATCCAAAATCATGTAAATTGGGATTACCTTACTATCGTGGATAAACCTGAGTATTTGTTTATCAAAATTACTGATGAACAGATGGAACAAGAAATGAATAAACTGACTGAAACTATCGCCTAAATTACGCTTTATAAGGATCTTTCAAATAAACTATATATTGTTTTACCAGATTATCTTATTGACTTATCTGGTTTTTTTCCTATATCAAAAAAGTCACAATGTTGTGATACAAAAAATGCATGCTATGAAAAATTTATTATTTTTGATAGTTTTTACTATCACATCGTTCTTTAACACTGCCGTTTCGCAAACAATTTTCACTAATCCCTTCAATGGAGAGGAGGTGGAACTCAATGAAAAACAACAAGAAAAATTCACTGCCAAGGAGAGGTTTATTCTCTCTACAAAGAATCATTTTACTTGGACTGAAGTTTATATACTTGATCCTGCTGCAAATCTCTGCATAAATCAAAGTTTTGGATATACACTACTCTATTATTTAGTTGTGTTATCCTTAATTCCTTTTGCTTTCAATCGTGTATATCGCAATCACGAAGGCAATATGTATAAACAAAGATTTTTGTATCTGACTTTTCTATGTTTTATTGGAATAATTGCTCTTTCTCCCTTTGAGGCTTGGAAGCTTTCAAGTATTATTTTATATTGTAGTATAGGAATTATTGTATGTATAATTTTTATAGCTGTAATACTTTATTTTACTACTTTGGATAACTTCAAAGGTGTGCCAAAGAAAATTCTTGTTTTGAGTGCTTTAATTTTCCTCATTGGTGGGGTAAGTTATTTTACTAATTCTATTGGTTATGCTAATTTCTTTAGAGAAGTTCTGGCACCTCTAATAGTATGGATGAGTATTTTCTTCTTACTAAGAATTATTAATGAAAATGTCTTGATAGAATTTGCTACGGAAAGAAAACAAGTCAAAATGATTGTTCACAAACAAAAATTTGGAACGTATGATGAAGTATGAAATAGTCAGAAATGACGATAGCTTCCTTGAGGATGCTAAGCTTATCGACGTAAGTACCTTTGACTTTGATTCTAAGGAGTTTAAAGATGCAGTGGATAGATCTATTCGACGTCAAGAAGAAATAGATGCTATACAAAATGCACCTATAAATTGGGAACTAACTTGTAATATTTGATGAGTATAATTTTACAGAATAAAAAAGCGTTGGAATCTCCGACGCTTTTTTCATATACTAAAATTAGATCATCATTAATGAGTTTTGAGATAATGATTATATACTTCTTGCGCTTTTCCTGTTGCTTGCTTAATTCTTTGCTTAATTTCTAATTCACTCCCTAGATGCAGGACTTCTTGAATTTCTTGAACTTTATAATTCTCCTTGTGCTTAAGTCTAAGAATTCTTTGATCTTGTTTGTTGAGCAATGAAAATATAGTTTTTTGAACTTCTATAAGATTATTTACAAAGATATGTTTTTCTTCTGTAATAAAACTTTCATCTTCTTGGGTAAAAGATCCTAATCATTTACTGTAAATATAATTATTCTTTTTTGTGTTTTCACTTTTTTGGCGACGAATTTGATCGACTAGTTCATTTCTTATTACCAAATAAAATCGAGACTTAAATTTTGTACGTTCTTTAATTGTATCAAGTTTATCAAATATTTTGAGAAAAAGCTGTTGAGCATAATCTTTTGCATCATCTTCATTAATTTGATGCGCATTATAATAAGTCAGAGCTTTAGAAAAATATCTTTTATAGAGTTCAGAGTATCCTAAATTCTTTTGTAATATATCTCTTCAATTCAAAATAAACTGAATAATTTCTTCATCATTATAAGCAACTAATTCATTATTTGATAACAACGAATTTGTAGTTTGATCTGAAAGATGATTATTCATATTTAAAAATATATAATAAAAATTACTATCAATTGAATATTGTATACAATTATTAATAAATATGTCAATACTAAATTTATAAAATACTTCAGTTGTGATATAATGAGTCAGATTATAAAAATATATACAGATGGATCGTGTATCGGAAACCCTGGACCTGGAGGCTGGTGAGCGGTACTTTTGAACACAGGAAAAGAAGACATAAACAAAGAAATCAGCCTTTCAGGAAGAAAATCTTTCACGACCAATAATGAAATGGAACTGACTGCCGTATTGGAATCTGTAAAATGGCTTGATAAAAATTTTCCTGATGAAACTGAAAGACCTTTGATAGAGGTAATTTTGGATAGTGAATATGTGAGAAAATGAGTAGTAGATTACTTAGAAGATTGGAAAAAAAGAGGATGGAAGACGGTCAAGAAAAAGCCAATAAAAAACCTGGAATTACGACAAGAAGTAGATCAATATTTACATCTTTTTGATATCCAATGGAAGTGGGTAAAAGGGCATGCAGGAAATAAATATAATGAGATGGCAGATAAACTGGCTACGAATAAACTATAGTAATTTGACAGAACATAACTATTAACTACAATATTCTGAATTGTGAATACTTTTGATTACTTAATTACACAAAAATATGAAACTAGGACTAATAGGAGCAACCAATGTGGGAAAATCAACTCTTTTCAACAGGCTGATAGGAACTCACAGAGCGATTGTGACTGACATAGCGGGAACTACAAGAGACATCATTACGGATAATACAGAATTTGGAGGAGTTACAGTACAAGTAAGCGACTCTCCTGGATTGGATAATTTTTCTGAAGAATTAGATTTTATTGGTAAGATTATCAAAAATTCTGATTATCTTCTTTTTGTGGTGGATTTTAATATCGGAATAGGACCAAAAGAATTGGAAATTATACAATTGATTAGAAAAAGTGGAATGGAAGATCAATGTTTATTGGTAATCAATAAAGCTGATAAATGGATGAGGGAAGCGGATAAAGACGTTGCTCTTGCGGATTATTGGTCTTTGGGACTGGCTTCATTGGTGATGATTTCTGCTAAAAATGGAGCAAACGTTGATGAACTTGAAGAAATGTTACACTTGATTGTGTCTACTCATTCTTATAAAAAGATAGATCCAAAACATGAACTGATTGTTACTTTTGTAGGAAAACCAAATGTAGGTAAGTCTACTTTGCTCAATACTTTTGCTAAAGCACCTTTGAGTAAGGTTTCTGATGTTCCTGGTACGACACTTGATTATATCAGTGAACAGGTTTCTTATGGAGATACAGTATTCAAACTCGTGGATACAGCGGGAATTAGAAAATTTACAAAAACTCATGGTTTGGAAAAAATCGCTTACGCAAAAACTTTGAAAATGTTGGAATATTATAAGCCAATTACCATCTTACTACGAGATTCTACAGAGGAAATTAGTAAACAAGATCTTCACTTGGTAGGAGAGCTTATCGGTATGGGATTGCCAATTGTAATTGCTCGAAATAAGATCGATGCGATTGATGAAAGCCAACTTGAAAGACTCAAAAAAGGAACTCCTGAAATGATGAACTTTGCGCGTTGGATTCCTGCCTGTTATATTTCTGGTAAACAAGGTAAACATCTTGATAATCTGATGAAGCTCGTGAAAAAAGTACACGACTTTAGAACTATCAAGATCTCGACCAACTCACTCAATACTACCGTACTCAATGCACAAACCATATCACCAGCTAAATTCCCTAAAAACAAGATCTGTAAAATTAGATATATTACACAAGTAGAAGGTCATCAACCGTCCTTTGTTTGCTTCGTAAATAATGCGGAAAAACTCAACTTTTCATTGGCAAGATGGCTCGATAATGTTCTCAGAAGAACCTATGGGTTTGATGGAGTTCCAATCAAAATTGATTTTAGAGGAAAGAAAGAGAAAGAGGAAAGAAAAACAGCTTCGGTGGACTAATATGATGGAGAGAGTAATCTCTCTTTTTTATTTGTTTAATTTCGTAACTTTGTAATTCTATTAGGTATAAGTATTTTCTTTTATTTTTGGTGTTTCCCTGCTCCGCTGAACAGCGGAGTTCTTATAATTCTTTAATTTCTTTTTGCATTGCCCAAAAAGAAACAAAAAGTCTAGTCAAAAACAGAATTCTGCTGATCAGTTTCGATTTTGTTAAGTCTTAGAAGTTGAGACGACCCTAAAAGATTCTGTTGATCCACGTCTCAACCGTTGTTGGTCAAGATCACAAAAGTTGGTACCAGTTTGATCATTTTGTGTTTTTGACGGCTGTAGTGAGTAGGATTTGAGTGGAGTGTTTCCTGCTCCGCTGAACAGCGGAGTTGACGGCAGGAGTGAGTGTGGATTGGATTGGCTCTAGTTATGCTGAATAGTATTGGGAGCCTGCTCCGCTGAACAGCGGAGTGGAGTGTCAGCATATAATTATATTTGTAAAAGCCTTCCAAATAACTACAAGTGGAACAACTATTTACATCAAATACCAATTTCTTCCATGGCCCCGTGGCTTATTACCTTAAGTATTATCCTTATTAATGGGTTTTTTGTTGCTGCTGAATTTGCTTTAGTAAAAGTAAGAGGTTCTCAGCTCGATATTCTCATCAAACAAGGAGATAAAAAAGCAAAAATAATCAAGATGGTAACTGAAAATCTAGATAACTATCTTTCCGCATGTCAGCTGGGAATCACGATTGCTTCCCTCGCTTTATGATGGGTAAGTGAGCCATTGATTGCTTCTCAGTTTGTACAGCTTAATGAATTTTTCAACCGAGGACTGAGTGATAGCGGAATCCATGCTATTGCTATACCTGTTACCTTTTTCTTCATTACCACCCTACACATCGTAGTTGGAGAGCAGGCTCCAAAGTCTTTTGCAATACGTGATCCGCTTGCCACCTCAAATCGAATTATACTTCCACTATATTATTTTTATAAGATATTTAAGCCATTGATTTGGTTCTTGAATATGCTTTCTTTGGCATTTTTGAGATTATTAGGACTCAAACAAGATCACGAAGAACATAGTCATTCTGAAGAAGAATTGCGTATGATTATTGCAGAATCTGAAGAAGATGGACAGATTAATTCTGATGAGATGGAACTTATACAAAATGTATTTGATTTTGATAATAGGCAAGTCGGCGAGATTATGACCGCCAACCATAAGATTTTTGGTATTGCAAGAGATCAACGAGACGATCAGATTATTAAAAAAATTGTTCAAGAAGGTTTTTCTAGAGTCCCAATTTATCAAGGATGAATAGATAATATAATCGGACGAGTTTTGCTCAAAGATCTGATAAGTTTCGCAATACAAGGTAAACCTTTGACTCTTGAAAGATTCATGAGACCCATTCAGTATGTGCCTGAAAATATGAAAATATCTGATTGTCTCAAGCTTCTTCAGCATTCTCATAATCACGTTGCTGTAGTAAGTAGTGAACACGGGACGACACTTGGACTCATCACGATGGAAGATATACTTGAGGAACTGGTGGGAGATATCCATGATGAAGGGGATGAACAACAGGCCTTGGTGCAAAATATCAATGAAAATGAATTCTTGGTAGATGCTACAGGGAGTATTTCTGATGTCAACGAGCTTCTTCCTATTTCGCTTCCTGAGCAGGAATCTTATGATACAGTTTCTGGTTATATTAATACGCTTTTCGGCCGCATTCCTTCCGTGAATGAAAAAATTGAAGAATGAGGTTATCTTATTACTATTCATAAAAGAAAAAAGCAACGTGTGGATTATATTATATTAAAAATAATCTGATAAATTGTCTGATAATTTAAATTAGTTTAAATTCTTAAAACCTTTGGCAATAAAAGAAAAAGCGATTTTTTAGCCATTATCTTTTTGTTAGAATTAGTATGCTGTGTCACAGTCGGCTGATTTGGTCGTATGTTGATTATATAACTCTTTATTTTATATTTAATTAATATTCATGTTTAAAAATTGATTGATAGCAGTAGCTGGATCTTTATTGTTGTGATTTAGTGTGATTGTGTCTGCAAATACAAACTCAATGGAACCAACTTTAATATCTGTTGAAACGCCTCCGATGGCTTGTACGAGAGAATACAACCCTGTGTGTGCTGAAAAAATAGTACAGTGTATCACTGCGCCATGTAATCCAGTACAACAAACCTACGGTAACGCTTGTACAGCAAAAGCTGACGGTGCTAAAGTGCTTTATGAAGGAGAATGTAGAATGGATTCTGCTCCTATGACCAACCAAGATCTCGTATCACGAGCTTATGATAAAGGACTTACTTCAATATCAAACCTTAAAGATTTTAGTTTTGATTCCAAGGTAACAAGAGAACAAGCTGCAAAGATGATTGTAAACGCAATTGAAAATTCAAATGTAGTGATGTGGACACTCAAACTACCAGCTGGATCATGTGAATGGATGGATGTAAAAAGTATCGACACTACGCTTCTTGCTTCTGTAAACCAATCATGTAAACTTGGTTTATTTAAAGGAGATAGAGGAAACTTTGTGCCATATGCAACTCTTACACAAGCAAATCTTGAGACAGTACTTTGAAGAGCTATACAATTTATACCTAGTTTGAAAGAATTCTATAACTCAGCAGTTAGCAAAGATTTGACTTCTAAATTTGTTACAAGAGGTGAACTTATCAAAGCTTTACACGCAGTTACAAACTTCATTACAAATGCAGGAGGAAAACATTCTCAAAACCAAATGGCACTTGATAAAGCTCGTACCTTATGGAATAATTCATCAGTTATCCAATATGAATTTGTACAATCTAGAAGCTGTTTTTGTCCAGCTGAATATACACGTGCCATGAAATATAATATAAGTGGTAATGTTATCACTGGCATGGTTAGCTATCAAGACGATGGTTCTATGGTAAGCGGAGATAAATATGAGGGTCTTATGACAGTGGAATCTTCATTCGATCTTATCCAAGACGCTATCATAAATAACGTAGATTCACTTACGGTTCAGTATGATCCCACTTATGGATATCCTACAAATGTTTCAATAGATACTAGTTTCCAAATGGCAGACGAAGAAATGTATTATACCTTTAGCTTGGTAAATAAAACACCAAATCAATCCAACCTTGTAGGTTCATGGACGCTTACTAATTATAATGGTTTATCTATTGATCATACTGGCGTTACACTTCAAATTGATGCAAATAACCGTATTTCAGCTCATATTTGTAACTTTATCGGAGCTAACTTCACACTAAGTGGACAGAATATGATGTTTGATGCTATGATGAGCACAATGATGGCTTGCAATGATGAAAAAATCACGAATATGGAATCTGCATTCAATAACATAACTACTGCAAAATATATGCTTACGGGCGGAACACTTACTTTGGAAGCTAATCTCAATACTTGGGTTTGGACTAAGAACTAAGTATTTATTGTAATTTTGATTGATGGCTTTTTACCTTGATGGGTAGGGAGCCATTTTTCTTAGTATAAAAAATATAAAAATAATCTGAAGAAGTCGTAGTAACTTGTAATTACTTACAAGAGGAGAATCCATTGATTTCAGGTTAGCTATTAGATATAAACAGATATCATTAACATCTTTAATTAATCTCCAAATCTCCTTACTTTAGCCAATCTGTGATTATCATATGAAAAACTCCAGAGAAACTTTCAAACAACATGTAGATAAAAAACTTTCTTCAAGAATGAAAATATACTTCTTCATTTCTGTCATTATGATAGGAATTGTAGTCTATGAATTGGTGATTACTGACATCAATCCTCTGATCGTGGTGGGAATTTTCTTGGCCAGTATCGGCTTTGGGTTCTTGATGTCGCGTATGTTCCATATTTCTTGGAACGAAGATGAGCAAGTCGTTACCTCTCGTATTGATAAAATATGAGGGATTGTACTGGCTATCTATATCGTATTTTCTCTCTCGAGACATTTTCTACTAGAATCCTACGTAAGAAACTCTTGGATTACAATCATTACATTCACAACTATTTCTGGCGTGATGGTGGGAAGATTCTTGGGTATGAGAAGGAAAATATTTAGTGTTATCAAAGAACAAGAACTGCCTCAATAATCCTTTTACTTACCCTGTTTTCAGATTATGACAAAGCATCCCTATCGATCTCAATTTCCCGCTATCGGTCCAAGAATGGTAGAAAAACTTGAGCTTTTGGGCATACATAACGAGAAGGAACTGAGGGCAATCTGAGCAGTGGGAGCTATGAAAGCGTATATGATTATTCATGGCGGTTGGAAGCCTGAAATGTGCAGCTGTCTGACCTATCAATTTGAAGGGATACTCAGAAATACTGCACGAAATAAGATACCTGATGATGTGAAAACTCATCTCAAAAATGAAACTCACAGACTTAGAAAAGAATTTGATTCCTAAACTCTCATGGCTCAGTACTTCCGACAAGATCAATACAAAGATATCATCTCAGCAATGAGAAAAATTTTCCACACATTTCCTGATGTCGAAGAAGAAGTCAGATATTATGGAATCAAACGAGTCTTCCCAAATGGCATGCGATGCGATTTATTGTTTTATAAGAAGACGCATTCAGTGCTGAGATTTAGTCGTGGTGCTTGGATAGTCAGAAGAAACGCTGTATTCGGATGACTGTTTGATGAGACCATGAAAGTCCTTTCCAAAATGACCATTCATTCTGTACAAACCATTGAGGATAAAGCACTGGCGGAGCTGATGAGATATCTTTCTGAATGCCCTGCTGGGGTGGGTGTGCTTGAGTAGGGAGCTACGGATTTATAGAGAATTAAAAAATGTAAGAAGCTTATCTTTTACTTCTTTTTGATCAGATAAATTAAGAGTACCTAGTTTTCCTAGTAAAATTTCTTTAGAAATAGAAGTTATTTTAAATATCTTAAGAAGGGATATCTCCTTTAATCAATTTCCATTATCAGGATGTAGTTCTACATCATAATCTTCAATATTTTGTAACTGAGATGTAATTTTAGCTACTAAATAATCGTGTTTATTCTTTTTAAGAACAAGTACCGGTCTTTTTTTATATGAACTTGGATCCTCTGAAAAAGGTAAATTTGCTAAGAGTATATCTCCAAATTTACAATTATTAATAGTTTGCGTAAACATTGGATTCTTGAGCTAAGTCACTAAATATACCGCTTGCATTAATATCTACATAGTTTTGTTCTAGCTGTTTTAATCTTTCAATTGGAGAAAAAGGGTATTCACGATACTTAACAAACTCATAAGATATAGGTTCCATATCCTTAGCCATTTGCCAAGGTTTATCATCATGAGATAGAGCACTAATTTCTGCTGCAGAACAATCTGAGTATCTTGTAAGAACTTCTTCAATACATTTTTTTTGATCAATACTTAAATTCGTACCTGCCTCTTTGTTGGGTATATATCTTTGTTGATAGTAATTTCCAAATGGAGTAATCACAGGAGTGATGCTCTTATCGTCTTCCATTTCCTCTATGAGTTGGTTAAAACCTAAAGGAGCAGGCCCCATAGGTAATCTAATAAAAGGGTACCCTGAAATGTGTTCTTGAGTTAACTCATAATAATCAAATTCAGCAAAATATAATAGTTTATAAAGAACGACTTTCCCTACGTTATATTTGGCTCCTACTTTATTAAGTATGTAGAGTATAAGATTTTTGAATTCTTTTTTCATTTCATTTCTTACTTTCTTAGGTTTAATATCTTCCCCAGCTAGTAAAAAATCTACAGTAGTATCAAAAATTTCTGCAACTTTTTTGAGTTCTTCCGCTTTAATTTTTCTATTTCCCGCTTCTAATTGAGCATATGTAGGCCTACTTACTTCAAGTATTTGAGCTAACTGTTCTTGAGAAAATCCATTCAATTCTCTTAGTTCTCTTATTTTACTACCAATATCAGTTTGCATGGGATTGTATAATATTATAAATAGTAATAGACTAAATGTAAACAAAAACAAGAAAAATGCAATACTTTTTTTAAAACCTAGAATTTTAATGTTAGATTTTCAGAAATAAGATGTAAAATAGCTTGCAAATCTACTCAAGTATATATGTATATCGTGTCATGATAAAAAAATAATCTGATTATAATAAATTAATCATACAGATGCGTAAGAATTTTTCATGGACGTGTTTTGTTTATACTATTTTTTTTTATAATCTCCTCCATCTTTAATTTTACTATTTTTTTAATAAGTCATGTAGGTATTGGATTGTCAGGGGTAAAGCGAATTGTTCCTTTTCACGTAGTGAACTTTTCTAATTCATTTTTGAAGCGCACCACGACAGAGTTTGTCCATGGATAAAATGAACATCGATCTTTAGCGACTGCATATCACACCAGTGGTCTTCACTTGTATTTGAAGGCAGGCATACCATAACTAATGACCTCTGCTGCAGGTGGACAAGTAGATTTTATCATGTTACGTATGTTTTGCATTAATGAACGTTGTGGCTCATCTATATGCATAAGATATTCGTCATGAGTTGTAGCTTTTATTGTATCTATAACTCAATTTACTATTTCTGTCATCTATCATCTTAAAATTAAAATACTATCTGCATATATAAAACTATCCTATTAAATACAAGAGAAATTCATTTTTCGCACAAAAAAAATGTGATTTTTTCATATTGTTTGAGATATTGTAATGGGTCAGGATAAAGTATTGAGGAGGTGATGAAATATATTTCTGAGCGTCCTGTTGAGGCGGATATGAATATGGTGTCAAGTTTGGAAAAAAGCTCATAATAGAATTCTATTATGAGCTTTTGATCTTTACCTTAAAACATATAAGGGGTTAAATTTTTGTTGCATTTCTCAAATGCTTCATAAATCTTTCCTGTTGGCGCTCCAGATAGAATTCCAACTAGTCCAGTTCCAATAGCAATAATTGACATATTTTCCTCAACCCTCATTTCGTTGAGAGCTTTCAAAATAATCTCATCTGCATTGACCCATCCATTTCTTAAGGAATGACAAACTATTCCATGAAAAGTTTTTTCTCCAACAGTTTTGCTTAATACTTCACCAAGTTTGTTCCCTCCTGTTTCTATTATCTCAGGAAAGAATTTACTAGCTACCATTCCTGCAAAACCGCCGTCGTTAATGCCCTCGGTATTGAGCGCAAAAACAATGTGTTTATCTTCAGTAGTGAAGATATCACCTCTAACTTCCGTAAGTACCATACTTTTTTCTTTAATTTTATTAATGCCTCATCTTGTTTTGGGTATCAGCTTACCCTAGTTTTAAATTTATATATTAAAACTTTTTATAATTACAGTTTAAATATAAAAAGTCAATAGAAAATAAATATTATATTCTAATTAAATAAACTTACATAATTTCAGACAACAAAAAAATGTGAATTATCACATTATTTAAGTATTTTGGTGGGTCACATGACGATAAATTTATCAAACCCCCTCTATAATGTTATCAAGGATTTTCAATATGAAGTACAGGTGAATAGTGATAAAATAGATTGTTTAGTTTCACTGATAAGAAAGGGGAAAATTAGGAGTATGGAGGTATAAGCTGAGTGTTAATAAGCTAAAGTAGATACCTCTAGGATAATTATAATCCTATAGACTGTATAGAAGTGAAGTAAACCTTTTAATTATCATTAATAGTGATGTAATAGTAATGAAAACGTGTAGAGTGCAGTACTTAACTAGAATATAGATCAAAAATGGGTTGTTTTTGATTATAATATTCTTACTATCAAGCTAGAAAAATCCTCAAAGCTTTATGCTAATACCATTATTTCTTATTATATTTAATTATGCTCAAAAATTGAGAATATCAATATCCAGATATATTTGAGTTTCTAGGTGACAAAAAAATAGGGGTGTACATTGATTTCTCAAATTTATATCACGCTAAATATACATTAGGTTGGGAGTATGATATGAAGCAATTTTTGTCTTCCCTTCTCCTAAATAGGAATATAACTCATGTGGGATTTTATTGAGCATATGATAAGCTTAATGTTAATCAGTTTAACTGGAAATTGGCTCTAGAGAAAAAATTTAATGATCAAAAATTTCATTTCTATTTTAAAAAACTAGAGCTAAAAGGAGGTAAACAGAAGGGAAATGTAGATACTGAAATGTGATATGATATATGTGAACAAAAGGATAAACGAGAAGTATTAGTACTGTTTTCGGGAGATGGTGATTTTCAATATATTGTAGATAAACTAATAACTAACTCCAGTAAAAACGTTGTTATTATTAGCACCAGAGGCCATATAAATCAAGAATTAATTAATTATACTCAAAAGTTCTCTTTAGATGTATGTAGGTTTATTGATCTTCATCAGGATAATGAAATTTCTTGACCTATAAAAGAGAGATTAAAAAGTCATTCAAGATGAGTGTGTATACCTCCCGAACTTTATAAAAAGATTAGTGAGGCTACGCCACAAGAAATAACTAACCTTAAAGATTGGGTTGAATGCATATTAGCAAATGAACAAGATAAGTGTCCCTTGCCTGTAATTCTTTCTTGATTATTTAACAAAAACGAGCACTCAACCAAGAAAACCCTTCTCCACTGGAAGAAGGAAGAAAAGGAAGGATTACTTATATACTTAAATAGTTTATTAAGCTAATTTTTTGTATGCAAAAACACCCCGAATAAACGGAGTGCCTCGCCAAATTAAGTACTACTAGTATAAACAAATTGCGAGGAAAATGCAAGTGTTTTTTCAAGGGGTATAACAAGGGGTATTTCAAGGGCTTCCCCTACATTTTGATCTATTATTGTTTTTATATATAAGACTTCTAGTTGTATAACTACCCAATTAAATCTTTAGATGCTGTAGTGGGGGGGGGGAAATAACCAAAGTGTTCATTTATGTGGTTATACTCCCTAAAGCCAACGACAGTAAGCACCATCTAAGAGATATAATTACTACAAAATCTATTTAAGATTAACAATGCTCATCATGTGATTACGTGGATGAAAAGATACAGTTGATGATTATAAAAATATCTCAATAAAGGATTTTTACAAATGGAGATATATAGAGAAAGGATATTGAAAAGGAACTCTAAATTTCTCAAGAGCATGAAGACCTACGGGAAGTATATTCTTTATCGTGAATATAGGTGAGGAAGACTATATACAAGTAATATTTACTTCCACAGATACCACTAATTGAAACAAAAAAGAGCTTAATTATAAGATAAAACTTGATAAAACATCAAGTAACTTCGGATGATATAGATACTGGTTCCTATGTCCTTGTACGGGAAGAAGATGTACAAAACTCTACTTACAATCAAATTGATGGTTTTGTGATAGAAAAGCAATGAACTTATGCTACTCCGCCCAATTAGAAAGTAGACCCTTAAGAGGTTTTACTTTTTGATGATATCCATATCTAGAGGAATTATATAAATCCATAAAATATAAGTATAGAAACGGCAAGCCTACAAAGAAGTTTGCTAGATACTTAAGATTGAGTTGAAAACTAGATTTAGCGATGCATTTAATGGCTGAAAACATGAGATCAAGTAAGTTATATAAAAAGTATGGGATTGTATAGTTATTAAGTATAATCTACTCAGTTTATAGTCAACAAATAACATAAAAAATATATACCATAGCCTTATGATTTCGGCTAGAGTAATAGAGAATAAATATCTCAAACATTTATACTATATACACTGCTCATTGAAGCTACATCACAAAGAAAATGGATATTCAAAACCGTCATAAAGCAGTTTTAAAACACTATGAAGTTTCTTGTAGAATGGAGTGATTGAACCTTTTTGTATGATGAAGTGGAATGAAAGTATGAGATGACATAAGTAGGCTTAATGCTATTAAACTTCAAAACTTATAAAGTTATCTTTAGCCTCAGTCTTATTATAAATGGTGTTTTGACTTAAGGATCAGTTACTTATGCAATCTTTGCCATACCTTTTGTTTATCATATCTACAGTAGACTGTATCTTTACAGATCTTTGAGAAATATGATAAGTAAACAAGTCGTCCTTAGGTAGGTGCAATGTATCTTTCAGTGGTCAAAAGACAATTCCTGTAGTTCTGTACCAAATCCAAGACTTGTATCATTGATCAAATAATGTTTTAATATGTTTGAGAAGTGTAGCTTTATCATTGGTATAGTGATCCAATCGCATATCCTGACTATGACTAAGAAAATCTTTGTCCTTAAGTCTTACTCTGATATATCTTGTAGCTAGCTTCCATTTAATCATTTCACTATATGCCTTATCCACGTTGTGCAACAGATGACACCAAAGTAATTCCTTATCCTTAGTAAATTCTGGATGAAACGATCTTGATCTTGTGATATTCTTAGGTTTTTGTGTATTAGCAAAGCTTAGGATATTGTAGTTATGTAGCTCCATTCGTACTTTCAATCCATCCATGCCAAGTAGCTTCTTTACGAAGTTATGATCAGCATATTTGAAATCATAAACTGTAGTGTATCAGTGACTTCTCAGATGCTCAGACCTAGCCTCTCAGATAAAGCATATCTCATCCACATCTAAGGTCTTAAATAAAGCATCGTTCATATCATCATCTAATCACGCATATTCCCCAAATGATTTGTTGATGTCAGAAAATAACTTAGCAAGTAACTTAGTCCTTGCTACTCAAATACTCGTAGGAATACCAATCTCTTTCTTTATCTTTAGTTTGAGGTAATAGGCAAACTTTTCAGGTGTGAGTTTATACAATTCAGGTAATCAGGTTATATCACAAAAGGTCTCATCAATACTAAATACTTCAGTATGATTGACGAAGGAATCCAGAAACTGATTCAGCTTATTACTAATAATCCCATACCAAGCAAAGTCAGGCTCAATAAATACTCAATGATTACCTAGTATCTTTCTAGCATCTCGGCTTGCTGTTCCTGTCTTAACTCAAAGCTTCTTAGCTTCGTAACTACTAGCCAATACAATATCTTTATCTCTGCAAACACACACCGCTTTACCCTGTAATTTAGGATTACGAAGAATCTCGCAACTTGCATAAAAGCTGTCGCAATCAATCAAACAATAGAGTTTATTGGATTCTTGTAGGAGCATATTTTAGAGTAATAAATACATCGCCAAACACTAGGTGCAATCGTTGTATACTGAGTGTAATTGAATAGTAATATCTTATTAGGTATATTTCCTCACCACAGCTGAAATAACACCAAATATAATAAGCTCCTCTTGTGGATAAATAGGTGGATAATCTGAGTTAGCAGGCTGAAGATAACCCCTACCTTTATCATCAACCATATAGTATTTCAAAGTAAATTCCCTATCTACTTGTGCAATGATAATATCTCATGATTTGTGTTTGAGTGATTTATCTACAATTACAAGATCATTCTCATGAATACCAGCATCTTTCATACTATCTCACTTAACTCTAACTGTAAATGTAGAAGAAGGATGATCAACAAGATAAGTATTAAAATCCAATTGAAACTTAGTATCGTCTCTTGCAGGCGATGGAAATCAAGCAGAAATAGATTCAAAGTATGGAATAAGCATTGATAAACTCTAATATTGATAAAGGTAGTACATTTGTACTACTTGTAATAATTAAAAATATCTACCAATGCAAGGAATTTTTTATTGAATGAAATCCTCCCTATACTCAATGCTCATTTAAATATAGTCTAAATTACACAATTATGCGAATTAATGCAGTAATATCATTGCGTACTTTTCTGATTGAAAAAACATACGGGATATGTAATAATCGTTATGCGACATCATCCATAACAATAACCTTACGAGAAAAAGAGGGCAATTTGCGGTTCAACGCAGTGCTCTCTTGTAGGGGATTGTGGATGGTGTCGCAACCTAGAGCCGTAAGTTGTCCCCTTATTCTGATTATTTAACAATAAGATATAGAGGAACGGCTATTAAAGGTCGTTTTTTATTATTATTACTATACTCATGAACCCGCAAACAAGTTTTAAAAACAGATGATGGCACAGGTTGTATAACGTAATATTTGTGCTTCTAGTCATGATTACTGTATGAATAATTATTATGACATATGAAGATACAAATGGCAATATACTGCTGTACTGATTATTATTCTTGCTTATAGTGGATATAATATACTATGAAGGAATAATATATATAATCTATGGTGTGTCATGAGATAGTTTTCTCAGAAGGTTGTTTAGGTGAATACTTAGTCAGGGAAAAGAGGTAGAAAACCAACAAATCGAAACTCAGGATGCTGAATGAGGTGATTTTTCTATCAATCCATTTAGGGACTCAGTTTTTATAGGGGAGAATGAATCAACTTCTATGCTACAAGTAGCTGACTGTTATCATTATTTACTTATGATCAAACCAGATCAAGAAGAATTAATCGAATCATTAAAAAAATCCTTAAAAGATGCGAACGTAGATGTAGAAACACTAATAAAATCATATAATGATATGGACATGACCTCCATATATCAATTTATTTTATATTATTTAGGTAATAATCATAGCGATTTAGTATCACGTAATGATTGAGAAGGATTTGGAGATCGAATCAAAAATGAATGATTGGATCTGTTTGAAAATGAAGATATTGAAGTTATGTTAAAAAACGTAATGCTTTATATCAATGATAAAGTTGAAAAAATAGAAGAAATTTTTGATGATTATTTTAGAAACCATATTCATGGAGAAGAGATAGAGAAACTATCAAATAATGCAATTCATTTTGATGAAAGTAAAAGCATGGAAGATCGTAAAAAAGATGTGGAGAAATATTTAGAGTTTTTAGAGTGAGCTAAAAAAAAGTACGATGTTGGGATTGAAGTTAGTTCGCTTCTAAAAATAATTAGTTTCTTCAATCAACTAGTAGATAGGCTTCCTAATACTACTAAAAAAGAAAACTTAAAAGATCGGTCTTTGAGCGTTAATTTATTGTATAACGCCTATCAATGGACAGTCTATTACGTTGATTGACACACAGACTGCGATATGGGTATAGCAAATTCTTTAATAAATAATGATTACGACAATCAGGCAAAAGTTGGGAACATCAATTTTAAATTTGTGAATCCTATATTATTGAATAAAGTCATAGATTCAATGCCAGATATAAGGTCGGCAAAAAGGAAATTAGAAGATGCTCTGCTATAATTAATGCTGTAGATTAGAAAGATAAAAAAGATGATACTCAGGCAATTTAATGATAAATCATTTGTATTATGCTACATTATGGAGACGAAGCTCTCAAAAAACATGCTAAAGAATTGGAGGAGTACGAAAAAAAATACCCTAATGAATCTCGAAAGACTAATCTCACTCAAGAAGAGATTGAGATGTTTGAACTACAAAGAAAGGTATTCCCAGAGGGTATTTCCTATGCAGAAAGACTAAGAATTTTGAAGGAGTTGAGAAAAGCACCTGCACCTAAAAAAACACATCAATCACCTGCTATAATTAAAATACCTGCAAGACACAAAATAGAATACCAATTAATAGAGCAAATAGATAACTATTGAGAAACTTATTACAAAGCATCCTCAACTCAACTACCATGATTTAGAGTAGAGTGAAAAAATGATGAAGAGATAAAAAAAAAGATAAGAGCTTATTTGCCAATATATATCAAAAAAATCACCATTAGAAACTTCAACCAGACACAATGACTAAAGTAAAACCAGATTGAAACTAACTCTAATATATCTATAAGCTCAGTGCAACATCCTAAGTTCGTTTTTTATTTTATAGAGTATTGAAAAGAATAGATTAAAGATGCAATGCTCAAACTAACTTTAACCAATAACTCAATAATTAGGGAGATCGGAATTGATCTTAGGTTTCAAGCACCTATAAGCTATGAAGAGTATTGTAGTAATTCAGAATATGAAGATATTATGGATAGTGAATCTGTCTTATGGTCAAAGTTTATTATTACTAATAGATCCTTTTGGTCATGATGGGAGCATGAGGATATGAAGTCTTATGAATTGATACTAACAGATTTGCTTGATCATAGCTACATTGAAACATTTGAGGATGTATTTGAACCAGAGTACTTCATGTACTTAGAAGAAAATAGTTACGAGGAGCTCATAAAAGGTAATATAACTGACCTACGTTCATTAAATTATAACTTGAACTATATAAAGCATTATCTTACTAAGAATAAGTTCTTTTATTCGACAAAGCAATGATCGATATTTAAATCTGCAAAACTGTTAGTTCCTTATATTACTAATTCTATTCAAATGAATGGAGACGAGGCAACTAGCAAGATCAAGAAAAAGGTTAAATTTTCCCAAGTTCAGTTTGATAATAAAATAGCCGCATACTTACGATTCTTGACCATAGTTTCCGATTTAAATTTGTTTTTAGTTATTGATCCCTATGATCAAACTTATACGGTTATTGAGGATATTGATTTGCATAAATACGCTCCACTCTATTTCCTATGTATTAACCTTTGAAATGGATTTAGGGGCTTAACAAATGATAACTCCATCAAACTCATAGAATCTATTAAGTCTAAGTATAGCAATTTATGAAGAACTCAAATGGTAAAAGTATTTCAAGATATACAAGAAGCTATAAATACAAAAGCGAGCTTTAAGATTAAATTAGATATTAATAAGGGAGATATTAATTATTTAGATGCTAAGTTCAGAGATCAGGACTTAAGTAAGATAAATGAATACAAATGATTCATGAATGATGGTAATGTTACATCTAGTACAACTATAGAAGAGTATAACTGAAAGCCAACAGCCATAACTGGATACAGAAGAAAGAGATATAAACAATAACAAAAGTATTTGCTTTTGAGTGCAAGAATATTACTGTTATAATATCTCTTTGGTGAGAATCTTTATGAGACAGGTTGTATACTCCTATGATAGGGTCAAAATAACCAAAAATCTTATAAGTATGAGCTTAGAAAAAGCAAAAGAACTTCTATGATCTTTTGCTAATAACTATACAGACGAAGAAATCATGCAAATGATTGATTATCTTATGGCTATTGCAAACATTGTTATAGAAAATCATTACAAGAAAAGAGGCTATTAAGCCTTTTTTTTCATTTTCAATTATAGTTGATTTTCCTAATATAAAAAATAAAATATATCGAACTCAGAATTATTTACTCAATAATGCTTAGATACTATGATAAAGAATAATATAAAGAGTTTGATAAAAAATAAATCAAAAACACTCATGCAAGTTTCTAGAGAAACAGGCTTATCATTTCAACAATTATCTAATATACAAAATAACAAACCAAGTAAGATATCTTATCAGACTATGTGAATATTAGTAGAATACTTCGAATGTTCTTTTAATGATATATTTGAAATGGCCAATGACTACTAAAAAGAAGTCCTATAAAGAAAATAGATGACACTACGACATAAGGACTTGAAAGATAATTAAAAAGGGTGCTTTAGTTCATGATTGAGCATACAGAGCTATTGCTTATGTAAGGGTTTCTGATGAAAAACAAGTTAAACTATGATATGGAATGGAAGGACAATCATCCACTATAAAAGTATTTTGTAAGGATCATAATTGGGAATTAGATAGAGAGTTTGAAGATGAAGCAATCAGTGGTGGAGAATTAAAAAGAGAATGATTATTGGCAGCCATAAAGTATCTGGAGGAAGAGAACAAAAATTATACTAAAATTCATTACTTTGTTATCACTGAGTATTCTAGGATATCAAGAAGTGATGATTTATGAGCTACTTATGAAATACATCAAAGAATAGAAGCTACAGGTTGTAAAGTAGTAGCTACTATGAACCCTATTTTATGAAATGATGAGAATAGCGAACTAATACAAGATATGAATTATATGTTTGCAAAGCATGAAAGACGTAAAATTAAGGTAAGGACTAAGAATGGAATGAGGGCAAGAATATTGGAATGAAATCGACCATTTCCAGAGCCTGCATGATATACTAGAATAAAAGAGAAAGTAGGTCATAAATTAGTAAGTAGGATCATTAAACAAGAGCCACAAGCCTCTATTATTAAGGAATGATTAGAGATGTTTGCTAATGGAGTAATTGTCAATCAAACACAGCTTATAAATTACTTTAATGAAAAAAAGCTGAGATCAAATAGTCACTCCGCTAACCCATGAAAGCTTTATATAGACTTTGCAAATAGATTGTTTGAAATAGAAAAATTGATGTTTTATACTGGTCATGTGATATATCCTGCTTATGATGTTATTGAGCCTATTAAGGGTCACCGAGAGCCATTAATAAGTATATCAACTGCTCATAAAATATTGGATAGACTAGATAAAAAATGAAACAATAAATACTGACCTAGAAAGGATACAAGCGATAAGTATCCATTAAGAGGATTATTATTTTGTCCAGAGTGTGAGATACCTTTTACCGCAAGTCCCTCAAAAGGAAAACTAGGAAAATATTATGATTACTATCTTATTAACTCGAAAAAAGCTCCTAAGGAACTTAGAAGAAGTGTTTCTGTAGACAAAGTGCATGAGGAGTTCAGAGAATTATTAAAGCTACTTATACCAAAGCCAGAAATTGTGTTACTTTTAAAGGAGATATTTAATAGTGTGGTTGGTCAAAAAGAAAGCCTATTTAATAGTGTACTATCTCAAAAGAGAGCTAGGATAAGAGAGATAGAAAAGAAAGTAGAGTTACTACAATCTAAGTTCTATATGCTTACAAATCAAACATTGATAAAGAAAATGGAACAAGAGCGATGAGAGTTAGAACAAGAGAAAGATTTATTAATTGAGGATATTGCAAAGGAACATTTAACGCAGAATGAGTTTGATTCAGTTTACAATGATTTTATAGATATAATAGAAAATCCTTTAGCCGTATGGGACTTACAGGACGTTGATACAAAACAACTTTTAATTGGGGTTCTATTTGGGGGTAAAATTTACTATTCAAAAAAAGGATCTTTTCAAACCCCTCAGAAATCCCTTATATACTCTATTTTAGACCGCATAGGCGGTGTTAATAATCCAGTGGGTCGGCCTACGAGGATCGAACTCGCGACAACAGGTACCACAAACCTGTGCTCTACCAACTGAGCTAAGGCCGACATATGTCTCAGAATAGTAGAGAAGAACGCTCAAATATCAAGATATTTTGATTAAGAAGCATGCTTTTATGTAAAACGTAGGTAAATAGCTTGTTTTGAGACATAAAATACGCTCTGTTTGACATGTCAACCAATCTACTTATATTCAGATTATTCATAATACTATTATCAAACCGACTTTCATCATTTCAATAGGAAGATGTGAATTATTTGTAAAATGTCAATATCTGTATCGCTTGAATAAGCGTGAAATTTGGTTTAAACTGTCTTAATATATTATGCAAAATTTGCAAAATACTCACTTTGGTTTTGCTTTTTTTATTTAGATTTTATAACTTATCATATGCCAGTATTAGGGAAAAAGAAGGTAACAGACGGTATTAAGCTCAATGATAGCGGTTCAGTTTTTTATGATTTATATGTTCAACAAAAAAGAGCAATTTGGTTTCCTGAAGAAATTCAAGTTAGTCAGGACTTGATGGACTGGCATGGCATGGCAGACAAAGAAAGAGCGATGTTTGAAAATCTTATTGGTTATTTTGTAACTTCAGAATTGTTGGTTCAAAATGTATTGGGAGAATCTTTTTATCCGTATATCATTGATCCTAGAGTAAAACAAGCAATGACTGTACAGATGTTCATGGAAGACATCCATAGTGATTTCTTCGAGATCATCTTAAATACTTTCCAAATGGATAGAGAAAAAGCATATAATCTGACTTCTGTTCATCCATTGTTGAAGAAAAAACAAGATTGGGTAGCTCAGGCAGCAGATAAGATTAGTATTTCAAATGGTGGTATTGATCCAGACTCAAAAGAAGGCAAGAAAGCTATTCTTCATGCAATCTTACTCAGTAGTATTATTCAAGAAGGAATTTTCTTCTATAGTGCTTTTGCTTTATTCTTGGCATTTAGAGAGATGGGGAAATTAACTAATGTGAGCAATGGTATCGATTTGGTGCTGATTGATGAGAGTTTCCACTTGAAATTGGGTATAGAACTTATACTAGCTATATTAGAAGAGTCACCAGAAATAGCACAAGATGAAGAATTTGTCAAGCTTATACAAACTACTATTGTGGAATGTACAGAACTCGAACTTGAGTTTGTAAAAGAACAATTTGAAGGAAATACTATCAATGGATTGAGTTATGCAGAAATGGAACAATATTTGAAATATGTAACTGACAGAAGACTCGAAGAACTAGGATTTAATGCGTACTATTTGATTCCAGATAATCCATTAAGATTCCTCAAGAAACAAGATCTTACTACCTTACAAAACTTCTTTGAGACTACTCCTATCAATTACACAAACTTCTAATCAGATCATAAATTATTTTATAAATTATGCTCCTATGTCAAATATTACTACTTACGATGAGCCTAAAAAACCAAAATGTTGTGAAAATTGACCAAGTCCATCTTGTAAGTGGAAAATGAGTTGTAAAAAAGCGCAATGGGAAATATTCAATGAATTCATGGAAAATAAACAGAAAGAAGAACAAAACCTAGAAACTAATACTGATCAAATGGGTGCATAAATTACAGAGGAATATTATTGATTAATTTGGATAAAATTTGAAAAATGAAAAAGCAAAAAACACTTGGCTCAATCGAACTGATCTGCGGATCAATGTTCAGCGGTAAAACAGAGGAGTTTATCCGCAGAGTAAAAAGAGCCGTGATTGCGAAACAAAAGATCATATTATTTAAACCAAAAATCGATAATAGGAGCGAAGCAAACCATATTATATCTCATGACGGAGCTAAATTGGAGTCCATCATGGTAACGAAAACAAGTGATATCGTAGAAGCAATCAAGAGTACAAACTACGACGTAATTGGAATCGATGAAATACAGTTTTTTGACCAACATATTGTGCATTTGTGTAATAAATTAGCTGACGAAGGAGTGAGAGTAATATTGGCGGGGTTGGACTTGGATTCGAAGGGGAGACCTTTCGGACCGGTACCAAACCTCATGTCTATCGCAGATACAGTGATAAAACTTCATGCTATCTGTACCAAGTGCGGTGCTCATGCTCACTACAGTTACCGTATGTCGCCTATCGATAAGCAGGTACTCGTAGCTGGATCTGATGCGTATATGGCACTGTGTAGAAATTGTTATAGCGAGACAGGAGATGGAAATATGGACAAATAATTAAATAATATATAAGCTGATTTTATTTTGTTTATACATCATTATGAAAAAAACTATCGCTCCAGAACAAGAAATGGTACAAGGTTACTTATTTCCAGAGGAAGAAAAAAAAGATCTAAAATTGCTTGAGAAATCAAAAGAGGAAACGGCGAGAGCTCTCGCTGTCACTTCTAAACAAAAGGAACCAAAGAAGTATGTTCCCTCTAAATTCGGGAAAGGGGGTGACTATGTAAATCCTGAAGGCGACGTTAAAAGGAGAACTACTTCAAAAAAACTTGACCAAAACAAGAAGAAGAAAGGAGAAAATCTTCGAAAAACTGAAGATGGACGAAAGCCAACAGGAGGATTTGACCATTAATCTTTAAGATTCCCCACGAATCATTTATCAGAATATATTTTTTCAATACATAATTTATAGAATACTCAATTTTATTTTAACTCTAATCTCTAATCCCAAATGGCAAAAACAGTTATTCACCGTGATGGAAGAATTGAACCATTCAAAACAGAAAAGATTATTGATGCAATTAGATATCTTTTTGAAGGAAACAAAATTATGGATCCTTTTATGATGATGTTTAAGGTAATCAAGAATTTTGAACTTAAACTTCCAGATCAGGTGTCTACTGAAGAAATTGATCATCTCTTATTGAAGTCACTCGAAGGACTCATTCCTGAGGACCCAGAATATGATGCTCTTGCTACAAAGCAGGTAAATAAAATGATTGAAAAATCTGTAAATGGTAAATTCCAATCTTTTTCTGAATACGTGAATTACGGTATCAAACAAGAACTTCTCGATCCTAGATTATTAGAATATGACTTGTGAGCATTGGAGTTGGCTATGGACTATACAAGAGATGGATTGTGGACTTACTTCGGTTTGGATACAGTAAAACATAGATATATGGTAAGAGATTATGATAAAAGTTTACTTGAAAAACCACAATGGATGTGGATGAGAGTGGCTATGGGACTGAGCTACAATGAAGAGGATAAAGAAGGATTTGCTCTCAAAATATATGATAAGATAAGCAGATTTAAATATCTCCACGCTACACCAACTTTGATGAACAGTGGTACGAAGTTCCATCAGCTTATTTCTTGTTTTATTGGTGTGGTAGAAGATGATTTGGTGAGCATTATGGATAAGGCTAAAGAATCTGCACTGTATGTAAAGTATACTGGTGGAGTAGCAATGTCTATCAATAAACTTCGTGCATTGGGTTCGCCAATTAGATCGATAAATACAGGTTCATGCGGTCCTATTCCGTTTATTAAAATTTTTGACACAACTATCAATAGTGTGGTAGTAGGCGGTAAAAGAGCTGCGAATATTGTAGTATATATGGAACCATGGCATAGAAATATCTACGACTTCTTGGATTTGAAAGAAACAAATGGTAATGATGCGGTGAGAGCAAGAAAAATCAACACTGCTTTGTGGATTCCAGATTTATTCATGAAACAAGTAGAAGTAAACGGAGATTGGTATTTATTTGATCCAGGAACGGCTAAAGGACTTGATGAATCTTGGGGAGATGAATTTGAAACTCTCTATTGGCACTATGCTGAATTGGCAGAAAAAGGAGAACTTAAAAATCGAGAAAAAGTAAAAGCACAAGAATTATACAAAGATATTCTAGTAAGAGCTGCTAAAACTGGTAACTATTGGCTCAATTTCAAAGATGCCCACAATCGTGGAAACCAAGCTAAACCGTACGCCATGATTCATAGTACGAACATGTGTACAGAAATTAGTATCGCAAACAGACCAGACAGCACAGCAACATGTACGCTTGCTTCACTCAATCTTGGTAGATTCACATCAAAACCAGGAGTGGGAATCAAGGTAGCAGATTTGAGCTTTGAAGAAAAGATAAAATTGTTTGACTGGGATGAACTTGAAGAAACAGTAAAGATCGCTATTCAAGCTTTGGATAATGTTATTGATATCAATTTCTTCCCTACTCCAGAATCGGAGAAGAACTCGTTTGACTTGAGACCACTTGGACTTGGAATCATGTGATTTGGTGAAATGCTTATCGAACTCGAAATAGCATATGATAGTAAAGAAGCAGTAAAAATCTCTGATATGCTTGGTGAATTTATCTATAAACATGCATTGGATACCAGTAAAGAACTTGCAAGAACAAGAGGAACCTTCCGTGATTATCATGAAGGATATGGATATGAGCCAAGAAGAAATATCTTGTTGCTCAGTATTGCTCCTACAGCAAGTATCAGTAATATTGCTGGTACAAGTAGCTGTATTGAACCATATTACGCAAATGTGTATTCGAGAGAAACCACATCTGGTAAATTCACGATTGTGGTAAAACAACTTATCAATGAACTCAAAGCAAATGGTCTTTGGAATGAAGAAATCAAGAATAAAATCATAGAATATTCTGGAAGTGTACAATTCATCCCAGAACTTGATGGTGTTATCGACAAATCAATTTATAAAACAGTATATGAGTCAGATCCGCTTGCTCAAGTAGACATAGCTGCTGCATGGCAAAAACATATTGATCAGGGTATTTCTAGAAATATCTATGGTGATGAAACTTGGAGAGATAGACTTGGAGATGTATACATGTATGCATGGAAACAAGGGCTCAAAGGAACGTATTATTGCTTTATTGAAAAGACTATTAAAGGAGAAAAATACACACAAGATGTAAATAAAAGAGGAGAAAGAAAGGGATTCTGAATGGGAACACAAAATCTCACTGAAGCTCCTGCTTGCGGAATAGATGATGGAAGCGCAGTGGAGGCTAAGGTGAGTGAAGAAAAACCTGCAGTAAGAGGATTTGGTGCTTCTTTACAAAGAGCTCAAGAGCCGGTTGTAGAAGAAGAGATAGTCTATAGCGGTCTTACTAAAACAGAGATTGAAAAGAAATTGGTAGACGAAATGGGTGTAGAATATGTAGAAAAACTTAAAAAAGGAGAAGTATATGCTAAGGGAGAATGCCCAGTAAATCCTTTCGAAAAGGTGATGTGTGATGGTTGTCAGTAGTAGGATTTTAGAAATATATTTTAACCAAATTTTATCTTTGCCTTATCGTAGATGACTGAATTAACAACATTCGATAAAAAAAACCTTTGATGAATTAAAACAAACACACGATGGAATAGAATTTTTGGTCTGCAAGAGAAATAGAATCTTTATTTGGATATAGTGGATGGAAGAGATTTAAGGAGTTAATAAAGAAAACAGAAAAAGTTATAAAAGTATTATGAGAAGCATCATCGGTGCATGTTGTCGGTATCGAAAAGTCGCAATTATTGCCCACAGGGGGAGAGAAAATAATAAAAGAATATGACTTTTTACTAACCAGATTCGCATGTTACTTGGCAGCACAAAATGGTGATTCAAGCAAAAAAGAAATTGCAATAGCCCAATCTTACTTTGCAGTGCAAACTAGGATACAGGAGGTACATCAGGAATTAGAAAAAGATAAGCAAAGGATAGATACAAGGCATAAGATAACAGAACAAAATAAAAAATTGATAGCCGTAGCGCAAGACCACGGAGTAAAAGATTTCTGAAACTTTCATGATGTGTGATACTTAGGATTATATTGAATGAGAAATAAAGAATTAGTGAAGTATAAAAACTTATGAACCGATACAATTCTTGACAGAGCTAATATGACCGAGCTTGCTGCAAATTTGTTTAGAATAACTCAAACACAAGATAAATTAATATCTAATAAGGCAAACTGACAAATGGATTCAGAAAAGATACATTTTATGATTGGTGGAAAAATAAGACAAACGATAAAAGATATAGGTTGAGTATTACCTGAAAACTTAAAAGCAGAAGAGCATATAAAAACAGTAGCAAGGAGAGTTAAAGAAAAGGAAAAGGCTCTATGAGATCAGCCTCATGAAGAACCTACTGATTTTCCTAGTATTAACTGAAAAGAGCTTGGGTTGATTAAAAAAACTAAATAAATTCTTCTAAATATTTCAACCCTAACAAAATCTAGAAAAGAAATAATAAAATATTTTACATTAATTCATTAAAGAATGTCTCATAAATATATAGCATTTGAAGGACTGGATGGAGCAGGGAAAGATACACAAAAAAACCTTGCTCACCAATATATTCAAGATAAAGATAAGTATGCTTTTGTGCGACAAATGCGTGAACCTTCAAAATATACAGAGTCAGGTAGAAAATTAGCAGAACTACTCAAAGGAAATATCTTAGATCCAGAAACTGCTTTATCTTATTTCATCAAGGATAGAACAGAATTATCAACTCTTATTAGACAAAACTTGGAACATAGTCACGTTATTTCATCAAGATGTTTCCTTAGTTCTTATCTGTATCAACAAACACAAGGCCTATCTTTCGACTATATCCACGACCAGCACCTCAATGAAGATATACAGTATCCAGACCATATACTATTTTTTGACTTACCAGTAGAGACCTTGGAAAAAAGATTACTAGGAAGATGATCTGATAGAGAAATATTTGAAACATTTGACTTTCAAAAAAAGAACCATGATATTGCTCATGAAACTTTGCCAAAAATAACTCAATCACCTATAACTATTATAGACGCTAGTGGATCTATAGAAGAAGTTTTCGAACAAGTAAAGCCAATTATAGATAAAATTATTTTCTAATTTATTGTACACTCATGATGCACAACTTTTCTCAGATTATTCAAGAAATAAAAGAAATGAATACGGTTTTTGAACGTGGAGAAGGTAGTGGAGCTCATCGAGAGAATGAGTTTTCTTATTTTAGCCAAGAAGTGGATGAGCTGAATACGGCGAGACAAGAGTTAGATTTGATTGAAGTATTGGATGCATTGGTGGATATCGGGGTATTTACGATTGGAGCTGCTCACAAAGATGGAGTGGATATGCAAACAATGCTGAACAAAGTAAATAGCGCTCAGTGTGTGAATCTACATGCCATAAAAGACGCCCAATCTTATGCTACACACATTTATGCTCTCATACATTCTGTTATCGCTACTTTGACAAATCTTATCGATGAGAAGCTTGTTTTGGAGCTTTTTCATGAGGTGTATTTATCCAATATGAGTAAACTCAAAGATGGTAAACCGATAGCAGGAGATTTACCAGGAAAATTTGGTAAAAACAAAGAAACGTATTTTAGACCCGATCTCAAAAAAGTTCTTTTAGGTCACTCCTAATTCCGATTATTTTTAATATAATAAATACACAATCATGTATAAAGCAATTGCAGCTATGGATAAGAATAGAGTAATAGGTAATTCTCAAGATGATATGATTCCTTGGCATTTTAGTAAAGACTTTGCATGGTTAAAAGAAAAAACTCTAGGAAGTCCAATTATCATGGGCGCTACTACTTTCAAATCACTAGGTTATAAGGGTTTGCCTAAAAGAACAAATATTGTGTTGAGTAAGACATTGAATCAATCTGATTATCAAAATGTACTTATTTACAAGGATGTGCAAGATATTTTGGATAATCATAAAGAGGCTTTTGTGATAGGAGGAGCTCAGATTTATAAATTGTTTGCAGAAATGGACCTACTTGATGAGGTAATTCTTACTAAAATTGAGGGAGAATTTGATGGAGATGTAAAGCTTCCAGAGCTCGAGAAAGGCATGAAGATTGTTGATGAACAAGAGATCGTAGATATGAATAAAAAGGATAATAAAGAATATAATCTGAAATTTGTGACCTATAAAAAGTAATTTTAGTATAAAAAAAGTAGCCGAGTGTAATCACCGACTACTTCATACCATTTCCGAATGAGCTGTTAAGCTTCATGTTTCTAATAAATAAATGCTTTCCAAAGTCAAAGCAGACTAGGATTTTCTGCACAAAAAAAGACAGTAGTATGGTACCACTGTCTCGATAGGGGAACCCTACCTGGAACAATTAAAACAACTTTAAAATCAAGAATGAAAAAAAAATTCTACTCACACTAATAAATAAAACACCCTAAAAGTCAATAGTAATAGTTTTGCTTAGATTCTTGCAGCTACGATATATTGAATGAGTCTGATGATGGTATAAGAAAAGATAACGATACTGAGGCCAATAAGACTATATTTGATTCCATCTGTAGCTTTTGATGCTGCTTTGGGATCATTTCCACCAGCAAAAATATATCTCAATCCGCTTATAATAAGTCCCATAAACGCCAAAGTTCCTATAAAGAAGGTAGCTCCAAGAAAAATATCTGCTACAAAAAGATTGGCATCGTTTGCTTCGGCAGGATCCATGTCTTTTTTGATACCGATGAGTTTATTGTAATCAAAAGTACACTGACCATTGAGTAATTGGGCGCTATTACATTCTATGGCTGCTTGTGCGATGAGTGGTGACTGCATGGTAGAGACTAAATAATGAATAATTGAGTATACTCGGATGGGCGTGAAAATGCAAATTTAAAGGGCTTTTATTTTCTTATGAAAGATACTTGACATTCATAATAATATATTTATAAAATATCAATCTCACTGAGATTAGTTCTTTAATATCATCAATAAAATAAATAACAAACAAAAAAACAACAAAATGAAAGAAGACGTAATTAAAATTGGCGTACGAGAAATGAAGAATGAACAGCTTAAACACTTTCATTTTCTGCAAAATACTCCTTCGTATCTAGAACTTGGGGTACTACTCAATAACATGGAGTGTATAAAAAAATCTCCAGGAAAATATCCTAGAGGTATGTTCTTTGGAAGGAAAAGCTTTGAGTTCTTCTTAGAAAAGGAAGAAACACTCACATGGGAAGATATACTTCCTCAGATCAAAGTAGTCATGGAAAACTACTTCAAAAAGGAAATTGAGTTGGTTCTTATGGGACCGTACTTCAACCCTTTGTATACTTTGTATACTGGACCAGGAATGAATTTTCTCTCTCCTGGATATGAGGGACAACGTACTTTAAATCAACCGCATAAACATCTTGGTTTTCCTGGGAGTGGAGAGGTTTCCTTCCCTAATTAAAAATTAATAACAAAAAAAAATTAAAAAACATGAGAGACACAATCAGAATCGGAATCGACGGTGCACTTGAAACAAATTCAAAAAAAATTCGTATGAGTGTAGAAATTTACAAGCATAAGGATCTATTGCAAATGTTGCATAAAATCCAAGGAATACAAAAATCTAATCTTGGTTTATCTTCAGAAGAGGTGAATTATGCCGGTAAATATAGTTTTACTCTCCATAAAGAGGGTAGATTTTCTTGGGAGGATGTCCTTCCAAAAATTCAACAAACTATTCAACAGTACTTCACAAAACCAGTAGAATTTTTAGATCTCGGAATATTGAATAAAGCTTCTTATTTTGCCCTTCCGGCACCTAGAACAGCTTAAAAACACTTACATTAATAACAAACCGGGGACTTTTGCCTCGGTTTTTTCTTATCCTCAAAGTCTGACACACAGGAAGCATCTATTGACTTATAAGCATTTATAATTATAAAATATAGGCTATTGATGATAGCTCGTTCATTATCATTATGTAAATTAATTTTATAGTTATAGAATTGGTTTGCTCCACTGTCTTTCTCGTGGATTCCTCAAAGAAAGCGACAGTTAAGTCGTAAAAATAATAAAAAAATTCTCAAAATAAATTAAAACAAAAAATGGAAGTAGCAACTACTAGAGTAAATGAAAGCAATGAATTGCTTATTGTTAATACACAAACTGATGCAAATGATCAATTAAAACTTACAGAAGAAGAATTATCTTCATATGGATTTTTTAAAACAGGAGGAGAGCTCAATAAGTTTTACTTCTCTGAGTTGAAGTATTTGAAGAGTGATCATTTATATGTTAAAGTTTTCACAAAGGATAAAAATTTCTTGCTAAGAGCAAAATTGAGTGATGCAGAATTTTTTTTGCCTTCAGATAAATTCCAGCGCATTCATCAAAGGTATATAATCAATATTGATTATATTACTAAAATAACGGTTGATGATGTGTGGATAAATGAACTGGAGCTGCCTTTATCTAAACAATATAAGGCTGCACTAATAAAACGTCTTCGAGTATTTCCGTGATTAATTATCTGGTAAAATAAAAACTAAACAAAAAATTAAAACTATGAATAAAAAAGAAGAAATCGAATTGTTGACTACAAAATTGAGACATATGAGTCTTCCTGGGGAATTACCCTCGGAGCTCAGCTATCTCAAGCATTCTTATAAAGTACTCAAAGAGAAACTTATAAGTGCCAATGAATGTAAGGATGAGTTTTTGTATCAAAAGCTTATTGATGAACTTGAGAGGAAAGCCCTTTTTTGGGCTAAAACTTCTCCTGAAGAATGGATCGCTGTAGAGGACGAAGAATACGAACGTATTTCTCATCTCATCGAAAGTGTTCCGCTTGAGCCGATAAGCGAACATAGCAGTTTGCATATCTACGAAGAAAGGTATCTCATAGAAAATGAGACATATCGTTTGATATCACCCATAGGAGAAGATGAAAATCCTCTTATGGAAAAATTAATCTAATAATAAACTAAAACAAACTAAAAAAAATGCTATGAAAGTTAATTTTAGTAATTTTACTGCACAACACTTTTTAACCTATGTTTTGTGGTATATTTTTTACCCTAAGAGGTTGAAGAGGTTCAGAAAAATTTTAAGGAAACAAAAAGGAAGCGCCATAAGTGTTGCGTTTTCTACCGCTAAGAGGAACCAACAAAATTCTTATGTACAAGCAACTTCCAACGGTCATATGTTTATAGACACAGAAGATCTTCTTAGAAGTAAAAAAGTACAGACTACCCTTAAGAAACTGAGGAGTTCCTCTCTTTTGAGAGGAGACGTAAAATGGTAATAACATTGAATAAAGTACGAGTAAGTTAATCAGGGAATCAGATCGCGTCCTTATATCTGCCTGCATAAGACAGGGTAAAACTTTATATAAGAAACCGTTTTGATTGAAACACCTGATGAATCCTCCCTTGAACTGAAACATCTAAGTAGAGGGAGGAGCTTACTTTTAATACAGTAATTAGCGGATTACCGCAGGAATATAAAAACAAACAATATTAAACAAAACATTAAAACTAAAAAAATGGAATTAGACGCAGAAAACGTTTTTGTAATTACTTACAAGGAAATAAGAATAGCGCAAATCAAAAGGAACGGAATAATAGCAATTCCAGTCGTTTTATTTTGTATGGTATTTTCTATAATTAATTATTTTTTATCCTTTTGGTCTTCCTACTGGATATTTATAAGTCTTATAATAGTGCTGATAGTAGGATTTACGAATATTTTTGCCTTAGATGAAGAAAAGAATATTGCATACGCATCATATCTACGCCAATTGGAAGAAATTAAGAAAGTGAGAAGAAGATCAAAAAGAAAGATATCGCTCAGAAAGTTTAAACACTTAGAACCATAATCAGAAACCGGGGACTTTTGCCTCGGTTTTTTCATGCTTTGAAAATATTATTCTTGAGCAAGTTTGGCAGCTTCATGATTACTTATTCCCATTTGTTCTGCGACACTTTCTCTTGTTTTGGCTTTTTCAACGATTCTTGTCTGGCTCTTAGGTCCACGGAAAACATGTCCATCTTGAGCTTTTCAGACTATTTCTGATAAGATTGCATTGTGTCCGATACATCTTCATTCTTGACCAGCATAAGAAATGGTGTCGCCTTTCTTGGGGTAGTCGGCTGTTTCTTCGAGGTATCGATATCTTTCGTAAACTACACTACATTTGAGTTTTCCACATCTTCCTTTGAGTTTTTCTATATCTCTTCCTTCGAGAGATTGCATGACTACATTTTCCATATCGATGGTCGGAAGAGCTCCCATGCTGCAACATCCCATAGGTCCACATCCACATTCTGTAAGCCATTCTTTAGCTTGAGGATGAAGTCTTACCATATCTCTTGCTCCGACTTGGTAGAAGAAGAAATGGACAGGAATGAGAGGACGAAATTCTTTGAGGAAGTCTACGAAATTGAGTCTTTCTTCACAATGGAAATAAAAATATACGATAGAGCCATTGATGTCTCATCTAGCACTAATAGGCTTTGCATTTGGGAATTTTCTTTTGAAGTGAGTTTTGAAAATCTCGAAATAAGGCTGTATTTTTGCCTGACTGAGAATAAACTGTTGTTTTTCATCATCTCTAGCAGTACGTACAAATTGACCTTCTTTGTGGGATTCGCATTCATAACCAATAACATTTCCTATCATATACTTTACCTTATTGTCTTCTGAAACGCTGTATATTATTTGATCTCCTGGCTTAAAATCACTGGAAAGTTGTTCGGGCTTGAGTGCTACGATCACAGGTTTTACAGTAAGCCAATCCAATACATATAGATTATTTGACATTATTTGTTTTTTAGGAACTGAAAAATCTCTTCGTATTGTAATTTTCTTGTTAATTCATACAACTACAAATATGTTAAGGATTGATAAATTTTTGAGTAATATAGGTCGAGGTACTAGACAAGAAATTGCAGTAATGTGCAAAAAAGGTTTAATAAAATGCAATAATCAGATTATAAAAAATTCTTCTAGCAAAATAAATTGGGGAGATGTGATATCTATGCAAATAGACGACGAAGTTCGTGAAGTGGAAGCAAAAGAATTTGTAAGTATAATGCTTTATAAGCCGAAAGGATATGTGTGTAGCGATGTAGAAGATGGAGGTCACCCTAGTTACAATGAGCTTTTACAAGACTGTCCTTATTGGTTGACCTTGCATGTAGCGGGAAGATTGGACTTTGATACTACGGGAATGGTGATTGCAACCAATGATGGAGATTTCAATCATCGTATTATTTCACCAAAACATAAGCTCGTAAAATCCTATTTGGTAAGCTGTGAGAAAGAAGTAACTGCTGATATGATCGCCCAGCTTGAACAGTGAGTAACTCTTGATGATGGATATGAAACTTTGCCAGCTGTGGTAATAATACCCCAATTTGGGAGAGATGGAAAAACAGATATTGCTAAGAAAAATATAAAAAATTTTATAGAACTACAGATCACGGAAGGGAAATTCCACCAAGTGAAAAGAATGTTGCTGGCAGTAGAAAATCGCGTTACTCATCTCCATAGAAAAAGTATTGGAGAGCGAACATTGGAAGGATTGGCAGAAGGTGAATGGAGGTATATATAAAAACTTAGTTTAAACCAGTTTTGGAAGAATATTTGATAGTGAGTTTGAATTATCATATTTGAACTGGTATATTTGAAACCATAATAAATATTCAAAGATCAGTTTATTAATTTATACTACTCTTATACTATCCTATGAGTGTCAATAAAACTACTTCATTCAGTAAAAAATTTCAAAAATTCCGCACCAAAGTAGCGCAAATATTTCAGATTATTTGAAAATTTATATTTATGTCGAGAAAAGATATTATGCAGTCTTTGACTGATTTTTATACTAACTCGAGTGAGAAACGATCGAGTACAAGAAAAAAACCATGGCCAGAATTTGATCATATTATTGAATATGTTAATAGTGTCGCGATCGAAAATCAACAACTTGTGTGAGAAAAAAAATCCAAAGATGATGATGCAATTTTACGTATTCTTGAACTTGGATGCGGAGATGGAAGATTTGCCGAATATTTAGATAAGCACCTTAAACATAAGTTTGTATATATCTGAATAGATAGTTCAAAATGACTTATTGATATCGCAAATAAGACAGAATATGCTAATGAAATTTCTTTTCAGGTTCACGATATGATGGATATCGTAAGCTATCAAGACCAGCAGTCTGTGGATGTTGTGATAAGCATAGCAAGCATTCAACATCTTCATTATAGACATAGACAGGCCTTGTGGAATGAGGTGTATAGAATATTGAATTATGGTGGAAAACATATTACTGCAAATTGGTCCTATTCTTGGTGGTTTTTTATGAAACATTGGAATGCAATAATTGCTGGACGGGTTCTGCAGATATTTAATCGTAAAACTTTTTCTGGGTCAGATTATATTATTCCTTTTCAGACTCCTCAAACTGATACAAACGGAAAAGAAGAGCTCAAAACAGAATACAGATTTTATCATATTTATGAACGTAGAGCTTTGAAACGTTTAGCCCGTGTCGCTTGATTTGTCGTAGAAAAATCTTGTTATATTTCCTCTGTCTGACACATGTCGGACACGTGGATTGATAGCAGAAATACCTTTATTGTGGCAAAGAAAGACGTAGTTTAGTTCCCAGTATATCATTATTTAATTGATTTCATGAAACATATTGTAATAGCAATTGACGCGAATCCAGGTTTCCTAAAACAAGTTGGAGTAATGCTTTTCTCCTTACTAAAACACAATCAAGATCCTATTACTCTTCATGTTCTTCATACTCCTGAGGCAAAAGATCCTTTTGAATTTCAACGAGAGCAAATTTCTCATTTTGTAGGAACTACGCAAGTAAACTTACAGCGACATGTAGTTACTCTGGAAAGCATAAAAAAACTAGGTTTAACCGTATATAATAATTTACCTTTGACGACCTATTTTAGATTGTTGATACCTAAGATATTGGGGGAAGATATTGAAGTGTGTTTGTATCTTGATGGAGACATTGTTATCAGAGGAAGTATAGACCCACTTTTTTCATTACAATCAACTCCAGAATGGCGAGCAGCAGCCGTAATGACAAACGTGCTTACAAATTATATGGATAATCTGAATTTGGATTGCTATTTCAATGCGTGAGTGCTACTTATGAATGTAAAAGCCTGGAGAAATAATAATATCTCAGCTAATATCATCAATTTTATTGTTCAATACCCCAATTGACTCAAAGGTACCCAGCCCATCATGGGTGACCAGTGTGGAATAAACTATATTTGCAATACACACATTTCTGTATTGGAACCAATCTGGAACACGACCCCATTGTGGTTCAATCCTGACTACATGAACATTCCTCTGAGTGAACAGCTTACTCATTTTGGGTATGATAATGATCAGATTCTACAATGTCAGCAAAATCCGATTATTTTACATTTCGCAGGCACCAATAAGCCCTGTGATTGGATCTGTGTGCATCCACGGAAGATGGAATACTATCGTTATTTGTTTGAAGGTTGATTAATCACTAAAGTTGATTTTGCCAAAGTGATTTGGCATATGATTACTTATCCGATGCGTATGGATCGAAAGCTTTTTCAGATTATTAAAAAATTAAGAAATATTGTAATCAACTAACAAAAATGTATAGTATAAAACATTATTAAATTGAATATTCTTATATATCTTCGCTCATTATTTGGGGTTATCCGTTATTTTGTCACTCATGTCTTTACAAACGCTTTATCAACACATCGATACTTTAAATCAATCCGAACAGAAAGATCTTTTGGATTTATATGAGATACTTGCTTTGCTTCACAAAGAGCATGGAAATAAAATCCTACAGCCAAATATCTTAGAAATCATTGAAAACATAAGTCCAGACCTTGTGTCTTTGATTCATCTGACTCAAGAAAGTGCTGGTCTCGATAATTTGTCTCAGATTATTTCTACTCTCAAAAATAAAGATTTTCCTGAAATCAAAACAACACATGCTCAACATATTGGCGTAAAGGTAACTTCCAACACAGGTAAAAAATATGAAAGAACTTTAGATAAAGATATTTTAAAGCTTTCACAATAGTATTCACCCCATCAATCATGAAACAAAAGGCTTACTTTGGTATCTTGTTTACTGCCTTACTCACACTCTTTTTAGGAAGTTTTTTCCATTTAGTAAATATACCTTGGATACTCACTGCATTTGGGTTGATACTGGGAATGATGTTTTGGTCAGTTTCAGATGGTCCTGCACAATTTCGAGAAAAATATAAATGGCAGACTATTTTCACCTGTGTTTTGTTGAGTATAGTTCTAGCATTTACTCACAATATCTTTATGTCATTGAGTTTTTTAATTTTGATGACAGGAATAATTTATACATTTTGGGATTTGGATCATCATAAAAATAAAGTAGTCTCATTCAATACTTGGACTTTCTGTATATATGGTTGTTTTTCACTAGTGTATTTTATGTGATTTAGTGTAGCTGCAAATATTGTGGGAAATAAAAGTGCACTTGCCCTAGATTGTGATGATATCTATAAATACTATACTGATATTTCAAATACTTTTTCAAGCAAAGCTCCTGATCCATTGATGACCAATGTCAAACTTAGTCGGGGTGAGCGTATTGAAAATAGTCTGAGGGAAACACTTCATGATTCTCCTGGGCTTACTCAATTGTATGGGAAAATAAAAGGTTATAAGGAGGATATTAGTATGAGCATTTCAGATCAAAAACAAATCAATAGAGAAATATGCGACTTGGTGACCGACAGAATTCATGAGATATATACCTCATCCAACGTAAAGATTGGTTTAGTGCTTTTGCTTGGGCTCTTCTTATATCCATTTTTTGTACTACTTTTGTACTTATACTGAATTGTGATATATCTTTTGTTTTTGTTGGCTATTCGCTATGAATTGTTTGTTAAAAAAATTAAAACAGTAGAAGTTGAGACTTTGGAATAATAGTAAATAATCTGAAATAATCAGACAGGTTAGATTTGCGCTTTGTACTCAACTTCAATATAATAAGCTAATTCTCTTTTCTTTTTGTTATATTTTAATTGTTTATTATGAAAAAAATTCTCTTGTTGGGCTTAGGAATTCTATTTGTATTACTAGTTCATTCTAATTTGCAGGCAAACAATTTTCAAATTATTCCCGAAGTAGATGATGATAAAAAGGCTGCTGTGGATCAAGATATTTCCCAACCTCTTTTATCTGGAGATAATTTTTGGGACAATTACAATAGTTGATTGAATGCACTCAATACCAAAGATGGTAATACAAAATATGGAGATAGACTGGCAGTGTGTATGAGGACAGGAGTATGTGGGCGAGATGTAATACTTGATGTAGGAGTATATTTACTGAGATTTATTATGCAATTAGCTCTCGTAGTGGGTGCTGCAATGCTGATTTGGTCTGGATATAGTTATGTACTCGTAGCAATAGGAGCCCAAGAAAAACCAGAAGAAGCATCCAAAGCAATCAAAAATGCATTAATCTGATTATTTATCATTTCAATTAGCTATACTTTAATTAAACTATTACAAATGGCGTTCTTAAGTTAAACAATTTTATATTATTAGTCTTTCACTATGAAAAAAACACTTCTTGGATTAACATTATTGAGTACAATTATTCTTGCAGCATGCAGCATGAAGCCTTCAATGTCTGGAACTGGATCGGTAGACACTGGAGCTGTATTGGAAACTGGAGTAGTAGAAACTCCAATTACAATGATCAACATCTATCAAGTTCAACTTGATGGAACTACAGGAACTGCTACAGGTACAGCAATACCGCTTGGATGTAATGACTTATTGGTAGAAGTGCCAGTAGAAGTGGATATGACAGAAGTAAATAAATATCCTAAAACATGGGATGCTATTGTAGACTATGATTTTGAAGATATGGGTCTTATGAATCCTTGGAAGACTCAAGATGAAGTGGCATTTGATAGTTATGAAATCGTAGGTAGTACATTGACGGTAAATCTTACTGGTACTATCAAAATCGGTGGAGTATGTGATGTGCCAAGACTCAATGAAACAGTAAAAGCAACCTATAAAAACTTTGGATACGATGACGTAGTCGTTCTTGTAAACGGTCAAACAATCAACTAATTGAACACTGAAATAACAAACCTTAATCTCAAAATATGAATATATTGGTATGAATTTCTGGATGAGTAGACAGTGCGGTTACTGCTTACTTATTGCAACAACAAGGACACCGTGTAGTCTGAGGTTTTATGTTGAACTATCTTGAGGAGGGGAACCCTGAATGTACAACCAAACAAGATCTGGAATCTTTCTATCAGGTCTGCAGTTTTCTGAATATCCCCTATGAAGTATTGGATTTCCGTAAAGAGTACGAAGAAAAGGTACTCAACTATATCTATGAAGGTTACCTCAAAGGAATAACTCCCAATCCTGACGTACTCTGCAATAGTGAGGTAAAATTTAAACTCTTTCTGGACGAAGCTTTGCTAATGGGATATGATATGATTGCTACCGGGCATTATGCTCAAATTGAAAATATGGATGGTGAATATGAACTTCACAGAGGCTTAGATCCTGCCAAAGACCAATCTTATTTTCTTGCTTGACTCAATCAATTTCAACTTTCCAAAGCTTTATTCCCAATAGGCGGAATGGAAAAAACCCAAGTGAGAGAACTTGCCAAAAAGATTGGTCTCCCCAATGCTGAGCGTAAAGACTCTCAATGACTGTGCTTTGTAGGAAATGTTTCTATGTCAGATTTTCTCCAAGATAAGATTGGTCAAAAACCATGAAATATTTTACTCGAAGATGGAAGTATAGTTGGCCACCATACCGGAGCTTACCAATTTACCATAGGTCAACGTAGGGGTATCGGACTGAACTTTCAAGCCTATGTAATCGATGTGAATGTAGCAGATAACACGGTAGTAGTAAGCAAAGATCCTGCTGATGAAAAACTTCATCGTAGTACTTTCCCTCTCAAAGCAGTCAGCCGAATCCATGAAGAACCAAGATTCCCAATGAATGCTTGGTGTAAGGTGAGATATAGACAGGACTTACAAGAATGTACGATTGAGAAAAAAGATAATCAGATAGTGGTACAAACAAAAACCCCTCAAAAAGGAGTTCCAAACTGACAAATTTGTGTGATGTATGCTTGAGAAAAAGGTGATACTGTGATGGGCTGTGGGGAGATTACGCAGTAGAGACTTAATTTTTCTTTTAGTTGTTTTTATCCACAATTTCAAAGGGTTTATGCAAAATTTCATGAGAGATGGGACGTATTTTGAGATCATTCATATTCCTAGCATATTCATCCGCCTTTGTAAGAGCAGCCTTAATTTCTTCATCAGTGACATTATTAAGCCTATCTCTTAAGTGTTTTTTTTCCGCAGGATCTCTTTGCGTATAAGGAGTGCCCATAATTCCAGTAATAGGTTTGTTTTTCATTATAATTTAACTTTTTATATATATAAAATATGAAGATATAGTTCATATTACCAAATATTTATATGAGAGTATTAATCAAGATCGAGATTGTCCTCTTATCTTCATTAATCAGCTAATTTCTGACCGATGGTAGATATAGAATTAGCATTACATTAGGTTTTCTCTTACTTTTGGCATTGCCCCAAAAGTAACAAAAGGTCTAGTCAAAAACAGCATTCTGTTGTTACCTTTGTATATAGGTTCCCTTAGAAGTTGAGACGACCCAAGGGGACCCACGTCTCAACTGGTGCTGGTCAAGCTTACAAAGTTGGTACTGAAATTGATCATGTTGTGTTTTTGACGGTCGGAGGGAGTAAGGAAACTTGTGTATGTAGTGTTGTCTGCTCCGCTGTAGTGCGGAGTTGAAGTCATGGTCTGAGTAGGAATTAATTGAGAGGACTATTCCTCTTCGTCATCCGTATTTCTTTTTGAAAGTATCTCTTTCAGATTATTTTTATTGTTTTGGGATAAAGCACTAAAGTATTCCTCTCTTTCTTCTTGAATGGTTTGAGCATTATCAGCTAATTCTTCTATGTGTTGTACATAGAGTTGTTGAGTAGTTTCCATGATTATGATTCAATAATAAAGTGTTTTACTTAAATACGATGTTTCTGATTTCTCTATCTGCATCTCTGATTTGATCTTTTTCTTTGAGTATTGTTTTTTTGTCTACTTTTTTCATGAGTTTTACCAGACCAACGGTGATCTTAATATATCTTCTGTGATTGATGAAGATATCAATAATCTTGAGCGTATAACCCGTTTTGTGAGTTCTTTCTGCAAGTTTTCTGATTTCAGGTTTACTCAACAAAAGCTGTCTTGGTCACTTTTGTTCATAGTTTCCTATCTGCGCGAGGGAAGCTTTTTTGTATAAAGGAATGTCTATATTCTCTATCCAAGCGGTACCGTCCATGCGTACTTTTACCCAAGCATTAGTGATATTTACATATCCTGATTTGATAGATTTTACCTCATATCACTTTAGTACCAAACCCGCAGTGTATTTTTCAATCACCTCATAATCATGCAGGACTCTTTTATTGGTAGAAATAATTTTCATGGTGCGTAAATTTGGGTTATCTTAACTATGTTTTAGTTCAATTCAAATTTTAAAGTACTTGCTTCAAATTTTGCTCTCGCGCTTTCTCCTATCTGATTATAATTCCATTTCCTATCTTGAAAGGCTTTGATAGCAGTAATCAATTCTTCTTCAGTTTGGCTTGCTATGAGAATACCATCTAGATCTGAATCGATAAGCTCGACTGTGGCGCCTTCATTGTAGCCAAGAACCGGAGTTCCCACACAAAGACTTTCAGCAGTTACATAACCAAAGGATTCAAGTGTGATGTTGACCAAGCCCTGCGCTTTTCAGATTATTTCAGCTTTTCTAGCCGCATCACTCATTCGTCCCAAGAACTCGATATTGGAATCCGCAATGGATTTTAAGTACTGTTCATCAGGTCCCGACCCAATAATCTTGAGATGGATATTGAGCTTATTGAAAGCCTTGATAATGGTGTCCACCTGCTTGCTAAATGTTACCAACCTTCCTACAAATACAAAATAATCTGATCTTTGTGACTGAATGGCAGGCGTGAAGAAATTATTATCGAGTTTAGGGTATTCGATGGTGCTTTCCGCTATCCCATAAATCTTTTTCACTAGGCTAGAAGTATATTTACTATTAGTACTCATGTTCGTATATTCGCGTGCCTGTAAATCTCGTGGCTTGAGATAAGAAGCGGCAAATTGATAGATTTGTTTGATAGGAAATTTGAGTTTTGCAAGATTACTCGCGAAGTGGTTATGAATATACATAAACGGAGATTGGAGGCGGAGGAAAGTTTTGGAAGTGGAGTTTTTTGAATTGATTTTTTTAGAACTCAGTGGAAGGACATTCTTGGCTACTGCAAAGCTTGAGATATGAACTTCATCAGTATGAAAAGCGTTGATTTTTTTTCTGAGTCTATTTATCAACAATGGATAAAAAAACATGAGATTACGATAATCAAATATCTTGGAAAATAGGGGTGTTTTATATTTATCGAAAAAAACAAAGGTTGAAAAAATCCATCTTGGAAGAGCAGTTATAATGGGGATTTTACGAGCATCAATAATCAGAAAATGCTTATCAGAAAACATTGTAAAGATTGCTAAGGATTCAGATTTGTCAGCATTTTTAATCCTGTCTTCAATCATCTCAAAAAAAACTTGTTCAGCTCAAGCAATATAATACAGTCGATCATGGACGAATGCGATTTTCATGGTTTATAAGTACTTATCTTGTTTTGTTTTTCAACCACCATGCTCCGATTATCGCAGCAGACTCCGTTCTCAAAATAGACTCACCAAGTTTGATACTCGTATACCCATTTTCTTGGAAATACTTCAATTCTGTAGGCTCAAATCCACCTTCAGGACCTACGATGATATTGTTTAAATCTTCATTATTTTTTTGAAGTTCCGCATGAGAAGTACCGTCTTGATAGGAAAGATATCCTTTAGGAATATCATTAATTTTTTTTACAATTTCGATTTTTGGCACGCTTCGATTGTGAGATTGTTCAGCAGCTTCCACACAGATCAGGTTTATTCTGCCTATTTTATTTTCAGACAAATCTTGAATCACCGATCTTTTACTGGTTCGGATAAGGATTTTCTGAATACCGATCTCGCTCGCTTTCTGACAAATCAATTCCATCTTATCCCACTTATTGGTCATTGCTACCGTAAGAGTAGTTTCATTTCCTGACTCTTTAGGCTGGGATTCTTCCATGAGAATTTTTACTTTCATGGATTTTTTATCTAGAGAATCGATGCTTGTTGTAAATCTTTGACCTTTGGATTGTATGATAATCTCATCTCCTACTTTATATCTGAGGACTTTTGTACATTGATAAAGCACTCTTTCATCATTGATAATGAGAAAGGGGTCTTGTTTAGTGTATTGGTCTGTAATGAAAATTTGCATATAGTAGGGATTAAGCATTTATATGTTGTTCTACCTTATCTCGATTGATGAGTGACCACCAGTTTTCGAGGTATTCAGGTCTACGATTTTGACATTTGAGATAGTAGGCATGTTCTCGAACATCTACTCCGAGGATTGGTTGTTTACCGTTCATAAGTGGGTTTTCTTGTTGCGGATAATTAGTAATAATCAGACTATCGCCTTCTTTTTCCAATCGTGTCCATCCCGATCCGAATACAGCCACCGCTTTCGTAGTAAACTGAGTCTTGAATTCTTCCCAAGATCCGAAAGTTTTTGCAATGATTTCTTGTAAGTTAGATGATGGAGTTGATCCACCTGGTTTCATGGTTTCTCGGTAGATATTGTGATTGAGTAAACCTCCACCGTGGTTTCTTACGATAGTTTGCACAGACTCTGGAAGGGTTTTAGTTTGAGAAACTAAGTCAATGAGACTTAAACTTTCAAATTCAGTACCCGCGATTCCTGCATTGAGTTTATCGCAGTAAGTCTGATGATGTTTGCTATAATGTAATTCTACTGTAAGACGATCGATATGTGGTTCTAGAGCTTCGTATCCATAAGGAAGAGCTGGAAGAGTGTGCATGGGTGTAAGAATAAGAATTTAAAAGGGTATTATAATTCTATAGTAGTAATTGATCCGTTTGAAAGTGAATCTTCGGCTATATCCATTTTAAGTACTTTGGATAACATTCTTTTGAATCGTCCTCTGTGGCCAATCAGGAGAATAGTTTCCTCTGGTTGTTCTCTCAAATTATTTATAAAATTTTCCGTTCTTTCATCCAATGATTCATCGGATTCTATTTTTAATTCATCCATTCTTTGTTGTCTTTCTTGAGGTGTCCCTTGATTAATATCTACTCGTACTGATCTAGGCTGGTTAGTCTGATCTCACAAATCTCTTTCTTTCATCAGTTCAGAAACAATGATATCTCAAGTATATTGAATTTCTCACTTAATAATTTCTGCAGTTTGAATTGCTCTGTGTAAACTAGAAGAATATATTTTATTAATAACTTCATTTCTTAATAACTTCCCAGTTTCATGTGCTTGCGCAATTCCATTTTCTGTGAGTCCAATATTCAATCGTCCCGTACTTCTTTTATCAATATTGTTTTGAGTTTCTCCATGTCTTACTAAAATAACTTTCATTTTTATAACTCAGCTTATAAATATCTTTCTTCCTCTATAATAACTAAAAATTACTGAGTTTCAATCTTAGGACAAAAAGAAAGTTAAAACTCCGATACCCAGATTAATCCAAGATAAATATCTTCATTAATTTCTTAATATTTTATCCATGGCTCTGCCTTTTGCCAATTCATCAACTAATTTGTCGAGGTAGCGAATTTGTTGTACTATCTTATCTTCAATTTCCTCAACTCTCATTCCACAAATTACTCCCTTGATCATTGATGCGTTTGGGTTGATAGAGGGCGCTTGTGTAAAGAACTCAAGAAAGCTTGTCTTATTGTCAATTCTGTGTTGAATTGCTTTTTCATCATATCATGTCAACCATGAAATAACCTGATTCAACTCTTCTTGAGTTCTTCCTTTTTTTTCAATCTTTGTGAGATAATGAGGATATACTCCTCAGAAAATTAATTTGTAATGTTTTTCTATATCTATCTTCATTTGTTGAATATGAACAAATATAAATGATTAAAACCATCAAAGCTTGAGAGCGATGACATAGAGGAAAAGTAAGAACCCAATGGCTGTATTTACCCAAGGGAAATATTTATATATTCTGAAAACATCTGACCTAAAAGAGAGCGCCATAAGAACAAGATAGATTACTCCCAATCCCACGCTTCCCCAGCCCATCGCAGGAAAACTCAACAGGATAGCCAATGCGTAACAGACCATACAAAATATCAAAGTTCCTTTTCTACCATACAATGTTGCTACGGTTTGAATACCACTTTGAGTGTCTGCTTCGATATCAGGAATAGCAGAATAAGCGTGCATAGCCATACTTCGGGCTAGTCCCGCCAACAAAATCATCCAGTTTATTTCCGTTCCTCAGCTTATAAAATATCCTACAAACCCTGGACTAATATAGATCAAGCCTGATATGACTGTATCCAAAACTGGCTTTGCTTTAGCTCTAAGCGGTGGCGCAGAATAGAAAACTGCACTCAGACAAAAGATGAATAAGAACAAATAGGAATAAGGATTTGGTAAAATACTCAGTAATAAGAAGGGGGTATTGAGCACGATAATAGAGATCCAAAGTGCTCTTTGTTGTTCTGGCGCGATAGCAGTTTCATAGTCTTGTTTCTTTTGATTAAGCTTGTCCGTCTCATAATCAAAGATATCATTCACTCCATAAATGAGCAGATTCGCAGGGAAAGTGAAATATATGAGTAACCAAAGATGTGACCAGGTGAGAGCGTCCCAGATTGTTGACACGGAATCGATCGTGAAAAAAGCAGCAATAATTCCTATCAGAAAAGGTCCCAAAATATAGATCCAAAATCTTGGACGCGAAGTGGGGAGAAAGTTGTAGAGAGTTTGGAATAGTGATTGCACTGACATAGTTTGAATGTGTATTTTTTAGATTTTATTGCAACCGACAATTATAGGTTTAATGATGATTGTGGAAGTATTTTTTGATGATCAGCAATAAGTTTTCTCTTTTGGAAGAACGTACATTGGCGGTAAAGACATCATAGTCTACAGATGCGATTTTATCCAAAATGGAGCAGTATAAAACACTCGCCCACTGTACTGCTTTTCTTCCTTGTGGATGGAGGAGCGCGATTCATTGATTTGCTTCTTCATACATTTTCTTGGTAAATCAGATTTCATTCTTCATAAAATGTTTCCAGTTTTCTCCTATTTTTCCAGTTCATTCACAGTATTTTTTGATATCGTTTTGATCGAGTCAAAATGGCGTAAGCCTGTCTTGAGGAATATAAATTCTTTGGCGATCCATCCAGTCTTCTTTGATGTCTCTCAGGAAGTTGGTATATTGCATAGCTTCTCCCAGCTTGCGAGCGTGATAAAACACTTTTTCTTGATCTTGGATTGGATATCAGATAATCTGACACATCATCAATCCCACTACTTCAGCAGAACCCACCATGTATGTTTGTAGCTGTTCATAATGTGTATAATCAATCCATTCACAATCACTTTTCATTGCTGCCAAAAATGTTTCCACCCACTCTTGCTCAATCTGTTTATTTTTGCACAATTCCACAAACGGAAGAATAATCGGATCATGAGGAGTAGACGTAGTATCTGGAGTTTGAGAAAAGATATTCTGAGTTCTGTCGATAAGAATTTGGATTTTTTCACACTGATCTTCTTGTTCATTATCCACAATATCATCAGCAACTCTTACAAAAGCGTAGAGTAAAAACACCTGTTGTTTTATAGTTTTAGGAAAAAACAAAGAAGCCAAATAGTAGCTGGTACCATGAGTCGTGATGTATTTTTTTATGTTCATTGAAGTAGATATTTTTTTAAAATTCTTTCAGTGACCAGCATTCCTGAGATCAAACACATAGGCATTCCTATTCCTGGGGTCGTGTAACCACCAGCATAGTATAAGCCTTCTACCTTCTTACTGTAATTGTCTGGTCTTCGTAATGAAGACTGGAAGAAAGTATGAGCAAGTCCGAGTGCCGTTCCTTTATAGGCATTGTAATAGGATTCAAAATCTGGTATCGAGAATGTTTGTGTAAATTCTATGCGTGAGGCAAGATCAGGAATCTTACAAGTTTTGGCGATATCTGCGATTATAGTTTCAGAATATTGTTTGATAGTTTCATCATTGTACTCGAGTCCAGGAGCAATAGGAACCAAGACAAAAAGATTTTCTTTTCATTCTGGAGCTACCTTGGGATCAGTTTTACTCGGATTACAGATATAATAATTTGGGTCTGTTGGTCGTGAGGGTTTAGAAAAAATTTCATCAAAACCTTCTTTTCGATTCTCACTAAATATAAGGGTATGATGCTGCAATTGAGGTAATTTACCATCTACTCCCAAATACAGTATAAATCCTGATGGGCTGATTACCTTCTTTCCCCAATAAGATTCCGGATATGATTGATTAGTATCTTCCAAAAGTCTTGTTTCAGTATGATGCATGTCTGCATTGGAAACCACGATATCTGCCAAATAATATCCTTCTTCAGATCATTTTTTTGTTTTTACTCCTTTTACTTTGCCGTCCTGTACTTCAATATTTGTTACTGCTGTATCAAACTCAAAAGTCACTCCAGCTTGAAGAGCAATATTATACAAGGCTTTACTCACTTCATAGATTCCACCCTCAGGATAAAACACTCCTTGATTGAAATCTACATGCGACATAATATTGAATAAGGCGGGAGTCTGATAGGGAGAAGTACCTAAGAAAACTGAAGGATACATAAGAATTTTTTTCAATCTTTCATCTTTTACAAATCTTGAAACGTATTTATACAGACTCGTAAAAATATTGAGCTGCATACCTTCAATTGCTAACTGAGGAGTCAAAAAATCTCGTATACTATCAAAATTTTTGTTTACAAACTTATTCATAGCGATGTCATATTGATGGGCGGAGGAAGCGAGATATTTGCGTAATTGCTCTCCAGCACCGGTTTCCATCGACTCGAAAACTTCCATTGCCTTGCTGATATCGCTGTACATATCTACTTGTTGTGCGTCTTGTGCTGCGTCTTTGAAATATACTCTATAGCTTGGTGATAATTTTTGTAAGGTGAAATGATCTGAAATTTTTTCGCCAATAGCAGCAAAGAATTTTTCAAATGCATCGGGCATGAGATATCGACTTGGTCCCATATCCCATTTGTAACCTTGAGCTTCGAGAAGATTGGCACGACCTCAAGCTTTATCGTTTTTCTCCAATACTTTTACCTCAAAACCTTTTTTAGCTAAAAGGATAGCAGTTGCTAAGCCTCAAAATCCAGCTCAGATTATTATGACTTTTTTCACACGGACTGTTAAAAAATATAAATAGGTTTATATTGAGTCTTGTGTTGTGGTATTAATATTTTTTTTAATTTCTATTAGAGTTGAGTGGAGTTTGACATTACATTAGGTTTTCTCTTACTTTTGGCATTGCCCCAAAAGTAACAAAAGGTCTAGTCAAAAACAGCATTTTGCGGTCAGCTTCTAGTGATTTTTACCTTAGAAGTTGAGACGACCCAAGGGGACCCACGTCTCAACCGATGTTGGTTAAGACTACGATGGTCGGTACTAGATTGATCATGTTGTGTTTTTGACGCCATGGAGGGAGTAGGATTTGATTTGTAGTATTTTTACAAAATAAAGCAGTGTTTATATTTAGACTTTATTTTAACTCTATCCTTATACATCCTTTAATTTCTTTTGATCAATAATACTTTCTTTATAGTTTGAATTTTGTCTTTAGATGTTCGATCGTAGATGGATAATTCACTAAATCATTGTTTTTTATACCATGAAATAAGTTGAGGTAATTCATAATCTACATCCAACAACAATCATACTCAATGTATATTTTTAACTTGATTTATCAATGAGGATAAAAGCTCTATTCCAATTCCAAGTTTTCTAAAATTGGGTTTAATATAAAATCCTTGTATCCAAAATAATTTATAAGGATCAGATATTCAACTATCTTGAAGTAGCTGTAACAAATTCTGATAACCGATTGTGCGCTCAATGTATTCTTTATTTAGGTTAAAATCTTTTCAGAATATGAATCATATATATTCATCATCCAATTTAACTATTGAATTTAAACATCCCATGTGATAACAATTATCTTTCCAACTTTCTCCTCGTTCTTGCAAATTATCATTTGGATTGCCCCAAGCTTCTCTCAAGAGTTTTGCTTTGAGTTCGATATCCTTTTCGTCTTCAGGGAAAATTATTTGCTTATCTATCATCTTACCCAGCTCCTACTCTATAGAATATCTCCTTCTCTACAAGTTCTTTTTTTCTGCCTCGTCTCAAAGCAGAAATTTCTTTGATAAGTCTTTTCTTCTCGGTCGTGTGGAAAGGCGGCGTATACGGATTGAGGATGTTGATACTGAAAGGTCTTGTTGGTTGTGTTCCCACAGAAAGCTTGATAACACCTTTAAATTTATCCATGTTTACCAAGTCGAGCTGAGTAAACTCAGGACCAAATTCTTTCTCCAAGAACTCAGCATCGGGAGCTCCTACCTTGTAAGCCATCATCGTTCCTACGTTACCAAAGATAGCTTTACTTAGATCGATTTGCCCTCCAAGTCCTCCTTGTTTGAGCTGATCGATATATTGATGCGCAACACAAAGACCAAGTTTATATTTTCTGGCTTCTGAAAGAATAGACTCAAATGATTTACTCACATAATTTTGAAATTCATCAACGTATAAGAAATAAGGTTGTCTTTCTGATTCTAGCATACTTGCTCTTCTGAGTGCGGCTACTTTGATCTGCGTAGTGATGAATCTTCCCAAGAGCTGAGAGCTTTCTTCTCCAAGCAAACCTTTACTCAGATTCACGAGTACGATTTTATTTTGTTGCATAGCTTCTGAAAAATTGAAACTACTTTGAGGCTGTCCTACAATATTTCTTACGATGCTATTGTCCGTAAATGGAGAGAACTTCGCTTGGAAATAAGGAATCATTTCTGCTTTTTCTCTGTCTCACATCGCGTTGTATGTTTTTTCTCGCCAAGCTTTTACAATTGGATTGCTGATATTTCCTACTTTAATTTTGTTGAATACTGGATCTACGAAGAGTCTTACGATCTCTGACATTGTACCTCCATCAGGTTGTTCCATGAGGCAATAACATGCATTACGGAAGTAATCCTGAATACGTGGTCCAAATACTTCGTGACCGTACATACTTACGAACATATCAATCAAATCTGAAACCACCACATCTCTTTCTTCAGGAGTTTTTGCCTCGAGTACATTGAAAGCAAGTGGATTTTCGAAGTCGGCAACGTTGAAATAAATCAGATCATCAATTCTTTCTTTCGGGAAATAATCCAGCAAATGCTCACAAAAATCTCCATGGGGATCAATAAAAGTGAATCCTTTACCATTGATGAGATCGTCTTTTGCCATCACCAGTAAAGCAGTAGTTTTACCCGTTCCTGTTTGTCCAATACAGTAAAAATGTCTAAATCTGTCAGTGTCTGTTATTCTAATTTCCTTATGAGCTCCTGCATAACTATTATATCCTATTAGGAGTCCTTCACTTGGTAAGTGATCTGGAGCTGGTACAATTTTGAAATTTTGCCATCTTATTCTTGGATTTTTATTGAATTTACTATTGGGTAAATGATATAATGAGCTGAGTTCTTTGATGCTCATAAGCGTTCCTTTTGGTTTGGAAAGCGTCTTAAATCAGCTTATATTATTTTTTAAACTTCTATTTACGAGGCTACGAGCAAAAGTTTGGAGTTGTCATAAAGGCTTAAATTTGTAGCTATTGAGGCCTGAATAGCTATATTGACCAAATAATCTGACCATATCTTGAGTCACTTGATTTGCTCTATCGTAAGAAGGAGAGGAGGCGAATATTTTGATTCCTACTTCAAATAATTCATCATCAAATTTCTTATCTATATCTGAAGATTGCTGATTATTGTAATGTGATTTTTCTTCTTTTGGTGTTTCTTTATTTTCTTCTTTGGGCTTTCCTCAAGAAAGATTGGTAAATATTTCACCAAAAATTCCTAACACCCCTCCCAATATTCCTTTCCCTTTTTTCTTGCCTTTCTTTATCTCATCCAATCATTGCCTTTGCTGACGAATAAATGACTCATCAATAGGGCTTATGATCAATTGAATAGCGAGTGTTTCATCATAGCTAATCTTACTAAATGATGATAAAATACTATCCATTGGATCTGCTTCAAATTGTTCATAGGTTTTTACTGGTAACTGAAATGGCTTACTGTAAACGATGTCACCTCAAGTTGCATATTTACCTTCCACGAGAAGTTTTGGCATGCTTATGTGATCTACACTACAACCAGGGAAAAATGAACCTATTGATTGTTCGAGGTAACCCAAATAATCCTTGGGACATCCAATTACGAATTTGATAAGCTCTTCTTCGCCTATAAGTTCCAAACTAAAATAGGGCTGACCAAAAAGTTTGTGTTTCATGTCGTCCTGTCGCAAACTCATCATATTTTTGAGAAACTGATTCATGAGTTCGATATTTTGTTTCATATTCTGAATGTTTGATTTTCCTTGGTCTGCTCCTGCTTCATTTTGGATTCTGATAAGTAGATATCTCATATTCTTTGCCTGATCTTCACGATGTTTTTTGCCCAACCATGAAAATACTTGTGATCAAGCATAGGCGAGTAACAATATTGAGATAAGAGCTATTCGTTCCATATCATATAATACTTAAAAGATGTTTGGTTTGCAAATATTACTTCAATATTTTGTTGACAAGATTTTGATATCGTGTTTGCTTACTTTCTCCTGTGCTGACTACTGACTTACGAATAAGTGAATTTACATATTCTTTGATATCTTTTACCTGATTGAGTGATGTTTTTGTAGATTGTAATTCTTGAGTAATCTTCCAAGATACGCTTTGTAGGCCCGTAAGGCCTTGAATCTGTCCATAAGCACACAGCTCATCAAGTTCTTCTTTATCTTGCTTATCGAGCTTTTCGTTCACTCAGTCTATTATTGTCTTTACCTTATTCATACTTGTGACCATTTGTGTGAGTTGTTTTGTGACATTTTCTAGATATCCACAGGTATACGCAGTATCTTTGTAGTCCATAAGAAGAACGCCATATTGATTTTCTATATTCTGAATATTATTGTGAGTAAAAATAAGCGCTTCCATTGAGTTATCTAGTCCTTGTAGATAGCTGCTCAAACATGTTTTGCTTTCTCCTTCTGGCAATAAAGTAATACGATTTTTAAACTTTTTTTTGGTGTCATCATATGCTCTCAAAATTCCATTGTACTCAGTTTTTATAGTGCTTATCGTATTATATCCTGAGCTTATCACATCTATACAATGACTAATCTGTCAGATTATTTTGATATCTTGTGCCTCTTTTAGTTGGCCAGAAAGCAAAGCAAGTAAACCTTTGTCCGTAGTCTTACTTACTGATTGTTGTAGGCTATTTATGCCTTCTTCAAGTTGGAGACTTTGTGTTCCCAATGAAGTATTAAGATAATTATTGATGGCTTGAATTCCTGATTTGTAGGAATTAAATCAAGCGGTAGTGTTTCTAATTCATTGATATGAAAAAATGTTTTGTTGGCCAGAAACTTTGAGAAGTAACAAGCCTGAAAGAACAAGAACCAAAACTGAAAAAATAATCCATCAGGAAATATCTTTGGAATGAGTAGAGTTTGGCTTTCTGTAATTATTCATCATGAGAAGAGTTTAGTAATTTACTTTGTAAAAACTCATGTAAAAGCTTAGCTTCTTCTTGCAATTTCATCAATTCATCAACATCTATAATCTGATCAGACTTGAGATACGTTGCAATGGATTGCAGACGTTCATAAGCTGTTTTGAAATCCTGGATCATTGCGTTACTATACCAAGAATAAATGCTTTTTTTGTATCTATCTTGCAATCAGATGCAATAAGATTATTTAATATCAGTAATTAAATCCATTTTTGTGATAATTTTGAATTTTATATTTTTGAATTTTTAGACATACAAATGCAGTTTCCAATACATCTTTCACTCATCCCTGACGGCAATAGGACGCGAGCCCGCGCAAATAATAAATCAGTTTTTGAAGGATATCTTGAATCAGTGGATAAGGGAGTAGAATTGATCAAATATGTATTCACAAACACACCAATAAAAATCTTATCTGGGCGATGAATGTCCACTGAAAATAGAAACAAAAGACCAGAAGCAGAACTGGACTTTTTATTTGGGATGTACAAAACTTGCGGTTCCTTACTCAATGATTTCCTCAAAGAGCAAAAGATCAATTTTCGTCGAATTGGAGATGCTTCAAACTTACCACAGGATTTCTTAGAGTATATGGCAGATATGGTAAAAAATTTCACATTTGATACTGATAGAGTGCTAATTTTTGCTATCAACTATGGTGGCCAAAATGAAATTATCAGAGGAGTAAAAAAATATATAGAAGAGGGAAATAGCATTGAAAACCTCAGTGAAGACAATCTCGGAGAGTATATGGATCTTGGGGCGTATCCTCCTGTAGATTTGGTAATCAGAACAAAAGGAGACACTTCAAGCCGTATTAGTGGATTTATGTCCTGGTGGATAGGATATGCAGAACTCTATTTTGAAAGTAAACTCTTTCAAGATGTTCTTACTGCCGATCTTGATAAAGCTCTCGAATGGTATGGAAATGTTGCAGGAGGAAGAAACTTTGGCGCATAAAAACCCTAATATTCCAAAAACAGCACTTTATAATTTATTTTTTTGCTTATGTTCTTATTGCGAGCTGGACTTATACTGGTGTATGTAGTTATTATTTTCTTACTGACTCTTACCGTAAACAAAATCAACAAAGATGCAAAAAAAGTATGGGAATCTGTTTCTGCTAACATCAATAGTTATTTCTTCGCAATCAATGCTACTATAGCCTCACAAGATAAAAGTTCAGATAAATTTAATGATCTGATTGACGTCATCTATTCTAAGAAAAAATGGTTTATCAATAATAAAACACATAATCTGACTGATTGGTATGAGCTCTTCATCGGACTCAAAGATGATCTTCACTATCTGGGAGAATACACAGGAAGTGAGCTTGATGACCAAGAAGTAAACAAACAAACAGATAGTTTCTTTTCATTTTTGTTTAGTATTAGACCACGAAAAAGAACTCTCAAAGCAGTATTGACAGTTCTTACTTTAGGTATCGGAAGAGGCTTTATCAACGATGAAATAAATTTATAATCCATTTTCCGCTTCAGTTTCTGATTATTTTTTCTCTATAAATCGTTTCTATACGAGAATTATTTGAATGCAAGAATTATTTCACAGGGAATAAATTACTCTTCAGTGTACCGCCATCATATTTTAAAGTACTGTAAATCATATCTCATGCCGCTACTGGAGAGAGAGTTTGTGTAAATCCGCAAGGACAACTTGTGCAATTATTGACAATATTGCTGTCGTCATCAAGCGCAACTTGCTTACTCGAAGCAATCACATGGGGACTAAGAGGAATGTTTGGTAAGCTGTCAATGTAGTCAGGAATACCATCATTATCACTATCTTCCGGTCAATCTTTTTTGTTGGGATTAGGATCACAAATGTCTCCAAATCCATCTCCGTCAGCATTTTTTTGATCTTTATTTGGGCTCGCAGGACAATTATCTTTTCCAGGATCAGGTAAAGTCGATTTGATACTACAATCAGGACTTTCACTTGTGATTATCCCAAGAGAATTTTTGATTCCATCTCCATCAATATCATCATCACAGACATCTGGAATTTTATCTTTATCCATGTCGCACTTCAGTCATTTGTTATCTTTATCAAGAAGCAGTATGCACAAATCCAAAGGATTTACCGTGATTTGACCTCCAAAACTTGCTTGTTTTCAGTCATTAAGAACGGCTACAACTCACACTTCGTATTTTCAAGGCTTGTTGTAGATATGCTTTTGTTTCAGACCATTTCCATCACTATTTACACCTTGTCTATCCCCATAACTCCACACCAATGACTTTATCTTATCGAGTTTATTTGGTACAAGTTCAAAACTAAAAGTATCTTTTGTAAATCCTATAAGCGGATTGATCTTGAGATTGGCGCTAAAACCATCACTCGTGGTTTCTTGTACATCGAGCTGGATGACGTTGACCATAGTTCCTCAGCTTATAGTAGTAATAGTTTGTTTTACAATATGTACTCCTGGAATGAGATAAATATGAATCGTATTGAGAGATTTTCCATCAAATTTGGTATCATCTCCAAAATCCCAGTTTATATTTTTAATCTGAGTAAGTGTAATTCCTGTGAGTTCTGTCCTGAGCTTTACGGCATCTCCAATAAAAGGTCTAAGTTTGTCAGCTTCGAGATAGGAACTCATCTTTGATAAAAAGGTATTTGATACTACTACCACATTGGCTTGTGAGATTGCTTTGATTTGATCGCCGCCATAACAATAGGCTTGGATAGTATGGAAACCTGGTGTAGCGAGTTCCATATTTACAGCATCTTCACCTTGTGATATGATACTCGCTTGCAGAGATTGATCTATAGACCAACCGATGGTATCACATTTTCCCTCTATGACAGGCTGAACTTTGGTACTCAAAGTATTCATTCCCCACAATGGATTAGGAATAATCTGAAAACCTACATTATCTTTGTAGCCGCTACTTTTTACTTGGATAGTGGTATAGGCAATCGCATTTTGACAATCTACAACTCCAATCTCATACAAACCAGCTTTGGGATATATAGTATTTACAGTTTTTCACTGCGCCGTCTGACCATTTCATAAATTCCAATAATAATCATCAACACAATCGTATCCACTATTTACTGCAGTAAGTTTTACTGGCGCAGGAGCAATTAAGCGTCCATCAGTTAAGATGTTAATCGTCAGCCCATTTCCTGTAAGTCATTGATTTTCACATCCATCTCAAAGACCATTATTGTTGAGATCAGCTTGAGAAGTATTGATTACAACCGGACAGTTGTCTCGATCACCTGGTGCAGCAAGATATTTTATGATATCCACGAATCCTCTATCGTTTATTACGCCTGGCGGATTAGGAACATTGTCACCATCTACGTCGTCATCACATACATCCCCGTATTCGTCACCATCCAGATTGTTTTGACTAGGGTTTCGAATAACTGGACAATTGTCTTTATAGTTTACTATTCCATCTTTATCATAATCATTATCAAAATCACACTGTACTGAATCATTGAGTGTAGATAGGTATTCTAAAAGCTGAGTACTGGTAGCCAAATCATATGATTTTACCTTATTTGCTTGTATAATATTGAGAACTCATTCCTTCATCAATACATTCAATTCTGCTGCAGGCCATTGCCCTTCTTTCACATAATCCAAAGAAACCATGCCACAAGAACTCAGATTTCGAGTACAGTATTTGGCATACACATCAAATTCTTCTGGATTGGTGAGCAAGCATTTTTTGTTTTCACAGGTTGCTATTCCACTTCCGATAGTAGTAATATCTGTAAGTGTGAAATTTTTGTATGCTGCAGAATTTTTTGACTGCTTGCGTAACCATGTCTGCACATCTGTTCGGTTTATCGTATAGGTCGCACTTGGTTTAGTTTTTTTGATATTAAAAATAATCTGAATTATTTCGCCTTGCTTGACAAGATTTGACCCACAAAACTTTCCTGGGCAGAATGGACTTACTTCACGGGGATACCCATTGATAATACCTTTATCAGCAGCTTGTGCTACGCAATAGTAATAACTTTCATTGTTCCACACATAACTGTTCCACAATACATCATCAAAGTTATTTCCTGGAAGAGAGATAAATTTTTTCCATCGTATGGCATTATACTTATCAATTGTAGCTTGATCTGGATTGATACAGTCGTTACATTCTATCGTAGAAAGCAATCTCACCACATCATTACGATACAGTGGCTGCTTATTTTCTAATATATTATCCGATACTCCAATGGCTTTCAGATCTTTTTTATAGCTCTCAAAATCTGCAAAAGTTTGCGGAACTTGAAACCATAATCCACCCACAATTGCTAATATTCCCAACAAACTAAAAGAAAAAACAGCTCATTGGCAGTATTTCACTGATATGAGTGTTTGTAATTTCTTAAAGATGAGAGAGTATATTTTCATTGTCATAACTTTCTAACAAATGAAGTGAATTATTTGAGTACACATTCTAAAGCTGCATGATTGACTTCCGAATTTTGATTGATAATCATACATACTTCGTCTCCACATTGAGCTTTGAAAAAAGTAACAGCAGCAGTATTGAGACTATAATTTTTATTGTCTGCCCCCAAAGCCATATATTTATTATTTTTTTTGTGAATAATGCCCATAATATGAGTGCGTGGCGCTTGTTGAATCAGCTTATAGATCATTGATCCATCTTTATTGATAGCAAGTTTGAGTTTATCTCCAGGTACCAACATTGATTTTGATGCATAATTTGCAGGTACAGGATATTCCTCTTCGCTGATAGTTATCATGCAAGAACCATCATACATTCCAGTAATCATAGTCGTAGTTTGAGTTTTTCAAAGAGTCGTGAGTGTTGGCATGATTGCAAGAACAAATAAATAGATACTCTTATAATACTGTGAGGCACTGATTTTTGCAAGCCAAGTATGTTGACAATGATCATTTTTTTGATGTATTAATCAATTTTCTTAAAGATTTCTTGAACAACTATTGAAAATGCTTTTTAAAAAGATACGCTAGTGGTACATTATTTATAATTTGTTATTTGTCTGATGATTTTTAGAGGGAAAGTATTGTGGATCGGACCAAAAGAGTCTATCCAAAAGAATGACGGAACGAGTATGACTAAAATTAGTTTTGTGGTAGAAGAGCAGACTGATAGAGAGTATAAAGATACTATCTTGTTGGATATGCGAAATGATAAAGCTGAAATGTTTGCTAATACCTATAAAGAAGGTGATGTAGTGAGCGCAACATTTGGAGGTAGAGTAAGAGATTATACAAATAAAGACGGAGTTACTAAAAAAATCTGTTCATTATCTGCACTTAGAGTAGACTTAGAATCAGGTGCTTCTTCAAGCGCTGCACCAGCTCCTGCTGCTAAACCAGCTGCTGAAAGCGACGACGATGACTTACCATTCTAGTAAGAACTCTCGGGAAATTTCCTAAAAAACCCAATTCATGTAGTTTTTTGTACTGTGTGAATTGGTTTTTAATTTCTATTTGTTACGACAGTGCCTATTATGTATATTTATCACTATTAAATATTGGTCATGACTGATACCCATCTCACCATCTTCCAAAACAAACAAATGCGTCGCCATCGAGAAGAAAAAACTGAAAAGCGATATTTTTCTGTTATTGATATTGTAGAAATTGCGTCGGGTAGTCATGATGCAAGAAATTATCGAAAAGTACTTAAAAACCGTTTAAAAAAAGAAGGATCCGAAGTGGTTACAAATTGTAACCAGTTGAAAATGCTCGCATCGGATGGGAAGATGAGACTAACGGATGTAGCAGACGTGGAAACTATCCTTCGTCTCATCCAGTCTATTCCTAGTCCCAATGCTGAACCCCTTAAGCTTCGATTAGCTAAAGTGGGATATGAACGCATGCAAGAAACCATAGATCCTGCAATGGGCGTAGAAAGAGCAAGAGAAAATTGGAAAAAACATGGTAGATCAGAAAAATGGATACAACAACGTATGATGGGTCAAGAAACCAGAAATAAGCTAACTGATTATTGGAAAGATCATGAAATAAAACCAGGCGAGGAATATGCTATACTTACTAATATTATTCATGAAGAACGAACAGGACTAACTACTAAAGAGCATAAAAATTTGAAATGACTTAAGTCACAAAATCTTAGAGACCATATGTCTGAAGCAGAATTGATTTTTACCGCACTAGCGGAACTCTCTACTCGTCAAATAGCGGAAACAGTACAAGCAACAGGATTGAAAGAAAATAAAAAAGTAAGTAAAGAAGGAGGAGCAATAGCAAAGAAAGCAAGAAAAGAACTAGAAGATAAAACAGGTAAGTCAGTAATAACTAATCAAAATTATCTTAAACCACCTAAAGGAAAATAGGCTTATTCCCCATCAAGCTCCACTCGGGAAATTTCCTAAAAACCAATTCATGTAGTTTTTTGTACTGTGTGAATTGGTTTTTTATATAATTTTTCTTCTGATATTACTCGCAATTCTTACTAATACTTCATACACAATAGTATCACAGCAAGATGCGAGAGTTCTGAAATTATTCAGAACTTTGGGATTATCTGAAATAACACATACTTTAGCTCCATTATCTATACTATTGGATGCTAATCGACTGCTTAAGTTCATAGAAATACGACCCGCAGATGGAAGTTGCGTTTCTCCACTACTAATATTCCACAATTTGCTTGCTCCTCTTCGTAATCATTCAGTATATCCAAATGGAATTGTGGCTATTGTAGCCTTACTTGAAGTTATCTTATAAGTGCCATCATATCCTACATGATCATCCTTGTGGACCTTTTGTACGCCAATAATGGTAGACCAAACGGACATAACAGGTTGGAGGGCTTGTCCTTTTTCATAATTAGAATTGGTTTCCGATAAAGGATTGTACCCATATAAAGCGATTCCAACACGATGGGCAGTGAAAAACTCATCTTTTCCTTGCAAAAATCCTCCGCTATTATTGATATGTCTTCGAGTAGGACTAAATCCATGACTCAAAATGATATCATGCATGATTTTAAAACGATCGTATTGAGCAGTGACAAGTTCCATTTTCTCATTATCTCCATAGGCGAGATGAGACATTACTCCCTCCACTTGAATATTGGAGTTTTTACACAGATGACAAAACTCTTCTAGATTTTCTTGTTGAACCCCTTCTCTATTCATTCCCGTATTGAGAAAAATATGGATACGAAATTTTTTACCTAAGGTAATAAGATGCTGAAGAGTAGAAAGATTATATACTGCTAAAATAGTACGCTTTGGATCAAATTGTTTATAAACACTCAAATGACTTTCTCCCATGATTAATATATCACTTTTCAATTCTTTCTTAACAATTTGATATTCTGGATAGCTATCTATCGCCACCATAGTAGGCTGTAAGGAGGCTAAAATCTGACATACCTCACGCAGTCCATGTCCGTAAGCATTGGATTTAAGTACTGGAATAATATTAGCTCCAGACGCCAAAGATTCCAAATATCTATAATTTCCGATCAGTGCGGCTTGATTAAGTTCCACTCGATTGAGCGTTTCCAACTTCGGGGCTAAGAAATTACGAATTTTTTTGAGCATTTTGAATATTCCCAACTAAATCTCTTTACTCTGGATATAGATATTTGAGTTTAATTTGCGAGTGGAAGTTGACGAAATTTCCTAAAAAATCAATTCATGTAGTTTTTTGTGCTGTGTGGATTGGTTTTTTATATTATTAGAGCATGAGAAAATAGGTAAAACGATATGGATTTTTGGTTTCTTTTAGATAATGTACAATTATTGTCTTATATATTTGATTTTATCAAAGACTATTATTCCACTATGGCAAATCTTTTCAGTCACAAACTATTACAAGAAAATATAAAAAATCTTGTTATCCCAGATATGGAATCGAAGATTGAGGTTTTGCAATTATGGGCTAACGCTATAGCAAATGGGAATATTAAGAAAAAAACAGAAAGTGAATGTGAACAAACCTTCAATCTTGATATATTCCATAAGGTTTTGTGATATACTTTCTTTCCTACTGAGCAATATACTCTTGAAGCAAAGTGAGGAAATGAGATTAGCGGACAAAAAGCAGATGCAACATTAGGATACTTTAATTCCTCTGAAATGGAAAAAAATGTATCACTCGTACAAGTGGCTGTAGAAATTAAAGATGCTAACACTTTACTGGATAAATCGCAACGTAGAGAAGGAAACCTTTCACCTATTCAACAATGATTTAAGTATAAACCACAATATAATAATTGTAAACGAGTAATAGTTACAAATTTTATAGAAATTAGATTGTATAAAGATACTCAACTTGATTATGAAATACGACAACTTACAGATTTAGTTAAGTCGGATAATGACTATCAAAATTTCAAAATTTTCTGGTATTTACTAAACGCAAACCATCTTATAGCTCCTACTGGAAGAGAGTCAGTAACGGAAAAATTACTTTCTGCTATTAGAATTCAATCTGAACAAATCACTAAAAAATTTTATCAGGAATATAAAACATTGAGATTATCTCTTATTAATGATATTCGTAATAATAATCCTGAGGTGAACCTAGAAAATGTTATTCAGAAATCACAAAAAGTGATCGATAGGGTCGTTTTTATACATTTTTGTGAAGACTTTGGCTTACTGCCAGAGGGTAAACTTGCGGAAGTTATCAACTACAGCCAATCGCTTGTAGGCGTGAGTGTATGGCAAATTTTGAGTGGGTTTTTTGAAGCAGTAAATAGTGGAAGTGATAAGTTAGGAATACCAAAGTGATATAATGGTTGATTATTTCATGAAGATAAAGAACTCAATATCCTCAAAATATGAGATGATATTTGTCGTAAGTTCGTAGATCTATGAAAATATGATTTTCAAGAAGAGCTCTCCATTAATATTCTAGGACATATATTCGAGCAGTCAATTAGTGACTTGGAGAACTTGAGAATAGATATGCTAGGTACTGAGATTGAAACTGAAGAATTATGAGAATCTACCAAATCTAACAAACGTAAAAAAGATGGTATTTTTTATACACCAGAATATATCGTAGATTATATTGTGAGAAATTCACTTGGCAAATATCTTGAAGAACAATTTGAAGTTATTGAAAAAAAATATCTTAAAAACGAAAAGAAAATGTCGGATAAAGTCTACCAAGAAACCCAACAAAAAATATATTCAGAATACAAAGTTGTATTAGCAAATATAAAAGTGCTTGATCCTGCCTGTGGTAGTGGAGCTTTTCTGGTGAAAGTATTTGACTACTTACTTGGAGAGCACAAAAGAATTGGTAGTATATTAGGATGACTGTTTGACAATGAAAGTACGTATAAATCTATTTTACAAAATAATATCTTTGGAGTAGATCTTAATGCCGAATCAGTAGAAATTACTAAACTTTCTCTCTGGCTTAAGACGGCAGAAAAAGGTAAAAAACTTGCAGATCTTGATAATAATATAAAATGTGGAAATTCTCTCATAGACGATCACGCAGTAGCTGGAGATAAAGCGTTTGACTGGAATAAGGAATTTGCAACGATTATGAAAGGTTGAGGGTTTGATGTCGTAGTAGGAAATCCTCCGTATGTAAATGCAAATGATATAAAAAAATCAAATTCAGCACAAGCCTATAATTTTTTGAAAAATAATTATGAGACAGCTAAATGAACCGTAGATTTATATATCTATTTTTTTGAAAGATGACTGAAGTTGTTAAAAGAGAATGGTATTCTTTCATATATTACACCAAATAGATTTTTATCTGCTAGCTATGGCGCCAGTCTGAGAGAATATATTCTGAATAATTATCAAATTATTTCCTTTGTGGATTATTCCGATAAGAAGGTTTTTTCTGATGCAAGTACATATCCAGTTATTAGTTTTATAAAAAATAATCATACAAAAAAGTATATATTATCATCAGGAGAGTTCAACGAAAATACTAAAGAACCAATCCTAAATGATTTTAATTCAGATATGTTAACCATTTTAGAAGAAAATATTTGGTGATTTCTATTAAACGACAAAATAACTATTACTAAAAAAGTTTTTGATGATTGAACTTCGTTAAAAAATGTTGGGAAAATTAATGCGACTTCTACGGCAAAAGAAGCAGAAGAGTATTCTGGTCTTGTAAATAACAATAAACCATGAATGAAATTAATTAACACGTGAACTATAGATCCCTATATATCACTACGAGGAAAAAATTACCTAATAGATAAGTGAAGAAAGATTCTTAATCCGACAATAGATATAACAAGCGATATCATATCGCAAAATAGGAGGCATTTATATTCAACGAAAAAGATAATCATATCTAAAATTTGATTGAAATGTGAGGCATTTCTTGATAAAGACTGAGAGTATGCGTCTATAAATACAAACTGTATTCATGGTTTTTCAGATGAGTTTTTACCTGGATATGTTTTATGTTGGTTAAGTTCTAAATTGTATAATTATACATTTGAATGTTTATTTGATTGATTAAGGATGTCTTGATGATATCTATTGTATTCAGCACCAAATCTTAAAAATACTTCGATTAAAAATATCTCACTTTCCGACCAACAACCTTTCATTGAAAAAGCTGATGCAATGATTGAACTAAAAAAAGAATTTCATGAGAAAATAGACTTCAACCTTCGCTTCCTTCAGTCGAAATTTAGTATAGAAAAACCATCTACTAAGCTCAGTAAATTTCGAGAAATTGATTTTTCGTGATTTTTGAAAGAACTGAAAGTTAAAAAACTCCCTATGGATACCGAAGCAGAACTCATGAGATATTTCGAAAAAGAAAAAACAGAAATTCTCGTATTAAAAAATAAAATTGATGAAACGGATAAAGAAATTGATGATATGGTTTTTGATTTATATGAACTAACTGAAGAAGAAAGGAAAGTTGTTTTAGGAATAATTTAATGCGAAATGCAAATTTCTCAACAGATACTCAAACCAGAAAATCGACAAGATTTCGAATCTCTTTGCAAAAAATTATGGGGAGAGATCTGGGAATGTCCAGAAATTAAAAAGAATTGAAGAAGAGGACAAAAACAAAATGGCGTAGATATATATTGAATTCCAAAATGAGAGCAACAATATTTTGGAATTCAATGCAAGTGAAAGGATGAATATCTATCAGCCCAAATAACAAGATCTGAAATAGATAATGAGATTAAAAGAGCAGAACTTTTTGAACCTTCCTTAGCAAAATTATATTTCGCTACCACTGCTAACAAAGATGCTGATATAGAAAAATATATTAGAACTAAAAATATAGAACAGATAAAAAAATGAGCTTTTGGGATTGATATTTATTTTTGGGAAGACTTAGTTGATCTAATAAAAGAAAACGAAAATACTTATAATTATTATATTAATAGTATACACTTTTTGAAAAAATATGGAATAGAAATTGCATTTTCAACTGGAGAACAAGTAATTGAAAAAAAAGTATATTTTTTAAAGACTAAATATAAATATAAACGAAGAATAGGAAACCCTTTATTTCATTTTCCTGAAATGCCAATTGGTTATAACTTATATCCGTATTGAGATTATAAATGAGAAAATTATAGCGAATTTGATTTTGCAATTAAAATAAAAAATATTGGAACATCTCAATTAGATAACTTCAAAATCAAACTAGAATTTGTATGAGACATTAAAGATATTTATAGATACTCTTCTAATATCTTTAGCAAAGAGGAATACAGGGATTGCTATATTTCTAAACAAGAAAAAATTGCTACCTTAGAGAAACCAACAGATAAATTTTTAGTTCCACAAGATAGTTTTAGTTTTCAAGATATTTATTGTATTCCAAATGAAAATAATAGGGAGCTAAAAATAAATTGGTTTTTTCTCTCCAAAGATTATAATGCTAACTGACAGTTGATTGTAAATATATCTTCTGCGACAATAGACAATGAAAAGATAATTCTTATAGAATACCCAGAAGAAGAAAGAGAAGAAACCATTATTGAGAATTTTTACCTTACAAAAGAATTAGAGAAAAAATTGAATTTAAATGATAAGACTTCATTATAAATTCTTTTATTTCCTGCTTCATTATCTCCCCTCAAACAACCTCTTATACTCCCCATACCCCTTAGCATCAAGCTCCGCACGCGGTACAAACTCTAGTGCAGCAGAATTGATACAATATCTATTTCCTCCACTTTCTGCAGGTCCATCATCAAATACATGCCCAAGATGTCCTTGTGAGTTTTTACTTTTGATTTCAGTTCTTGTCTCTTTGTAAGTAGTGTCTGTTCCTGAATTTACGAGAGATTCTTCAATAGGTCTGGTGAAACTTGGTCGCCCCGTTTCAGAGTCAAACTTGTCTGTGGATGAAAACAAAGGTGTACCGTCAATCACGTCTACATAAATCCCTTCTTCATGGTTATCTCGATATGCATTTTGGAAGGGAGTTTCAGTACCGCCTTCGATAAGAATACGACGTTGTTCATCTGTAAGTTCTGATATTTCTTTAGGTTTTTTATCCTTTCGAGAAACTACAGACATGCTTGCTGCATCTTTTTTCAAATTTTCCTCGATAAAATCTTCTCTTCCAGATCATTTTTTATAACTCTTATATTCTGCAGAATGTTTCTTGTAATAATCTTGATGATATTCTTCTGCCTTATAAAAAGTGCTTGCAGGTAAGATATCTACCACGATAGGTTTATCATACTTTTTTGAATTATTGAGTTTTTCCTTGCTGAGTGTAGCAATTTTTTTCTCTTCATCATTGCTATAATAAATAGCTGTCTTATATTGGTTTCCTCTGTCGGCGAATTGACCACCTGCGTCGGTAGGATCAATCTGTATTCGGTAGGTAGACAATAATTCTTCATAGGTGATAAGCGCAGGATCGTAGAGTACTTTTACAGATTCTCTGTTTGCTGTAGTTCCACGAGATACTTGTTCGTAGGTACTATCACTGATTGTTCCGCCTATATAACCATTGATTACTTCTCTTACTCCTTCGAGTGATTCCAAAGGTCCTTCCATGCATCGGAAACATCCTCCCGCAAAATAGGCTGTCGCAGTCTGGTCTGAAGCTACTCTTTTTGGTTCATTACTTCCACTATTTGCTTTTGCATCGGTGATTTTATCGAGCATATCTTGAATAGTGAGACCACCAACTCGTCTTTTGATGAGAGTTCCATCAGGTTTGATATACACAAAACTTGTCTGAGTGAGGATTCTATATTTTTTCTTGAGTTCAATTTCTTTATCGTAGTCTACTTTGACTATGGTGAGTCCTGCAGGTATTCCAGAAGCACGGAAATTGTCTTCTGCTTGACGACAGGTAGGGCATCGATCAGCATGGAAGAATAATACAATATCTCCTGTGAGACTTGAGATTATTTTTTCATCATAATCTATATAACCTGAAAGATTCATCGCGCCAGAAACAGCAGCGACTGGTTGGTCAGCTTTTTGATATTTGTCTATAAGACTTTGTTCAAAACTACTGGTATTGAAACCGAGGTCAATAAGCTTCGCTTCAAGTTTTTTGTCGTATCCTGACACGATAGCCAAACCTGCTACCAAGATGATAATTCCTAATATTTTTTTGAATACTCCATTACTATCGCTGATAATATTGAGCTTTTTGATAAGTGTTCTTCAGAATATTGCCACTGCTCCCAATACCAACCCGAGACCGAGTGCATACAAGATAATGCTTGTTACTCCTGCCCACAATGAAAGTGGTAAGATAGTAGCAATAATGAGCGTATAGGTAGGAGAACAGGTGCTAAAAATAGGTCCGAGTGAAGCTCCAAGCAATATTTGCCCCCAAACGCTATCAGATTTTTCTGGTCCTGAAACCTGAGGAAGGCGCAAGAATAATTTGAAGCGTTCCCAACTGTTTGGGAAAAGAGTCACGATACCAAATAAGATCAAAATCACTCCTGAAATTACTGACCAGGTGTGCGGTGGAATATCAATAAATGCCGTAGATACCTTCAAGAGGAAGGTAAATACTATAATAGAGATCATGAAAGAAACAATGATCGTGACGATTCTTTTGTAATTGGACTGATTGAGGGTTCCTCCTAGGATGATTGGTAACATAGGAAGTACGCAAGGAGCGAGGATAGTCAATACTCCAGCTAAAAATGATATTATAAAGATTGCCATAATTCAAACAGTAAAATAATAAAAACTGATTAGTAGTATAGTAAGAATATATTTAAGCATAACAATCAAAAACCCAATTCTCATAATACTCATGATATTGCCTAATCTAAGCGGTTTTATGTTTTTTGTAATTGAAGATGTTTGAAAATAATCTGATTTGGAGCCGCAAAAAAACTCACCGTGATGGTAAGTTTTTCATATATTTGTAGTCTCTCGAGATCAAATGGAGCGGACGACGCGACTCGAACGCGCAACCAACTGCTTGGAAGGCAGTGACTCTAGCCAATTGAGTTACATCCGCATGCTTATTCGTCTCTAGAATGACCATAATAATTAATTTAGTTTACTTTTCAATAAAAAGTTTGTCCAAATGTTTTAGCTCACAAAAGTGATTTGAAAAGACTGAGGAAAGGATTAGTATCAGCATATTATTATTTATCTTTCTCATTGAATTATCCCAGTGCAGTGCTCAGTTTTCATAAATATATCTTTGGAAAATATCATCTTATCTTCAGCTGATAGTTATCTACTCATACCGAGAGGAGATTTGGAAGTACATTTACCGACGGCACTGTATAATTTGTTTACTCAGTCAGACAGGGTTACTTCTGGATATTCCATCTACGTTCTCAATGGCCCAGGATCATTTACAAATCTCAGAATAGGCTGTTTATGCGTAAATATGCTGAAAGAGCTGATGGAATTACAAGATAAGCAGATTTCAATCTACACTTTGGATAAGAATAGTCTGTATCAAAAATTGTATCAAAGAGACCTAATTCCTACAGAAGGAGCAATGTATATTGGTCAAAGAAAGAATTTTTGGATCTGTGATCTCGCGCAAGATAGGATTGAACTACGTCATACAGAAGGAAATAATTTCCCAGCACTTTTTGAAGGAAAAAACTATCGATCTGATTCCAACTCAGACCAAACTATGACTTCTGATCCTCATTGTATTGATTTGAGATCTCAAGGTGATACTTTGCAAGTAGGATTTGACGGGAAAGCTACTCTTATTCCATTGTCTGAACTAGAATTTGAAAATGTGGATAAGCTCGTACCAAACTATATTCTCGAACCAAACATCACTATATAAGCCAATTTAATCTCTCTTGTTTTTTACTTATATGCGTAATTCTTTACTTTTTTTCTCGAAGTTCTTTCTTCAACCGCTTTCCAACGCCTCTTTGCGACCAACTACCAAGAGAGCGGCGAGAAAACTGTGCGCATCGATTGACTGGGAAAGTACAGAGAATAAAATCATCATGGAGTTGTGACCTGGGACATGACCTGTAACTGAGCATATTCTGGATGAGATGGGAAATGATTGTCTGTACTATGGGATCGAATTTGATTCAGATTATATAAAAATTCTACAAGAAAAATATCCCAAGAAAAATGTTTCTTTTATCCAATGAGATGTGGGAAATATTAAAAATATTCTGAAAGACAATAAGATTGATCACGTAGATATCATAATTTCCACCTTGCCTTTCAATGTTTTGAGAGATAGTCCTCAGCTTATTTCATTTATTCAAGAATCTACAAAAAAAGGTGTTCAGTTTCGTGGGATAAGTTATGCGCACCCCAAAAGTTACGATATATACAAAGTATTAGATCGAAAAATTCACTCTTATACTCTCCAGAATGTACCGCCCATGTATGTATTTGGTATCAATTAAAGGATTTTTATTTTCATAGTTTGTAAACTGTTTGTTCTGCTATATTGAGTAATAGCAAGTAATTTTGCGTTGCATTAGACGTAAAAATAACTATTTATCATAGATAATGCGCATTTTTTTATTTATCTAACATTTTATATCCTAATGGCGACTAAGAAAATCAAGAAACAAATCGCATCAGTGTGAGCTCCACTGATTAAAGAATGAGCGAAGGTAAAATGAGTGATCATCAACAAGTACAACAATGGGGTACTTTTATCTTGCGAAAGCGGATCTTTTGATGGTGTAATTATGCCAAAAGAAGCGAGAGAACTTGAGAAAGGAGGATTAGACTTATCTATCGGCACAGAACTTGAAGTAGAAATCTTATCTACGGACGTGATGCACGAAGAAGGATACTATATTGTTTCAGTTACAAGATTGTTACAACATGATATCTGGAAATCTATTCATGCTAAATTTGAAACTGATGAATTACTTACAGTGGTTCCTACAGAAGCAAATCTTGGTGGATTATTGATCGATATGCATGGTATTAAAGGATTTATTCCATTGAGCCAACTTTCACCTGTGAATTATCCAAGGGTTGAAGACGGAAATCAAGATGCTATCTTCGATAAATTAATCAATCTTATCGGTAAAGAATTCAAAGTAAGAATTATTACTATCGATGAGGATGCTAAGAGAGTTATCTTCTCAGAAAGAGAAGCAATGAAAGAAGAAAGAGACGAAATTATGAAGGGATTAGCTGTTGGTAACATGTATGATGGTACTATTTCAGGTCTTTCAAGTTACGGATTATTTGTGACTATCGGAGGATGCGTAGAAGGATTAGTGCATATTTCAGAAATTACATACGGTCACGTTGATAATATTGATAAATTCGGTAAGGTTGGAGACAAAACGAAAGTGAAAGTTATCTCACTTGACGATGGAAAAATCTCACTCTCTATCAAGAAAATCAAAGAAGATCCACGATCAATTATCGCAGGAAAATTCACTGAGGGAGACGTTATTCAAGGTGAGATTATCAGATTCGTTCCTTATGGAGCCTTCATGAGAATCTATGATGATATCAATGGATTGATTCATATCACTGAAATTACAGATCACCCTATCTACAATCCAGCGGAAGCATTGAAGCTTGGTGAAGTGGTAAAAGCTAAAGTAATTGTATTTGATCCAAGAAATAGAAAAATTGGATTGTCTGTAAGAGCTTTGGTATGTGAAGAGAAAGGAATTCCTTACGAGATTAGTAAAACAGCACTAGCACTCAAAGGACCAAACACAAACAACTATCAAAGAAGAAATAATAATAATGAAGAATCTACAACTCCAAGAGAAGTAGTTAAGTCTGAAGTTAAAGAAGAAGCTCCTAAATCAGAAGCTCCTCAAATAGAAACTAAAGAATCTGAAGCAGCTGCTGAATAATCTTATCCAGTTCTGTATTCATCAAAAACCCTTCCTTGTGAAGGGTTTTTTGTATTTCAATAAAGAGGAAGAAAATAATCAATGTACTGAAATCACTCGTTGAAATCTGCCGAGAAAACACTACACTACAAACACTATAAATATCAGATTATAATATAATTTTTCCACATGTATATACACCTTCATGGACATAGTCATTATGGTTTGCTTGAATCTATCGGTAAGGTAGGGAAGATTCTTGATAAAGCGAAAGAACTTGGATTTGATACTATTGGTTTGGCTGATTACAATGGTATGTACGGTATCATGGAATTTTATAGCAAGGCAAAAAAGATGGATATCAAGGCTTTGTGTGGTATTGAATTGACGCTCACGACGGTATTAGCCAAGACTCCGAGTCAATATCAATATGTCACTTTACTAGCTAAAAACTATCAAGGATATCTTCATCTGATGAAGCTTACTACCATTGCAAATACTGTTGGGAACGGCGGATTGGCTACCATCGATATTGCTACACTCAAAGAGCATGCTGACGGAATTATCTGTATTTTGGGAGGCCAAAGAAGTTTATTAGCGTCGCAGCTTGATGATTTGAAAACTGGAGAGAGCTTTGATAAGCTGATAGAAGAATCCATTAAACCTTTCCAAGAAATATTTGGAGAAGACTTCTATCTTGAGATTACTGCCCAAGATTACAAACTTGAAACACATCTTGAGCTGAGTAATGAACAGATTATGAAAATATCTCTACAAACTAAAATTCCTTGTACCATAACTTCAAACTTTCACTATATCAATAAAGATGACAAGATCGCTTACGAAACGGCGCTTGCAATCAAGGATCAAAAACAAATAAGAGATAGCACCAGAAGAAGAGTGGCTGGCAACTATCATATTATGTCAGACCAAGAAGTGAGAGACATTATGAAAGGCAATGGATTTGATGATAAAACCATAGATGAATTATTTGAAAATAATCAGATAGTAGCGGATAGTATCGACCTTGTACTTCCTAAACCAAGTACGCCTATTTTCCCTCTGTATAAAACACCTGAAGAATTTGTAAAACTCTACGACAAGGCAAAAGACAGTCTTATACAGAAATAATATATTCTATTGACAATATTCTATTTATACTTATTATTTTATCAGAGTATTGAGTTTTTTAGTTTTTACTAGAGACTCACTGCCTGTTCATTAACATTATTATAAAACAAACAAAAACACATTAAAAATGAGAATTGTATTAATTATTTTATGGACACTATTCTGGGTATTTCTGGGGTATTTAGTTTTTATGCCAGCTCTTTCTCTTTCCTTTGGATCGGGGATATATTGGTATATGATCATCTACTCAGCTGTACTTTATCTCCTTAGTGCATTTAAAAAAGATCAATTTGGAGATACTCTCCTTAATGTAAAGGCTCGATCTCTTCTATTGATACCATGTTTAGGCATTCTAGCTATAATATGCATAGGTATTTATTCATGGGGTTGGTTTCACACTGAAACTTATCGTAACATGATAGGTAAAGTAGAAGAACAAGATTTTGTTGCAAGTATTGCACCAATAGATCCGGCACAGATGATAACTGTTGATCAAGAGATTGCTCAAAGAATTGGCGGAATAGTACTTGGAGAAGATCCAGGGCTTGGAAGCCGATGTAAACTGGGGGAATTTCATCTTCAACAAGTTGACAAAAAACTTTACTGGATTGCACCTTTGCTTCATTCTGGATTCTGGAAATGGCAAGGAAATGATAGTACCCCTGGGTATGTTGTCGTTAATGCAACCAATGAAAGAGATTACCGTCTTATTAAAGAAGTGAACGGAAAACCAATAAATATTCGTTACCAGCCAAATGCTTATTTTGGACAAGATTTGGAGCGACATATTTATACGTCTGGTTATCAAAGTCAAGGATTTGCGGATTATACTTTTGAAGTAGATGAAAGCTGGAATCCTTATTGGACGGTTTCTCTTTATGACAGTAAAATTGGATTTCTTGGTGATGATGTTACAAGACTAATTGTAGTTAATCCACAAACGGGGGAGATCAATGGTTATTCATTAGATCAAACTCCTGCTTGGTGTGATAGAGTCCACCCTGAATCTTTTGTTGTAGAACAACTAAAAGATTGGGGAGAATTTATACATGGATATTGGAATTGGAGCGGGAAGGATAAACTTCGTCCTGCAGACGAAAGATCTATTGTAGCTGGAGCAGATGGTCAGATGTATTACTATATCGGACTACAATCAAAGGGTGCTGACCAATCAACAGTTGGTTTCATGCTTGTAAATTGTCGTACAAAAAAATCAACCTGGATTAGACAGGCTGGAGCAACAGAAACTGCTGCTCGAGCTTCTGCTGAAGGGATGGTTCAAGAGAAAGGATATGTAGGAAGTGAGGGTATTACTTATAACATGGGAGGTTATCCTACCTACGAATTCCTTCTGAAAGACAAGTCAGGCTTGATGAAATTGATTGCTTTGGTTAATGTCCATGATCACAACGTAGTGGGATTTGGACCAGATCGGCTCACGGCAATCCATAGTTATCTCAATAAAATGAGTAGCCGTGGTAATGCAGTAGTGGGGCAACCAAGAGAAATGGTGGAAGTTACCAAAAAGACTAAGATATCTCGTTTTAATAATGAGGTTGCTAATGGTACTACTACATATTTCTTTATGATTGATGGAGTAAAAAAACAATTTTTTGGTACTAGTTCTATTAGTAGTGAATTTTGTTTAACTCTTCCTGGTGATTCTGTAACAATTACGTACCTAGACTCAGAGCAATCTGAGATTGAAGTAAATAATTTTGATAACCTAAAAATTGGAGCATTAAAGAATGTTACTCAGCTTCTTAAAGAAGGTGCTGTTAACGTTATTCTCGATGAACAATTAAAAAAGGCTCAAAATGGAGTAACTGATGCTGAATGGAAAAAACTTTCTCCATCGGAAAAACAAAAACTCTTAAAGAAAAATTAATGTTTCATTAATTGGCGTCTGTGGTTCATCCACAGACGTTTTTTCATACACAAAAAACCCTGAAATTCATCAGGGTTTTTTTTGGATTGTATTTTAAACTTGAGATTAAGATCCTTTCGTGATAGATTTAACAGTAATTTGGAATACTAATGTTTTACCAGCTAATTCAGGAGCAAAACTTGCAGTAACTGTAGTACCACTAATAGAAAGTACTTTAGCTTTTTGTCCTCCAAAATCATATGATTCACCTATTTTAGGATCAATACCTGCTACTTTGAAAGTCTCGATATTCATAGGAACATTGTATTTTGGATCGTCAGCGTTACCGTACGCATCCTCAGGAGCTAATACTAATTTTTTAGTTTCATCAATTTTCATACCCATTACTCCTTTGTCAAAACCAGCGATCATTTGACCAGCTCCAGCAACAAAAGTGAGTGGTGCATAAGTTCTTCCAGCATTTACTTTATTAGCTTTTGTAGCCTCCGCTTCGATTGATGTATCAAACAAAGTTCCATCTTCAAGAGTACCAACGTAATCTACAGAGATAGTATCTCCTTTTTCAACAACACTTTGTGAAGTTTCTACGCTAGGAACAGTACCAGTCCCAGTAGTATTTTTATTTTTCATAAGTCCACATCCAGATAAAAATAAAGGTAAGAATGCTATTGCAGCAAAAATAATAATTTTCATAGTAAATTTGTAAAAAATAAATAGTATCATAAGCATAATGGATTAACTCTCTAATTCAATATGCAAATCGACTTTATATGATTTGATATTGTATAGTCTAGTAATTCTGATTATAATATATTTACAAACACCCAAAATGTTACAATTTCCGTCACTTGACCATATTTCTGAGCTCCCAGGAGTGTATATTTTTCGTGATTGAAAAAAACAAATACTCTATATTGGTAAGGCTAAAAACCTAAGAAAAAGACTCGCTCAGTACTTCAATCCCAAAAGTGTATGGAAGCAAGATATGTTGAATAAAGCTGAAGATCTTGAATTTTTGGTATGCCAAAGTGAGCAAGAAGCACTCGTCCTCGAGTCCAACCTCATCAAGAAACATTTTCCTCCTTACAATAGACTGCTCAAAGGCGATAACAGCTATGTGTATATCAAAATTACCAATCATGCCTATCCACAGGTCTTGCTTACTAGATACAGATCAGACGATAAAGCCACCTACATTGGTCCCAAAAATAATACCCAAGAACTCAGAAAATTACTCCAACGAATGAGACAATTCTTGCAATATAGAGGATGCAAGGATTTACAATTTAGACAAGGTGAATTGTGCAATGACTATGTATTTGGTTTGTGTAAAGGATGGTGTGTATATGCAAAAGTGTGAACTAAAGATGAAATTCCAGCATTAGAGAAAGCGAAGAGACTTTGATTTGAGCTTGATAAAAAGTAAATAGTGAAGAGAATAAATATTATTTTGTTTGAAATTGGAGAGCATAAGATTATAGCTTAGGAGACTCTATTTTTTGAAAATATAAAATATAATAACAATTCAAATAATCAGAATATTATATTGTGTAAGGTAGTTTGATTTTTTACTTTTTTTTCATTTGATCATCACTCAAGAATATTTTTCTCAACTTCGAATTCAGATTATTCAGCATCTTGCATTGAGTTACGATACTAAGAAGATTTTTAGTTTTCTCAATAAGTGTACGATTACGGAAATCAATGAAGATAAGAAAACAGTAGTGGTTACTGTTGCCAATGATTTTGTGTTGATTCAGGTGAGGAAGTTTTTTCTAGATGGTTTGCGTGATTCGCTTCATGAGTGTTATAATCAACAGTATGATATAGAAATAATAGTAGATAGTCAGATTACAGGCGTGGAGCTCAAAGGTGTTTTGGAAAGTAGTGGAAAATCAAAAAAATCTGATGAAACAGAGAAAGCTATAAATAAAAGTGCAGAGCAAGTTTTTCAAACTCATAAAAATACACTTTCAGAATATTTTGGAGTATTATTTGATATCAAGTATCAGTTTGAAAACTTTGTAGTCGGACCAAACAATGAATTTGCAAATGCGATATTACAGGCAATCTGTGAAAATCCTGGAGAAGCTCACAATCCATTTTTCTTGCATGGAAATGTGGGATTGGGTAAAACGCATCTGCTCCAAGCGACTGGAAATCAGATTATAAAAGCTCGACATGATAAGACCGTAGTATATCTTCCTACTTCCAAGTTGGTTACTGAGATTATTAACTCTATAAAAAATAATTCTGTGAATAAGTTTTTGCGTAAATTTGAAGAAGTGGATGTTCTGATTCTGGATGATATCCAAATTATTGCCAATAAAAATGCATGCCAGGATATTTTACTCGGATTGTTCAATGAGTTTGTAGACAAGAAAAAACAGGTGATATTTTCAGGAGATAAACCTCCAAGACAGCTTATGCAGATTGAAGAAAGATTGAAGACAAGATTTGCACTCGGGACAATTTGTGAAATTACGATGCCTGATTTTGAAACCAGAATGGCTATTCTCAAACAAAAACGAAATGCCAGAGGAGAAGAATTGCTCGAGACCGGATACGAATTGGTGGCTTCTACGATCACAGATAATGTGAGAGAACTTGAGGGGATTACCAATACTCTGATTACCAAAAAACAACTCATGCAACGTGATCTCAATCTCGATGATGTGATTCAAGTACTCAAATCTATGGGATATGAATACAGAGGAGTGATTGGAAAACTTGACGACGATGTTGTAAGCACGGATCAAAAAAATAAAAAAAGATCAAAAGATGATGAATTTATGCAAACAATTCAAAAAATAGCTGATTATTATGGGCTTTCGAGTGAGGAAATGCTTGCGAGTGGAAGAAAACAAGAATTGGTGCTAGCACGTTCTATCGCGATGCGAGTTGCCAAAAAATCTTTTGGATGGACACTGGATAAGATTGGAAAATTTTTCAAAAAAAATCATAGTAGCGTAATTTATGCTCTCAATCAATTTGAAGATAATCTGAAAGAAGACGCGAGCCTCAAAGATGATCTGAGAGCGCTTGGAATAGCGATGTAAACGTAAGACACACTTTTTAAAATTTTGAATATATTTGTATGACTTTGTACGATCTAGTTGCCAATAAACACTATCAAAATAAAAACGTTCTCACCAAACTTATTGATCATCATACGGGGGTTCCTTACAAGGAAATTATCCTCCATTATGATGATGTGGTAGCAGAAGAAGTAGTAGCGAAAATTACTTCAGATTATTATCTCTACGAAAAAGACAAAATGCCACTTGAATATATTGTCTGACATGTGGACTTTTTGAAGAACAGTTTTCTCATCGACAAGAGAGCAATGATCCCGAGACCAGAAACTGAATATATGATTGAAGCCGTAGTAGAAGGTATACAAGAATGATCTGATGAAAATGTGGACTTACTTGATTTGGGATGTGGATGTGGCGTATTGGGATTGAGTGTCGCGATCTTGTCTCAGAAAAAACCGAAAACTTTGGCATCTTGGGATCTGAGTCCTGACGCAGTGGATTTAACAAAGAAAAATATTGAAAAATATTCTGAGCAATTGAGCGCGAGCAATATAGCAACTTCGACATTGGTGAGTAGAGGACTAGAAGAACTAGCTCAATTTCCAGAACTACAAAAACAACGACAGACGAATAAACTGGTGATTGTCTGTAATTATCCTTACATTCCTGATGAGACTTTTGAGGATAATGCTGATGAATGTGCAAAAACTTGGGAGCCAAGAATGGCGTTTGTGGGTGGACCTGATGGGCTGGATTTATACAGAGTACTGTTTGGGGAAGTTGAAAAACATGGATTGACGGGCGCGACATTGTATCTGGAAATGATGACTTGGCAGATGGAAAGCCTCCAAAAGGAGTTTTCTTCTACGATAGATCTTCAGATTATCAAAACATTTCATTTCAATATTATCATCGTGAAAGCAGAGTGGAAATAAGGAGCTAGGAGTTTAATTTCTTTTTTAATTACTTTTGGCATTGCCCCAAAAGTAAGTCTAGTCAAAAACAGCTCCGCTGTACAGCGGAGCTGGTCAAGACTACGATGGTTGGTACTGAAATTGATCATGTTGTGTTTTTGACGAACTGTGAGGAGTATGTAGATAAATAAAAAATCTAATGTATAAGCTTGAGGAAGATTTTTTATTGATTATTGTGGCTTCTTTGTTACATATAAGTTCACTTTGTCGAGGTGATGGAACTGGTATACATGTACGATTGAGGTTCGTATGCTTCGGCTTGGGGGTTCGAGTCCCCTCTTCGACATTTAATACGCCCAATAAAGCTTCTTATTGACTACAATTATAAAAAATGATGATCAGATTTGATGATCATTTTTTTTATATTAATTCTGATACTGAGATATTTGACAATAATGAGCAATCTGATTATAATAGAAATATGAAACGTACGGTCAAACGAGTTATCCTAGTTTGAGCACTCTTCACAACGATGTGATGGGGATTTTTTCCAAATACAATTTTCAATCAAAAGTGGCTTTTGACACCAACTGTACATGCACAATCAGCAGTAGATTCCATAAAATCAAAAATAAGATCGGTGGTTGCTTGAGCAGATTGAAAAGTAACGTATGCAACAAAAAATAGATTGATCGAAGTAATAACGAGTAAAATTAAAACTTCAAGTAATGATATTATCACAGATATCTATATTTTCTTCCTCAAAGAAGTAAAAAAAATGAGAACTTCTGATGAAATTCTTTCTATTTCAAATAATTATCCTACAAATAATAATCAACCCAATAATCAAGTACCAACTTCAGGTCCTGATTTCTTTGTTCCCTTCGCGACTGTGGCTGGAAGCATATCCCTTGATCAAAAATTTGCTACTGTAAGTATCAAAATACAAAACCAAGGACTCAATTATTCCGCTGACGGAATGGGATCATTAAAATTTGGTTGTAAGGGTGTAGATGGTGAATTTTATCCTTATCGATCGTATACAGACAATCAGAATATTTCTACAAATGGTGAAATAATTACAGAGATACCAAATGTTTATATCGGAAACCTTACTTCAAGTAAGTGATTTAAGCTTCTTACCTGTAAAATTGATTCTTCAAATCTCATTGCTGAATCCAATGAAGATAATAATGCAGTAAATGTAAGTTTACAGATTTACTAATCTGAGTAGATAATTTTGATGATGAGCGAGAGCTCTTTTTTATATTATTAAAATATTCTGTGGATAATGCCCTCACCCCAACCCTCTCCCAAAAGGAGAGGGAGCGCAAATCAAGCATCTCCCAAGTGGAGAGGAGGTACAGATCAAGCATCTCCCAAGTGGAGAGGAGGTACAGATCAAGCATCTCCCAAGTGGAGAGGAGGTACAGATCGAGTTTCTCCCAAAAGGAGATAGGTATTGATACTCAAATTCTCATGTCGTATTTCCTGCTTCGTTTTATAGTAATTGAAGCCTGCTCCGCTGAACTGCAGGAGCCTGCTCCGCTGAACTGCAGGAGCCTGCTCCGCTGAACTGCAGGAGCCTGCTCCGCTGAATAGCGGAGTTGACGCCAGGAGTGAGTGAGATTTGATTGGGAGTTTGCAATTGGAGCCTGCTCCGCTGAATAGCAATTGGAGCCTGCTCCGCTGAATAGCAATTGGAGCCCGCTCCGCTGAAATGCGGAGTTGACGCCAGGAGTGAGTGAGATTTGATTGGGAGTTTGCTATTGAGTAGGAGCCTGTTCCGCTGAAGTGCGGAGTTGATGGAGCATAATGAGTATAAATTTAAATGACTTTGAACTTTTTATCACGACAAAAAAACCAGACTCAGCATCTGATTATTTTTATATTTTATTCACAATATTTACGCTCCTATAAATTGTCAGATAGCTCGAAATACAAAGGTAACAAATAATCGACTGAGACCTACGCCTCCTATTGCCCAGACAGCAGCCTTTATATGATCTTGAATTTTTTTAACTTCATCATCTTTGGGATTGAGTAAGAGCTGAATACCTTGAATAATGAGATAAATCAGAGCGATAAGAGCCAAGAATCCTAAGAACCAGTTGATTCCGTTTTGAATTCCGCCTAATAAGGTATCTTTTGCATCATTAAATCCAGTAATTTCAGAATTTTTAATTCCTCAGACTCCTTCTCCGATGGCTTTTATTCCATTTCTGATTGGATCGTCAAGTTTTGTAGAATCAATAACGTCTGTTGATTTTATGTTTTTATAAGGATCTTCAATTGGGTCAAACCAATTGAGACTAGCTAATAATCAGACTAATGAAGAGACGCTTATATTCATAAATAATTGGTATCGTAATAAATATCCATTTTATTTTATAAGTTATATTTCGTTATTAGATAGTATTATAACTACATTTATTTTTTTTGCAAGTTTTAAGGGCGAAATTGTAATTTATGATCTCAGATTATTTGTATTTATATTCTTCGCGGGTATAATGAATTATTGTTTTATTAGTTTTGTTTATTTTATTATGGCAGATTTGAATTCAATTGGCTCTAGAATTTCAAAAGTTGGAGAAAATGTAGGTACAAGATTAGATGGAATAGCAAAAAAGTTTTTGGATTCTACTAATCTTAAAGTAGATCTCCAGAATGTATTTCAAGAAACTGGTCTAAACACCGCAAAACTCAATGAGAAAATGAACGAACTACAGTTACCTGAAGTATATAAAAATGCTGCATCGTTTTTAGTTCAAAATCAAAAAGCGTTCGAATGAGCTGAAACTCTTCCTGATTTTCTTCAAGTATTACTCGACACACAAGCAGATAAATTCTTGGGATCAGTTGATTCAAATGCAATACCTGAAATCAAAGGTGGACGTAGCGATGATGCTACACTTGTAGTGGGAATGATACAAAATATTGTAAGACTCAAAGCAAAATATACACCTCAAGATAATAATTTTGATCTTCCTTATAGATATAGCGCACAAGGGGTGATGATTAAACAAGACGATGGAAGTTACCTCTCAATTTCTGAAAACAAAAAAAGAATTCCTGAAGAAGCTACTTATAAGAATATTATTTCAAATATGGTGGAACATATCAATGGGCTTTCTGGAGGTCCTACTGCTGTTGAATCGCCAGTGCAAACACCAGCAATTGATGCCAAACAAGAAGCTGAAAAATTGACAGCAACGCCATTAGAATCTACAAAAGCAAGTACATCGAAACTTCAAGATCTTTCACAAGCTGCCTAATAAAATGTTGAATTAATTATAACATTAATAATAATGTTATGCACTAGTAATTTATATATTTTTATATATTAGCGATTTATGGAACCAACATTTGAAAACACACAGAATTCTGAAAATATGAATAATAATTGCGCTCCCGTTCGTAAAACTTTTTGACAAAAATTGGGAGATGCAGTGCTTGGCTTTTTCGACTTAGCTTCGTTTTTCTTGTTGGCGCTTGGTATCGTATTATGTATTAGATTTTTTATCTTTTCACCATTTACGGTAGTAGGGCAAAGTATGGAACCTACTTTTCATGGAGATGATTTTATAATTATTGATAAGGTTTCTTCACAAAAACTAAAACTTCAAGAATGGTATTCTCAATCTTGAGGGTCAGATACTTTGAAAAAAAGTGTTATCAATATTGCAGGTGGATTGCCTTCGCTGCATAGAGGTGACATTGTAGTATTTGTGCCACCAGGAAAGGATATCCATTTCATCAAAAGAGTAATTTGATTGCCAGGAGAAACTGTATCTATCATCAATAATACAGTAAATATTTGCAAAACAGGATCAGATGATTGTTTTGTGCTCGATGAATCAGCTTATTTAAAATCTGATATCAAAACGGTTGCTGCATGTGGTGTTTCCACTTTTGATGTGAAAGATGGACTTTTTGTGATGGGAGATAATAGAGAACATAGTACAGATAGTAGATGTTGCTTTACGATAGGTTGTTTTGGAGATGTAAAGTGATATAATGTGCCATATAATTATATAATCTGAAAAGTTCGAGCGAGAATTGTCCCAGATTTCACTAAATTTTAATTATCCTATTGAAACACAGGCTCACAAAGTAATAAGTTAAGTAATTCTTATTACTTTTTTACTACCATGAATTTGAATAATAAATATAAAATATTTTTTTCTGTGTTAATTTTGTGTTTTTTTACAGTTCAAAATTTAGCTTTAGCACAATTCTCATCTTATGTGCCATTTTTATTCAATACTCTTTGACGAAGTAGTGGAACTAATTCTATAAACATTAAAAGGATTCTTAGAGATAATTTTGTAAATGTTCCATCTCAAACATGGACAGACAAAGCCACTACAGCAGAAAAACATCAAGCTATCAGATTATCAATAATAAAGCAAATTTATAAAACAAATACAGCAAAATTTTTGGATAGGCCTTATTCTCGAAATGCTAATTATTCAGTTACAGTAAAAGAGAATAATCTGTCAGTGAGCGATATACCAGAAAAGGATAGCTTAGATGAGCTTATTGATAAGACATATAAAAAGATGGGAACTTCGACTGGTTCCATGATTTTTGGTAGATCAACTATTGAGGAACTTTGACCAATATTTTTACGAAAGTCTACAGCCGATCTTGAAGCACTTGGCTATGAAGTAGTTTCATCAAGATATAGAGCGAACCGTGACGCTGCCTATCGCAGATACAATATTCTTACTGCTTTTGCTTTCTTGGGTCATACCAAAGTACTCAATCCTGGAGAGAGCATTCGTTATCTCAAAGATGTACAATTTGACGAAAGATCTAGAAAAAATTATAAAAATGGACTAGCAATTGTATCTGATGATGAAATATCAGTCTATGGAGGAGGTTTATGTGGTGGAAGTACCGCTGCCTACCAATGATTTTTAACGAATACCGCACTAGATCTTGGGGCGACTAATCATAGTAAATGGTATTCCAATTTATACACCGCAATAATCAACGGAGATAAGATATCTACTCCAGGTCTAGATGCTACTGTATATGCTTGGTCTCGTGAACTCGTAGTTACAAATACTTCAGATCATCCTGTGGTTTTAGTTATGAACTTCAATGGGCAAAATGGTGGAATAGAGGAAATCCTGAGTTTAGGACTGGCTCAAGATAAAGGAAGTCTCGATTATGTTGGTAAAAAAGGAAATTGTTATACTCGAAAAATAAATGGTAAAAATAAGACAAGTTGTTATAAAGAAGTGCATTAGATGATGCATAAAGTGTAGTATTATATTTTTTATAATCTGATGGAACAAAGTAATAAACTTGTAAGATTACTCAAAGTAGTGGTGGAAAGCTATATTTCTAAAGGTGAGCCAGTTGGTTCAAAGTTTTTGCATAGCTTGGATGATGTGACTTATGCACCAAGTACGCTCAGAAAACATCTCAATTTACTCGAAAGAGAAGGCCTCGTCTTCCAATCTTACAATAGTTCTGGAAGAATTCCTACTATCACTGGATTGAGTAAATACATCGAAGAACTGATTGAATCTGAAATTAGTAGCAATGAAGACTATAATCTAGAAATACAAGACTCAAGAATGTCATTAAAATATATGGTAGAGCAATTAGGGAGCATTGTAGATGGTGTGACCGTTGGCTTTATCGAACACGATGAGTATTTCTATCTCGGGGTGAATAAACTCCTCAAAGAAGAAATTAGCAGTGACGAATATGCCATTACCAAAAAAATTATCAAAATTATTGAAGATAAACAAATAATCTGATTTCTCAGTAGCAAGATTCTCAAAAATAATCAGATCTATTATACCTTTATAGGTGAGGAACAACAGTTTATAAGTTGTCTATTCACGAGAATTACCATCAATGATTTTCCTGCAATTATATCTATTATCTGAGGAATCAGAGTGGATTATGAAAGAAATTGTAATATTCTAAAAACAGTACTCAGTAAATTAGGAAGCCAATAGATTTTGTGATATTAAGGTAACTTGAGGATTGAGCAAGGTATGCGTATTTGTTCCATCAAATGTTTTTCCTTTTTGTTCAAGGTATTGGTAAGCGCCATACAAAAAATTTAGTCTTTCATCAAATTGAACTTCTTGTTGAAGATTGATATGAGTAAGTTTATTTGCTATATTTTCTAATGAAGTTTGAGAATTAATTTCATTGATTCCAATTTTTTCAATCATATGAGTTTCTCCAGTTTCTGGATAAGCTCCTTCGCCTATGAAATATTTACCATTTTTGTATTCTACATAAACTAAGCCTTTACTTGTTTCTAATTCAAGCGCAAAATGAACCGTTTTGGATTTTCCGTACCCTATTTTTTGAGGCTGATGGAGGTCGATTACAAAGTTTCATTTTAGGTCGTTTTTTACATAGTCAGCAAGTAGAATGCTACGATGAAAGCAACTATTTAAAATAAAAAATCCATCTTTTTGGACAGATTCAAGATTGCGTAACAATATATCTTTGATTTCTTGAGAAGAATTAACTTGGGATATTATTTTTTGTTTATTCACATGCTCCAATCCTCAGTAGATAAGGTTGTCCATAATAAATAGTATATAACTAAATAACGATTATTTATAGATTAGTAATTCCTGCAAGTATTTCGTAGCCTGTTTCTGTCACGAGAACTGTGTATTCCCACTGACATCCTAGATCACCGTGTGTAGTAATAAGATCTCGTTTGTTTTTATGAACAGTGTAATCTTGTGATATTTCGGCTGTGATAGGCTCGAGAGCGATAACCATACCTGTTTTAAACTTGATACCTTTGAGTCTGGGGTCTGCATAGTTTGGAATTCGTGGATCTTCATGCATTCCTTTCCCAACACCATGTCCTGTGAGAGACTTGATGATACTACAACCCTTTGATTCTACAAAGTTCCCCACTCGTCTTCCGTATTCCATGAGTGATGATCAATTTTTAACTAATTCTAGACTTTTGTCAAGTGCTTCTTTTGTAGTTCGCATCAATTCGGCTCCCGCTTTGTTGTGTTGGTATCATCAGATTATTTTACATACAGCTGCATCCGTAATCATACCTTGATATTGGATTCCTATATCGATTTTGAGGAAGTCTCCATTTTTGAGAATTTTTGCGTCAGGTATCCCATGCACTATACAATCGTTTACAGAAAGACAGATGTTGGCAGGATAGTTGTGAAAACCTTTGAATGCACTTCTGAGTTTATGAGAAATAAGATAATCTGAAGCAATTTTTTCTAGATCTAAAAGGCTCACTCCAGGTTTTGCGGCGTGATATACGAGTAAGAGGAGTTCATTGTGATACTTTCCTCCATCTCTTAGGCTTTGTATTTGTTGTGGGGTTTTGATGATGATTTTCATTGACATTGTTTATAATTTTTTTATAATGAAATGCTATAATATTTTGTTTACTTAAATCACTTACGATTATGAAAAAAGAAATTCATCCAAAGTACAATCATGAAGTAAAGGTAAAATGTATGTGCGGAAAAGAATACGCAATAAATAGTACAGCTGCTAGCTGGCCAACCCTAGAAATGTGTTCAAACTGTCATCCTGTGTACAATTCAGGAGCTAAGATTGAAAAAGCAGCTAGAGGTAGATTACAAGCTTATCAAGAGAAGATGGCTAAAATCGCTGCATCTCAAAAATAGTATTTTTTTGCAATCATAGAAAAATCCAACATTGATGTTGGATTTTTTGTATCATTATTTTGTATGCGCTTTTATATTTTTCCACACTTTATCAATCAGATTATTTTCTTCCTGTTGTAAATTATTGTGAAATTGATATCATTTCTAGTAATGGAACAATCGCTAAAACTAGGTCTTGTAGAACAATATGTAGAGCATCAAGAGATCCTGCACATTCTTCCTCATGCTCGATTTTCTTACCTTGTGTTGACTCTCAAATATGGAGCAGTAATGATCATTTTATGATTGTTGCGACCAGCATTGGGTCAAATAGGTGAGTCTTTACAAATGGTGATTGGAGTAGTCGGAATTGCCTTGTTCGCAAAGTATGTTTATGATTTCTTGGATAAATATATGGATACGGTGATCTTGACCAACAAAGGAATTACAATTGTCAGAATAGATAGTCGGCTCAAATATAAGGTAGATTCTTTTGATTGGGGAAGTATTATTGCTACGAGTCATTCCCAAGGAGGGATTATGGACAAACTCTTCAATGAAGGTAATATCCAAATTTCACTCGACCAAGATAATGAATACAGTATTGAATGAGTTGCCTCACCATGAAAGCAATCCAGTATCATCAACAAGCTCAGATTTGATATGATGGCACAGGCAAGAGATATGGAACTTCAAAATACTGAACCTGATAAATTTGATATTCTTGTAGATACTCTGAGTGAAGTAATCTGAACGTATATGAAGACGCATCCAAGGTAATCTCATATTCAGATTATTTTAAATCTTAAAACACTCACACATGGCAAGAAAATCTATAAATAAACGAATAATAGGATTAGTAATCGGTACTACTGTAGCGGGAATGGCTAAAATGGCATCGTCTGACCAAGGGAAAAAGAAAATCAAAACTTGGAAGGAAAAATTACTCGGAATGACAGGGGGAGCTTTGGATTTCATGCAAAGTGGTGTACAAGAAATGAAAAAACTCAGCGATAAAAAAGATCCAAAAGCTAAAAAATAATTTACCATTAGGAAATTTCTGTGTTACTTCTCGCCAATAAAGCTTCCGAACGAACAAGTAATGATGTCGTACAATACATCAAGTATTTCACCAAAAGTAAAAAATGCGGACATGCTGGTACACTCGATCCGATGGCTACTGGATTGATGATTTTGGCTACCGATGATGACACCAAAAAATTGCATGATCTTACAGGTAAAGATAAAAAATATACGGCGACCATAGATCTGGGTAAAATTTCAGACACACGAGATCTAGAGTATCGAGAACAGTTTACTCAATACGAATTTGATGATTCCCAAATAGAAATAGACTGAAAAAAATTGGCTCGACCGACCATGGAAGAAATCAAAACAAAGTTGGACAGCTTGACTTTCAGTGAATGAAATCCCCTTCCTCAATTACCACTTCCTCCTTTCTCAGCCAAAAAAATCTGATGAAAAAAACGCTATGATTTAGCGAGAGAGGGAAGTCAAGAAATTGTATTTCAAGAAATGAAAATATTTGATATTCAGATTGTTTCGTATGCTGCACCATTGGTACAGATCGAATGTCATGTTGCTTCTGGAACCTATATCAGATCTATCGCCTACCGATTGGGGAAAGAACTCGGAACAGGGGGAATTCTCACACAATTGGAGAGAACTCAGATAGGGGAATATAGTTTGGATGATATCTGAAGCTATGACCCAGCGAGTAAGATTCCTTTTTCTGAAGTAGTATAAAATTATGGTAAGACAAAATTAACTGCGGATGAAATTCGTTGATTTACGATTTCTGGTTTTTCAAGATCGTGATCTCCGCCAGCTAATGTAATGGTATTTGTGAAAGTATGATTATTTGATGTAAGAGGAACAGTAGAATCTTTGTCTCATTGGATTACTAACATATCTGTATCATCTTCTATCAGATCGTTAAAATCTTTTTTACTCATTTGAATTCCATAATCGGGATGGATGATATTAGCTTTTTTAGTTTGATGAAGTTGTAGAGATTCTTGATATTTTTCTTCATCAAAATATTCTTTATAATTGTCATAGTTTATTTTAATATCCTTGTTAGTACTGAGTGTAAACCAATAACGATTGAGATCTTTTTGATTGAGTGCAGGAGAAATAAGTACTACTTTATCTATGCTAAGTGCTTCGACATTTTTTGCTACGACAGCGATACAAGACCCCAAGCTGTGTCCTGCCAATGAGATCTGTGATATTCCGGTTTGCGCACTAAATTTCTTTATTATACTTTCTAGATCAGACATACAGTTTTCCAATGTAGGTTGGTTGTATATTCATTCTGATATTCCTAATCCTGTAAAATCAAACTGTAAGGTAGTAACTCCATTTTTTATAAGTTCTTCATTCAATAATCTCCATTTTTGTTCATATCAAAATCTTTCAAATCATGCAATAAAAATTACCGCAATATCTTTAGCATACTCAGGACGACTGATAATTCCATATACGTTTTTTCCTTCTTGATAACTTGGGGCAGAGATAAGTTCTTTTGGGTTTTGCATTATGAAGTGGGTTATTTGTCTAAAACATTTTCAGATTATTTAGCTCTCCTTCTACCATTGATCATTCTGTTCAAGAAGAAGTATTGTACGCAAGCGAATACCACGAGGAAAATGAGAATTCCTGTGAAAGCATAAGGATGGTTGTCATAAGGAAGAGCAACATTCATACCATAGAGACCGGCAACTAAGGTCATAGTTCCTAGAATAATCGTTACTACCGTGAGTAACAAGATGGTATCATTCATACGGATACTCATTAAACTATTGTAGGTGTCTGCCAAACTATTGATGTTGTCGGTTTGATCATCGATGGTGTGTACAATCTTTCCTTGTTTAGAAATAAGATCATCAAAATATACTTCGAGTTCTTCTTCGAAAAATGCTGGTAGAGTATCTGCTAATTCTTCGAGTACTCATTTTTGTGATACGAAATTATGTTTGATGAAACTGAGATTTCTTCTTTTGATCAAAAGATCTGAAATTACTTGTGAAGTATATCTATGTTGGAAGATGTCTTCCTCGATTTGTATGCTTTCTTTGGTGATTTTACTCAACATACGATTGAGTTTATCATACATGGTGTTGATGATCTCATACAGCATGAAGTAAGGCGTGATTTTGTAGTGCTCATCATCTTTTTGATACTGATGAAGTTCATCCACAAACTCTTTTCTCAAGGTATTGATATGATTGGTGTGAAATCTTGTTACCGAGATGATATAGTCTTTCCCGAGGATAATATTGAACTCATTGAGTTGGTAGCTATTTGAACCGAGGTTCATCTTTGGAAAGTGTAAAACTACTGCAATATGATCGTCATAAATATCGATTTTATCCTGAGTATTGAGCTCCATCAAATCCTCCTCTACCAATTCGTGAAGATCGTATTGTTTCGCCAAATCACTAATTTCTTTGATGGTTGGATTTGTGAGGTGAGTCCAAGTAACCGTTCCTATTTTTATTGCTGTTTTATCCATAGGAGTTTTTTAGATTGTAAATTGAAAAAAATCTGCTTATATTTTATGAGTTGCAAGTATTTTAGAGTATTTTAAGAATATAATCTGAGGCAAATCGTGTGAATTATGTTGGAGTATACAAATCGTTCTGCAAAATACTAGTTTTTATTGCTCTTTTTTTGACAAATGAAAGCAATCTGATTATAATGAGTCTATATTCTGATTTTAGCATCTAAAATTACAAATGGCTAGAAGACCCTATTTTCATTGACTCGAGGTATTGGAACAAGACTCAGGCTTAGATACGCCGATTTTTGACAAACAAAGAGACCTAAAGATTACCTCAGAGCAACTCAAAAAAGATCTCGACGCTCTTGAGTCAAGAATTCCTGGAGCAAAAAAAGTTATTTATGACACACAAATTCTTTCATTGAGAAATGACTTGGATCATTTAATGAACAAAACGAAGGGAATTGAGAAAACTCATGAAAAAACTGCAGATGGTGGAAGAGGTCTTGGTCGTAGACAAGACAGAATGAAGTTGCGTACAGCAAAAAATGAAGTAAGTCTTGCTGCTATTGATGCTAAAGTTGATGCCTTAGATGAAAAAATATTGAGAGATACTGGAATTGAATCAGAAAGACAAATGAGTAAGCATCTAGGAAAAACTTTGGATAATACAACAAATACTATTATAAAATCAGGAGTATTGAAAGTAGATTCTCAAGGGAAGGTAATTGGTTATGATCAAGCTGTGCTTTCTAAAATGGATCCTGTTCTCCAAAAAAATATTGAATCTGGAAGAGCATTGTGGGAAGGTAAAGTAGATACTAACACAGTGGTAAATTCTGGAGCCCAAGGAATAATCGGAGGAGGAATGGATAAATTATGATACAGCGATAAAAATATTAAAAATGTAGTAAATATAGCCAAAATCTTGGCAGGTTTGATGATTATCAAAACTTATTGGGAGAAAGCTGATACTTGGGGTAAAAAAATAGGATATGGTATCGGTCTTTATGCCTTACTTTCTAATGACGCACTCGGAGGATGGGATATGTTTTGGGAAGGAGGTAAAAATGGAGTATTGGACATAAATGGAATTATTAATAAAGCAAAAGGTCAACCTGGAGTTAATCCTGAAGTAATCCAAAACAAAGAAATGATTCTTAAAGGAAAAGATAAAGTTGCAGGTCTTAAAATATTATTTGATGATCCACAAAAACTCAAAAAATATCTCAATAACGATCAAGGAAAATGGACTTTTGATAATAAGAAATTTTTAAATAACTATGGACTTGATACTTTCCAACCAGGAAGTGGAAGAGAACCAATACCAAAAGAAGATTACAGTAGTGGAGATATCAATGATCCTGCTGCAGCTTGTGTACTTAGTGGGCTTATAGGAGCTAATAAATATGGACAAAATGCTCAACTCAATGATGTAATCGATACCTATCTTCAAGCTACAGATCTTAAAACTCCAGATGAAGTAATCAATGCTAGTCCAAACGATCTCAATACTAAAGCTAATGATGCTTTGGCTAAGATTGATACAGAACAAGCAGCTTTAATTGCAAAAAAACAAGCTGAAGAAATTAAAGAAAAATCAGAACTCAATGTCTGGGTACTAAAAGTAGCTGGACCTGGATTTGTTGTTGTAGAAGGACAAGAAGATGCAGCGAGAGCTATTAAAGATCTGGATTTGAAAGATTTCGAAAAGAAGGCCCTTCTGGATAAACAAGGAATTATTAGAAAAACTAACAAACAAGATATTGCAGAAGTGACTTCGGAAGATAGAGAAATATTCGAAGGATTAACTAATATAGGATATACAGAACAAAACGCAAATGCTTTGGTGTCAGCATTGGTAGATGTAAGAACAGCTTTAATGGGTTCTCCAGCACAATATCCAAAATTGGTATTTGAAGAAAAATCAGTATTTTATCAAAACCATGGTAAGAAAATAGAAATTAAATCTAAATCGCCAGATGAAACTATGAAGTTCGATCTTTCGTCTCTTGGATTAACTGAGAATTTAGCTCAAGGAACTGCTGGATTTACTGCTGGGTTACTTTTAGCAGACGCTTTCTGTAATATTTTCGGATATATTGGCACTATGGACCAAAGTAAAATTGTGGATAAAAATAAAGCTGTGGATCCAAATAATCCAACTGAAAGATCTAGTAATGAATATCCATTTAGATGGGATGAGCTTACAAATTCTGTAAAAATGTACAGTCAATCAGACCTTACTTCATTTGCGAATGCTAATACTCAAATTAATACTGTATTGAGAAAGGCATTTGAAATAGGGAATGGATGAGTATGGAATGGTCAGAAAGATCATACTAAAATACAAAACTTACTTACTAATCTTAATGGAGCGAAAGTTAAAGATGAAAATGGAATACAGCATAACGCATGGATTGAAGGACAAGGATTTACAATTCCATCTGTTCTCAATGCACAAGGAGCTAGTATTGAACAAAAATCTGATCTCAATGTAGCTAAAGAGAATATTCAGACTATGGGAGATCTTGTGATGTATGTACATGATAAAACTAAAGAAGGAGTGAAGATATTATGGTCAGACGTAGTTGATGTATTAGAAAGAGTATGAGGAGATACTGCTGATATGATTAAAAAAGCAATTCCTGAACTTTCAGAAATATCAGGTCTTATTTATGATGAAGTTACAAAAGGAATTAAGGTAGTATATGTCGATGTCAAGGGAGCTGTTAATACTCTTTATGCAGATGGTAAAAAAGCATTAAAATTAATATATGAAGATGGAAAATCCTTTACTGTGGAATCATTATGACCTGATTTAGTGAGTCTCGGAAAATGGACTATTGATACTGCTGGAACATGGACTCAAGCTACAATAGAAGAAATGTATCAAACTATAGATGTATTAATGGATCCTAAAAATATTGAAAAAATTAAGAAATATATTTGAGGCCTAGAGACGCTTGTAGGTACAACTCTAGAAGCAGCAGGTAATATACTTAAAAATGCTATCAAATGAACGATGGGCGGAGCAGCAGATCTTATACTTAGCAAGGAAACTCTCAAACTGCTCGCAATATATTGAGGTTATCTATGATTAAGATTTGCAGGTGGTGTAGTTAGTTGACTTGTGAGTTAATAAAATCATAATATAAAAAAATTTATCTTTATTTTAGATTAAATGGTGAATTGGAATAAAATTTGGGACTGATTAAATAACTTAGATAATGTTTTTGACACTATAAATAATGTTAAAAAATTAACTGGAAATTTAACAGAAAAAAATGCAGAAGAAGTCTGATTAGTTTTGAAAGGATCAGGTGATCCTGTAATTGATAATCGACTTCAACAAATTGCAGTTCTTAAAGCCGACAGAAAAGAAATTATCAATAAGTTGAATGGAAGTGGCGGGAAAGGAGCAAAAGGACTTGGACAAAAAGTTTGAGCTTCTATAGCAAGAAGACTCGATTTTTCTAATAAAACTGCTCATCAAGATAATCTACAAGATATTGATATTAATATAGCAAGACTTGAAAATTTGATTCAGAGAAGAGAACATTTGGTTCATGATAATATGGAAGATGATCGCGCTAGAAAGAATGATTCACATATTTCTGAAATGAAGGATAAAAAATTGACTCGTAAAAAGTGAAATCAAGAAGCAACAAGAGCTCAAGAAACACATCAAGAGGAAATTAAAAAACAAAAAGAGATAAATAGAAAACAAGAAATTATAAACGCACAGGAGGAAGCGCTCAAAGATCTGGAGCATCAATATAAATTATCTAAATTCAGAAATAATTATGCAGACCCAGATTATAAATCCCTAGAAGATCTTAAGGAAGAAGTAGATATAGCAAAACTAAAACTGGAACTTCAACAAGAAAAAAATAACCTTGATGGGCTTACTAATGCTGCTACCAATCCAGTCAAAATATTAGAGAAACAAGCCGCAGAGGCTTCAGCGAAAGCAGTATTAATAGAATCTGAAATTAGACTTAAAGAAGCTGAATACAAAAGAGACACTGCGCCAACAGTAAGACCAAATCCAAATCAAGACCTCATTGATAAGATTGCAAGAAGTGATTTAGAGGTGAAATATGCTAGTCTAAAGGCACAAAAAAATAATGCAAAACTTTTAGCAGATCAAGCAGCAAAACCTGAAAAATCTCAAGCAGAAATAGCGCTAATTCAAAAAAAATATGCTTCATTAAATGCTTATGTAGATGTCTTGATGGAGGAAAGAAAACAAATTACAAAAAATTCGAAATACACCGGCCAAAAACAAACTGCTGATAGAGTATTAGCAATTGATGCTTTTATAAAGGAAAAATATGAGGAGCTTGATGCATTAATTTTAAAAATATCTTAAAAAAATTTAGTTTACAATAAACTCACATGGCAAATTGAACTTGAGACAGTCTAAAAAGAGTGTCAACTGTATTAAAAACAACCACTAAAGTAGTTGGTACCCCTATAAAATATATCTACAAAGGAACCAAAGCTGCTCTAGCTGGGGTTTTAGGATATGGAAAAGGATTGGTTACAGATACATTCTGAGGGATAAAAGCATGATATAATGAAGTAGGAAAATGATTTAAATCGTCTTCAACTAATCTTAATTCTTCACTTAAAAAATCGAAAGATGCTATATCTAACACATTTTGAGCTGGAATTGATGGCGCTAAAGGCTTGGGGAGTATTGTAAAAGGATGAGCGCTAGGAATATTTAATGTTTTCAAGGGCGTAGCAAATGGAACAGTAATTAATCCTGCTAAAAGAATACTTTGAATAAAAACCTCATCCAATACTGCAAAGATAATCCCAATAGATTCAGGAGCTTCAAAATCAAAAGCCGCTTAAATACCATTACTTTCAAATATTATTTTCATCGTAAAAGTCCACTTGTCAAGGGGGCTTTTTTGATAAATTCAGGCTTTGTGACTATAATCAGGCTATAATTTAAAATGTATATCTTATAGATCCATGATTAATCAAAAAGCCTTTCTAGAACTCCCCTATGAAGAGAAAATTAGTACTCTTCATGAGATTTTTGTACAAATCGAAAATCCAAGTGAAAACCTCCAACATATCAGATATTACCTCGAAACGGAATTTCCATTTCAGGAGAGTACTTTAATTGAATTGTTTGCTTTGGTATCCAATGTATCTTTAACGGGTAAAGAAATTGATGAAAAATTGTTACAACTGTATACGAATATGATAAAGGTAGAATCAAATCAGCACCAACAAGCAGATGACAAACAAGCAGATGAATTGATTAGCTGAATATAAAACTTTTCTGACTATTTAACAATTTAAAAAATTCCAATGACTACAGCTTACTTTCTCCATTATGAAGTGCTCGAACAAAGTACTGACGCGCTCAGAAGCGAGATAGAACAAAAAAAACTGAATAACAACGGGAAACTTGAAAGAAAGGAAACCGATTGGCTCAATTCTAAACCTGAAATTTTCTATAAAGGTGGTTTTGATATTCTGTTTAAGGATATGGTGGAAACTAATAAAAAATACCTCACGACTGATCCAGTGGTAATGTCAGTATTGGATGGAATTAGTGGAAGTACAAACTGGTATAAACAAGTCTTAGCTCACAATGCGGGAAATAAAACTCAATTGGACTTTATTAACAAGGTGGGTCGTAAATATCATGACGCTATGAAAGTGGTAAATGCTACAAAAGATATGAAAGATAGAGTACTCAAGGGAAGAGTGGTAGCAATGAATATGTTATTGATGCTCAATGATTTTTCTAAAAAAGATATTGGAAATTTTGCAGTATTTTCTGATTCAACTTTTAAGGCTATGCACCAATATCAAAAACAATATAAAGATTTGAGAGGGACACAAAATTATAGTAGAGCGGACTGTATATTTGGATATAGAACAGCTCAACAATTATGTAAAAATGTAGGAATTACTCCGAGAGGAGTGAAAGTGGATGAGCATTTTGATAGCAAGAAAAACGCGGTTGCTTTGACTATTGATAAACAAAAAGGATTTACGAAGAAACAATTTGTGCTTGATGGGTTCACTCTTTACAAGAACTATCTGGTTAGTATGCATAAGCATATGGATTTGAAAGGTTTCACAAAGATGGATGAAAAACTCGAAGCTTCTATCACGAATCTTGATCTGAATATAAAAAATATTTCTAAAACTAAGATTGATGACGCGACTTTGGATAAAAAGGTAGATGCACTGATTACGAATATCCAAGAAAACAGATCATGGATGCAAAATTTGTACACTGATAGTGATATGGCTGCAAGATTGACCAAAGAAGATAGTTATATGACAAGATTTAAAAATCTTCTCAAGAATCCAGGAAATTTCCAAAGTGCGAGAAAGGACATGGTAGCAATTTTCTCAGGACTCGATAAAGATGCTTTATTACTCAATAATCATGGTGATGCTTATCAAGACATGGCGAGAGATGAAATGGTGAACTCGAGAGAAATCTATAATAATAACAAAAAAATTGTTACACCAGAACATAATATGAATATTGTAGAAGAAAGAAGTGTGGGAAGAGCATTGCAAGATATTGATAGTTTGCTTTCAGCATCTACTAAAGGCTCAAATGATTTGTTAATCAAGATGTATGAAGTGACTTATAATAACAGATTTGATACACAAGGAAATGATAATAATCCGAAAGAAGTGAGTAAACTTATTGGGAAATTGATTCAGGAAGAGGTAGATAAAAACCCAGGTCAATATAAGGATTTGAGGGATTATATACAGACGAGCGTTAATCGATGGGATAATTTTATGGGAGGAAACGACATCAAGAATATGGTGAAGATGATTCAATATAATCAGAATCATTTAACTGCAAGAAAAGATGCTCTCAAAAAAGATATGACACAAGAATATAATGAATTGCTTAGATATGAAGCCAGAGGAACTCTCGATCTTGATCAACAACCAAGACTTGATGGCTTGAAACAACTTATGGCGAACGGAGGAATCGATGAAAATACATTGGCAAGTGCTCTCAAAGCTTCAGAAATTACGATGATGTGAAATATGCTCAAGGATCATATGTTCTTTAGAGCTATGGACGGTAAAACAGATGAGTACAAAGATATTATAGGAAACTACGATAATATTATCGGAGCTGGTAAAGGTTTGTCAGACAAATATGCGAATTCTGCAATGGATACCACTGTATTTTTAGCAAGAGAAATCCTTGTTATGACTCTTTCTTGAGGGCTTGCTGCAATAGCCGAAAGAGTAGCTGCGGCTGCTATAGTAAAAGGAGCTCAAATTTTCAGGAAAATAAGAGGAGTTGTAGAAACAGGTAGAACAGCAGCAATTGTTGAAAAATCAGGTCTCAGTGTTGTTGAAATTGCAACTGTAGGAGCAAGAAATGGAAGAATGCTTAATAATCTTAAAGAAACTGGACGTCTTGTTGTAGAAGCTAATTCTACACATAATAGAATAGAGAGAGTTGCTAGTTTCTTGAGCCAAGGAAGTCTGATTACTAAATCTTCATTGGAATTAGCTAGCAATCATACCGGTTGGCTAATTCTTACGAAGTTGGCTAGATACGCTGCTAATGGTACAGTCTTCCATCTTTCAAGTACATTTATGACCAATGCGATGGATGGTAATGATCTTTCAGAAAATATGAGTCTCAAAGATTTTGCGAAAAGCATTGCATTCATTGGAATATTATCAGAAATTAGTAGCATATTTAGGTTCGCTTTACCTTTAAATAATACTAAACAAGCAGCACAAATATTGGAAACACCACAAGCAGTAGCAGGAAAAACTATCAATACGAGCAGTATTTTCAAAAAAATAGGAGTAGCTTCAGCTGAAGTTACTACTGAAGTGGCTGCCTTACTTGCTACAAGTAGAGCAGTAAGTGTACTCTTCGGTGAAAAACATGAAGATCTCAGCCCCAATGAAATTGCACATACATTGGCAATAGTATTGGGTATGAAAAGCTTTCATGGTCTAGTTACCATCAAAGATGCAAGAAGAGGAATTGTAGAAAATAATGGAACTATTATTGATCTCAAAACTGATTTAACGAAAGCTAAAACTGAATCTCAAAATAAAACTGAAACTGGAGAAAAAGTTGACAATAATCTAAAACCAGAGAATCAGGAAAAAACTGAAGCTAATCGTGAGGTGGAATTTGCAGATCCAAGCCCTACGAACAAAACAGAAACAGTAGATGGAAAACAAACAGAAAAACAACTTTCTTCAGAAACCCCAAATAAGGAACGTGAAGCTTTGGAGAGAAGAGAAAAAGAGAAAAAAGCTAATGAACTTTTATCAAATAGTGAAAAACCAACTATTGAATCAAAGCTTAAGGAACCTGAAAAAATTAAAAATGAACAAGAAGCTTTAGAAGTTGTTTCCGCTTTAGAAAGAGAAATTAAAGAAGAAAAAATTCCTGATTCCCAAGCAGAAGCAACTTTAGAAAGTCTATCTAGCTGGTATAAGGGATTGAGAGAAAGTTTGAAAAATGCTCCAGGATTCTTAGAAAAAATGCTTACTTTGATAGATGCATTAGTGTTAAGAATTACAAAATACAAACAGTATCAAACTAAAATTAAAATCGAAAAAGGGGAAGTAAAAATCCCAAATAATTTATCCAAACTTTCGGTAGAAGATAGAAAACTCGCTATGCAAGCCAATGTCATGCAGGATCATCTTCCTGGATATAAAAAAATTGCTGACTATTTGGATGGTGGACGAGTAGGAAAAGAATGGGCAATGGGTGCATTGGGATATATTCCAGTGTATGGATGGGGTACTATCGCTACGATTAACGCCATTCAAGCCAGTGTAGCCTCCTGGTATGGTATAAAAATGTGATTAGGAGGTAAATTTCATAGTAAAAATCGAAGTCTCCAAGCAATAGATGGTGGTTTAAGTACTATTCGAGGTGTATGATTGATACTTGATGTTGCCTGGAAACCAAATAGACGAGCCTACAAAGATATGGCCAGAGCTTATCATAAAGTGGTGACTGATCTTCAAAAAACGAGTGTAGATAAAGACTTTATAGATCATCATGTGAAAAAATATGAAGAAATATCAGGTAAAAAATTTAATTAATACTTTTATATTCAGACTATTTTTATATTTAAATCCAAAAAATGTTGGAATCAATCAAAGAAAAAGTGAATCAAGAAGCTAAGAAAAGTGTTTTCTGAAAGGAGACTGTAGATTCAGAACTGGATCAAGGATGGATGGAGATGACAAAAAACTCACTTATTGAAAAAGCACTTACTTTGGTAGGACTTAAATCTTTAGCTGAAGCAAGAAAGGCTAAGAGACTGAAAACTACTAGTAAGGAAACCAAAAAAACTGATGATAAAACTGATGAAAAAGGAGAGAAAACTCCGCTGTACAGCGGAGCTGAAAACCAAACAGAGATTAATAAAGAAGGACTCACTGAAGAACAGATTAAACTTATTGATCAACTCCAATCTGCAAAAAAAACTGCAAATCTTACAGTTAAAATGGCAAAATTTGCTGATCCTACTGAAGCAATGGCAAGTCTTTTCCCTGGATTGGGTGATGGAGGAGCATCCGTTTCCTTAGGAGTATTTTACCACTCTTTGGGTATGAGTGTAGGATTCAATAAAAAACAACATGCGAGTATCACAAGAATCTTAGCAAAGGATTTTGCAGCTGGTTTAATTCCAGTAGTAGGAGATATAGCTGATTTTGTATATAAGGGTTGTAAAAAAATAGGAAGAATATTTGATAAACATTTTAAGACACTCTCTACAGACTCAGAAGGAAAGTTACCTGCTGATATTCTTGAGAAAATTAAAAATGATAAAACTATCGATAAAAAATTACTTGCGAAGATCATAAAAGGAACTGCGATGGGAATAGGTGAAGTATTTATGGGTCCTATCAATGGATTATTTGTGAGACCATTCAAAAAAATAATTGTTGAACCCACAAAAAAATATGTAATTGAACCCACTAAGAAATATATTATTGAGCCTGTAAAAGAGCTCCTATGAGTAGAACCTACATTAGCAAAAGCTGGGAAAGTAGTTTCCATAGACTCTGCTGAAAAAATAAAAAAAGCTGCATAATTACTCAAGTGCCTCAAATATTATTTTTATTCAAAAAGTCTACTTGTCAAGCGGGCTTTTTTGACGAATTTATGATTTATAAGTATAATCAAACTATAATTTTTAATGTATAATTTTTATTCACATGATCAATCCTCAAGCTTTCAAGCAACTCCCCTATGAAGAGAAAATTACTGCTCTTCAAGAGATCTTTGCTCAGATTCATAATCCAAGTGAAAACCTCAAAAATATACAGTATTATCTAGATATTAAATTTCCTTATCAAGAGGAAACTTTGACTTCGTTATTTGATCTTGTGTATGATGTTTCTGTAAGTGGAAAAAAGATTGATGATGGTTTGTTAAATTTGGTTGTACATGAATTAAAGACTGAATCTGACCAACAACAATCCCATGATAACGCCCAAGCCGATAAATTGATTAGCTGAATATAAAAAATTTCTGATTATTTAATAATTTACAATTTACAATGACTACAGCTTTCTTACTCTCTTATGAGACCCTTGAACAAAGTACTGATGCACTCAGGAATGAGATTGAACAAAAAAAACTCAATAATAACGGCAAACTTGATGCCAAGGAAACTGAGTGGCTCAATAGTAAGCCAGAGATTTTCTACAAATGAGGATTTGATTTTTTGTTTAAGGACATGTGTGATGCAAATAGAAAATACCTCACCAAAGACCCTAAAGTCATAGAAATATTGGATGGAATCCATACAAGTGATACTTGGTACAAACAACTTATAAGTAATAATAAAGGGAATTTGACTCAATTAAATTTTATAAATAAAGTACATGATAAATATAATCAAGCGATGAAAGAAGTAAATGCAACACCGCCAAAGGATAGAACTCTCAAAGCAAGAGTAGTAGCTATGAATATGCTCCTGATGATAAATGATTATTCCAAAAAAGATATTGGAAATTTTGCTGCATTTTCTGATTCTACATTTAAAGCTATGCATCAATATCAGAAACAATATAAAGAATTATATGGAAGTCAAAATTATAGTAGAGCAGACTGTATTTTTGGTTATAGAACAGCCCAACAATTATGTAAAAATGTTGGGATAGTCCCAAAATGAGCTACCGTTGACGATCATTTTGATAGTAAGAAAAATCAAGCAGCTTTAGTAGTAGATAAAATGTCCTGATATACTAAAAAACAATTTGTGCTAGATTGATTCACTGTTTATAAAAGTTACCTCAGTAGTATGCTCAACCATATGGATGCGAAAGGATTAACAAAAATGGATGAAAAACTAGAAGACGCAATAAAAAAACTAGAAGTGGACATTAGTATCATTTCTAAGACAAAAATAAGTGATGCAGATCTTGATATAAAGATAGATGCTTTGGTAAATAATATTGTAGAATATAGATCTTGGATGCAATTTGGAGTAAGTGATTCAAATATGCCAAAAAAACTAGCAATGGAAGTTGGATATCTCAATAGATTCAAACGTTTACTGAAAAATCCTGGTAGTTACCAAAGTGCAAGAAAGGATATAGTGGCTATTTTCACTAAATTGGATAAAAGTACTATTTTAATGAACACTCATGGTGACGCATATATGGATCTTGCAAGAAGTGAGATGGCGAGTTCAAGAGAAGTATATAACGACAATAATAAAATGGTCGCTCCTGAACATAATAAAAATATAGTTGAAGCCAGAACAGTAGGGAAAGCAATAAAAGATATTGACAGATTACTTACGTCAGAGAGCGCTAAATCAGACGGAATTTTGATAAAAATACATACTTTGATTTCTGATAACTCAAGTAAAGATCCAAAAGAACTGAGAAAGCTTATTGGTGATCTTATCGCTGAAGAAGTTAAAAATAATTCGAACCAATACAAAGATTTGGAAAATTATATAGAAACTAACGGAAATCGATGGGATAACTTCATGGGAGGAAATGAGATCAAGAATATGGTATCAATGATAATTGATAATGAGTCTCATCTAGCCCAAAGAGAAAAAGATCTCAAAAAAAGTATGGATGAAGAATATCAAGAATTGTTGAAATATGAGAAGAATTGAACTCTTGACCCTGATCAAGAACCAAGATTACTTGCTTTAACTGATATTTTCAAAACAGGAACTATTGATCAAAATTTGATAAGGGATACGCTCAAAGCTACTGAAATTGCTACGATGGGCAATATGCTTAGAGATCACATGTTTTATAAAGTTATGGATGGCAAAACAGACAATCAAAAAGGTATAATTGGTGATTATGACATATTGAGTGGAGCCGGTAAATGACTTTCTGATAAATATAAAAATACTGCAATAGATACTACCGTGTTATTGGCAAGAGAAATACTGATTATGGCTATTTCTGGAGGAGTTGGTGCTTTAGCTGAAAGAGCGCTTGTGGCAGCTGTAGTTAGAGGAGCTCAAGTTTTAAATAGAATGAGAGGCGTGGTAAGTGCAGGAAGAACAGCTGCTGTAGTAACTAAATCTTGATTGTCCGCAGTAGAAATGGTTGGAGTGTGAGTGAGAGGCTGAAGAGTAACTGATAAATTGATAAGATGAGGTCGTGTTGTGACAGCTGGCACAGAAACAGCTGCTATGGCAAATAAAATATGAGGAATAGCAAGTTTTTTGAGCCAAGGAAGTTTAGTAACCGAGTCTTCACTTGAATTAGCAAGATCACATAAATTACTTGTAGCATTGATGAAACTCTCGAGATATGGTGTTAATGGTGCAGCCTTCCATCTCTCAAGTACATTAATGACTAATATGATTGACGGCAATGAACTTTCTCAAAATATGAGTCCAAAAGATTTTGCAAAGAGTATTGCTTTTATTTGAATATTATCTGAAATTAGCAGTGTTTTTAGGCTTATGCTTCCTTTAAAAAATCCTGCTGAAGCAGCAAGAATGTTGAATGCACCGCAATCAGTGGCAGGAAGGACTATCAATTCTGGTAGTATTTTAGGAAAAATATGAGCGATATGATTGGAAACAACAACAGAAGTAACTGCATTACTTGGTACCAGTAGAGCGGTAAATGTTCTATTTGGTGAGAAACATGAAGATCTGAGTCCAAATGAAATTGCTCACACTCTTGCTATTGTATTAGGTATGAAGGCCTTTCATGGGCTGGTTACGGTAAAGGATGCAAGAAGAGGAATTGTGGAAAATAATGGAGAAATCATAGACCTGAAAACAGATTTAACGAAAGAAACTGGTCCGACTCCGCCTGAAAGTCAAAGAACTTCAACAACTGGGAGAGAAAAGGTTTCTGTGAGACTAACTGAAGAGCTTGAACAAGGTAAAAAACAAAAAACAAAACAAAATAAACCAGAAAGCGCTACTACAAGAATTTGGAGGTGAAAACAATTTAATGTATATAAAGATCAGATACAAGAAGCTACTGAACTTATAAATAATACAAAACCAGATAATTTGACTGAATCGATATTAAAATTGAGAACTCCTAATGCTCTCACTAAGCAAGACATTAAAGATATTCAAAGAGAAATAGGAATAAAAGGTAAAGATGTTGATGGTGTATTATGATCTGAAACACTCAAAATATTATCAGAACATTTAAAAAAAATAGAGGAATGAAATAAAACCAATACTAAAACCAAAGTAAAACCACAACAAAAAACGAAAGAGAAAACTGAAAAACAGGAGAAAACAGTAGAAGAAAAACTTAATAACTCAGAAAAAATAAAAACTGAAGCGGAAGCAAACGAAAAACTTACAGATGTAGAAAATAAGATCAAAAATGAGAGTATGTCTGAAGCCAAAGTAGAAAGTATTTTAGAAAAACTTGATAAATGGTATAAAGGACTCAAAGAAAGTTTGAAAAATTCTAAATGAATTGTAGAAAAGATACAAACTATAATACAATTGTTGGTTGCTAAGATAGTTACTGCAAAACAAGTAGAAACAAAAGCAAAAATCAAAAAATGAGAAATAAAAATACCAGCTAATAAAGAAAATCTAACTCCTGAAGCATTAGATCTGAGTTTAAAAGCTAATCTTATGCAAGAAAATTTACCAAAATTTGGAAGAATTGCTGAAGTTTTGGATTGACGTTTTATCGGAAGTGAATGGTTAATGAGTATTGCATGAACAATACCAACATGAATTGGAAATTTGACAGTAACTTGATTTCAGGCAATTCAAGCTGCTGTATCTGCATATTATGGCTTTAAAATGAATCTTGGAGGAGATTTCCAAAAAAGGAGTATTATTAGATTTACAAAAGATGCAGTAATTAGTAACATACCTTGAGTAGGTTTTATATGAGACATGATGTACAAAGCTAATAAATACAATCTTAAAGATATGATAGGTGGGTATAAGGAAGTAGTTGATAATCTTCAAAAAAGCTGAGTAGATCAAGCGTTTATAGATCATCATATCGAGATGTATGAGAAGATTTCAGGTAAAAAATATAATCCAAAAGCAGCAGAAAAAGGTAATTCCACTGAAATTACTGCTAAAAAAACTAACAGCATCAAAGAAGAAGGTAAAATAGAAGGAGCAGGAAAAATAACTTCTCCAAACTGAGTGATACAGGAATGAAACTT
>CALMFT010000014.1 GCA_937862565.1 uncultured bacterium
TTGATCCCATTCTTGAGATTTTTTTTCTGATAATCTGAGTTCATTTGCAGCTTCTCTGAGTTTCAAATTTGTTTCACCCAGTATTCTTTCTTTTTGTAGATCAATCTGTTGTAACTTATGCTCATAATCTTTTTCTAATTCTTTAGACTTAGCAATTTTTTTTACGCTAAATATATACGCCAGCAATCCTCCAATAATACAACCTACGATTGCTGCAATAATAACAAAACTATCCATTATGTAAGAAATTTATGATTAAATATAGTTAAATCTATAATTTTTATGACCTTTAATACAAAATAAAATTTATTAGAATTTACTTTGCATAAAACTACTAAAATTATTTCGATCAAATATGGTTTCATTACTCAATATTAAAGTTTCATATGTTTTGAGTGAATTAATGAGTACGGTACGGAAAGTACGTGATGTCATTTCATCTGGTTTAATCTTATCTTTATATTCAGCATTGATGTATAAATTTTGAGTCAATGATCCAATCACAACGAAGGAATACATTTTTTTGTAAATACTCATGATCTCATCAATATTAGACTTATTTCCGTTTGTATATTTCTGTAGCAATTGACTTACTCTATCATTGGTATATTGAGAAGGATTCAGAAGAATATTATCAGAAAAAAGTGCAGATAAATCTGATTTTAGACCAAGTTCAAGAGGTAATAAAGCCATATCATAACCCTTGCTTGAAAGTTTTCCTTCAAACTCTTGAATACTATTATAATATGTTCGTGTAATAAAATTATCAATTCCTTGATCAGTAAAGTACTGCTTCAGATTATTTACGATTTTCTGGCTATTTGGTTCATCCAAATAAATAATAGTATAATTAGTTTTTTTTGTATTGAGCGTTGAAGTCTGTGGCTTCACACCGTAATGTACTTTCATGGATAATAATTTGTTTTTCACACCATCAAGATATCAATAAACTATGTAGTTATTGACTCATTTTTGAATATTTTTATACTGCACGCTAAAGTTATATCCGCATGAATTATTTTCTACATCATACGTGTCAGGTGTATATTCGGGACTTCAGTTTGCGGATATTGTAATCTTATCATATTTTGCATCAAATTTAAATTCAACTAAGTATTTATCTCTTTGTTCATCCAAATAGTATTCTTTAAATTTATTTTTACCAAATATCCAGATATTTTTTGGTAAAAAAGGAAAAGCAACATTGAGAGTACCTGCGGAAGAACCAGATATTACAGATTGATTAGAAATAATATTTTTGAGAATAATTCCAGTATCATTGTTTTGTAAAGAAAAAATATTCTGATTATTATGAATCAAATTATCATAATTTAATTGACTAAGCTGATTGGTGAGTGCTTTTCTTAAACCTTCTCCTACGGTATTTATATTAAAAAATAAGGTATATAAGGTATTTGTAGGAATAGACTGATCTTGAAAGTAAGGTTTTATCGAACTAAAAACTTCACCCTTCCCAACATCAGTGGCAATAAAATCAACTATAGTATCTTTATTTTGTAAGTAAGTAACAGACTCAGTTTCATCAGCGAAAGATTTAACTTGAAGAATTTTTGGGTAATACTGACTACACTCAGTCACATCAAAAATATAATTATTATTGTGAGATTTAACAAGATCCAGAATAGCACAGCTTATATAAATAGGCTGTTTAGCAAAAGTCTTCAGATAAAATTCCATAGTCTGATCTTCTAAAACATGCTTTGGTAAAATAGAATTCGTAAAGAAAAGAATATTATCAACTGATTGCTTGGGAAAAGTCACTTTTAAGGCATTATCTTGCTTAGTAATTTCTGTTTTCCCATATACATTGAGAGTTGGTATCTTCCAGATATTTTCTTTGAGAATAGTTTGATAGGTGAACTCAACATCATCAAGTGTGAATGGTTTATTATCCAACCATGCTAACTTTTTGTTTATCCTCACAAAATAGTTTTTGTAATCATTGGTAGTTACTTCACATATATCATCTTCAAATGCGATGGTACCAGTCCCATTTGGCTTTGATCTTACGCAAGCACTAAACAATAAACGTTGATAAAATTCATCAGTGCTATTGGTGCTAGTATAAGGAAGATAATTTAGTTTTCCTAAAACGCCTTCTACAATGGTTCCTCCTTTTGTCGGAACTTTAGCAGATACTTCTTGCACATAGTCATAAGCAAGATGAAAAGAAGTAAAAATAAAGATAGCTGAAATAAGAAGAAATACTATTTTTGATAATTTCATTGGACTGCATAAAAAAAGTAATAGGTCAAATACATGACTCTATTACTGATAATTATATTTCACTTAATGTCAAATAACTAGGATATTACTGTTTGTCATTTTCTTCTTGTCTCGCGATGGCATCATCAATACTTCCTACCGTATCAAAATTACTTTCTGAAATATGGTCAGCTTCTCCGCTTATAATCATTTCTACAGATCTGATAGTATCTTCAAGTTTTACGAATATTCCAGGTACTCCATTGAATTGTTCAGCAACGTGAAGTGGTTGACCCAAGAATCTTTCTAATTTACGAGCACGGAATACGAGCATCTTGTCATCATGTGTAAGTTCATCCATACCCAAGATAGCAATAATGTCTTGGAGTTCTTTATATCTTGTAAGTACCTTAATTGTAGATTTAGCTGCATCATAATGTTTTTGTCCCACAACATCAGGAGACAATACTGTAGAACTACTATCCAATGGGTCTACCGCTGGATAAATTCCTTTTTCAGCAATTGCTCTGTTCAAAGTAATAGTACTATCCAAGTGAGCAAAGGTTGTTGCTGGAGCTGGATCGGTAAGATCATCTGCAGGAACATAAATTGCTTGTACAGAAGTAATAGAACCTTTATCAGTGCTGGTAATTCTTTCTTGTAATTGACCCATATCACTAGCTAAAGTTGGTTGGTAACCTACTGCAGATGGAATACGCCCCAACGATGCAGAAACTTCAGCACCCGCTTGCGTAAATCTGAATATATTATCTATAAACATCAATACATCTCTTCCTTCTTTATCACGAAAATATTCTGCCATAGTCAGACCAGTATAGGCTACTCTGAGCCTTGGACCAGGCGTTTCATTCATTTGCCCATACACCATGGCTACCTTATCAAGAATTCCTGCATCTTTCATTTCATGGAAAAGATCATTTCCTTCTCTTGTTCTTTCACCTACTCCACACATTACAGAAACACCATCGTGGAACTTAGCGATATTATTAATAAACTCTTGCATCAATACCGTTTTACCTACTCCAGCTCCCCCAAATAATCCTACTTTACCTCCTTTTAGAATAGGAGCAAGAAGATCAATTACCTTGATACCTGTCGTAAGCACTTGCGCAGATGTAGTGAGATTGATAAATTTTGGCGCTGATCTATGGATAGATCGATAATCAGATCATTTAATTTTGGGACCACCATCTACTCTTTCTCCAAGTACATTGAAAATACAACCTAAAACCTCAGGACCTACTGGCACTTTGATTGGAGAACCTGTAGCGATTACTTCATTTCCACGACTGAGACCATCTGTAGAAACCATCGCAATACCTCTTACGATTCCACCTTCAAGTTGTTGCAAGATTTCAAGTATCACTTTTTCTCCTACACTATTTGGTGTAGTTATTTCCACTGCTTCATATATAGCTGGTACTTCTCCTATAAATTGGCATTCCACTACTACTCCATGAATAGCTGTAATTAGACCTTTGTTTGAAGACATAGTAATTCCCGTTATTAAAAAAATTAAATACATTCTGTAAAATTCACTTTATACTAATTAACTTATTCACTGTATCAAGCACAACTAACCACACTAGTAATATTTTTTACATATTTGCAATAAAGAAAAAGCTCCCGTAAAAACGGGAGCAAAATTTGCATCTTGATATTGTTGTATACTACTATTCAAACTAATTCTTAAACTTTTCTTTTAAAATTTCATAAGCAATTTTTAAATCCTTTTCATTACAGGATAGTAATTCACAAATTTTTTGTTCAAGCAATTTTCGTCGCTGTGCTTCAATCTTTTGCTTATGTTTTTTGAATCTTTCATTTGATGCTCGGAAAGCTTTAATACTAAATCCTAGATTAGAAACGTGATCATGACGATCATCTCTACCATTAGGATTCATTTCTGCAAAATAATGTCCCATATTTTTCTTTTTTTATTTTATTGAAATATTTTATTCTCTTTTTTACACCATTATAGGTGGATCTATCTTGAGTTATCAACCGATAGATAGGTTGAGTGAGAACGAGTCTGAATCAGACTTTTTCTTATAAGATTTTAATGAACAATACCAAAATGCTATATAACATATAAAGAAATTATATACTTTATCAATATTTTATAATGAAAATTTTTTATTTTTTCTTCACCTTCATCCTGACTACACTCAGTGCATTATTCGTAAATCACATCACATCAAAAGTAACAATTTGGTTTTCAGGTCCATCTATAACTTGATATGATGGGATTGGGGATTTGCTTCCTGTGACTGTATTGTTTTTATTATAGTAAGAACCTTCAAGCGCTACAAATTCTAGATTTTCAGGTAGATTTACAATAGCTTGATTACGCCAATTGTAGCTAAGACCCAATATATGTTGTTCTCTTGGGGTGAGCACAATATCGTATTGTTTAGTGAGTCAAAATATTTGATCATTATAACTTTGGGGTATACTCAGAGTATAGTAAAAATAAAGATCGTAAGTTGAACCATTATCAAGTGCTTTTTTAATTTCTTGTGGATCAAAAATACCATTTTCACTTTCAGCCACAACCTGTCCATTTTTATCTTGAAGAGCAAATCTTTTGACTACAAATGAATCGATTTTATTGAAACTCTTATTGAGATTCCACACATATAAATTTTCCTTATCATGCACTGTCATCAATCATTGATCAGCTAGGAAAGACTGAAACTGCTGAGTACTTTGAGGAAAGTATAATTGAATATCATGATTTTGAAACAAGGTAGGTAGATTATTTATAATCTGAGTAAGTAGCGTAGATTTATTTTCATTGAGAAAAGTGCCCATATCAGTGAGATATTTTTCTTTTTTATTCGGCGTAGAATTGCCTCTAATAAGATCAATACTTGCATTTACAAATTGCCATTCTATAAATTTATTTTTTAATTCAGGAACTAGTTTTTGAAGTACTTCAGATCTAAGCATAATAACTCCATCAATATTTTGTCCCGGGAAAAGCTGTTCATAGATATTTTTGATATTCCCACCATCTTGAGCAGTAAAACCATACACATTTGGTGAAATAAAATTGATATTTTCTTGTCCAAGAATTTTTTGATAGTTCTTATCAAGAAGGATTTGCGCTCCAGTATTTTGATAATAAGCATAGTATGAATCATATATTTGATTTTTTATAACCTTTCCTTTTTGGATTTGTACAATAGCATAGGATCAGAAAAAACCTCAATTAGGTCTAATTTCTGCACTATTCATGAGCGCTATCAAGTAGGTGTGAACTCTATCGGATCACAATAAATTCAGAATATCGTTTTTATATGGCAACCATTGTAATCAGAAATTATAGAGTTTTTGATATGAAGAAGGAATATTATCTTTGAGAGTCTGATTATTCTGTAAAGTATCAAAAATAGTATTGATGTCATCTGTATAATTGAGTACCGCTTCTCATGATTGTACCGCTTGATAAATCCTTCCTGCACTACCAAAAAAATTACCAACCTGTTTATCCACTCACCAAGCTAGTTTTTGTGCCACAAAGGATTGTTGTTCTACAGAACTTTTGGATAAAGACTGCAAGGCATAGATTCCATTTAATATCAGAAAAATAACTGCTAAAACTCCCGTAAAGAATATCACAGGTCAGTAAGAAACTTTTTTTTGCTGTTTTTTATAAAATCAGAACATTTTACTTGACAAATTATAGATTATATGTTATAATATTTACGTGTGGAGTGATCCTCAATTCGTCTAGTAATAACTATACGTCGCATGACTTCTCGTAAAAGAGAGGTTTTTGTTTTAATAAAAGGATTTATCTGTAAATAAAGTTGCAACAAACTAATCCTACTTTAATCAATGTATGCTCAAATTATAATAGTTTCATTACCCAATAAAACAATTGAAAGATGCTATTTTTTCTTGGCTTTTTCAACTTCTACTTTACTCTTTCCTTTTCTATGTTTCTTAGCTTTTTTCTCTTCTTTGTGTTGAGGTAAAATAATCGGTTCTGTGGATACTGGAACTGCAAGTCTTATCGTATCCAATTTAGTTTTGATAGCTTTCAGCAACTGATCTACTACCACGGAAGCGTAAGAACCTGCTTCGAGATTGAACTTTAGCACGATATCTTCGTCTAGCCATCTTCGAGTAGGATTAGTCATTTCCAATTCTAGCGTTCTTAAAGTTCAGAATATTTTTAACTCCTCATACAATTTCCATTTTTCTGTACTTATCTCATTTTTTCTCATAAAATTATACGTCCATTTACCAAAGGAAGTGTCATGATGTGGAATGAGACTATTGAATCCAAACACAGGTAAAATAATCTGATAAGCAGACTTGGGGTTAAATTCGTGTGGAAATGCAAGTTTTGTGAAGGTAAAGAATTTACCTTTTTGGTGCCGATCGGGTTGGAAGTAAATTTCATCCTGAAAATACAAATACACCTTTTCATTAATGAGTATCAAATCTCCATCAATCGGTGCTTTCCCTTGTTGTATTCTTCGCTCCAGCATGATATTAAAAAGATGACTGGCATATGCTTGAAGTTTGAACAGACGATCAAATCCTGTAATAGATTTATCATGTCCACCCAGTATACGTAGACCTTCATTCACATTACGACCGTTTACTCCAAAACGTTGTTCTCCAAAGTAATTTGGGAAGGCTGGTTTGGTGAATAAATCTTCAAGTGTCTTGTTTACGATTTCACGTTCTTCAGGAGAAAGTTTATGTTTATTGGATCTCAAGCGTATTACGAAACCATTACGAAGATTATCTTTTGTAGTGAGTTTCTTGTCATACCGACCTGTAGCAAGTACTTTACAGATATTTCATAATCAGATAGAGAGTAATTTTTCAATTTTCTTTGTTCTCAAGGTCATAGAAACGATATCCAAATCAAAACTAAACCACTGGCGAGTAATCCCATGTTTATCTTTGAGTCCAGCAAATCCAATAGAATTCTTAGGCAGTTTATATGTCTTTAACAAAAAATCTACTATTTCCATAGTAGTTTTTTTTTCTTTCTCAATGTGAACATAAAGAAAAGCTCCCTCAGTTTTTAATGCATAAGGCAACTTTTCATCGACTAGAAAGTCTTGTAACTTCTGTTTGAAATCAAATAAATATGCCATATAAGCAGATTTAATAAGTTTTTAAATTGATATATTTGTGATTATAAGCAAATTATAAGCAGATTATAAATCGCTACTAATCAGATTATATTTTATATTAAATATTATTTTTTTCTAGCAGACGCTCTTGCGGAATCTGTAAGATATTTCTTTCTGAGTCTAATTGATTTTGGTGTAATTTCTACATACTCATCATTAGCGATATATCACAATGCATCTTCAAGAGTCATATGTCTGATTGGTTCCAATCTCATAGCTTCATCATTTCCTGCGTTACGTACATTCGTCATTTGTTTATTGATAGTAAGATTTACTACCATATCTCCACCTTTAAGATGCTCTCCTACGATCATTCCTTCATAAATTTCTTGAGCTGGATCTATGAAAATTGGTCCACGTTCTTGAAGTTTATAAATTCCGTATTTCATAGCTTTACCTGTTTGAGAAGCGATCATACTTCCTACTCTTCTTTTAGCAATTTCTCATGCCCATGGAGCAAAATGTGAGAAACTATGGAACATCAATCCTTCTCCTTTCGTGAGTAAGATAAAATCTCCTTTGAGCCCTAGAAGTCCTCTTGTAGGTATTTCAAATTCAATTGTTGTTTGACCATAATCTGTATTCATAGTTTGCATAAGTCCTTTACGATCTGATATAAGCTGAATAATACTTCCAGAAACTGACTCATCTACTGTAATAACTAAAATTTCAAATGGTTCAAGCTTGTGTCCATTCTCATCTCTTTTTGTAATTACTTCAGGAGCAGAAACTTGTAATTCATATCATTCTCTTCTCATTGTTTCAATCAATACTCAAAGGTGCAATTCACCTCTTCCAGAAACTACAAATTTTGTAGGATCAGAAAAATCAATCTTGAGCCCTACATTTACCTCTAGTTCTTTCGTAAGTCTTTCAAAAAGATTTCTACTCGTTACAAACTTACCTTCTTTCCCCATAAATGGACTGTCATTTACAACAAATTCCATAGTAAGCGTAGGTTCATCAATAGTAATCGGTGGCAAGGCTTCTGTATTTGGATTATCTGTAATAGTTTCTCCGACATAAATATTTGGGATTCCTGCGATAGTAACAATATCACCACATGTTCCAACCAAGGTTTCTACTCTACTCAATCCACTTGTTACGAAAATTTTACTTACTTTTCCAGTTCTGCGTACACCTTCATTATCAATAACAGTAACTTGCTGAGCAGCCTTAATAGTTCCTTGAGTGATACGTCAAATACCAAGTCTACCTAAGAAATCGTCATAACCTAAGTTGGCAACTTGCATTTGCAGTGGCTCATTATCAAGTTTTGGAGCTGGTTGCACCAAATCAATGATAGTTTGAAACAATGGAGAAATATCTTTTTGTTCATCGCCTATATTTTTGATTGCAATTCCTTGTTTAGCAATTGCGTAAACTACTGTAAATTCAGCCTGTTCATCAGTTGCTCCCAAAGATATAAACAAATCAAAAAGTCTATCAATAACCCAATCAGGTCTTGATGTTGCTTTATCAATTTTGTTGATGACTACGATTGGCTTGAGACCAAGTTCCAATGATTTTTTGAGTACGAACTTTGTTTGAGGCATAGGACCTTCATAAGCATCTACTACTAATAATACACTATCTACCATTCTCAAAACTCTCTCCACCTCAGATCCAAAATCAGCATGCCCTGGAGTATCAATAATATTAATCGTATGATCTTGGTAAATAACAGAAGTATTTTTACTATAAATAGTAATACCTCTTTCGCGTTCTTGATCATTACTATCCATAATCAAAGCAGCTCCTTCTTCCACTTTCATAGTACCAGATTGTTTAAGCAAGGCATCTACAAGCGTAGTTTTCCCATGATCTACATGGGCAATAATAGCAACATTTCTAATATCTAACATAAAAAAATAGGTCTTAATAAAGTAAATAGAAAATAATCTGAAAAATACTTATAAAATCAGTTGAAATGAAATTTAACTGGACTAAAGTAAACAATCAGAATATAAATAATTATTTTGTATGGAAATACAACAACTAATCATTATACTTTTTACGATGAAAGGCTCTATCAAACATACAATAACAGTAGTTTGTGATACACAGTACGAACAAACTATCGAAGTAAACAAAGAGGAGGAAGTAAAAGCTTCTTACTTTATTTTTTCTAATAATCAAGCTACGTCTTGCAAAGTCCAAGTCAATCTTATGTGAGAAAAATCCTCAGCAGATATCAAACTATTTAGCATTATTCATAATGCGTACGAAGTTATAGTAGATGGCACAATTTATATTGATCAATCTGCCAATCATGCATCAGGTCATCTACAAGAAGAGATTTTATTGATTTGATGAAAAGGTTTTACTACAACTAAGCCAATTCTAGACGTAAGAAATAACGATGTTTCAGCAAGTCATGGAGCTAAAATTCATAATTTCAACCCGAACAATCTTTTTTATCTTATGTCTAGGTGACTAAGTGAAATGCAATCGAAAGAAGTTGTCTTAAAGGGGTTTATAGATAGTTTATTTGATTTAGAAAATTCAGAAATAAAAATAATCTGAGCATCTGAAGATCTCATAAGCAAACCAAAAGAAGAATTGATTACTTACATCATAGAAAAAATTTCAAAAAATATACTAATCCAAACTGCACATTAGTTTATAATAGTTCAATCGATCAAATATATAAATTATGTCAATAAATAAATAGTTTATTTTATTGTAAAACTATTGTATTTGTACTTATAGTCTTTACTATTTAAGTAATTATAAATAGAAAAATAAATTATAAAGATCAGATTATTTAGATTTATTTTGGATATCATCAAATCGCTTATGGCAGAGAAAAATACGGTCAGATTATCATTGTTTCTTGTTCTTATAGCATTTGCTTTTGTGTATTTTATATTTGCTGATAGAAATCCTGATGTTCTGTTTAGGCAACAATGAGTCCTAATGGTAGATAAATCTGGAGAGGAAATAATTGTTGTTGCAACGGGTGAAATTGGTGATGGGGATAACCCTAATTATACTGAACAAGATTTATTAGCAAAACTAAAAGGTAGCGACGATCAATCTGGATCGAAATCTTTACTGATTCTTTCAGGAACAAATCTAGCTTATGATGAACTAGAATCCTTAAACAAATTATGAATAAAAGGCAAATACATACTTAGAGGGAAAGATGATATTTACTTTGTTAATCTGGGTAAGTGAGAGATAGAGCTCAACTTCAAAGTCTCACAATTTGCAGGAAACATAAAGACTATTACAGACCTCAATGAAATCAAAAAAGGCGGCTTCAATCTGCTTATTATGAATTATATCAATATTCCATCACGAAAAGATACTTATGTAGTATTTACAACGAAGCAAAATACAGACAATCGACTGGTGCAAGCGCCAGCAAAATCATACTACAACAACAAGGCATACATATCTGATACTCTCAATTCAACTTATTAGATTCAAACTTCTCATGACTATTTACTATGATCTAGACAAGTATTTTGCTTTTTATAATACCAAAAATAATTTATATGAAGAAGTGTTTGATAGCTTAGAGCACATTGCAAGCATTACTGAGGCAAATGATGTTCTTTTACTTCCTGAAGAAAATTTTATTTTTTCTAATGAATATTGTAGTCATTACTCATCAAGTCCATTTGGGATTAAGCAGTTTAGAGTTTTTCAAGAAAAAAGCATATATAATAATAAGAAAAGAAATAAATCTATTGGTCAAATTTTGGATTGTAGTGCAAAAAAGATATTAATAAATGGCATTCCTGATGATTTTATACTAGGAAAAATTGGTAATATACAATTCAATCTACAATGTATTTACTCAAATACATATAGTGAATTGTCGGTTGATACCTTGCTTCAAAGAAAAATAACGATTCTTCCTTGTTCCTTTTGAACATTACAACAACTCAATATTCAATTCCCAAACGACGACTATTATATTCTTTATATTCATAAAAATTTTTCAAAAATTATTAAAATTAAAGATGGTTTTTATTCCTCTACTCAGTCTATTAATCGATGATCAAGGAACCTCAAAACAATGTACGAAGAACAACATATACCTAAAGTATATCGAGACCCGAGCAAAGTTAATCCTGTAACTGAAAGTATTATTAAAGAAACGTCCTCTTTTTTTTCACAACAAATTATCAATCGAATCAAAGTACTACTGCCGTCTTGATCAAAAACAGTAGTAATTTCTGATCTAACTAAAAATCATTTTGTTATGGATTCATTCAAAGAGCTTTACAATAAAGAAATCGGAGGTTTTACTATTCCTTTTTCTTCTTCCAATAATGAGAGCAGCATTCCTATTGATATTGAAAACTATCTTAAAATGATAGGTAAATAACATTGATTAGGCCAATATATTTGACAAACCAAAAACTTATTCGTACAATAAAGTAATTCATTTTATTTTATTCTTTTCTGTGATGAAAAAATTAGTTAAACAAATTGCATTTAGTTTATTGGGAGCAAGTGGATTAGCAATAGGAGTAAGTTCACTTTTGGGTTCAAACAACAGTCTTCCTGATGTTTTATTTAGAACTCAAAGCAATTATGATATTAATAATTATTGTGAAAATGGAGAACGTGCAGAAAAATTTGAACTTTTTTCATTAGAAAATCTCAACAACAACCTAACAAAATACATAGATACTCAAGCAGGAAATTGAAATGTTCCGAAATGAATTAAGAAAATAACTATGGATAAGTGATACGGATTAGTATCATTTAAAATAGATAGCCAAGCGGAAAGAATGCGAAACAATCTTGATGCTAATATTGCTTTTGTAAGTGATGTAGATACTGAAAAAACTCATCCATTAAATAATAATATGCGAGAAACATATGTGATAGCAACCACAATTGATGAAAGCGAGTCATGTGAAGATATCAATACTATAAATCAATTTGATACACTGTATCAAAGCACTAGAGACAATAAATTAGCACAACAACGAGGAGGCGAATTTACAGCCTCAAATATGCTTCCATTAAATACTTTAGTTAAAAATTCAAAACTTTGTTTATATTTCAAGCTTAGTTCTCAACCTTATGGCGTTCCTTATGGATCACCAATAGATAATGATATATTCAGAACTTTAACTTCATTTGATTATAGCTACTGTCCTAGTAAGCCTGAAACAGACCTTACTATAACAAGTGCAGGATATTGCGAAGAGTGAAACACAAAGATTGAATTAAGTATAAATAATATTGGTAATGCTACTGTGGAATGATACCAAGATATTAATATTAATTGAAATATCATAAGTGCTATTGTTGATACAGCTCGTGGTATCACTATCAATGAATATTCTGCTAACGGCGTAGTATGTCCAAAAGTAGGTTGATTGGGTTGATTAATATTAACAAAAGACCAAAATTGAGCATTTAAGCTAGGTGGAAAGGGGTTCAATATAGGTTCAAATAAATCATGTAAATATCTTTTGACGATCATACCAAAAACTAATAATATAAGTCGAAATGGAACTATAAGCATGACTGATGAAATAAATACTTCCAATAACAGTTTCCAAGGTATAATAGATTTAGACACAGAAGCGAATAAGAGTTGTAATATAACTACAGAAGATAGCACTCTTACCTGCGAAGAATTAATATCTTCAATCGGTATCGTAAATTCCAATGGCTCATTGCTTATTCAGCCTATTTTGAAAGATGGATGAGAAAAAATAACAAATAACACTCAGCTACCAAAAGGTTATAGTATGAGCTGTAATTATAGTGTAGATGGAGTAAACAAAGGAATAGTAAAAGACTTTAGTATAATTGGAGCACTTCCTGGTGTGTATAAAGTCAATTGTTCGCTCGAATTTATGTGAAAGAAAGTTGATGACTGCAAGGAAGCTTCATATACGATCACCGTACCTGGTCAGATATGCTGAGATGGAATCATTCAAGCTACTGAACAATGTGATAACGGTACAGCAAATGATGATTTAGATGGACGATGCACTACTGCTTGTACATTTCAATGTACGATAGAAACAAAGATAGAAAAACCTCAAGTAACAATTAAACTCATACCAATTCCATTACCAATATGATTATTCGGTAATTGTAACGTAGATAATAACCCTGTAGATCTAATATGAGGTATTATAGTCTGAGTGCGAACTCCTTGAGTAAACCATACAATCGAATGCTTTGTGAAAGGTAATTTGCCAGGCGGATTTCCTATCAATACTAGTTGTAAAGGATCATTTAATATTTCAAACTTTGGATGATGAACAGATAATAGATTAAATGACACAACAACAAAAACTACAATGAAAGATATTATAACTAAGCCAATAATTAAAGAAAAAGATTCAAAGCCTACATTAAAGTATCCATCACCAACTAAAAAAATTAAATAAAAAAAATTATATTAAAAAACCAACTCAGCAGACTAAACTGAGTTGAGTTTTTTAGAATCGAAATATATCTAATGGTTATTATTTCAATAAATTTACCGCTATTCCAATTTCCCCTGAAAATCTGTGAGCATGATCTTCCATATGATGTTTGATATCCATTAAAGTACCAATTGTTATATGGTATTCTCTGCCATTGATTTCGAAACCACGGTGAGCTAAAAGTCCTGGTTGGAACTCTACACCTTCATTACCGATAGCAATCTCTTGCTTGAGGAAAATATTTGTATTAAAGATTTTAAATAACTCTTCCTTGGAAACAAGAACACACTCATCAATTCCATCTTTATTGAATACTGCTCCGAGTTCCACTCCGATTTCACGATCTCCTAGTTCTTTGAATTTTTTAAAAACCTCTCCTCAGATTATAACTTTATTTTCTTCGCGATTAAGTATAAGGGATTCTCATATCGCAATATTAAAACTTCTATGTTGTTTTTCATCTTTACGAATATGTATTGTTTCACTATGTTCTTCGGTAGTGTAATTTGGCGTATTACGTGTTTCTTGTGCTGATATCTTTCCTACACTCGTTCATGCCAACATGGCCATCGGTATTACAAACTTTAACTTCATCTTATGATTAGTATTTTACAAAATTAAAAAACAGACAACAATACTCAATAGATGAGTATAAAATTATTATGGTTATTTAGTCTTTTGGAAATTGCTTAGAGTTGCCAAATTTAAGAAGCATAATCTTGATTAATGGAACAGAAACAATTAGTAAGATAATAATATTGAGAGACATAGTCAGACCAAATCCTTGGAATAAATCTGAACCCAATAATAAGAGTAACAATCAAATTGATAAAGCCGATATTTGTCCACCAAATACTGATGGCCACGCTCTATCATAAGCTGTATAAACTGCATCATCAAATCTTAATCCCTTCTTAAGCTCTTCATGCAGTCTTTCATATATCAAAATTGCTGCATCAATTCCCATACCAATATTTAAAATAATAGCAGCCATACCTGACAAACTTAGTGCGTATCACATAAGTTTTAATAAAGCTATTAAAACAATAATAAATGATAACAGAGCAACCAAAGAAATAATTGCTTTTCTCATTCCATATCTCCACATCATAAGAACAGATATCAATATCAATGCCAGTACCGTAGATCACAAGGCTTTTTTCCAAGCATCATCACCCAAGGTTGCACTTACTTTACTTTCATTGATTTGAATAAGTTTTGCTGGTAATGCTCATGCATTCAGATCATCTGATAATTTTTTAGCTCAATCAACATCATAATCACCATTTATTATTGCACTACCATCACATATTTTAGCTTGAATAACTGGAGCAGTTACCAATTTTCCACCTACAAATATTGCCATTTGTTTTTGAAGATTTCTTTCCGTGATATTACAGAAAATATCTTTACCCATGTCATCAAGATTGATTTGGACCGAAGGTCTACCCACTTGATCTCTAGTCACTGAAGCAAATTTGAAATAGGCGCCGTTCAGTATTCTTTTCTTATCATCTTGAGCAGGGATCCAAGCGTTTGTATCTCTAATGAAAATTACATCCAAATTATAAATATCATTAGCAACAACATCTTTTACGAAACTATTCGCCTTAACAGAATCTGATACACCTTTAACTAATATATTTCTATAGATTGAAGTATTAGCATCTTTCACTTCATGAATTTTAATTACCAATGTTTGACCTCATGTAGTAATTAGTTTTACGCTATTAGCTTCCAAACCAGTTAGATCACTTATTATAGGAAGTTGAGTAGTAGTTGCCCATTTTTTTTCAACATATTTAACTAATCCTAAAGCTTCTAAATCTGTGTCAAAATTGATACCACTTAAATCTTTAACTTCATTTTCACCAGGCACGTAAAGATCAAGATTATAAGCTATTTGATTTACAAATGGATCACCAAGATCAAAATTGATAGCTTTAGTCTCTGCATCATAAAATACCCCCGTAGATATACTTTCACCTTTTGGATTAGTTTTTGTTTGATTAAACTCATCTTCAACAGTGTATCACAAAGCAACTGCTTTTGAACCTAATTCTTGATCAGACAATTGAGTAGCTTGACCTGTAGTTTTTCATAAAGATCTTACTATGAAGAAACCATTTACATCAGTACTTCCACTAACAGTGGTATCAGCAGGTTGAAAATTACCAACAATCAACTTATTTAGAACTTCACCCGAAGCAAGCTTTCCAATCTCAGCAGTATCTGAATTGAGAGCTGGAGGCAACTGATTCTTACTTGAATTGGTAAGAGGAAGATAGTAAATATCATTACTACCTTGATCTCCTATTGTTTTTATTTCATCAGGATTTTTAATAATCTGAGCTAAAAGATCATTAGCTAACTTTTCTCTAGCTTCAACATTACCCTCACCCACTAATGGATTTGGTAATCCAAATTCCAATTCTACTGTTTTTCAGATTATTTCTCTTGCTTTATCTAGATCATCCAATCATCAAATTCTTACAACCACATAATCTTCTGCTCATGCGGTTTGTAACTTAACTTCAGCATCTCAAACTCCTAGAGCATTAACTCTTTTACGGATGTTTGTTTCAATAATTTGTTTAGCTTGCAATTTCGCAGTAGTAAGCTCTGCTGCGTTTGCATACAATTCTTTATATTTTGAAAAATCAATTTTATATACAAACTCTACACCTCCAGCGATGTCGATACCTTTAGTAAACTTACCAACAGATATCACAATTATAAACGATACTATTACAAGCAATCGTCTCCAATCAAATTTACGAAAAAAACTTATTAATCCACTTTCATTTTTCCTTTTCATGACGTTAATTACCTTATATAATTTAAATAGAACAATGTTAGTGTATGTAAACAAAAGAATGTCTTTTTCAAAGTATATATCATAGACTTATATATGATGCTTGACAAAATAAATAAATATGTTATAAGCATTAGCTCAAAAATCTTTTGAGCTTGTTTTTCACGATAAATCCTCTATATATAAATTATATTATGTATTTATATTATAATATTTGTTTAAATGACGTATTTATGATGAATTGGTATAGTAGTAGCTCTATTGATAATTTATTCAATTTCGCTCTATAATAAGTTTATTAATTTGGAGACAGGCATTTGAAACGCTATTGGGGATATAGATGTTCAACTCAAAAGAAGATCAGATCTTATACCTAATCTTATTGAAACAGTAAAAGGATATGCAAATTTTGAATCAAGTACTCTTGAAAAAGTAATTCAAGCAAGAAACCAGTATGTAAGTGCAGGAAGTTTTGCTGATAAAACTACAGCTGATAATGCATTGAGCGGAGCATTAAAACAACTGTTTGCTCTTTCTGAAAGTTACCCTGATCTCAAAGCAAACACTGGTTTCTTAGATTTACAGAACCAACTTAAAGAACTTGAAGATGTTATCCAAAACGCAAGAAGATTCTACAATGCTTCTGTAAGAGACTATACTATTCTTGCTAAAAGTTTTCCATCAAATATTATTGCTGGAGTATTTGGATTTGGTAAAAAAGAATTCTTCCAAATAGAAGAGTCTGAAAGAGCTGTTCCAAAAGTGTCATTTTAAAATATTATTTTAAAACCGCTATCTCATGAAACTCATTGATTTCAATCTACAAGAGCCAGATAAAACTCACTTGTTGGAAGGAGAAAAGACAATTGAGTGTAGACTAAATAAGTGAAAATTTGAACAAGCTAGCGATGGTGATATTTGCATTTTACATAGCGGAGAACAATTCAAAATTATTCGTAAGTACTTATTTCCTAGTTTTCAGGAGCTTTTTGATCAATTAGGATTCAGAAAAATAGTGCCATATGCAAATTCCAATGAAGAAGGCGTTCTATTGTGTTATAGGTTTTACACACCAGATGAAGAACAAAAATATGGCGTAGTGGGAATAGAACTAGAAAAGATAGAGGAAAAATAATATTACTATAACTTATTTTTTCACTTTATTAATTAATTTTGGGATATGATAAAATCAAAAATAGGTTTATTATTTTTAGGAATAAGTAGTGTAGCACTTTTCTTATGATTTAATTATACTAATAACACATTTGCACAAGAAGGTCCAGATTCACAATATGATTTCTTTATTAATAATTTTGATAGCCAAATTGATGTTCAAGAAAATGGTGATCTAAAAATACAAGAAAAAATAACTACTACCTTCAATCAAGCAAAACACGGTATTTATCGTAGTATTCCATATCAATATCTACAGTCGGGTGATAAATTAAGAACGCCGATTAGTAATATATCAGTAGATAATCAAGAATATACAAGCTATAGAGAAGGTGATAATATGATAATCAGAATTGGAAGTGAAGATGTCATTTTACCGTCATGAACTACAGTTACTTATAATATTAATTACGAAGTTGGTGGTGGAATCAGATGATATACAGGTTATCAAGAATTATATCGAAATATAATCTGAAACGATCGAGACGTCCCAATTCAAACGAGTCAATTTCATATAAACCTCCCTGTCCTATTTACGAAAACAGATACAAACCGATTTGCTTATTTTGGAGATTACTGATCAAGGAATATACTCAGTACTGTACAATTCCAAGAGAAAAATATCGAGGGTAGTGAAATCAATGGTCTTAAGCCGCATCAAGGTATTACAGTAGGATTAAAATTTCCAGATAATACCTTTATACTACCCAAGATGAATCCTATATTACAGTTCTTATTCACCTATATATTTTATCTCATTCCTCTCTGCTTATTTTTATATCTCTATAGACTATGGAAAAAATACGGAAAAGACCATCCTCTTCCAGACGTAGTGCAATATTATGCTCCTGACCATCTCACTCCCCCAGAAATAAAAGCTTTTTATAGTAGAAACATCAGTCCAAATGATATGGTTTCTCTATTATATAAACGAGCTGCAGCAGGATTGATAACGATTGAAAAAAAAGAAGGATGATTTTTGAGTAGTGATGATTACCTGGTTCATAAACTCAAGGATATCTTTGAGGATACAGAAACCAAGGATTTCGAAAAAATAATGTTTGATAGTATTTTTGCTACTGAAGATAGTGTTAATATTAGCGACCGTAAAGATCTCTATAAAGTATTAGAGGCGGGCGCAAACAGCGTATACGCAAAATATTCTCAAGCAGCCAACTATACACCTGAGTCAAAATCTGCATTTTGGAAAACGTTACTTATAGTGATATTCATGCCAATATCATTATTTGTTCTTCTCATTATACTTTTGTGGATAACAATATATATCTTATCATTATCGGTAGATCTAAATATCATGAATGATGTTGGATATACTTTGGATGCAGTAATAGATACACACTTTGGTAGTATCATTCTTATCATTTTATTAACAATTGCGATGGGGATATTTTTCCTCTCAATTATTTATGCCAAGACCAGCGAATATGAGATATTGCTCAGTAAAATAAGAGGATACAAGACTTTCTTGCAAAAAGTGGAGAAACCTAAATTACAAACACTTTTACGTGAAGACCCTAACTTTATTGATAAAGCTTTACCTTATGCAGTAGTATTGTGAGTTGCTGGTATATTTTTAAAGATAGCAAATGAAGTATTGGAATCATGATATCATCCTAGTTGGTTTATAGGAAATGCATTGTGATCAAACATAGTAAAAGACATAGGTAAAATAGAAAGTGCAAAATGGACTAGTCCACCAGCACCAAGTGGAGGTGGATCTTTCTGATGAAGTGGATGATTTTCTAGTGGTTGAGGTGGATTCTCTGGTGGAGGATGAGGTTGATGAGGTTGAGGAAGCCGATAATATAGTTATTAAAAAAAGTATAAAAATAATTGACTTTTGATAATAAAAGTTTATACTGCTTGAAGTAGTTTTCTTATTTTGAGACCTTATTAAGTCTTCTCTAAGTAACTTAAAAAAGTTTAAGCAATTAGAGTATAGCCAGATTTGACTTCAGATCTGGCTATTTTTTTATATTTAAAAACCTCAATATAATCAACAAAGTATTGTGTTTTACATTAGAATTGATATTTATGTTCTTATAGGCTTAGCTTCTTAAGTCTCGTTTGGAATCTTAAGAGTCAGGTAATTTTATCTGACTCTTTTTTTTTATTTTCTAGTGATAAGAATTTGCAATTATACAGAACTATTATATATTAAACAAACATATAATAATTTTTTGGGAATAGATACTAGAAAAGTCTAGTAGAAAATTAGTCAGTGATTTCACTCGACTACTTTTTTATATTCAAGATAAGCTGATAAGATTAATAGCTAATAGCAGTACCTGTAGCCACAGCGTTACTACCCACCAAGAACATCATGTTTACACCCGTATCAATAGTCCCACTGAAATTGTTAGCTAATTGATCCACTCAGACAATTTGGATATCACCTATATTGAGTACATCTTGCATCAATGCCGTATACTGAGCAATTTTTTTTGGTGATAGCGTACCTCCTGTGAGTAAGATAAGCATATTGTTGGTATGTTTGATGTTATTATTTCACACAGTCTGGATATTTAAACCATTTCTAATAAGTTCTACTCCAAGTTTACTACTAATTCCTGCAATATTTCTTGTAGTAGCATTCTTATCTATACCATTATATATTCCCAGTTGAATTTTATTGAAGTCTCTAAGAGGATAGTAAATAGCACGATTCACAAAGCGGAACAATTGTGTGTAGTTGGTAACAGATTTAGCAGTTGCGCCCATCGGTAATAATACTGCCGCTCCACCAAAAGCTTCTCTTCCTGGAGAATAGAGAACACATCCATGCTGCATTTGATTGATATTTTCAGGACAGTCAGATTGAAATACTACTGTGGTGATTTCCCCAAGTTTAGACACAGCAGGAAGATACTTGATAACATCATTGAGTCCAGCATTTGTAGTTACGGTAGCTTGAAAATCATCGTAGAGAGGTTTAATCTTTGATAAAGAGCCCAAAGAGAGTAATTTATTGAGTACAGCTTTGATGATAATTTGTTGCCTACGACTACGATCAAAATCTGAAGTACTATGTCTAGATCTTGCATAACTCAATGCCTTTTCTCAGTTCATTATTTGCTGACCAGACAAAATACGCAGGGTACCATAATTGAAATTATCAATAGGGTATGTAGGATCTATCAGTGTTTCAGGCACATTTACATTTAGGCCACCCAGTGTATCGATAATATGTTCAAATCATTTAAAATCAATAAGCCCATAATAGGTTATATCTTGGCCAATAATATCTCCTACTTTTGTTTTGAGTTGCTCCATTGCTCAACTCATGGTCATTCATTGAGAATTGAGGTAATACTGGAAAATACTATTTATTCTTCCATAATATCCTTCATCAATTTTTACATACAAATCTCTTGGAATAGAAATCATAGTTACTTGTTTGTTGCGAGGATTGTAAGAAGCTACAATCATAGTATCAGTATTGTAAGATCCACGATGCCCTTCTCCACCTACTCCTACAATCAGAGCATTTACTATTTTACTATTGGAAACTGAATCTACTTCCTGTTTTACGCTTCCTGTAGAGTTAGTATTAAAAATACTAATCTTCTCTCCAACTAAGCCAAATACCTTCACTCATGCGAATACCATTGCACAACCTATGAAAAACATAATCACATACAAAGCTATTTGTTTCAGCATAAATCCTCCACTATATGGTGATTGTGATGATGATTCTTCAATAATTTTTTTTGATTCAAACGTCATAATACAAGTAACAATACTAAATCTTTATTTTCAATTTCAAGTCAAGGATGTATAGTAATTATTATAATCTGAAATTCAAAAAGGAATAGGAACTATTTTTTTGAGGAGATCAAAAAACTCATTAACTCAAATGAGTCTTAGAGAATACTGATTATTGATTTTAGCATTAATCAGTCTGTTTTTTATCTTTTTTAATCAACTCAAAAGGTATTTTTTTAATCCAATACAGATAAATATGAAGCCCAAAGAAAACTGCTGCAAGCCGTACAAATAAGACCATCTTATCTATACTTCCATTGCCTAACAGTACTAACAACAAAAGCATAGTAAGCGTGAATATCCACACCGACACTCTAATTTCAGGTCTTGAAAACCCTATTTTCATAAGCCTATGATGGAGGTGAGTATAATCCCCTTTCATAGGATTTTTTTTCATAATCAGAACTCTATTGATAAACACCCAAATACTGTCGCAGATAGGCAAAAATAATACCAATAACATAGTACCAAACTTAGCGCCACCCAGCAAAGATAAAGCTCCAAGCGTAAATCCAATGAATGAAAATCCTACATCCCTCATCACTCCACTTGGTTTATACTCTACCGCAATATATACAAGACAACTTATAGCGAGCAGAATACAGATTTGTGTAATACCATTCATAAGTAAGAGATCTGCTCAACTCACTTGATAGATTACTAATACTACAGTTTGTATAAGAACAGCAACTGCTACATAGCCAATTCCCGTTACGCCTGCGGTCATACCATTTACTCCATCAAAGAAGTTGATTGCATTGATAAATCCCAATATCCAAAACCAACAGAAAAAGAAACCAATAATCGGATTGAGGCTATGATCAAAAATAGTAATAGTCTGATACATTCCGCTTACATACACATATACTCCCACAAACAATATCTGCACACCCAATCTAAGGTGAGGCGCAATTCATGTCATATCTCCCTTTCGATCGATAATATCATTGATAAAATTGAAAATACCATATCAGGTAGCAAGATATAAAAGCCATGCTATCTGAGGCACCTCGAGTAAGTGAGGAAACAATAAAAGTAAGGCGATCCAAAATCAGATTATATACACTATACCTTGAAAATTTGGAACTCTAAACAATCTGGGCGGTATCCAATCATGACCAGGTCTATCAAGAATATTCCATTTTTTGAATAAAAAAAGTCACAACCAAGCGACAGCTCCTACGATCAAAAGATATATTCCATATTGAAGATAGTCTGTAATCATAATCGAGTAATCTTAATAAAATACTAAGCAGATTCTAATAATGATAATTTCTTCCCTCTGTCATTTGCTTACATCTGTATATTTGTTCGAGCAAGACGAGCTTAGCCAAACCGTGAGGCATAGTAATTGCTGCAAATGATAAGCACTCGTGATACGGAACCATTGATTCATCAAGCCCGTAAGGACCTCCGATCACGAAACACATCTCATGAGATTGATTGCTGTGCTTTTGTATATAATTTTGCCACTCTTCCGTAGTTCGGTTTTTTCCTTCTTTAGATAATAATATAATCTGATACTCTTTGAGAGTGGATAGTTTTTTTATAATTTCTTGAGTATCTTGTTTGATTATTTCTGGTATGGTATCTTTTTTACTCGGTTTAAGGTTGATAACATTCATATTTTTACCCAATCTTTTGATATATTCTTCACAGGCTACCGCAAAGTGTTTATCAGAGTCGCTAATACAAAGAATAGTAATCATAAGAATAGTTGTGAATAATTAGTTTAATCCAGGAATCTTAGGCATACCTCCTCCCATCATACCACCAAGCATATCTTGTGGATCAAATCCTAGGATTTCTTTTGTTTTTTCCATAGAGATTTGTTGTGCTTTTGTTTTAGCTTTACGGTATGTATTGATAAAAGCAGTTTCAAGTTTTTCTTTATTTTCTACACTCAATAAAGTTTCATCTTCGATTTTTACATCTGTAATATCCATTTCACCAGACATATCGATCAAAATACCATCTTCTCTAGATCTAATGATCAAGCTTTTGAGAGCATCTTGTAATTTTTTGTATTTATCATAGAGCTGTTTCATTTGGCCCATTTGGTCAAGCATAGACATCGTGTATTTGTGTATAAAAATTAAAAAGTTGTTGCTGAATAGTAATTTTCTAGGGGCTCAGTGCAAGGGATACAGCAACAGAGGTTTATCATTTTTATTGCATTAGACTAACTGAAACGAGTGTAAATCCAATATGCAAATTTATTGAAAGGCAGGTCCCAAGATCAAGCATACTCCACTTTATCACCGCCAAATCCGCTCTTAAATTGAGTTATTTTTTCCAACCAATCTCCGTTTGTCCCTACTCTGGATGCTCCAAGCAGATCATAGTGAGCAATCTTATTTTGATGTGCATATTCAATAATATAAGCATGAAGATATTGGCTTATTCCTGCATTACCATAGCGACGATCATTTGCTCCATACAAATAAATAAGATTTTCTCTATCATGTAAGCAGAGCGCTCCACTTATGAGTTTACTTTCTTGGTCTGTGATCAGGAATAGCTTTCCCTGATCAGATTCGATCAAAAATTCTTCGAGTGATTTCCACATTCTAGGAGTGACCGCTCCAAATCACTTATTTTCAGCAGTTTGTGAATATAAACTATAGAAATGTTCATAATCTTCTAGAGTTTTTCAAATCCTTATATCTAAAGATCCGCTCTCAATCATTTTTTTTGCTTTCTTTATTTTCTCTTTTGTGTTTTTACTAATATTACTCATGAGTGCATCTCTATCAATACTACAATCGATCACTATAGTAGCATCAGGTAAATTATGTTTACTTGAAGGAAGCAGAACTGGAGTAATATTTTGTTTTAAAAAAAGAGAGTACGATTCTTTAAATTGATCGTTAATAATCTGACTATTTGTTTTGTATTCTTGTACTCAATATTGTAAAATTACTTGTGTACAACCAAGCTGAATATATATAGGATAGAATTTCTTACCTTGATAATAGATTTTTGCAGCATTCAAAAGTGATTTTTGGAACTCATATAGACTCCTAAAGAGTGTTTTATCACTACCTAAAACCTGAAATCGTACGACAATTATTCAGAATATTTTTTTTTCTTTACAAATAACCTGGTAAATATGATCTTGAAAATCTACTTCAAAAGTAGGTTTTAAGAATAACTCACTATTTATTTTTTTCCACAATGCAGATTGATAAAAATTATAATGATACATTTTGCAACAATCAATAAAAAACTTTGTAATAAACAAAGTCGAGGGTGAAAAGAGTATAATTATGATGCGCAGAAATACAATATTAGTGAACAAGGTCTAGGTTGAAAATACATTTATCGAGCCCTTAATCTACAATTGAACTAACATTATGAAGTTTAAAATTACCTTTACTATTAGCTACTATAAGATATTTTTCTTCAGGATTTGATCCTCGTTTTTTACCTTCAAATAATAAACTGAGATCTCCTTTATAATTCTGGAACACTTGAAGTTCTCCTCCAAGGAGATTAACCTTTTGTTCTACTGAAAAATCTTGAATAGCATTTGCAATTCATCTGTGTCCTTCAGCATCATCATACAATGTAGGATACACCTTATTGAGCTTTTGGAAATTATTTTTATTGTACTGAAATCATTTATTATCTAAAATCTTAGCAATTCCTGCTCCAAATCCTGCTCCAGATATTATCTTAGTGGATCCAATGCTGTCTTCTTGTTTAAGATATTCATTTTGAATTTTTCCTAAATTTGCAGAAGGTTCTTGTTCATAGATTATAAAAGAAAAATGCATTTGGGATGAACAAAAAAATTAAATACAATAAATTATACTCTACAGCATCCTAGATTGCAAATTAATTGTTTAAAATGATTGAAAAAAATAACTAATAAACTGATTAATATTTATAGTATTAATCACAATGGTCATGACAGCAATGATGTTTAGTAGAATCGAAGGCTAAATTGACTCCCAAAACACCAACAAGAAGTATAATGTATTCTAAAAGATGGAATTCAAATTCTCCCATAATGAGTCCTAAAATCATATGAATAATGAAAAAATCAAAAATTGAATATAATACGATTTCCCCTAGGATTCTTTTTGGAGAATACCATCTTGTGGCAGAAATTTTGAGTTTTGATCTCATCATAACATAAAAACACAGTCAAAATAAGGATAATAAAAGGTGAATACCGAGCGATATCCATTCCGATCTCAAAAATATCTCTCCATGATACCAGTGAAATCAACCGATAACTAATAGTTCTAGGAAGACCAAACTCATACAACGATTGGCATTTTTTCTCAATAAGGCGAACATGATCTATGAAATTTGAAAGTAAAAAAGTTTATTTTATTTCTTTCTGCATTTGTTTTTTTCTATAGGAATTAGCAAATCTATGAGCTTCATTTCTCAGATTGATAAGTAATCTATCTATCTCATCGTATACAAATTCCGTAGTACTAATTACTCCATCGTTACCAAGAACATATAGGATTTCTTTTGCTCCGTGTATTTTTTGTCCTGACTTGCGAGCAGTCCCCTTCCCAAGTGCTGCAAATTGTATCTCTCATACTCCAGCTAACATCTGATTATCAATCAATTTTTTGACCACGTTGAGTTGCTCGCGCCCTCCATCAAGTATAAACAGATCAGGGATAAATTGTTTGGAAGCTACAGCACTAGGTTCAGATTCTTCTGCTCATACTTTTGTATATTTAAATCTTCTCATCACACATTCTTGTAAACTTGCGTAATCATCTCCGCCTTTGCCCTCACTGATCTTATATCTTCTATATCATTTTTTGTATGGCACCATTCCCACGAGACAGCTAAGACCACCACTCGCCCAGCCTCCAGAAAGGTGAGAAATATCCAGACATTCAATACGATAAGGGTAATTTTTGAGTGCATACCTGGTCTGAAGACCTTTGAGTAATTCGTTAGCTATACTATCTTGTTGCCGGCTATTACTCGCGATAAAACTACTGACATAATGATCAAAGTGCATTTCTAGTTCTTTCCAATCTTTAGCTCTCAGTTTCATTTCTTTGGTGAAATAATATTGAGAGTTGTTCTTCCTTCCCAAAAGTTCTTTTTGAAATTCTATCTCAATACTAGAAATAATCTGATTCAGCTCTACATCTTCATAATTTTGAAGAGTTCTGATTACATCCACGAGTTTACCATTTTGAAAATGAAGCACAATAATAATCCGTTTATTCTCAATATGTACTATCTTGGACACAATACCTGAAATGAATTCTGCAAGAATAACTGTTTGTTTTTGAGTGAATTGTTCTAGGTTATTATAAACGTCTCTGAGCTTACCTGCTCGTTCAAAGTTTTGATCTACAATACATTGATCAATTTCCTGCTTGAGAGAGCTTTTAATGCCTTGAGTTTTTCATCAGAAAAAATCTTGAACTAACTTCATTCTCATTTGATAATCTTTTAAATAATCTGACTGTAAGGTGGATATGAGCAAAGAAATAGTATTAAATATATTATAAACTTATGGATTTTAATCTTTCTATTCTTGATTGTAAAGTAGGATGAGTAGAAAATAATTGTTTGAGTCCTCTCGATCCTATTCCTCAGAATATTTTTAATGTAGCTAATTCGTCATGAGAAACTTTAACCCCTGATCAAATTAAACTTAACTTTTCGAGAGCTGCTATCATGGGCTGTTTACCTAGTAATTTTGCAGAACCTTCATCAGCTTTGTATTCTCTATGTTGTGAAAATTGATTTACGACCAATGATCAAAGAGTTCAGAATATAAGCTGACCAGCTATTGCTATCCAAGGATTATAAAAACTTTTTCCTTCGTTATTTCCTCCCATGGCAAGTACTCTAGATAAGGTGAACACGAATGTATTCATAATTCATTGTAATAATGTCATAGTAACCATATCACCATTGCTAATATGACTCATTTCATGTCCCATCACACCCTGTATTTCTTGTGTATTCATTTGACCCAGCAATCAAGTACTCGCAGCAACTAGAGCTGAAGTTTTACTTGGACCTGTAGCAAATGCATTTGGTTCACCAGATTCATATATACCAATTTCAGGATGTGCTAGGTTTTGTTTGATTGCAATTGAAGACACGATACTATAGAACTCTTGAATTTTGGGATCAAATGAACTTAGATTTTTTTTATTAACAATCTGTATATTATACATTCTTTTAGCCATTCCTTTAGAGAAATACAAACTCACCAATGATCCTCAAAATCAGATTATTACCCCATAAAATAGTATTCATTGAACGTTGGTACCGATCTGAATATCAAAATAACGTTGTAGGATGAATATAATAATATATACACCTAACATAATCAACGCGTTAGTGATAACCAATAGAGATACACGTTTTAATCGTTGCATATGGTAAACATTTTAAAATTATAAATTATAATCTGAAGATAAAAAATTACCTCCAAGCTTATATACATTGAAGGTAATAATTTAATCTATTTTTACAAGCATTGACTAGTCTATAAATTCACTTTCTTTTACGAATACTTCCTCTTCTTCTACATCATAAGGTTCTTTTATTCCCAATGATTTTCTGAAATTAGATCCAATTGGCAATGGTCTACCAAGAATTACATTTGATTTGAGATCGCTAAGTTCGTCAATTGCACCTTTTAGACTATTTTCAACCATTACACGTACTGTTTCTTGGAACGAAGCAGCTGACAACCAACTTGCTCATTCTTTAGCTACTTGAGTAAGTCCGAAAATTAATCTTTGTCCTTGCGGAAGATCTTTACCGTCTGCCGTAAGCGCTGTTGCTACTTTCAAGTATTCTTCGTATGAAACAATGCTACCAGGAACAAAGCTACTATCTCCTCCATCTTCTACTAAGAATTTACTAAACATTTGTTTTACAACAATTTCCATGTATTTTCTATTTACATCTTGCGAAGCTCCTACGTATACTTTTTGAAGTTCATTAACAATATATTTTTGTACTTCTATATCTCCTACGATAGTCTTGTATTCTTTGAGATCCAAAGCTCCTGTAGTCAAGATTTGACCTTTATTTACTTTATCTCCATTGTGTACTTTGAATCTTGTACCTGGAGAAACAGTTCTTTTTTCACTTTTGAACACTCCCAAAATAATTTGATCTTTAGCTACTTCTACTACCACACCATCTTCTTTAACTTTCAACTTTGATTTACCTTTTATAGCATATTCTGATCATTTTACTAATTGATCACCTTTTTGAACGCATGCAACATAATCGGTTTTCATAAAGTAATGCTTCTTTTCTTCCTCAGCCAATATCTCAATAGTTTGAAGTTTTCCATCCTGAGTAATTCTAATAACTCCATCAAATGGACTTACAATACCTTTTCCTTTTGGAATACGTACCTCAAGTAATTCATCAACTCTTGCCAAACCTCCTTGAGTCACATCCTCTCCATCTGCTGATACTCCCTTATTATGTTTGGAATCTAGTGTTAACTGTGTTGTTCTTTCTCCCAAAGACTGAGAAGCAATAATACCAATCGCAACTCCCAAATCGATAAGTTTTCTCGTACTCAAGTCCATACCAAAACATTTTTGACAAACGCCATTAGCTGTCTTACAACCAATACTTGATCTTACTTTAATAGTATCAATTTCATCATCTAAAATATTCTGAACTATTTTTCTATCCAATAAGTCACCAGTTTTTGCTAAGACGATACCATCATCATTGATAAGATCGCGAGCGAGCGTTCTTCCATAAATAATATCTGAAAGAGTCTCACCTCAAGTCTGTATGCTATATTTATCAAATTGAATATATTCATCAGTTTCACAATCATGTTCTTTAATAATTACTTCTTGATTACTATCACAAAGTTTTCTTGTGATATATCCAGAATCAGCTGTTCTCAAGGCAATATCCGTTCTTCCCTTTCTCGAATTATGACATCCCAAGAAGTACTCCAAAGGCGTATATCCTTCAAGATATCCAGATTTAATAGGAAGATCAATAATTTTACCACTTGCACCTTGTACCAACCCTCTCATTCCACTTAGATACGAAAGTATACCAAATGATCCTCTGGCTTTACTATCAGTTAACATATAGTAATTATTATCAGGATGTTCCGAATATAAATCTTTAATTTTCTTTTGAATTTCACCATCAACATCTTGCCAAATATCTTGATTGAGAGATGATTTTTCATCGTTACTGTAAAAACCATTATACCAATTATTGAGTAATTTCGTTACTTTCTGATCACCGTTTGCAATAATAGTATCTTTTTCAGGTGGAGTCAAAATATCAAATACGGAAATAGTTACTGACGATTGTTGCGCATATCTAAATCCAAGTTCTTTCAGCTTATTTGCTGTTTCAGCCAATAAATCTTGTCCTCCGATATCATACACAGCATCCATTATAATTTTAATTTCATTTTTCTTGAATTGAGCATTGGTATCGATTTTACCTACTGTAGCAAATTGTAATTCTTCAGGTAATACACTATTTACTACGCATCTTCCTACTGTAGATTTCACAAATTCTCCATTGTGTTTTACCAATACGATATCACGAACATTGAGTCCTTGTTTATTGTGGGCAGCTACTACTTCATCAAATGAACCATAATATCCTGTTACTAAATCTACATCGATAGCAGGAGAAGTAAGATAGTATACTCCCAAAATCATATCCTGACTCAATACGATAGATGGGGCTCCAGAAGATGGCAACAATGTATTTTTTCTTGATGACATGATTTCTTTTGCTTCCTGTTGTGCTTGTTCAGACAATGGAAGATGTACCGCCATTTGATCTCCATCGAAATCGGCATTAAATCCACTACATACTAATGGATGGATTCTTACTGTTTTACCAGATACCAATTTTACTTTGAAAGCTTGAATACTCAATTTATGTAATGTTGGCGCACGGTTCAAAAGTACATATTTACCTTTAATTACTTCTTGTAAGATATCCAAAGCAATTACTTCCTCTTCTCTGATCATTTTTTCTGCTTGTTTTGGCGTATTTGCATATCCTCTTTCGATAAGTTTTGAAATTACAAATGGAGAGAATATTCTGATGGCGATATATAATGGAATACCACATTCATCAAGTTCAAGATTTGGTCCTACAGTAATTACACTACGTCCCGAATAATCAACTCTCTTTCCAAGTAAATTCTGTCTGAAAATACCTTCTTTTTTACTCAATTTATCAGTCAATGATTTGAAAACTCTTGCAGTTCCTCCTCTTCCATTTCCGCTTCCTTGTGTTTTATCTCCAATAATCAGATTATTTACTGATTCTTGTAAAAGTCTGATTTCATTTTTCTTAACTACATCAGGCATACCCACTTGAATCATTTTTTTGAGTCTCAAATTTCTTTGTACAACCCTTCTATAATATTGATTGGCATCAGATGTTGCGATTTTACCTCCTTCAAGTGAAATAACTGGTCTAATATCCGGTGGAATAACAGGTAAGTACTTCATCACCATCCATTCTGGTCTTGTATCTGAAATATATAAGTTGATTAAAAGTCTCAAAAGTTTGAACGTTTTCTTTTTTTCTTCTCCTTTACTTGTATTGAATTTTTCAGCAGCTTCTTGAATATTTTTTTCAAGATCTATCTTAGTTAATAAGCTTAGAATCGCATCACTACCTGACATAAACTCAAATATGTGGTTAAACTTATTGAAAAAGTTACGATAATCTGATTCTAGTATCGTTGCTCCTGGTTTGAGTGAAGCTATGATTGATTTCATACGAGAATATTCTTTCTCAAGTTCGAGTTTATTATCAGTATAAATTACTTCCAAATCAGAAATCATATTTCTCATATCTTGACCATCGTCTTTTTTTTTAGTTTCACTTGCAATTTTTCCATCTTTTCTTGCTCTTTCAAGTTCTTCAGCGTATACCTCTTCCAAGTCTGCAAGCTTTGATTTATAAGACTCTTCAAGAGTTTGAATCACACTTACTTTTTTCTTATCATCAAAATCAATGGTAGCGATGTATTTTACGAAATATAAGATTTTTTCAATTTCTGTAACACTAAGTCCCAAAAGTAATCCAATTCTAGAAGGAGTAGTTTTGTAGTACCAAACGTGAACTACAGGCGAAGCCAATTCAACGTGTCCCATTCTTTCTCTTCTTACTCTAGCAGAAGCGATTTCTACACCACATCTTTCACAAACGAATCCCTTATATCTTGCTCCCTTATATTTACCACAACTACATTCATAATTTTTAGTAGGACCAAAAATAGCTTCACAGAAAAGCCCCTTGAGTCTTGGTTTTCAAGTTCTATAATTTACTGTATCAGCGAATTCTACACTTCCATGTGACCATTTTAGAATCTCTTCAGGAGAAGCTAATGATACCATGAGCCCATCAAAATCAATCTTTTGCATAACCAAAAAAAACTTATAGAAATAAAGACTTATTATTCCTTAGTTCATTTATTGTCAATTGGACATCACCGTAGGATATAGGCCAAAAGTCAATACAATAGATGAATCCGCTTATTCACACACTCTAGATTTTATTGTATTTTATAGTTCGTATAATAACTAATTATAAGCTGATTGCAACTGTTTTTGTAGTTTAAATAGATATTATTTTATGAGGGGCTTGATATGTTCTTCGTATTGTTTAACAATAGATCGTGCAGGAAGAAGAGTGGAACGTCCATTCTTAGTACTTCCTTTAACTATTCCCTCTAATCAATATTGTGAAATAATAGGTCCGCCACTCATTCCAGGTTTCGAAATCATATCTACGTCGTAATATACCTGTCTATTTGGATCTAATTTGGAAGGACTAATATATTGTCTACTATACTGACCAGCCCCCTCATTTTGTGTATAGAGTAGATTTTTAGAAAGCTCATACAAATAGCCAGTATTAAAAGAATATTCATGATGGAGACCTTCATGAAATTTTCATAGAAAACCTCATAACAAGCGAGGAGAAGTAAAATTCTCACTTATTTTGACTTTAGTAGGGATAAATCCAAAAGGTTTTTTACAAAGCACAAATGCAAGATCACTTTCTCCTAGAGGAGATTTCAGTATTTTATCAATTTCAAACTCATAAAATCCTATAAGCTTTTTCTCTAAGTAGATATCTTTTGTCACAGAAACTGTATTGTGATCACTTACATGGTTCGCAGTAGCAATAATTATCTTATCTTTAAAAGAATCTAATATAAAGCCTGATCCCACTAAAAAACTACCTTCTTTGTGACCCAAGGAACGAAACTTAACCAGAGGTATAGTTTTATAAGATTCATGGGTATTTTCTACAAATTCATCAAATTCAGATTGCAATACCGCAGGATCTGTAATGAGTTTTTTATATCCTTCTGGATAATAAAGTTTGTTTTCTGGGTTCATCATAAAAATGTTATGTAATTAATTTTTTTATATGTTGTTCGTATTGCTTTACTATGGAAGCAATAGGAAGAATAGTAGATCCTACTCAACCCGATCATATTATTATTCATTCGATTCAATGCTCTGAAATAACTGGTCCTCAGCTCATTCCACCTTTAGAAATCATATCTGCTTTCAAATAAATTTGTTTATGCAAATCTAACTCAAAAGGATTTACATTTTTAGAATAAAAATGATTTGAAGATGGATTTTCCATATATCTTAAGTTTTTATTGTGTTCACCAAGAAATCAAGTGTGAAAAGAATAATCGTTTTGTTTATTTTTAAAAAATGCTCATATCAATCCAGGATTCAAGACGTTACTAACCTGAGCTCTTTTATTTACGAATCGAAAAGGTTTTTTGCAAATAATATAAGCTAGATCTTTATCAGACTTCTTAGCTCTCAGTATTTTATCAATCTCAAAATCATGAGATCCCACAAATTTATTAGCCACATATATATCTTTGATGACTTTATTGTAGTGTATACTAGAATCATTGAGAACATGATTACAAGTTGCTATTATTACTTTATCTTTGAAAGTATCTAAAATAAAACCTAATCATCACTTAACATAATCTGTATTAGATACACGAGATGAGGTTTGTATAACTGACGTTGACTTATAAGAATCGCGATTATTATCTACAAATTTATGAAATTCAGATTTCAATAGAATAGGATCTTTATCTAATTTTTTATATTCTGAAGGATAATAAAATTTATTTTCTGGGTTCATTGATTGCTAATTACTAAAATAATTCTATAAATTATAGAATAGGTAAAATAGTATGTTTGTCAATAGTAATCTATGGATAATTTCAATTTATGATCATTTTTATTCAATTATAATATTATCATAAAATCTATTGACTTATTGAATAATAAATTTATATAATATTAATTGTCAAAATGTTTTGACAAGGAAAATAGGATTACTATGAAAAATATGAAAAAGTTTATGATTTTGGTTGTTTTTACAATCACGTTCTTTAACATCGCTCAAGCTCAAAAAACAGAGCCAATGCCAGTTAAAATTACGAATTACGGAACAGGTACCCGTGATGAAGTACGTGGCTTGAGGAAAGATTTGAGGTTCTATCTCGAAGAGATTACGACCCTACAGGATAAGCAAATCAGAAATACAAAGGGAGAAACAGATCAGATTATTAGTGCTATTAGCGGCACTCACGCAGAAACTACCAATCAGATTGAAAGGTTGATAGATGTGCAGGCAACAAATACCAGAAACTTAATAGTTGTAGGATTAATACTCTTATTTCTACTACTAGCTTTCATATGGGCATTTATTGATAATACGATACTACCTGCAATTACTGCTGCACGGCAAGTGGTTGTTGCGCCAGCACCAGATGATCGCGTTGCTCTAGATGATCTACCAGAAGTAAGTAGAATGGATTATCTATCTTTACATGATGATCTAAATTATGATGTTATGAAAGATAATATCGTAGCTTCAGGAAGAGGAGTTGCTGTTAAGGCAACTGGGAATGTAACAATTAACAACTATCATTCACAAGCTCAAAAAGAGTAAAAATAAACTTTTTTTGAGTAAAACCCCATTAGCTTTTCTAATGTGGGTTTTTTAATACAACTTTTTCAACTCTTTCCCCTCTACCAAGATTTTATGCAAAAGCACAAGTTCAATCATGTTTACCATGATTGCAGTACCGCCGAAAGACACAAAAGGCAGAGTCAGTCCTGTGGATGGAAGTATATTGATGTTTACTCAGATATTCACGAATGCTTGTAAAATGATCAATGATATAATTCCTACTCCCATTCCTCTCAGATAATCATCTCTAATACCCTTAATACGTGTCAAAAAGTACAAAGCGAGCCATATATATAAGCCTATCAAAATACTATTTCCAAATAATCCCAACTCTTCACTAAATGCAGCAAAAATATAATCTGATTGCGCTTCAGGGATATAACCAAACTTTTGTAATCATTTTCCATATCATTTTCACCATATTCCTCCTCATCCTACTGCTGTCAGAGCATTTTTAATTTGGTAGGTAATTCCTCTTCCACTCGTATCAGCGTCAGGATTCAAAAAGGCGTCGAACCTATCTCTTACATAATTTACTTGCGATACTACAAGAGATGCTGCCACAATTCCGATACCTATCATTATACCCACAAATCTTTTTTTACCACCTAGGTACCAATAAGAAATAAGAGATGTTAGTGCTAAAATAAGGATAGTTCCATTATCTCTGAGTAATAGAAATACAAGGAAACATAAAGAAATTACGATACCAAACTTAATAAATCACCAAAACGACTGCAAAATAAGTTTTTTTCTCACTAACCGATCAGAGATCAAGAGAACGAATCCTAGTTTGAAGAATTCTCATGGTTGAATAGTCGCCAAGAATGGTACTTGGAGCCATAACCTTGCTCCATTGAGTTCCAAACCGAGTGGAGTAAACAAAAGGAGGGTCAAGATAAGTACTCAGGCTAAGATAAGGTATCTTCGAGATCTTATTCTCGCAAGAGAGGTTTTATATACGATATATGCTATGATTAATCCTACACCAATATTTCTGAGTTGTCTCAAAAAGTAGAAGTAATTGCTTGGGTCTCCTGAAGCTAGAGTGAGAGTAAAAGACTCATGAATAGAAACACTATAAAGTGCCCCGAGACCATATACCAAGAGCAATCAACCGATATATAATATGTTCATAACAAGATAAAGCGAAAATAAAAAATAATCTGATAATTGTTTCACAAAATAGTGAGTTTTGTCTTAAAAGCAATGAGTATACCTTAGAATAATAATTTTTGAGATATAAAATACTATAAAAAAGAGAGTATTTACCTAATATGTAAGAATATTTGATTTAATAATATACAAAAAACATTTGCTTTTTCAAAATCAAATGAGTATAATAAGAGTAGAGTTTTTTAATCTTAACTTTTACACACATGAAAGAATTATTAGATTTACTTAATTTGGAATTATTACAACAAGACGAAGAAGAGGAAGAAACTGATGATGATGCAACTGATGATGCAACTGATGATGATGCAACTGATGATGATGCAACTGATGATGATGCAACTGATGATGATGACGATGATGATGACGATGATGACGATGATGATGACGATGATGATGACGATGATATGATCTAATTTTTAGATTATTCGTCTATCAAATTTAAAATACCGCCAGAAACTCATTTTCTACTCATAACTCCTATAATTCTACCTTCCTCAAAGAAAGGAGAACCGCTTTGGCCAAAATCTGGCATATAGGATATAAAAATACCTGTAACTTCGGTTGCAGGTATTTTTTGTTGTGAGCCGGAAACAAATGTCACCAGTCCATCAATATCTGTAGCACAATTCGCAGTAGTAAAGCTTGCTTCGGCTACGATTTGAAATACTCCCCTATCATTTCCTAGGTTCTGCTGACTATGGGTAACAAGACTCAAATCTTTTTTCTGATTATTATAATTCTTAATCTGCACATTACACTGACCATCACAATCTTCGAGTACATGTTGAGCTGTAATCCAAATATCCCCCGTTCGATAAGAGGCAACTCCAATCTGAGTTCCATTGGTATTCACGAGAGGGTAAACACAGAGTATTGACTCAGAAATTGGTAAAAAAGTGCTAGCAAAAAATTTAGAAAATATAAAAAAAAGAGCAATCAAAGCCGTAAAAAAAGCGGTTGTTTTAGTTATATCAGATAATTTCAGATTATTTGACATCAGATCAGGATTAACTAGTATACTAAAAATAGTAGCACAAATTTAATTTTTCAACAACAATATGCAATCAGTAAAAGGAAATAATTCACTCTTAGACCATTACTTTGATGATCACACCATGTCGGTACATTTCAAAGCCAATTGCCCTATCATACGAAAAAAATGAAAACCAGGGAAATGGGAATCTGAAATAAGTAAAGATATTGTAAGCAAGGAAGAACTCGAACACATCTATCGTGAACTCATGCAAGAAGTGGAAGAAAAAGAACAAAGTCGGCTAGAAATAGATCGCAAATATAGTAAAGTACTTCAGATCTGACCTTATAGAATCGTAGTAGTAACTGAGCCTTTGGCAGATGGACTAGAATTGACAATAGTAAAACCTGTAAAAAAACTCTCTTTATCAGATTATGATTTGGATGCGGAGATTATAGATTTAGTGGAAAACAAAGCGAAAGGAATATTGATTAGTGGTTCGCCTGGAAGTGGTAAAACTACCTTTGCACAAGCATTGATCGAAAAATATGTAGAAAAAAATAAGATTATAAAAACACTTGAGAGTCCTAGAGATCTTCTGGTAGATGAAAAAGTAGTACAGTACTCTTTTAGTTACGCTCCACACAGCGAAATAAGAGATATTTTGTTACTTTCTAGACCTGATGTTGCTATTTATGATGAGGTAAGAAATAAAGAAGATTTTGAATTATTTAAAGATCTGAGATTGACGGGAATTGGGCTTATTGGTGTTATCCATGCTACTGCCCCAGTAGATAGTATTCAAAGATTTATTGGGACCATAGAAATGGGCATTATCCCTCAGGTAATTGATACCGTTATCTACATTGAGGATGGTAAAATCCATGAAATTCTTCAACTCAAGCAAGTAGTAAAAATGCCAAGTGGGATGATGTCTGCGGATCTTGCCAGACCTGTTATTGAAGTAACAAGCTTCTTAGAAAAAAAACTCAAATATGAAATCTATACTTTTGGAGAACAGGTGGTGGTTATGTCACTTGATCAGATTATGGAAAATCAATCAACTAAGAAAAATATAATAAACGATGCTGCGAGTGACCATATCACTCAGCTTATGAAAGATATTTTCAGTTTCCCTGTAGAATGTGAAATCCTAGGACCAAATACCATTAGGCTTACTACGCACACTTCCAATAAAGGAAAAATAATCTGAAGCTGAGGCGCTACTGTGCAGGAGCTAGAAAAGAAATTTGGTGTGCATATCGACGTGGAAACAAACGATGATTTAGATGCAGGTAAAAAATCTCAATGATCATTCGATCCCAAGAAAAATAGCGGTAAAAAAAGAAGAAGATAAAACTATATAATATTTAATTCTATCAATTATGAAACTACCGCCATATATTATTTTTCCAGTACTTGAAGGAGAAAAAGTTACATTGAGAGAAGTTTGTGATTCAGATATACAAGATCTTATGGAGATCTCATGTTATGATTCTATTCCAGCTAAAAACTTAGAGGAGGCGAAAGAAATGCAAGAAAGAATAGATAAAGATTATGAAGAAGGAAACACTGTTCATTGGATGATCATTGATAACGCCAGCGGTAAAATTGTGGGAACCTGTGGTTATTATCGTGGTTTTGAAAATGAGAGTGGCGAACTAGGATTTATACTCTTAGCTGGATACAGAGGGCAAGGTTTTATGACTGCTGCAATACAACTAGCCATAGATTTTGGAAAAAAAGATATGGAACTAAAACGCATTTGGGCAGCAACCAACAGAAAAAATGAAAAATGTATCGCTGTATTAGAGAGATTAAATTTTATTAAAATTGCTATTCTACCAGATGATGAAATTGAATACGAATACAGAACTGATAATAGTTAAGCAATTACTACTTCTTCATTGGGATATCAAAATTTCTTACTACGACAAACACTAATAAAGCTATTACTACAAACTTGATAAGATTTGAAATTACTTTTCCTCGTAGAACACCATTTCGAGATAATTCTTCTAAGTTATCTATTTTAAATTTTTTGAAAAAAGGAGCTAGCAATAAAGGTGTAATAAGATCATCTATCAAAGATCATGCCAAAGCAGTCACTTGAGCACCAATTACCAATCCGATTGCCAACCCGATAACATTATAGGTGCTGAGAAATTCAACAAATTCTTGCATCATAGATATAAATAATAATAAATAAAACAATTTTTATACCAGTTTAATTGTTATCTTATGAGATATTTCAAGTTTGTTTTGATTGTATTGGTACTAGTAGTAATAGATTATGTTTCCAAATTTCTTTTTTATGATATGGGTATAGCGTCTTTGATCCTTCCTCCTACCTTCAATACGGGTATCAGCTTTTGAATTGCCGTATTCCCTCGATTGGTAAAAACTATTACGATACTTTTTCTGGTTATTATTTCTTATCTTACTTTGAGTAAAAAAATAAACCTACGAGTGGGAATTTTCTTGATCGCAGGGAGCTTAGGAAACTTTATAGATAGACTTCGACTGTGAGGTGTGAGAGATTTTATATGGCTTGGTCGAGGTGCAGTTTTCAATATCGCTGATGTATATATCACGATCGGTGTAGTGCTCGCTTTATGGAAGGAATACCAAAATTATAGACTATGAAAAACTCAATAATTATACAGATTTCCCATTTTTAAGTGTTATTACCTTATCAGCAAATTGTAAGAGACTTTGATCATGTTCAATCATGAGAATCGTGTCGCCTCTATCCAAGAATTGTTTGAGAACAAGAAGCAGTTTTTGAATATCTTCAGGATGTAAACCTACTGTTGGTTCATCCAAGAAATAGATCGTATGTCCTTTATACTGCTTGAGTAAATGTCTTACAAGCTTGAGTCTTTGTGACTCCCCTCCTGAGAGAGTTTGAGCAGGTTGTCCCATTTTGAGATAACCCAAACCAATGTCACACATCAATTTCAGCTCATCTTGAATAAATCCAATTTCATTGAAGAAAGCATAGGCTTCGTGAACATACATTTGCAAAATATCAGAAATTGTTTTACCATTCCATTTTATTCCTAGCACTTCAGATTTGTATCTTTTTCCTTTACAGAGCGAACAAGGAACATAGGTATCAGGCAAGAATTGAAGTTCAATCTTTTTTTGTCCATACCCTTCACATTCTGTACAGGCTCCTTTTTTACTATTGAAACTAAAATGACCTTCTTTGAGTCCAAGCATCTTAGCATCATTACTTGAAGCATATATTTTACGGATATTATCAAATATTCAGATAAACGTCGCTGGGCACGATCTTGGTGTTTTACCAATACTTGTCTGGTCAACATAAATTACGTTTTGTACATTTTCTCGTCCTACAATTCCATCTACGTTCAGTTCTTTGTAAAAAGCATCCATGGCTTCTTCTTCTACCTTTTCAAATTCTGCTCTTTTAATGAGCTGACCACCTACGATATCACTTCGATTGAGGCCTTTACGGAGCATATGCATACGCACAAAACCTTGTACGTATTTCTGTCTTGATTCCAAAAATCTGAATAAAGTATGATGGAGAAGAGTCGTTTTACCAGCTCCAGAAGGTCCAGTTATAATTGTGAATGCTCCGAGAGTAATATCTACTTTTGGTAAATCTAAATTGTGTTTTTGAGCGCCTCTTATGGTAATAATATGATCTTTAATTTTATGATCAAATTTTATATGTACTTTTTTTTCTCCTCTGATATACTGTGCGGTTAAACAATCTGATTTAAGAAAATCTTCATATGAACCATTGAAAATTACATCTCCACCAAAATCTCCTGATCCCGGTCCTATTTCTGTCACCCAATCGGATGAAGTAATAAATTCTTCATTGTGCTCTACTACTACTATTGAATTCCCCATTTCTTTGAGAGTATTTATCGCACTGATTACTTTCTTTATCTCTGCGTTATCAAGACCGATTGTAGGTTCATCCAATACATAAATAATTCCCGTCAGTTTATTACCCAATTGTTTAGCCAATCTCAATCTTTGTATTTCTCCTCACGACAAAGTTTCCATAGCACGAGAAAGATTGAGGTATCACAGTCCCAAAGATTGAATAGTTCTACATCTCTCCAAAAGTGGATTGAGAATCCTTTCAAGAAGCAGAATAGGCTGATCTGAAGTCGTTTTATAGGTTTCTAAAATACCAATAAGCTGATCTATAGGAAGTTTTTGCAGATCAGCAATATGGAAAGAATTGGTTTTCTTTTTTATTGACATATATGATTTTTTAATTATTTAGTTAAATAATAAGTTGATAAGTATCTACAAGGATAATTATCCTTATTAGATTATCAATTGGTATATTGTTTAGAAATTCAGTCTATTTTATATATAAGTAAGATGATATGAAAACTAATGAACTCAAGGATTTATTTGGTCCCAACAAATTAAAAACTATTTACGAAGATATTACACAAATTGATCCTGAAAGATCAGAATTTAAAGGAGTAAGAGGAAAATTATTATTACTCGTAGACTGAGATATAACTGAAGATATATTGATTGAGGATCCCAAGCGAGAAGTATTTTCAAGAGTTTTTGCTAAGCAAATCGAAGCCATAATAGTAAAAGCTATGCGGGAAAACAAAGAAACAACAGCTATACTTCAAGAACAAATATATTTCAATGAAGAAGCGTCTCTCCATCTATTAGGTCAAATAGAAAAAACTTTAAAACTTTATTGTGGAGAAAAAGGTAAAATTTCAAAAAGAAAATTAAAACTAAAAGATGCATGAGGAATGAAAAACTATTTAAAAAAGATGAATTTAGAGGAGGTAGAATGTAAAATTCTTGAATTATTGGACATCAATGACATGAACGAAGAAAGCGTTTGGAATCATACAGAACAACTCAGAGATTGGCTTAAGAAATGGAGTTAAATAAGATGATCAAATGAAAAAATTTTTAATGTTGCTTTATCTTTAGTATATAGGAGATCAATAGACGCAATGTCATTGAATATAGATGTTGAATGTAGATGAGAGAACCAGAATGATAATTGAGAATGGATAATGTCTCCTATTGCTATAAATAAACATAATATCATAAACATTATACAAGAAGAATGAGAATTTGAAAATGATATTACGGAAGCATTTGATCTGGAAGATGATAAAGATTAATATATTTGACTGAGTAAAAATATAAACTATAATAAGAATTCTATACTAACATTAAAAATATGAGCAAAGAACAAATCAACAAAAACTATATTCAAAAAATCTACAATAGAAATCTTGGAGATAGATCTTTGCAATGAATTTTGTGAGGATATCTAGATGGAACAATAGATGAGCAAACTTTAGTAGACAGTTCAGTGCGAAAAGAAGCTCATATAAAATATGGTAAGGAATTAGGTAGTATTTTTGGTGAGTACGAAGCACAGGGAAAAGAACAAATTCAAAAAGCACTACGAATTGATCAAAAATATGCTCAAGAAGAGATGGATATACTAAAAAATTCCTTAGCTTTTGAGGCTAAAAACAAAGATAACGACATCGTAGAAAGTAATATAAAACTTGAAGAAGCAGATATATATTCTCTCAAAATTGAAAATCTTAATGAGCATGAGTGTCATAAAAAAATTCGTGAGTTTTATGAAGCTGTAGACTCTCCTGATGCTGACTCATGTATTCATTCTTTAAATGAATATATACATAAATATGGTAATCCTGTAGAGTTATTCTGAGTAGGAATATCTATTACATACAACGATACCATGTGAGTATTTTGGACTAGCATTAAAATAAAAAATAACTCGTTTGAAACTCATGGAAATTTTAGCTTTAAGTATTTACTTGCTACAGATTCTAATAAAATTTTTGAACTACTACATAAATATGCTTATTTTCAAAATCATGTTACTGAGGCACTTCATTTTACAAAGGATTATGAAAGCGAAGACGATGATAATTATGATGATACAGATGATAGGTTTCCTAAGAAATAGTTTCTCCCTTGGCTTAGAATAAAATAAAAAAATCGCTCTCTACTTTTAGAGAACGATTATACCAATGAAAGCATTGGATTTTAGCATAGAACCACCTATGTAACAATATAATTATTGAAACTCATTAAAATTGCAAGATAAACTGAAATGAAAAAAATCGCTTCTCTACTTTTAGAGCCGCGATTTATACCAATGTAAACATTGGATTTTATTACTTAAATTGCTTTCAACCAATTTTAATTTTTTTCATAGAGTTTGACTATTTTAAATCAAAATTAACGATTTAAGTATTAGTATTAAAAGGAAAAAACATTGTAATGCAATAGTATTTTATATTTTCTGAAAAAGATAATTATCTAAAATTTCTTGTAAATTTTGCAAAGATGCTTATAGTGAAAAACAATCTAAATATTCAAAATTTCTTATTTCCATAACGCCTGACATGAAAAAAAATAATCTTATTTTATTGACCTTTTACAAATTTGTAGATATTCCTGATATTCAAGACCACATCAAAGAACATTTACAATTTACTACTGATGTAGGACTAAAAGGAAGAATTTATATTGGAGAAGAAGGAATTAGTGCTACGCTTACAGGAAATGCGTGACAGGTTTCTGCTTATAAATTATACCTCAATTCCAAACCCTACTACCATAATATAGCTGATATTGATATCAAATCTACAAAAGTGGATGAGTATTATTTTGATCGCATGATTGTGAAATACCGCAAGGAAATTGTAGCCCTCAACTACCCTGTTACGCCAGCAGAAGTAGAAAAATACAAACAAGAAGCCAGTATCCAGCAAGTAAAATCCATCATAGATAATCGAGATACAGAAATTGATTTCATTATTGGTCATGCAGGAAATGATGTGAAAATTCACGGAAAACCAAGTGAACATGTGATCTTACTTGATATGCGTAATAGTTACGAGTATAAGCTTGGACATTACAAACATGCAATCCCTTCATGAACGGTTAATTTTCGTGAGATGGGAAAATTTGTGGAAGAATATAAGAAAAAGTTTGCAGGAAAATATGTAATTATGTATTGTACTGGGGGAATTAGATGTGAAAAGTTAGCGGTCATGCTTCATAAGGGTGGACTACCAAATTTTTATAGTATAGATGGAGGAATTGTAAAATATATCAATAGCGAAAATGATGGGAACTGGCTTGGTAATCTGTACACTTTTGACGGAAGAATAAGCACGCAGGTGGGAGACAGCAAAACTCATACGACTATCGGAGTCTGTATTTACACGGATGAACTTACAGACAATATTGAAAACTGTAGATATGGTCCCTGTAATGCTCGCATTATCTGTAAACCCACTGAATATCGCAGACATTTAGGTTTTTGTTGCAAAGACTGTTATAGCAAAGCTCAAGAAGATTTTAGAGTAAAAAATGCCAATTTTGATAAACGAGATTATCAACGTATTAGAGATGATATCAAAGTAAATCCCGATAGTATTTCAGAATATCAAACTATTCTCAAGAATTTTTATAATTCAAGGTTAGCAAACATCGACTGGAAACATCTTAGCAGTCAAAAAGAGGAATACATCGATTGTGAGTGTTAATTTCCCTACTACTCGAATATTCAATAATCTGTATTATACTATTGACTTATGCTCTATATAATTTATTGTAATGATATGAGTTTTTTCTCATATGTCGTTCATTAACAGTTTAATTGCTTTAAAAAACAGTAAAAGAAATGTTTTTGAGCACAATCAAAATAAAATAAACAATAAACCAAAATTACAAACAATGAAAAAGAAGTACATTTACAAAGAAAAAATTATTCGTAGTTATCATGATAACTATGATTTAGCAAGGAAAACGTATTTTGATCTTATGTCAAAATATTGTTTAGATAAGAATCTTATCTACAAGAAATGGAATAAAATACTATTCCACTACAAGGCTAATTACAGAGACATCAACTACAAGATAAATCATATTGAAGAAGTTATTCTAAAATTTGCTTTGCTCAAAGACAGGGTAAAACATTGGGATGCATTTCTCATTACGCTTTATTATTATGATGTAATTCATTCTGATTCAGCTTTGTATGACGCTGAAAAAAGTATGGAGTTTGCTAAAAGTCATCTCTTTTGCCTTAGTGTACCAATTGGTGTTGTGCACTATGCACTTCAGTTGATTGATGCTGTTGCTCATCCGCAATGCAAGATGGATAAATTTACGCAATACGCTGTAGATCTGATCATCTCAGCACGATACAAAAAGAAAATAATCTAAAACAAGAAAATCAAAAAAACTATGAAGAAGTTACAAATTTTTAAAATCATGAGTGTTTTTACACTCTTACTGGGTATGAACTCTGTATGGGGTCAGACTCAAGCTCTGTACATACAAGAATCTGATGGTAATATAAGGGTGTTACAACTATCTATTCAGGATAACAAAGCACGACTATTTTCAAAAACTTCTTTGTCTCAAGAACTGTATCAGGAATTCTCACGATCTCCTGGCACTAATGAAGAGAAACTCAGAGCAATGAATGATCCAAGAACTGTATTTAGAATTAAAGATACTCAAAATAAAGTATACTCTAAGTGGGGAATCTGGGTCACTAAGGAACACTATAAAAACACAACTGTGTTTCTTCCTGAGGGACAAATCTTCCATGAAAAAAGTACATGGGAACGAACTGATAAGGCTAAACCCGCATGGGCAATTATGGCTCTGTATCTAACCCTATTAGTAATCTTTTTAATAATCGGAAGAGATGTGAGATTAGATTCAAAACCTTATCCTCCAATAATATTATTCGGTGTTTCTGCACTTTTAATAGCTTTAGAATTAGGCATAGCACTAAATGATAAAATTCCTTTCGTTTTTCTATTCTTATTTGCACTAATAAGCATATTAGTATTATTAAATCAATATTTGTTTTTTCGAAAAGAAAAAATATTGTTTGGCTTTAAAAATCTTGAAACTTCTTTGAGAGCAGTGTGGTCTTTTGGTTTACACTTTTGCATTGTACTAGTATCTTTAGCACGTACTTTGAATAGGAGTGGCAAATTTGGATTTGAGTTTGAATTTACTGACAGCTATTTTATTGGTACGATTATCATTATACCTATAATTGCTTTTGCTTTGGGATATTTCTTCGCTAAAACTTCGAAAGATAAAATGGAAGAAGAAAGAAAAAATGTAATGAATGAAATGACACATGAAGTCCAAAAGAAAGATAATTTTCCTAATATTGGCCCTAATATGACCATAATTAGTTAAAATTACAAAATTACAAAACACCGTCCAGTATTTCTGGGCGGTGTTTTTTCACGCTTCAAAATCAGATTATTTTTTATTTATAAGCTAAAAGTTCATTTTGTTTTGCAAAAAAAGTGAATATTACTACTATCTGCGCATGTCTATAAACAACTTAAAATCATTTTTCAACTATCAAGCAATCACGGATCCCAATCCTCAGTTTGTAGTTGATCAGATCAAAAAAACTGCAGGAGAATACCTCAATGCGGACGAATTAGCGCAGGTTCAGACCACTTATGAATATGCTAGAAAGGCCCATGAAGGTCAGATCAGACAATCAGGGGAATATTATATTTCTCATATCGTACAGGCAACAAGATTTTTGATGATCATACGTCCTGATTTGGAAACAATCAAAGGATGTTTGTTGCATGATGTGATTGAAGACTGTGATATCAGCGCGGACGAGATCGAGAAAGAATTTGGTCCCGTAGTAAGGAAACTATGTGAGGGAGTAACCAAAGTAAGTACGATCAAATATCGTGGAGAAGAAAGACAGATCGAAACGATCAAGAAAACATTTTTTGCAATGTCGGAAGATCTCAGAGTAATTTTTATCAAACTTGCAGATAGAGTTCATAATATCCAGACTCTGCATTTTCATCCCAAGGTAGAGAAACAAATGAGAATTGTGAATGAAACACTGGAAATCTATGTTCCTATCGCCGAAAAACTATGACTTACTGCCTATCAATATCTCCTCGAAAACTGATGTTTCCACATTTCTCATCCTCAAGAATGCACTCAGGTTATAGATTATCTCAGCAAACCTATCTACAATAAAGCAAGTGAAAAATGAGTATGAATAATCACCAAAGTACTAGAAAAAGAAGGAATGAAGGATTTTGAAGTCAAAGGAAGAGTGAAATCTCCTCGAAGTGTATTCAAGAAGCTTACACAAAAACATGGTAGTGCTGATATCTCAAGTATCGCTGGAATCAATGATTTGGTAGGGTTTAGAATTATTGTAGATACTGTCCCGAGCTGTTACCTCGCGATGGGAATTTTACACAATATGTATACTCCCCTCGTCCACAAGATCAAAGATTATATCGTAGTTCCCAAGCCAAATGGTTATCAGTCTATTCATAGTATTATTTTGGGACTTTTTGCCTTTCCAGTAGAAATCCAGATCAGAACTGAGGAAATGGATCAATATGCTGAATTTGGTGTCGCTGCTCACTTCGCCTATAAGGAAGTAGGATATGATAAGCAGAAGATGCAGAGTTTTAGAGCAGATAGTAGACAAACTCAGTGGGTAGGGAAACTACAAGAAATTGTAAAAGAATACCAAGATGATAATGAAGGATTTAAGCAAGAAATGAAGATCGAATTACTGGATGATACTATCTTTACCTATACTCCAAAAGGTGATATTATTGAACTCAAAAAAGGTTCTACAATCTTGGATTTTGCGTTTAGAATTCATAGCGAGGTAGGACTTAGATATAGAGCAGGTCTGGTAAATGGTTCTATTGTTCCTCTCGATTTTCAGCTCAAAACAGGAGATATTGTAAATATTACTACTCGAAAAAATCAATATAGTGCTACCCAATCACGAATTTATCTTCTCCAGACTGCAGGAGCAAGAAACCAAGTAAGTAAGTTTCTCAAGACGAAGATTAGAGACAAATTGCTCACGCAAAGCATTGATAATCTGAATGCAAGATTGGTAGAAGAAAAACTTCCACTTTTCAAAAGTGCAGACTGTTTAATCTGGAAAAAATATGAGAAGAAAGAAGAAGAACTAGAAGGAAAACTTATTGAAATGCTTGATAAAGGAGGTTATGGAAGCTTCATCAATATCTTCTACAAGATAAGTCAAAAGCATACAGCTAAACCAGTCGATGTAAGCGATCTCAAAACTGCTGAAAAACACAATATTATCATTGATGAACAAAACGATTTGGATTTTGTACTCTGTCCAGAATGCATAAATAGTACAAACCCTCAGATTATTGCTAAGTCTGGAAGAAATGGACTGAAGATACATCACATCGGCTGTAAGGCTCTGCGCACTGTAAGCTACGAAAAACTCATCTCAGCACATTACAAAGATGAAGATCCTTCAATCTATCACTTTTCTCTGACTCTGGAGCTCAATAATGAACCAGGGATTTTACATAAGATTCTTGAATTATTAACGAACTATAATCTGAATATCAAAAATATATCTTTCTTGGAATCTACAGGAGATATGACGATAGGAAATATCACCATCGATATAGGAAATCCTGGTAAACTCAACTTTGTAATCAAAGATCTCGAAAAGAGTAAGATTTTCACCATTGTGGAGAAAAAATTCGTGTAAATACTTGCTTTTTTGTATCATACGGAGTATAATAACGTCATACAAGATTCTTTAATGACTTATTCATCTCTTATGAAGAAACTACTCAAAAACTATGTTCATAGCGCAACCTATAAACATACAGTTATAGCGTGAATAATCTGATTATTATTTGGATTTTCTGCTTTTTTGATATTTAATCCAAGTGTAAGAGTGTGATTATTTTCAGATATTACAGGAAATATTTCTACAAATCGCATTAGTGGTGATATTGGTTATAGCGCAAGTTCGTCCAAACTTATAGTTACTAGCAATATTAGCAAAGACAATATCAAAAGCATTGAAATTATGATCAGTCATAGTCCAGAAATCGAAGTTACTCTCAAAACTCCAAATAATAAAGTAACAATCGAAAAACTAGGACCAAGCATGACAAAATATAGCATACCACAATCAAGTGTGAAAGCTGGTGAAAGTATCGCAACGTTTACACATAACGGGAAATCTGAAGATATTCTTCTTGGTAGCGCGCAGATTATTTCAAATACTAATGAAGTAACAAACTTATCAATTAGCAACGCTACTCCATAATTTACCTATCAGTGTTTTAAACCTCATTCAATGTATCAATCTCGATACATTGTTTTTTGTTATCGCAATCGGTAAATTCCAACTTAAAAGCAGTCAGCATAAGTGGAGAATCTTTTGGAGAAGATGGATGATACAGGTAATCTCCGATGAGTGGGAGACCTATTTCACTGAGCTGGTACCTAATTTGATGTGTTCTTCCCGTAAGAATCTCGAGCTCAATAGTTACTGTGGGAATATCACTATAATGAGATCATTCTTTGGCTGTAATCTTATGATTGAGGATAGTAGATATTCAGAGTTTAGGGTAGCCAAAAACATTGACTTTGGGATGAATCATTGACTCAAGTGTATGAGCTTGAGGGTGTAAATGAAGCCAGGTTTCACCATGCTTAGTAAGTTCACACACAGCTCTGTAGTATTTGTGGAGTGGTACAGGCTCTGTGGTATTTCACTCTACAGCATTGTGAGATTTATCATCAAAAAGTCTTTTGAAATACTGCAATCCTTTTTCTGATTTTGCAATAATCATCAACCCATCCGTGTCTTTATCAAGCCTATGAATAAGTCCTGCTTTGATGAGATTCCCTGCGTCTGGTAGCTCTCAGAATCTATGATAGAGAAAACCTACCACTGAAGGTTCACTTACGTCAAACAAGGTCTTGGGATGACTCAGAATTCCTTTTGGCTTATAGATAACCATATAATCTGGAGTTTCTAGTTTGACTTCCAAATCAAGTTTGGGACTCTCTTTCAATATCTGATTATCTTCATATCTTTGTAAATCAGGCAAGATAAACTCCTCCCTCCCTTCGAGCGTATAAGATTTTTTTACCACATTCTGCTTATCATTTTTAATCATCTCAATGAGTTTTCTCTCAAATAACTGATGGAAAAAATTTCTTGATAAAAAAAAATGATCTGATAGAGCTTTATCGATACGGCTTCCGATGTATTGTTCTGGGAGTTGAATGTTCATAAGTAATTGGGAGAGTTTAAGTTTAAATTTCGTTGATAACTTCATACGTGAGGTTGGTATTTCCTACAAAAGCAAATCCGATAATCTTGCCTGCGCCTTTATCTTTGAGTTTTTTGGCAGTTTGATTGAGTGTAGATCCTGAACCTACGAAGTCATCAATCAAAAGAATTGTGTAATTTTTGGGTATAGTGTCTTCCTTTACTATAATTGTTTTTTTAGCATTTTCTAGCCTTTGTTCACGATTTTTGAGAGATTTTTGAGGAACAGGAATATCATTCGGAAAATCTTTCACTACCGACAAGAAGGGAAGCTCTAATATTTCTAGTTTTTTCTTGAGAATCTTGAGAAGCTGATTTTTACGATGAATACTCGGTGGCACTATAGCAATATGATCAATCTTGTACTTTCCTACAAGACAGCGAATCTTATGAATAATCATGTCTACAGAAGTATTGATAAGTGAAAGTTTCTGTGATTGTTTTGCATAAAAAGTAAGTTCCGCAAGTTTTCCCCTTCCAAAATCCATCCACTTATATTGATCTGCATAAAAAATATGATCAAAATACGAATCTCCTGAAATACTATCAAAAGCATCCGTTGCATCAATGACTCCACAGCTATTGCGAATTTTTTCAATATGATTATAGATAGAAATATAATCCCCTATTTTATCTTGAGGATTGAGCTTTCTATCCTTACACCATGTATAAAATCACTCTATTCCTTCTTGAATTTCACCACTCGCAGAAAATTTGAAAAAATTATCCTCCATGATTTTCACCTGTGAATAAGGAAGATGGTTTTCCTCTTGTGATGAAATTTCGTATTCTTTATCTGAAGTTTTGTTTTCTTGTTTGAATATCTTAATTTGTTCAGGACTCAATTGATAACGCACATGAGATCCCAATCCTTGTTTGACCAAAACCCCTTGGCTTACCAGTTCTTTTAGATACCTATGTATTAGTACAGCAGATTTATTGAGTTGCAAAGAGATATTGATAGGCTGAAGACTTGAGTCGTCTTTAAAGCAATCGATCACCTGTTGCAAAGAAGAGTTCCTAAATTTCATTGTTTTTATAAAGCAATTAAATACTTTAGTATCAGTTTGGTATGTGTACACTACACACTGTATAGTATAGTATTGTATATTTACACTAAACAGTTTACACTAAACACTATAGTATAAATAGTATACTCAAAACAAAATATAATGCAAGTAAATATCTATATATTCTCTTCCTTATGTCTCATCAAGATTATCTCGATTATATGTCACCTTTTTTCAAGTCTGTATGAGGATTTGAAGAGTTTTCAGCAAGCATAAATACTCCCCTTCTCAAGTCTTTCTCTTGTGTACAATCTCGCGGGTCGGTACAGACCACGATAGTAAGACTCCAATCTCAATGATTTAGCGTACAGAAATCAGATTATAATCCCCTCAATTATAAGGTAAATAAAGAAGAGGACGAAAAAACTATAGCTTTAGGTAAAACTCCTGAGCATATTTTGGGTCAGTTGTATATCCAAGAAACCGCTGCAAGTCTTCCTGCATCCATTATTCCCCTGCCCATGGAATGAAATATCCTCGACATGTGTGCTGCACCAGGAGGAAAGACGACACAATTGGCGGATAGATGTAAAATAATCTGATCTAAAGCGGTGATTCGAGCAAATGAACCCGATAGTAAAAGAATAATCCCTCTTGCGAGCAACCTCACGAGAACGGGTATGCAAAATGTAGTGACTATACAGCATGATGGAAGTAATTTCTGAAACCATGTGCCTGAATTTTTTGATAGTATCTTATTGGATGCGCCTTGTAGTGGGGAAGGTACTGGGTTTAAATCTGATTTTGGGACGAAGTTTTGGGATATCAGAAAGGTCGAATCTATCGCTAAAGTGCAACAACAATTGTTAATCTCTGCTTTCAAAGCTTGTAAGGTTGGTGGAAGTATTTTGTATTCTACCTGTACCAGTAATCCCCTCGAAAATGAAGTAAACGTGCAGTTATTACTCGATAAATATGGAGATAAATTGGAGCTTCAAGAAATAAAAATAGACTGATTATCTGCTGGTCTAGAAGGTTTTGGAGAAGTAAGTAAATATAGTAAAAGACTACGACCTCATCTTCATCACACTTGAGGATTTTTCATGTGTTTGATGAAAAAAACTTCTGCAATTGAGCAAACCTTCAACCAATCGGTCTACAAACAAAAATGAAAATGAGTGATGAAACCAAAATTCATCGCCTGTGATCACAAAGCAATCACACAACGACTCTCGGATAATTTCCAAATATCAGTTCCAGAATATATCCAATTTTCTAAGTCTCAAAACCAAATTTACGCCCACAATACCCTCGATTTTGCTCAACTCAATCAATTCAAAATAGATAAACCATGAATATTGGTTATCAAAGGAGATAAACCTTCAAGCTGGAGAGTTACTCACGGAGCGGGTTTGATCTTCGATTTCGCACCTTCCTATCAGATTCACCTCAACGAAAAACAGGTCCACAATCACATCAACCAACAAGATATCGACCTAGAACCTGAACAAATTCCTTCATCATTTTCTCCAAGCAATTATGTTCAACTCACTTTTGAGGGAAACAAAGCTGGAGTAGGGAAAATAATCTGAACGAGTATCAAGAATAAACTGAGTGGAGTTTTTTAGTGTACTACCCCCCCCCTCATATCACGATTGAGACTTTCTTTCCCAAGCTAACAACTGTTTTGATATAGTTTCTATCGATTCACTCAAAACTACAAATCTTTCTACTGCTATGATATGAAGATCCTTTGATAATCTCAATAATACTCTAATTCCTTCCAATGTTGCTCTTGTTTCTATAAGAGATTCTTTTTTATGTAATAAAGTATTAGTTTTATAAAGTGAAGATATCAACATCAAACAATCCTTTTTGAGTTGTTCACCCAAAGTATATTTAAATTCTTTGGGGAATTTTTTAATCACTAAAAATAAAGAAAGAGTGAGATCATAACTTGCCTTATAAACTGGAAGATGTTGTGCAAGAGTCATTATTTATTATTAAGTTTTGTAAAAGGAGAAGAAATAGGATAGCTCTCTGGAAGAAGAGATGTTATTTTTTTTCTTTGTTTAAAATTTCTATAATGCTGCATCATCCCTAAATAAGAATGGATTGTAGAATGAGCCTGAGATGTCTCGTATTTTGTATAAGATCAAAAATTATTTCTTATGCTACGAAAAGATCTTTGTGCGTTGCCAATAATCCTACGATTGATATAAATTCTATAAGGTTTAAGGTAGGATCCAAGAAATTTAACTCCTTTAGTATAATGCTGAAGGTATATTTTTTTAGGATGAAGGGTAAGTCCCAGCTCTTGTGCTAAGTAATTCTTAATCAAAGGAATAATAGAAGTAAGAAAATTTTTATCCTGATGTACTATCACAAAATCATCTACATATCTTCCGTAGTATGCACATCAAAGAACTTGTTTGACTCGTAGATCAAAAGGATGAAGATAAATATTAGCGAATAATTGACTGGTAAGATTACCAATAGGAATACCACATCAGGGGGAAGAAGTAAATAAAGATTTATCAGAAGGAATATGCTTATATAATTTTCTAGAGCCAATAAACTGATAAAATTGCGTAGGATCATGAAGAGTAACTTTTTTGATAAGATCCCATAATCGCATAAAGTACTCCTCTGCATCAATTCCTCCTCAGCTTATCAAAGATTTTTTGGATGCTAAGGTTTGCCGTATAAGGTAAAGTAACACTTCTTTATCTATATTCATAAAGAATCATTTGATATCAAGTTTGAGGATTCGGCTATCACGAGAATAGTTAGCGCTAGAGGATCTTACAAAATGATCAAGTCTTTTTACTCCATAATGAGTTCATTTCCCAATTCTACAGCTATAACTATCATGAATGAATCACGTATCACAAATATCAGAAATTTTATTAATAATCAGATGATGTACTACTCTGTCACGAAAATCGGGAGCAAAAACCTCTCTAGGAACAGTATCACAAATCAAAAAACAAATATTTTTACTAATAGTATACGTTCCGTCTATAAGTTCCTGACATAAGGTAATCAAGTTACTTTCATAATGTAATTCAAATTCCAGTTGACTCAAAGAGTTTCTCTTATTACGACGAGCATCATAGTAAGCCACAAAAAGATCAGTAAGTAGTCATGCGTGCATACTATTTATTTAGTATATAAAAGGAAACCAGTCATATTGACTGGTTATTCTTTGGAGTGCTAAACGAGCAAGCGCAAGGGTCGAGCGTACTCACGATTGTAGTCATCTAATTTACCTTTTGATTCATCCCATTTGCACGCCCACGCGTTGTCAGAGTCAGACTCAGAACGTGACCACAGATAGCCATACGAGCCACAGTTCTCTCGCTCACCACCGTTACGGTAACATACACTAAAAATCATACTTAACCTTTGTCAGTCAGTCATATTTCATTCTTACTGATCTTTTACTACTCACGAGAGCTATCCGATAGCCATCGTCAGTGTATGATTGAACTCCAATTACACACTTTTGTAATCCTTAGATTTACAAAATTCTGGTATAGTCATATAGTAATTAACTAGTAAAAAAATTCAATAAAAATTTTTATTCAATAAAAATTTTTCGCACACCCGAGGGGCTTACTCTAGCCTTATCCATGCGAGCCCAAAATTGTCATAAGTGACGAATCTTCGCTTTGCGAAGGTTTTGGAGTCCTAAACGAGCAAGCGCAAGGGTCGAGCGCACCCACGAAAGTAGTCATCTAATCTACCTTTCGATGCAACCCATTTGCACGCCCACGCGCTGTCAGAGCCAGACTCAGAACGCGACCACAGATAGCCATACGAGCCACAGTACTCTCGCCCACCACCGTAACGGTAACCTGACATATCAGTACCAAGAAGAATGCTCATAAGTTTTGCTGATCCTGTCTCTCGACCCGTAGAAGTTGGAGAACTTGGTGGAGTTCCAGTTGGTCCTCCGGGTAAAGCTGTAAGAGTTTTTCGCATATCTTGATAGCTAGGAACTTTAGCTTGTTTTTCTTTTACTATTTTATCTACCATTGCGTAATTAAAGTAATCTTCATCAGCATAAGCTCCTTCTCCTTTGAATACATGAGCTTGGGTTCAATCTGCTGGATTATCTTTATCATCTACAGTATAAGTGAGTCCAAAATCACTGGCTTTAGTATTTTCATGTGCTCGTGGTATTCCTCCAATAGTAATAGATTCCTTAGTAAACTGTACATTATTGATCATTGCTATATATGCTGGAGTTTCCATCTTGTTATCTTTGAGGAATTGGAAGGCTTGGGATTTACGTTGTTGCTCAAGCTCGGAAAAATTAGCATTAGATTTTGCTACATTATTAGCCTCAATATGCTCCTCATATTCATATTGTTTAAAAATATCCTTTGCTTTTTGCTTTTGCTCCTCCTTGATTTTCTGATTTTTATCTTGTTCACTAGTATCTTCGAGTAATTTATTAAGTTGTTCAAAGAATCACCATGCAGGATTATTATCATACTCTTGCAGATAGTGAGCATTATCATTTTTTATAGCAGTATCAGTCGATGATCGATCTCTATCCAAATTTAATTGATCCTGACATACAGCAATAAGTTTTTTTATATCTTCTTCAGAAAATTGAGACTGTTTATCAAGTACATCAAGAAGAGTTAAGATACTCACATCTCCTCCATATTCATCAATCAGAAGTCAGATTATTTTTTTTATCTCTTTTTCTTTCTTAGTCATATGAATCGTATCACTCAAGGGAAGTTTACTAATACTAGGATAAAGAGCTATTAAAAGTTGGGTAATATCTGTTACTTGTAAGGCTCCTTTATTTCATTTTACCACTTTATCTGAGGTAGAAACGAGGTTGAGTTTAGCAAGGGTGATATTATTTTTATCTTTCTTAGCCAACTCTTTTGATCTAGTCGTAAGATACTCTTCGTGCTGCGAATCAATCAAACCTTTAGCAGAGAAAACTCTGAGTAAAATACATTGATCTTTGATATCAGCTTGATTACTAATAAAATCACAAATTTTGTGGGCGATAATAGTATCATAACTGCTATCTTGTATAATTTGTAATCTTTCAGTTTCATCCCAATTTCGTAGTTCCAGAAATCTTTTAGTATCAAGGAGAGCCTGATTGAGGGTTCATTTTGTTTCCATAAAATCTCCAGCTGAATTGAGTTTTGAAGAAAAATAAGTTTGTTCTTTTCTCGCAAATCTCAAATCTTCAACTTCGGGAATTACTTTAACCAGATTATCAAGTAAGCCATTTTCCTTGAAGGTAGAAGCTCCTACATAAGGAATATATCATGGTTTATACATTAGTTTTGCAGAAACAAGAAGCTTGAGTTCATCTCCCCCAATATAATCTACAGGAATTGGTGAAAACTCACGAGCTATATAATCTGCAGGAATAAGACCATATTGTTCTCATCGATTGGTAGTACCAATAAAATTCACAGACTTAATATCTATCTGATCACCATTACTAAGCGTTAATTTTTCTCCTGGTTTACGAGATCGGAAGAATTTGAGATAGGCAAGTGCAGATTCAGGATATCTTAAGAATTCATCAATAATAATAGGTAATCCCATTTTACAAGCTAATTCTAACTTGCTCATAGCGAAGTCAAACATGGGTTTATCTTGTGCTTGATCACGAACATGTGAAAGTTGATCAGGTGATTGTTTGGTTAAAGGAACAATTTTACCTAAAAATTCATTTTTTGTAGCATCAGGATGCCCAGATAAAGCTGGAACATCTTGTGAAAGTAATTCAAATTCTTCTTTGGAAATTTGCTCACGATTCATAAGCATATTGAGAAGTTTTCTTACCGTATACTTTGCAAGTTCTGTTTTCCCTGTACCCGCTGGACCTGTGAGCACGCTATTTTTTCTGTCTAAAATATTGTGAAGAATACTGTCTACGATTTTTTCTCTACTTGCTAAACCTTCTACTACTAATCATCCATTAGTAGCCTGTTGTTTATGAATATTTCATAATTGTCTATACAATACTGCAAGTTTTGTATCCTTATAGCTTTCTGTTTGCTCTGCTAATGATTGTTGAAGAATGGAAATAATATTAGTGAGATACTCTTTTGCTGACTTGAGTGGATAAGACTGTTTTGATATTCTACTCAATTCATCGTGATAGGTAAATCGATCTATATCCAGAATAAGTTGTTGTAGAGAAGCAATAGAAGATTGGAAAGAAGAACTACGATTATGTAAAGTAATGAGATTTTTGATAGATTTTTGCAATTGACTCACAACAGAATCAAATATAGACTTGGCATGGGGAGAATTGAATTCAGCTTTTTTTAAATTCTGTATTGCTCCTTCACCATTCTCTTGTATTTCAGCTTCTATGAGGGATCGATCAGTATATTCTTTTTCTGGTATGGGAGTAAGATTTCTCAATTTCTTTTCTCCCTTCTCAAGAAGTTGAAGATGTGGTTTTCTCTTAGTAATTTCACGAGAAAGTTCAGGAGAAATAGGAAAATCAGTATTTGTTTGACCCAAATAGATATCTGTGAAAGAATGTTGTGTGAGAGTAGCAAGATCTGCTGAATTAATAATCTCTTGAAGAGATGATGTATGTAAAGTAGATCAAAGTTCATCCACTTGTTGCTTGTGTTTACGTATGGACTTACGTTGGTCCAAAGAGAGTGATGAAGGAGAGTGATTAGTCATTAGAGAAGAGAATAAGGTAAATATATTTAAATTTGTTTCAGTCAATTGATAAGTACTTCTTGCATTTTAGAACCAAGATCTGAAGGTTTTTCACAAATAATTCCAGATCCCTGACCAGAGTCAACTTTGCCGAAAAGATCTTTCATAGGAGACCCATCGCTTGTGATACCAATTCCAGAAGTAATAACTCCCAATGCACGTAATTGAGCAATCATATTTACAGCAAGCTGTTTATCAGAGGTTTGACCATCGGACATCACGAGTATTATATATTTTTCTTTTCATTGGGCTACTTTTTTCTTATAGTCTTCAGTCAATAATTCAAAATCTTCATACACTTTTTGAAGTGCTCCACCGATATTAGTACCCCCATCATCAATAGATAGCCCTTCCAAAGAATGTATAACATCTTCACTTGTCCAGTCATTGGATGCTGATTTCCATTCCTGAATCTCAGAACTTCCATCAAATATTAATCCTTGAGACCAAATATCAGGTAATTTATTTTTATCTATCTGATTATCTCGTCATCCTGTTGCATCCAGAAGCTTATCACTAAGAAGCTTGAGCGCATGCATAATGAGGAGGCTATTAATCTTTTGGTCATGATTTTTAATACCTTGCATACTTCCACTTCCATCACAGACTAGTACAAAATGAAAACCTGTTACGAGTTGTTGTTCAAGTATTTTACGGTAATCTTTTTGTCGAGCAAGCGTTTCTGTGATATCTTTACCCAAAAGATTATCTATATAAATCTCTACTGTTCCACCATCATGAAGTTCTCCATTTCCTCTATCACTATCTACTGGTCATTTATTACGTATTCTTTGATTAGTTCTTTTTGATTTTATATTCTCAAAAATATCAGTAAGAATTACATCAATAACACCACTATAATCTGATTCTATTTTCGGTAAGATATCTTCGTTGTACTCTTCAAGTAATTTGACTAACTTATCTCGTTCACGAGGATCGGAATTTTCTAGATCTGCATATTTTGTTTTTCTGAGTTGAGATTCAGCTTTTTTAGTAGAGTTAGATTTTGCCTCTTCTTCATATTTTTTCTCAATAAGTTCATTTATTTCTTCTTGAAGTTTTTGGATATCATCTGATTTCAATCCTTCTTCTTCCAAGACATGAGGCATATCATTTATCTTTTCATACCACTTTGCAAAAGGATCATCTTCTAATTCACTATCATTTTGATCATTTCAAGCAGATTGACTAGGGTCTCCTTCTTGTGTTCCTTGTGGCTTTCCTTCACCAGGTTTTCACTGATTTTCCCCTTCCTGTTCTCATTGCTCTCATTCCTCTCCTCATTGTCATTGTCACTGCTCTCATGGTAACTTATCCTGTTGAGTAGAATCTTTTGAATCCTTGTTAGTAGTATTATTCTGAATATCTTCTTCGTAGAGTTCTTTAAATTTATGATATAAAAATAGGATATAAGGAAGTCTCACAGGTAGTGAGATAGAAGTGTCAGTAGCGTGGCCTATAATATCGCTTCTAGAACGATTGTATAAATCAATTAATGACTGTACTTTAGGATCAAGAATTACTGGACTTCAAGGAGTCATTTTTTGTCTTAAAATACCCTGCCCAAACTGCAAATGTAAAGGCATCAATCCTCCCAACTCTTCTTGATTAGTCCAATCGTCTCCAGGAAAACACCAATCACGATAATTATCCTCAAGAGTTTGACTAAGAGCAAATATTCACTGTTGGTAATCTACACTGCGTTTATTCACATACACATCTCTCATTCGATTTTCGAAGGTATGGTATAGTTTTTCCTCTGCAATGAGATTTTTTCTTTTATCCAAAAGAGTATTTCCAGGAAGAGCATTGAATCATCTTGCAACAAAACTTGGAAGTGTATGTTTGAAATGTTGTGAATAATCTAAAGAGTTGGAAATTTTATTTCATCGATATTCTAGCTCAGCATTTTCATACAGATGTCACAATTCATGTAATGATATTTGAATAAGCTGATTGAGGGTAGGATACTTTTGAGTTTGAGAATGAATAATTTTTGCCAAACTCGGTAAATTTATGAAAATAGACTTTTGTGATTCTTTATGAGCTCCCACATCATCTTTTACTCGAGCTATAGCATCATTTTGTGAGTCATTCAAAAACTGTATCTGGATAGCTTTACCCAGACCATGTGCATACCCCTGTGTTCGAGAATTTATTATTTTTTTCTCTGAATCATTGAGCATATATTCATAACTATTTTGTTCGTCCTTTTGCATACTCTTATGATACTCAACAGCCACAATTAATGCAAATTTATGTATAGCTTGTTATCATTTTTTGCTTTAACAAATCGGATTATACATTATATATAAAATGATATATCTCCTATGAGTTAAATAGGTAAGATAAGAGGTAATTTTATATAAAACTTAAAATAAACTTGTGTTATATGATTAAATAATTATAATAATTTCATATTCAGAATATTTTATATTCTTATTTTTTGATATGAAATTACTTACTCTTACTCAACAAACTTATGAACAGGAATTTAAAACACCAGAGAAGAATGACAATAAATCAGAAAAATTGGAGGAGAAAGATTATGGTTTAAATATAAAGGAGAATATTCAAGATAATTTTGAGAAGAAAGAAAGTATCGAAACCCCACTAGAAAAATTAGGCTTTGAGGTTTTCAAAAGATTTTATAATGATTTTGGAGTTATTAAAAAAGAAGATGGAAAGATAGCAGATCCACTTATTAGTGATAAGTATATTGACTGAGTAGGATGTGCAAGACAATATCCAGGTGAGGTTATTGTAAAGTTTAGATTATTTTATAATAGTAATGAGACAAAAATTCACGAACGAGGAACTTTCAAAACGGACCAAGAAGAATATGATTGGCACAATCAAAACAGCAATGCACCAAAAGGAATTATCGCAACCACTAAAACTGATAATAAAGGATTCAGAAGAGATACCATATACGATATGGCCACAAAAACTCTCACAACTAACGAATACCAAAATAATGACTTTACTAAGAAAATAAGCTCCAAAACTATTGAGGATGAAGCTTCTATTACAGGATTCTTAGACAAGGTACAATGAAGCGTTTCAGGATTCGTAAGGGATGATGATAGATGAGGAGAAAGTCAAAAAAAGAATCAATAAAAGAAATAAGAAATTATCTCCACTTCACAATATAGATCTCTTTACTCAAATCTCTACATGCTTTGGGTTTAATAAGCTTGATGTTGGTAGCTCATCGAGTTTTTTTACAATCACTCACGAACTCATCAAATCAAGGTCCCATAAATATTTTCATAGCAAATTTACCTCCTTCTTTGAGATAAGTTTCATACAGCCAGAGTGTATCTTCAAGTACTGCAATACATCTCATAGCATCTATACCTTTGAAGCCAATGGTATTTGGTGCTAGATCAGAAAGAATACAATCAAATTTTTCTACATTATATTCTTCAAACAATTTTTTACAAGCTTCACGATCGGTAGCATCTACTACAGCTGTTACCACTCATCTCAAATTTACTTTAACTGGTTGTATGTCAAGTCATATAGTAAGAAAATCAAGATTTGCTCATAGTTTTTTGGAAGTATATTGTAATCGGCTACCTGGACTACATCATATATCCAATACTTTTTTGACTGACTTGTCTAAAAGTTTATACTTCAAGTCAATCTCCTCGAGCTTATAAATTGATCTTGCAACAAAATTCTCTCATTTTGCTTTTTTGAAATAATGGTCTTGAGGTTTGAATCAGTGGTCAGCCATAATACGAATACCGAAATAGAATAGCTTATACTATAATTTAATTGAGTAGTAATACAATATTTGCTTATCGCTATTCTCCCAAATCATATGATTCAGATTATTTTTAACCTTACAATTACCCAATATGTATATTCGTCAAATAAACAAAGAATCCAAAAAATCAAATACTACGTTGTGGACAATTGTAGGAATATGCGCTGGTATAGCAATCACGGCTGCTGCATATGGTATCTTCAATCTGTCATGGGGAACGCCGTTGGGAACATCTCAATACGATACAGGAACGAATAAAGGTATTATTCCTAGTATTGGTGATTATCTATTTGGTGATGCGAGTGGTGAATTATTTAGTGGAGATACCAAATCAGGCACAATAGTTAATACATGAATATCACTTACGTGAGCAATTACAGGTGATATTTTGACTATCTACCCTACTGGTTATGTAGATCAATTCAACAAAGCTGTGATGATTTTACAAAATGATTCATTGGTAAATACGTATGTAGATACTGACAATCTCACGATGAGTGGCTATACTAATATATCTATCAATAATATTCCCAATACTGTGGTCTCTCCAAAACTCTTACTTCAAGGTAAAGTTAGCCCGACTATTGAGAATCTTTATATTCTAGGTACCACTGCGGACGGCGCATTTTTATTTGAACCAATAAACTTTAAAGATAATACTTGGGCTTTTCAGCTTGATCCAAACAATGATAACATCAAACCATGAATTAATAATTATTATATAATCTGAAAAAGAGAAGACAATATGTATAATATACAATATGCTATAGTAAAAACATATGAAACAGATGAATTTTCTGCGACTCTTGATAAGATCTGTCTTCTAGATCTGTGCAGCGATCCGAGTCTTAGCAAAAAAACTCAAGCAAATAGTACTACAATTTTACAACAAAGCGATGATGCCAAAACAGTTATTCAGATTATTCCCAATATATCAATTATAAAAGGCACAAAGTGTGCAAATTGAGATGTGGCATTACAACAAGTCAAAAAAATTGGAGATAATTATCTAAGAGTAAGTAAAGGTTGTGACTACGAATCACAAGGAGTAAGTCAGTCTTTTGTGGACAAAAACAACATCCCTGTCACTTCGAGCAATGCTAACCTTGGAAATATTCCAAAAGTTCTTCAGTTCGGAAATATCAAATATATACCAACAATAACGTTTTCTAGGAAACCAAGCCCGTTTACCAAGATCAACCAAATAAATAGTAACTACATCATTAAAGACATTTTCGATAAAAAATATTTAGAAAATGAATATAGATTTGAACTTCCTGATAATTTATTCGTGTACTACACTCTCGATAAAACTCAACTCAATTACATGAGACCTTCAATCAGCAATGGTATGTATAAAGTTATACCTAAAGCGGTATCACGAATGAATAAAAATATTGTATATACTGTTTCTTCTTCAGATATTGGCTTACATGATGCTATTGTAGCACATTTTAAAGGCAGTACAATCTCCAATCCTACTAACTGTTCAAATGCTAAGCCCAACGATGATCCACTTGCTAAATTTGGTATACGACCAATCGATGCAAACTATGACGTGATAGGTTTCCGAGACTGCTATGGAGTTCAATAAAGACTATTGACAAATCATTTCAAATAATAACTATCAACTCCCTCAAGTTTTCTTGAGAATGTTCTTTAACAGTTTTACTACGCAGTAACAAAAGGTATTTTCAAATAACAAACAAAAAAAACAAAACTATGTCGAGATTAAAAGAATTATTAGAGTTAAAAAACATTACAACAGAAGAACAAAAAAAAGAAGTAGAATTTTTTATAGGATATTTGGCTGACACCAATATAGATGCTATGAAAGAGCAATATGAATTAGAAAATGAGGTTAATGCTCTCAAAGAAGATCTGGAACAAAAAGCATCAAATCCTTTTCGTAATCCAGAAGTAGCAAGAATATATAATAAAATTATTAAAATTGATTACAAAAATGACATTAGATATCAGAACTGTATCAAACTAAAAAAATTATTAAACCAAGAAGTTAACGTAAATTAAGTTAAATAAAGAAACTATGCCAGGACTACAAATTTTGATCGAGAAATTATTGAACAATATAGATTCAGTAAACGCTGAACTGAAAGTTGCATTAGACTTTAGGTTGTGTGAATTAAAATCCTCTACTGAGGAAGATAAAGAAAATTACAAAAAGGAAATATCAGCATGTATGGTACTCTTAATAAGGAAAGAAGAATTTACTAATGCTAAATTGCACAGAGTAACTTGCAGTGTCAATAGCTTAGAAGAAAAAGCTAAGGAGAATCATATCAATGTCTCTAAAGATCCCGTTGTTCTAAATTTAAAAAATGAACAAACGCGTCTAAAAAAACAAAGTGATGAGTTAGGAACTTTATGGGAAAGACTGAGAGGTCTTTTGCCGTTAGTGAGAAATAACAGAACTTGGTAGTAAAACTGAAAAGAAAAAACCTCCGCATGATTACATGATGGAGGTTTTTTATTTTATTTTAAAGGAGAAATTAACTTGTTCCGAGGTATTTCAATCTTTGAAGCTCTATTTCAATCTGTTGAATTTTTTGTTTTACTTCATCAAGTTTAGTTTGCTTAGCCGTTCTAATACTTTCTGGAGCAGATTGCATAAATCCTTCAGAGTTCAATAAAGATTGCATATCAGCGACAAATTTTTGTTCTGTAATGAGTTCTTTTTCAAGCTTTAGGATTTGTGTTTTGGCATCTACTGGAGTAACTGTTTTGATTCCAATCGTGATATCAAACACGAGTTTTACCATATAATCTTCAGGGATTTCCTGATTTACATTCAAGATAGTTAATTCATTACAAGTAACAATCTTGCAGAACATGCTTTCGTATTGTTTTACCATATTTGCGATATTTGTATTCGCCTTGAGAAGAGCAGAGATTTTTTCATTGGATTTTATTCCTGCTTCTGCTTTGAGATTTCTGAATTCAGAAATAAGTTCAATAAAGAGTTTAGTTTGTGTATTCATACTTCCTATTCAGATTATAGTAGGATATTCAGAAACACACAAATCAGCACCAAATCACATATCATCGTAGAGTGCCTGAGTAACAAAAGGAGCTACTGGATGCAAAAGTTTCAACAAAGTACCAATAACATAGAGCATAATTTTGTCAGTAAGTTCATGTTTTTGAAGCTTACCAATTTCAATATACCAATCACAGAAGTTATTCCATGTGAATTTTACGATATCATCTACCTGAGAAGTAAAGTTATAGTTTTCAAAGCTCTTTTCTGTATTGGTAATGAGATCATCAAGTCCATTCAGAATCCAGATATCAAAATCATTCAGCTTATCTTTATGCTCAAAAATATAGTCTTTGAGAACATTGAGTTCGATATTTACTTTATTTTCGATTTCAGCTTCTGCATCGCCTTCTCCTATTGAGTTGATTCGCACGTATCTACTTGCATTCCATAATTTGGTAATAAATCTACTACAATAATCTGTTTTTGTCTCGCTGAAATTGAGGTCATTTCCTGCTGGATTATTGATAACTAATGATAATCTGAGAGCATCCGTACCGTATTTAGTAATCATATCCAGTGGGTTGATTACATTTCACTTAGATTTGCTCATTTTCGCTCCTTTTTCATCGCGGATAAGCCCATGAAAGTAAACATTTGAGAACGGTAATTCACCCGTATTTGCAATACTCATCATCATCATTCTACATACTCGATTGAAGAGAATATCTCCTCCTGTTTCCAATAAAGTCGTAGGGAAATATTTTTGAAGATCAGTCGTATTTTCTGGCCAACCTAAAATACTAAATGGTCGTAAACCACTACTAAACCAAGTATCCAATACATCACTATGTTGTTTGAGATTTTTGAAACCAGTGATAGTTTCTCGGTCCCACATATAAAATTGTCTCTCTTGTTTGATTCCATAACTCTCTTTCAGAATATCTAATAATTGATCAATAGCTTCTTCATCGATAGCATGAGCTTGGATACTTGCCAATAAATCATGAAGTTTTTTAGCTTCTTCAGCGTATTCTGTATTCTCAAACTTCGTCATATATATCTTACAATACAGTTCGTACAGCAATCCTTGTTTAGTCACCAAACTTGGTTTGAGTAAGACATCGAGTAAATCCTGAAACTCAAATTTTTCCTCTAGTTTATTGTCTGCAATACAGTTGAAAATAATCAGACTCAATATGATATTTGATTTAGATTTTCCTCAAGCGATGAATTTTTCATAGACTGTATCTTCATCTGCAGCTACAATATCACCTTGTTCGTTTGTCCAAGCAGGAATTCTGTGTCCCCATCGTAATTGTCTACTAATACACCAAGGTTTGATATTATCCAACCAATTGTGGAAGATATTTGTAAATCTTTCAGGATGAATTTGTACTTGCCCAGCGTCAATGGCTTGCATTGATTTTTCAGCATATTCATTTACATCCACAAACCATTGCTCACTCGCCATAGGTTCGATCTTATGACCACATCTTTCACAATGCGGAACGCTATTTTCATATTCCGTCTCATCGATAAGGTTACCAATTTCTTTGAGTCTATCAATATAGGTATCAAAAAACGTTTCCACTTCCATACCTCCAAATTCTGTAAGAGTTGATGTCCATTTACCATTTTTATCTAAGGCGAAAGTATCAAGAGGGAGTCCGTGTTTAGTACCGATATCAAAGTCTGTAGCATCATGAGTAGGAGTAATCTTGAGAACTCCTGTACCAAAATCCATATCTACTGTTTCTTCTGCAATTACTGGTATCTTACGATTTACGAAAGGAACCATCACTTCTTTCCCTATCAAATGCTTATATCTTTTATCCAAAGGATGTACCGCCAAAGCCACATCTGCTGGTATTGTTTCTGGTCTTGTAGTATGTACGTCGATATGCACGTTTTTACCGCCAATCAAGAAATATCTGATAGTATAGAGAGTAGATTTACTAGGAACCATATCTACTTCCGCATCACTAAGCACTGTTTGGCATCTACTACACCAGTTAGAAATACGATATCCGAGGTAGATTTTTCCTTGGTCGTACATATTTCTAAATGATTTTCTTACTGCCCTACTGAGCCCTTCTGATAAGGTGAATTGCTCTCTGTCCCAATCTACACTGGCTCCTAAAAGTTTGAATTGATCCAAAATAATCTGACGATGCTCTGAAGCAAATTCTCGTGTTTTAGCCAAAAAGTCTGTTCTTCCGATGTCATGTCTACTCAGTCCCTGTTCTTTTTGGAGTTTTTTTTCTACCTGTACTTGCGTGCTAATACCTGCATGGTCTGTACCAGGCACCCACAATACTTGTTTTCCTTTCATCCTATGATATCTACAAAATGCATCTTGTATAGTCACAAAAAGCCCATGTCCTATATGCAATACTCCAGTTACATTTGGTGGCGGAATAGGTACTACGAAGGTTTCCTTGGATTTATTTTGATTATATTCTGGTTTGAAATACCCAGCGTCTACAGACTGTTTATATATTTTTGCTTCTCTAGCGTTATCAAATCTTTTTGGAAAAGACATAGGGTCTTGTATAAAAAATTAAAGTTTTTGTATTGAAATATATAGTATATAACTTTTCTTATACCGCTTTCAATCAAAGGTTCTGAGCAACAAATCAAAATGTAGAATCATATTGACTTTACAAAAAAACCAGAACTATATTCTGATTTTGAAGCCTTGAAAATAAAAAATATTAATGATTGTTGAGGAAAAATTCTGCTGCTCGAAGTCAATAATAATTTTTTATAATATCATTTTTTGTGGTAGGATTGAGAGCTTTTATTTTACCCTTTTCATCATACTGGAGGGGATGTCCTTGGGATACATAATCCTCCGTTTCTTCCTTATAGTACTCTTTATTTGCTGTGATATTTTTCTTAATATTTTCCGCGTACTCTGCTAAAGTCAGATCATATTCATCATAATTCATAGCAAATAGGTGTTCTTTTGCTACTATTTTTTTATCTTGTGGAATATCCATAAGTTCTTGTTTTCTTACAAGATCTTTTCTTTCATTAAGGTGATTCATCCAGTGTTTTTTTAATTTTCCCAGATAGAGCTTTTCTCCTGCCTTATCAATAATAGAATCGTGTTCCAGCCACTGACGTTCAAAGAAAATTTTATCTTCTAAAGGGAATTTATTTTCCAAGGAGTTATTTTCCAATACCGTATTGATATTGAGATATTTCTCATATATAGTCTCTATTTCTTCTTCAAAACTACGATCAATGGGATTTACTTGGTTCAATCTAGTTATTAGTGCATTTGCAATAGTTTGATATATTTTGATACGTCTTGCTCCATTATTTACGTTTTTAACAATGAATTGATCAGAGAGGGAAAGATTTTTGTTTTCCATCAAGGGTATGTATCCATCTGTTTCATCAAGATCAATTACACCTTCCTTGTTCATAAGTCCGTCATAGATTTCTGGATTATATTTTTTAAGCATTGCTTTTGCTAAACTTTCTTGATTGTGAGTAATTTCTTTTTCCAAGATAGCTCGTTTATCTTTAAGATTGTTAATAAAATGTTTAAGTTGATTTATCACAATATTACTTTCTGTAGGATCCAAGTTAAATAATTTATCGGCTGCTTTTATCCCTTCTTTCATCTCCGTAAAATAGATTTTAATATTCTTATTGATATTTTTTACCCATAAATCGATATTAGGTAATTGGGTGATTAAATGGTCATGTAATTGAATAATATTTTTAACGTAATCGAATGTGGAATTTTCATCATTAAGAACTAATTTGGAAAGCTCATCGTTAATGAGTTTTCCGATTTGAGATACCTGATCTTGCGCTATTTGAACAGGAAGTAAGTTTGGTTCTTGAGCTGGTTGGTTTCTACCCATAAACAGAACAATTAGTATTAAATTAACTAATTATAATCATTCTCACTCAAAAAAGCAATAAAAAAAATGGGCCTGGTTGGAATTGAACCAACGACCAGTCGGTTATGAGCCGAACGCTCTAACCCCTGAGCTACAGACCCGTCAAATCTGCTATCTGACAGACTAAAATCAATAATTATATCCTCTACAAAATCAATGTTATTATCAGCTTATTATGTAGTCTTTTTAGCAAAAATACTTGCATGTCTTACTAAAACAAGCTTCTTTTCATCAACTTCAATCTCTTCTGGACTATATTTTGCAAAAAATATGATATCCCCTACAGCAATATCTTTTATGGCAGTTACAGTACCATTTTCAGCTACTTTCCCGCCTCCGATAGCCAATACTTTCCCTGAACCTGGTTTATCTTTTCCAGAATCCATAAGAAATATTCCGCTATCATTGAGGATTTCTTCTTGGATGACTTCTATCAATACATAATCTCCTAAGGGTATGATATTTGACATTGAAATAGAGTAAGTAAATTAAAAGTTTAATATAATCTGATTATTACATAGTTAACGTACAGCTATTTTGGCTATTACAGCCCATCATAGTCAAAACCACAGACTTTTCAAATCAATTTTAGTTATTTCCATTTACAAAAACAAATCTTGATACTCGAGACGACATAATTATATATGAGCTTGTGGTACTTTGGCAGAGTGGTCCAATGCAGGAGCCTGCAAAGCTTTACAACCACGGGTTCGAATCCCGTAGGTACCTATCTCAAAATCAACTTATAAATAAATTATTAAATTTGATATCTTATCAGTATTGTGTATAGAATATTCAATAAGGATTAAGATTTTTTTTATTATTGATCGCTTACAGAACCTATGTGGATTTACTTCCTTATCATCAATTGTATCACCTTTGCCGTATGGTGAATGGATAAATATAAAGCAAATAATAATCACTTTCGTATTTCAGAAAAGAGCTTACTCATATTATCTGGGTTCGGTGGTCGGATAGGCGGATATATCGCTATGAAAACCTTTAGACATAAGACCATCAAAGCAAGTTTTCTCAAGAAATTCGTGGCTATTGTCCTTATTTATATTGTTGCTATCATCGTGGGTTTGTTTTATTATTAAATAATCTGAATTTTAAGATATGAAAAAAGGACAGTAAAATACCGTCCTTTTGTGTTTTATAATTAACATTCTACAGACTACATATCAAAATACATCGTAATGTTCGAGATAAAAATTCTTTTTGCCTTCAGAATATTTGTAAGCATCATATACAATTCTAAATAATATACATATTAAGCCCCAGGTGAAGAGTGGCATTATGATTTCCACTATATTATGCTTAAATCCACAGTAAGCGCCTGACATAAGAAATACCATACCAATCATAAGAATAAAAAAGACAATACTTCCAACTAAAGTGGGAGAATAATTTTTAAAGTATATATATAATGATAGAATTGGAAAAAGAATGCATAATAAGGAGGAAACGTAGGAATTAAAATAATACTGAGCAAAAAGTGCTACGCTCATCAACACTACTGGGCTTAGAGAAACCAGATACAGAATTACTTGAGTTTTATATGTATGTATATGTTTTTTATACAAAAAATTAAAACCAAAGAACGGAAATATCAATATCACTATCCAATAAGTAGTAGTCATAAGCCTAGTTTGATCTTTTACAATGCCTGTTGAAGGGTCAAATCTGTAGGATTCTATCCACCAACCTCTATTCTTAAAAATCATTTGGTAAGGAATCCCTTCTTCATGGTTAATAATTTGCTCATTAGTAAGTTCTACAACTTCTCCATTATAAGGATTCACAATATAATGTGGCGGAGTTATTTTGCTAGAAATTTCTCTTATAAATGGCTTTTTACCAATTACCGTATCCTGAGAGAAACAATAGGGAGAAACAGTAAAGAACAAGATAGTAAAAACTATCCACAGTGTTAATTTTTTCATAGTATTCGTTTTTATTCGTCAAAACATTTTGACATTATTTATATAAATATATAATATAATTTGTCAATAGCTATTGACAAATAATAGTAAATAATAATAAATAAAATGTTCGAGTTTTCTCGATTGTTCATTAACATATTTTACTGAAACACATAAATTAATAATAATAAAAATCAAAAGAAATGAAGAATTACATGAAAAAAATTAACTTAGTTTTATGTATGAGCTTGCTACTCATTACTGCATCATCTGGACAAGGTGATTACTATCTTATGAAGTTAGATAGTAGTATAGAATTACATACTCTCGTAGAAAGTGGAATTAAGAAGGAAAAATTAAATCTTTCCAGCGTACCCGGAACGCAATTACAAAAGTATTATGCTTTCACCAATCCGAATACACCAATTGAAATCAGGGCTTATGATAGTGTAGTATTGAAAAATTATGGAGTTTGGCTTTCTGATTGGAATTTTAAAGAATCACTGGTGGTGGCAAACCCAAGCACTTTAAAATTGCAAAAGGAAGAAAGTCCTCCTATTTCTCGAATTTCATGGGGTATACTCACCGGATATATATTCATGACGATATGGGCTTTTTTATTAGGTATTTCGATTGGAAGAGTATCTTATGAAACGGATCGCCGACCCATTCTCGGTATCTGGTCGATAAGCTTCGCTTTTCTATTAGGAATAGGGATGGGAACATTAATACCTCATGGAGTTAATACACAAGGTGGATTGATGGTAATAATAATAATTTGTATCCTGTATCTACTATTTTTATTAACACATGGGTTATGGCCTTTTGGCTTGAGTAAAGATGAAAAGAATGAAATGACAGTAGGAAGTAGCGCTTTAGGAGCACTTATAGGTGGAGCAATGGGAACTTGTTTAAAGTACAATCTCTTTACTCTTATTTTACCTATAAGTGGCATATTTATATTCTTTCTTCTAATCGGGCTTCGCCTATCTTATATTCAATATAAGAAATATTATTCAGTAAAATATGCTTAAGCGAATACCAATCTTAGAGTTTCTTTATGGGTTGGCAAGTAAAATAGTTGTACCTCATAAAGATTCTCTTAGTGAGGTTTTTTTAATTAGTAATATTATCTCAAGAATTCACTAGAAGATTTTATTGAAATAACTTATCTATCTTTTTCTTAAATGCATTTAGCCATTCATCCATTTCTTTACTCTGTATTTTATTAGTAAAGTAATCTTCAAAAGGATTACATGATTGTTTATCATTACATTTTTTTGAGAAGAAAAAAACGTTCTTTAATTGTTTAGTTGTTAACCAAAAATCTTTATCAGGATTAAGATCATGTATGAACGTGTCATCCATCAAGAATTGATATAGTATTCATTTATTATATGTTATATATGCTAATTTATGATGATTGTCTAAATCATTCAGTGTCTTAAAAGTTATTATTCACTTTTTATACGGTATAGCATACGAGTATCTATATGAGTTATACCAACTTCAATAATATGGTAATCGTTGATATGGAAAGAGAGCATAATTATCAATATTCATATTTTGATCAATGTTTCGAATATCAACAGCTTTATTTATATCTCATTTCATAAGATATAATATAAACTTAAGTACATTCAAATCATTACTTCAAGACATTTGATAGCTGTTGCAACTATGCGATACACAATCTTTTTCAAATATATAATCTTTTTTTATATCAAATCTAATGTCTTTAATACTATATTTTGTTATATTTTGATTTTGAAATACGGGAATTTCACTTGCTCACATGGAGAAAAACGAGAACAGTGATATTCACAATATAAGAAATATACTTTTCATAAATTGAGTATTATAGCACATTAAATATTTAAATGATAATTCACTTATTCAGATTATTTAATGTATATTACACATCCAATTCTTTCACACTTTTAGCGTGACTCAAGATATAATGTTTTCTAGAATCTGTGTCTTCACCCATCAAGATTCTGAAGAGTTTATCTGCTTCTTCTGCATCATCAATTTGAACTTGTTTGATACTACGTGTGTTTGGATTCATAGTTGTTTCACCAAGCTGATCATAATTCATCTCTCCAAGTCCCTTATATCTTTGTACCTCATATTTACCGTCAAATCCATTCTCAGCTGCAAGTTCATCAAGAGTCTTATTTCCAGCTTCATAGATATATACCATCTTCTTACCATTTGAGAGTTTGTATATTGGTGGTACTGCAATAAATACATGTCCAGCATCTATCAAAGGCCTCATGAAACGGAAGAAGAAAGTCAGTATAAGCACACGGATATGAGATCCATCTACATCGGCATCGGTCATAATAATCACCTTACCATATCTGAGTTTAGTCATATCAATATTATCTTTGAGACCAATACCAATAGACATAATGAGTGATTTGATTTCGTTGTTTGCTAACATGGTCTGGATGTGAGCTTTTTCAGTATTGAGAATCTTACCTTTGAGAGGTAAAATAGCCTGATAAAAACTGTCTCTTCCTTGTTTTGCTGTACCTCCTGCACTATCTCCTTCGATAATAAATAACTCAGCAGCTAATCTATTTTTGGTATTACAGTCAGTCAGTTTTCCTGGAAGAACTCCAGCAGTAAGAGGAGACTTTCTCATTACCGTTTCTCTTGCAAGTTTTGCAGCAAGTCTCGCTTTTGCAGATAATTGAATTTTTTCAAGTAATTTATCTAACTCCAATTCATGATCACCAAAGTATTTGAGTAAGGTTTCATACGTCAAAGCTTCTACTTCTTTACGTACGTAACTATTTCCAAGTCTACCTTTTGTTTGACCTTCAAACTCAGGATTTGGAACTTTTACCGTAACAATGGCGTACAGTCCATCAGAGATATCAGAAGGTTGGAATTCACCAATTTTGCTATCTATTTTTCCTTTTGTTTTACTAATATCATTGATTGCTTTGAGTAAACCATCTTTAAATCACAGATAGTGAGTACCTCCATCAGGTGTATTAATATTATTTACGAAACTTAAGATATTTGCGTTGGTACTATCGATGTAATTGAATACAATATCGATTGCGAGTTCATCATTTTCAGAACCAAGTCTTACTGGTTTGATCACTGTTCTTTGATCTTCTGTCATAGATAAAATCCAAGTACCAATTCCTCATTCAAAGTAAAATCTTTCTTTTTTGTCATTAATTTCATCGATTACTGTGAATGAAACTCCTGGTGTGAGATAAGCTGTTTGTCTATATTTTGTGAATACTGTATGAGCATTGAATACAATAGTTTCAAAAATCAAAGAATCTGGTAAAAATCTTACCGTAGTTCCTGTCTTATCGCTATCTCAGATTATTTCTAATTTTCCTTGCCCTATTCCTCTGCTATATTTTTGATACCATAATTTTCCGTCTTTATGTACGAATACTTCAAGATGTTCAGAAAGTGCATTCACCACACTGGCTCCTACTCCATGCAATCATCCAGATATTTTATAAGCTGATTTACCAAATTTACCTCCTGCATGCAATACTGTAAATACAGTTTCTACAGTAGATTTTCCAGTTTTAGGATGAATATCCGTTGGGATTCCACGTCCATCATCGTAACACTCTACTCGCCCATCTTTGCAAAGTTTTACCGTAATATGATGACAAAAACCTGCTAAGGCTTCGTCAATAGCATTATCTACTACTTCAGTAATAAGATGATGTAAACCTCTCAGATCAGTCGATCCTATATACATTCAAGGTCTTTGTCTAACCGGTTCCAATCCTTCCAAAACGAGAATACTACTACTATCATATGCCATTACAAATGGGGTATCTTATAATCTAAAAAGAAGCTTTATTGAGCTTAGAAATGCAAGAAAAAATCTTATAGTTCTAGCTATAAGATTAATTATTTATGAGGCTTTTGAAAGACTAATTAAGTGAAGAAAACACTATATGGCAACTATAAAACCATCTCTTATGTGAACTTTGAAAAACTCTTATTCAGTGTCTTTGTTTTGATGACTTATTTTATCTTCATATGATTTTTTTAAATCAGAAATCTCGCCTTGTTGAATTTGAGATCTTTCAGAAATCGCTTCTCCTTCTTCAAAAAGTTTGTTAATATTTTTATTGCTGAGAAGCTTCATTGCATCCCATATTTCATAGGATAATCTTTTAATTTTCTCTCATAAATGTAATTTTGTAGATAAACCTTGTAGTTTGTTTTTTGCGAAAGTCATATCACTTCTAACTCCATCAAGATTTTTTTTATTGAAAACATCTACTGGTCAAGTAATAGGGTTTCTTGTTGACATTTTTATGTGTAAATAATATAAATAATCAGATTTATCTTCCTGTAAATAGCACTTTAAAGGTTGCTACCATGATATACAGATCGAATATAAGGCTCCAGTTCTGAATATAATAGATATCAAATTTTGCTTCATCACTAAATGGAAGTTTATCTCTACCATATATCTGTGAGTAACAGGTCATTCCAGGCTTTACCGATAAGAGTCTTTTCATTCGTGGCTGGTACCTTTCTACCTCGAAATTAAGATGGGGTCTTGGTCCTATCATACTCATGTCGCCTTTGAGGATACACCACAATGAAGGTAATTCATCAATACTATATTTTCTGATAATTCTTCCTATCGGGGTAATTCTCGGGTCATTATGAATTTTTTGTAACTCCCCTTTTCTAACATTGAGCTCACTTTTTTGGAGTTCATCTCGGTATTCTTGGGACTGCGTAGTACCAAAGTAGTCTCCAGTACAGTATTCTACATACATGGATCTAAATTTGATATAGTCGAACATTTTACCATTTCTTCCGACTCTCTTATGTTTATAGAAAATAGGTCATTTGTCAAGTAATTTTATCCATATTGCTGTAATAAGCATGACGGGGCTCAAAAGTATCAACGCTAATACAGATCAGATTATATCCGTCATTCTTTTGGTGACTGCGTCTCGCTCAGTGATGACATGTGAATGATACTGTAATCCAAGCAAAGGTCCAAGTCTTGTGATTTGAAAATTGAGATCATCAAGTAACATTCATTCCGATATATGCAACATGTCTATACCTGCTATGTTTGCTTTATCAGCAAGATATTGTAGAGAAGTGCGAGGAACATCTCCGAGCACCAACAAGGATTGAGGTTGGTATTTACTGAGAAGGTCCTTAAAGTAAAACTCATCCTGAAAAGGTATCACCACTTGCTCCAAGGATTCAAATTTACGTAAGTTAAGTATGATTTCTTCATTATCTGTATTATTAATAATCAGAAGTTTTTGAGATTGACGTGGTAAAACCATATCTACTAACGTATCAATAATCAAAATCAATACTATAGAAATTACAAACCCAAAGACTATAACCAATCTAGAAATACCGCCCATGAAGATAAAACCTGCTCCAAAATATGCTAAAAAAGTACTACAGACCAACCAAATTACACTGCTTTCAAAGAAAGTTTTCAGATAATTATAATTTATTTTCTTGATAGGATACAGTTTGTAGATAATTCAGATAATAACAAATAATCCAGCACAAAGAACACCATACGTCATGGTTTCTCTAAAATTGAGTACAGGAATATGAAGCTGGGTAAAAGGGATAAGATCCGTATATCCACGAGTAATATATGCAAGGTAAAAACTCGCAAAAATAATCAGAAAATGAAGTATTGATTTGATAATTGATTTCATACTATGAACGGTCATAAATTTTTATTTGATAGCTCCTACTTCTTTCCAAAGATCGTATGCTCCGATAACTTTATCAATCAATCCATATTCTACTGCTTGTTCAGCTGTAAGATAGTTATCTCTATCTGTATCTTTTTCTACTTGTTTGAGTGTTTTACCTGTATTATGCGAAATTATTTGGTTGATTCTTTGTTTTGTTCTCATACCATGTTTTGCAGCAATTTCAATATCACTCATTTGACCACTAATTCCTCCACCTGAAATAAGTGGTTGATGAATCATGATTTCACTATGAGGTAAAGCAAATCTTTTACCCTTAGTTCCCATAGTCAATAAGAGAGCTCCCATACTTGCAGCCATACCTACACAAACCGTCACCACATCATTACTAATCATTTGCATAGTATCAGCGATTGCGAGTCCATCAGTAACGCTTCCACCTGGGCTATTGATATACATTATGATATCTTTTTTTGGATCTTTCTTGTTGAGGAATAATAATTGAGCGATTACGAGGTTTGCTACATCAGCATTTACTCCTGAACCCATATAGATAATTCTGTCTTCCACAAGTCTCGAGAATATATCCCAAGCTCTTTCTCCATTTGCTGTCTTTTCAATAATAGTAGGTACGTACATATTTTCAAATATAAAGAATATAAAGTTAGGATAATTATAATTATAAGCAGAAAAAAAACAATTTACAAAAGTAAGTTTTTCCTGATAGTAAGTACACTATACTGATAATGGATTTTTTGAGAGGGAAATCAAGCAAGAGAAAATAAAAAAAATCTCATTGCTGGAAACAACAATGAGAATTTGGGTGATGAAATTTTAGAAGAAATAGGTTTTTATAACTCCTTTTTGTGTTTGCGGATCCAAAGAATTTAAAATATCTTTCAGAACAATGGAGTCTGCGTCCCTCGCGCATCTGATAAAATATCCACTCCGAGGGTTCGTAAACTCTGGTTGTGGCGTGGTTCTTACCTTATCAAATAAACATCCAGATACATAATCAATTTGTATAGAATCTTCTTCAATTAACTTCTGATTATTCAAGTCATAGACTCTCTTTTCAATAGTCAATTTTGTATTCTTAGTGGCAAATACTCGGTTTATGAAAGATGGAGTTGACTTCTCCTTTCTTAAATAATCTTTTTTACCTACATTGGGTGGATTCTTAGCTATTCCAGCTGAGATACGAACACCATTACTTAAACTTCTTGATTTCATCATTAATAATTCATTTTTTTAGTTATATACTAGAAACTAGTACATTTTATAAATATATAAATTAATTAAAAAGTCAAGTATATGAAAACCCACTCCTGAAGACAGAAGTGGGCTTGTTAGTTAATGTCAATTAGAGAACTAATTGCTTGTTGTTTTGTTTTAGAATAAGTGAATATTCTGAGGTGTTGTTTTTTGAAGAGAAGACAGAAGGCTTCCTATAATCCTTTTACCAATACCGGTTGTTTGGATTATAGATCCATCTACTCCGTTCATTGTTGCTGGGACTAGGAAGACATTTTTGAATGCCTCGCTCGCAGGCTTTTTAGGAGCTTTAGGGTTTTTCCGTAAATGTGCCTTAATAGACTCTTGAAGTCCATCCTTTACAAATCCTAAAGGAAAGAGAGGTAACCCACTTTTCTTCTGATTTCTTTTGAGTGCTTTCTCATCTGCTAGAACAATGTTCTGGTTTTGTAGATCTTCTCTGAATTTAAGATCCTGATCATGTAATCTTCTGTTGTTTTGCACTCTTGTGCCTGCTTCAAAATTCATAGATAACTTAATTTTGTAATTCACACCTAGAAACTAGATGTACATTTGGAATCAAATGCGTATTTTTTATAAGAAAACAAAACTGTAAGTCAATATGATTTTATACTTTTTGATTTAAATAAAAAAAGCCTCTATGTTTTACCATACAGGCTTTTCAGATTATTTTATTTTTTTAGAAACGAATTATACTTCCATGATTTCTGGTTTTTCTTTACTCTCAACTGGAGTTACCACTACAGTTTCAGTTGTTTTATGACAAGAACAGTCTGATTTACATGAACAATTTCATACAGAACATTTACAAGATCAACTAGCATTACGACAAGCACAGCTAGAACCACAATTACAATTTCCACCACTGCATCCACATCCCATATGCATGTGTTTCTTAGTCATCAAAGCATATTTACCTGCTCCTGAGAGCATAAGTGCGATCAAAGAACCAGCCAAAACCATTTCTAGTTCTGATTTTTGAATTGACCAACCTTTTACATTGATAGCCACTGCCATAACTGCTAATAAAAGTACGGTAGCGAGTCATGTCCATAAGCCAAGAATAAGCATAGCTCCACCGATTACTTCTGTATACTTTACGATATTGAACCAAATTTCCGCAGAGAAGAAATTGAGTCCCATTGAACTTGCTGCTCAACCAATAAAATCAGCCATTCCAGGATTCTGAAATTTAGTAATACCGTGATAAATAAATACAGCTCCGAGTACGATTCTTAATACCAACAATCCTAAACTTTTACAGTCAGAACCTGATTTTTTGTTTCACATCATAATAATTAAGCTACAATATAAATAAGATTTTAGATTTTAGATTTTTTGCTGCTTTAATAATACAGATATTATTCATTTTCGTTCTCATCATCTGAAGTTGTAATATCATCCAAGATATCATCAACATCTACTCCTGGTTCTATTTTCTTGATAAGTCCTGGAGTTTTATTCTCTTCAATTTCTTCACTTACAGCTTCACTAACATTACTAAGTTGTTTGAGTCCAAGTTTGATAATCTTTTCTTTTCTCTCATTATGTATTTTTGCGATTTCGTCTTTATTGAGCGCGACTATATTTTGTCCAAGTCCTTTGAACATATTTGCTAGATAGTAGTATGATTCAGGTATTCCATACATTTGAATCTTCTTACCTTTGATAATTGATTCGTATGTCTTATTTCTACCTGCGATATCATCTGACTTGATCGTTAGCATTTCTTGTAGAGTATGAACCGCTCCGTATGCTTCAAGTGCCCACACTTCCATCTCTCCAAATCTTTGTCCTCCATCTCTTGCTTTTCCAGACAATGGCTGTTGTGTGATCAAAGAGTATGGTCCCACAGATCTTGCATGAATCTTGTCTTCAACCATATGCTCAAGTTTCAAGATGTACATGTAACCTACTGATACTTTTTGATCGAATCTATCACCATTTCTTCCATCAAACATATCAAATTTACCGTTATCTGGCAATTTTGCGTCTTTAATAGTAGAAATAATCTGATCTATTTGTGTGTCAGCTAAGCCTGATTTTTTCAAGTAATTAACATCAGTTTCAGAAAGATTTCCCGTATAATATTTTCTTACATCTTCCACACCAAATCCACTAAATAATGGAATAGCAAAGTTATATCCTGTAAGTTTAGCAATAAGACCCATATGATTTTCAAGTACTTGACCAATATTCATACGTGATACTACTCCAAGTGGATTGAGAATAATGTCTACTGGCATTCCATCAGCCGTGTATGGCATATCTTCTTCTGGTAAAATTACTGAAATAATACCCTTATTACCATGTCTTCCTACCAATTTATCTCCTACTTCAATTTTTCTACTTGTAGCCACAAAAATAGTAATTTTATTTTTTACTCCAGCCATCAGATTATCTCATCTTTTACTATCAAGTACTACTACATCGAGTACTTTTCCTTCCGATCCTGAAGGAAGATATAACGAACTATCTTTTACATTTTTAGATTTTTCTCCAAATACCGCTTGAATAAGTTTCTCTTCAGCTGATAATTCACCCTCTGATTTTGGAGAAATCTTACCAACTAAAATATCGCTTCCTTTCACGATAGATCCAATACGCACTATACCATTTTCATCTAGGTTTTTGAGTTTAGCCATGCTAACATTTGGAATATCTGGTGTAGTTTGTTCTGGTCATAACTTAGTATCACTCACCTCGATCTCAAATTTTTCGATATGAATAGAAGTCAGATTATCATATTTCACCAATCTGTCAGAAATAATAATCGCATCTTCATAATTGTATCCTCCCCAAGGCATAAATGCTACTCTCAAGTTGGTACCAAGCGCGAGTTCTCAGTTTACAACCGATTGTCCTTCAGCTAAGATATCGCCCATTTTTACAGTTTGTCCCAATGTAACTGATGGTCTCAAATGAATAAGAGATTTTTGATTCGACATACTATATTTTTGGAGATCATACTCCTTAATAAGATTTTTCTTTGTGCCAAGTTTATCGTAATGCACTTTAATAATATAATCAACCCCTCCATATTGTTCATCTCCTGATCTTTTTCATCCAACATAGATAACCTCTCCTTCAGCTTCAGCGCTAATCACAGATGTGGAAAGTTTCACGATATCGCGTTCTACTCCCGTTCCGATGAAAGGAGCTTGCGGTCTAAGAAGTGAAACTGCTTGTTTCTGCATGGCTGCAGCCATCAAGGCACGATCCGCATCATCACGGTCAATAAATGGAATACTTGATGCATCTGGTGAGAACAATTGGAATGGTGAAAAATCAATATGAGTAAGATCATTTACATGATACATATCAATCTTTGGTCCAAACTGATCAAATCCTCTTGCAGGTATTCTTCTAGGAATAATGTTACCATACTCATCTAGTTTTACTGTAGATTCTCCAACAGTATAATTATGATCGTTTTCAGGTGAAATATATTCAATATCTCCGGTGATGAATGGTCTGATGTCAATTGAGGTTTTATTAATTTTATTGAGAGTAGAAATAATCAGATCTACATTATCTTTGGTAATATACGTGTCTTCTGCTGCGATAATTTTACCTTTTGCGTCTACCACGTTTTCTTCGATAATTCTATTCATCAAAGATTCTTTATCTATAGTTACATTTTTTGTTACTCTGATTGAAGGCGTCTCTAAGAAACCATCTTCGTTTACTCTACTATATAAAGCTTGATGAATAACTAAACCAATCTGTTGTCCTTCAGGCGTTTCCACAGGACAGATTCTACCATAATGTGACAAATGCACATCACGTACTTCAAATTTAGCAGTTTGTTTTCTTAAACCTCCAGGTCCTCCAGCAGTAATCCTTCTTTTATGTTCTGTTTCAGCAATAGGATTTGTGTTTGCAGCAAATTGACTAAGTTCAGATGTTGCAAAGAATGATTTGATAGCAGTATCGATCATTTTGAAACTTACTACGTCTACCAATTTGAGTTGTGGTCTGATTATTACATACTCAATTGCATGTTTTTTGAGTAGTTTGATATGACTAGAAGTAATCTTTACTCCTTTTTTGATAAGCATCTTGTCATCATACAGAACATTATCCATCAATATTGATCCGATCAAAGATTCTAATTTCTCATCATCAGATTTTTGGACAACTTCTTCCTCTTCTTCTTCTAGTCATTCGTCATTTACAACTTCATCATCGTCAAGTCAGCTAATCATATCATCGATATCATCTTTCTTTTTATCTTCTTGTTCTTCCCAAAGTGGTATTTTTTGTTCCAAAGAAAGAATAGAAAGTTTACCTCTTGTGTTTTTTTGGAATCTTTTGAGTGTTGGTTGGAGATATGCATAGAGTAATTCTCCCATAGTTCTAATTCTTTTGTTACTTAAATGATCTGCATCATCAGCAAAGAATCATTTTTTTCCATTAGCAAAATGACAAAGGTATTTTATTGCCTCTACAACATCATCTGGGTTGATATGGTTTGCGTCTTTAGTTCTTGGTAAACCTAGTTTAGCATTAATCTTTCTTCTTGCAATAGAACCCAAGAAAATTCTTTCAGAATCAAATAGTTCTCTGATATATCTGATGGCATTATCGACATCAACCAACTCCCCTGGTCTTAGTTTGTTATAAATAAACAATGCTGCGTCTTGCATGTTGAGCGTACTATCTTTTTTGAGCGTATAGTTTATATAATCAAAATCTTCTTCTTCAAAAATCCCCATGAATAGCTCCATAATCTGTTCGTCAGATTCAAAACCGAATACTCTGAGTAAAGCTGTAATAGGAAATTTTCTAGATTTATTAATTCTAATAGTAATTTGACCTGTTTTTTCAGCAGCAACGCTAAACCAAGATCCTTCCTGAGGAATTATTTGAAAGCTATATGAATAATCTTTTTTATCAAATTTATAAAATATACCATATGATCTGATAATCTGATTTACGATAACATTTTCAACTCCATTGATAATGTAAGTACCTGCCTTGGTCATCAATGGCATAGTACCAATATTTGCTCTACCGTCATACAATACTTCTCCTGCAGATCTATCTATCAATTCAATTTTACAATTGATTACACCACCATAAGTAAGTTCTTTTTTCTTACAATTACCAACGATTCTATCAAGTTCTGCATCAGAGATATCGTCTCCATTACCGGCAAAATTTCTCACGATCGTTAAATCAGAAATATTTAGTACCAATCTTTCTCCTGCAATATCTTCTACAGGGCAGATTTCTTCAAAAAGCCTAGGAAGAAAATATTGTTCAAATCTTTGGAAACCTTCTTTTTGTGTTAATAAAAGATCAGGAAACTCAAAATTTTGGATGTCTCTATTATGTAGAGGTTTCAAAAAAAGTCTGCTAGAATTTGGTTTAGCAGGTATATGTTTGTTTATTAATTTGCTCATATTAAGATTGATTTGATGATAAATATGATTTTTGCTTTAGGAAAAAATTTGATAATTAGATTACCAAACCATACTTATTTAGACTTTTGAGGAGTCAATTGATGTCTTCCTTTCTCTCTTCTTCTTTTGAGGACATTTCTTCAATTTTTCGTCAACATTCTAATCATAAAACCATGAGTTTTCAATCTTTTTGACCATTTAATTTTTCTTGCTCTTCTAAGTTTGCTAGCCATTGTAGATAATAATTAAGAGATAATAGGATACGAAACCGAGATATTATATTTTTATACTTAAAAAGTAATTATTTACTGAAAGGCAATAATCCCATTTGTCTTGCGATTATAATTGCATTTCTAATTTTCTTTTGATACTTCACACTGTTACCAGTATATTTTCTTGGTTTGATATATCAAAATCTATTATTGTAAAAATGGAGTAATGGAATATTTTTCCAGTTAACATCATGTGATGGTACAATAATTTTAGGAGTTTTTTTTAACTTCATAATGAGTTTACAAAAATTATAAATTGCGATCTTATGTTATGTGGCATAAACAAACGTTTGATTATTCTGCTCCAGCTTCTTCTTCATCTTCTTCAACAATTTCTATTTCAGTTTCTTTTGCTGTATCTAATAATTGTTGTTTTTGATCTCTAGTTTTCTTAGCTTTCTTATCCTTACTTGCCAACTGAAGTAATTTTTCAGTGTAAATATCATTGATATCTTGGAAAATCACAAATGGATCTTTTGGATCATGAGATAAGAATACTCTTCTCAATAAACCTTTATACAACGACATTTTTTGTTGTAATTCTGGTAATTGAAGATGATCAGCTTCTACTAAGTAAGATATGAAGTAAGCTTGAGAACCTTTTTTCAATCCATGAACATTATGAATTGTTTGGTAACCAATATCATCCTTTTGTTTAATTCCTCATGGAAAAAGTCCCTCCACTTTATCCGTTAATTCTTTAGAATCTTCAGTAGATAAAGCTGGATTGAGAGCAATAATGAGTTCGTACAATTTCATAAGATAATAGTATCTGAATATATAAATTTATAATTAGTTAGCAAATCCGATTCTTTCAAAACCGATAAGTGTAGCTTTTCCTTCTATAATATTTTTAATTTTTTGAGTTTCATCACCCATATATCCTTGTTCATGAAGCACAATTTCAGAATATTTTTTATTGAGTTTTCCAGCAACGATACTTGGCATTACAGCTTCAGGTTTACCGCTAGCTTTTACTTCTTCTTCAAATTCTTTAGTCATAAGACTAATATGTTCAGCAGGTATATGGTCAATTGTAAGATGTTTTGGATCCATAGCAGCAACTTGTAGTGCTACTTTTTTAATTTCTTCAGAAACGTCTCAAGCGATTGAGTTATAATAGATCACAGAGATTAATTTACTACCAGCGTGAGTATATACAAATACATCTTCACTTGGTATGGTTTTCACAAAAAGTTCAAGAACTTTCATATTTTCACCAAGTTTGGCAATAATCTCAGCAATGGTTTCGTTAATTTGAGTTTTTACAGAATCATCAAGTTCATCAAAAGATGATACTTCATGATTGATAGCAATATCGAGTACGCTTTGAACAAGATTAGTGAAAAGATCATTTTTTGCAACGAAATCAGTTTCGCAACCCAATTTTACTACAGCAATTTTTTTATCTTTGATAAGATAACCGATTTTCCCTTCTTTAGTTTCTCTATCTCATTTTTTACCCGCTGACGCAATTCCCTTCTTTTTAAGAATTTCTTGCGCTTTATTGAGATCTCCTTCAGCTTCTACTAGAGATTCTTTACAATCTTTCAAAGATGCCATAGTGATATCTCTCAATTGTTTTACGAGTTCTACTGATATATTCATAATATGAAAATAAGATTATAAAATATTCTGATTATTATAAGTACATAAAGAGTGGTAAGAGCATTGATCATATAAGCATTACCGCTAATAATATAATAACAATTGTTTTTAGATTTTTCATAGGATTGAGAATATTTAGATGATAAGTAATTGGAATTAGTATTATTAACTCTCAAATAAGTTTAGAATCCAACTTCATAGTCCATAAAACATTTTTTTATCTAAACTCTCTTTTTGCATCCAGTTTCAAGCTAAGCATTGACGAATAAATACAACAAGATAGACCAACAAAACCAAACTTAATGGTAAAAATATTATTCGTACCTTGGGAATGATAATTAATATACTTACAGCTAAAACTCGTAGAATGATCACCAACCAAAATCATAACGCTTGTCTAATATGATATTGTTCAAATTCTGTTAGTCCAGATCTACCTACGCTAATAATAATCCCAATCAAAAAGTACATAAGTACGCTTCTTTTCCTCTCTAGAGAACTTGGAACATATATTTCTTCAGCTACATCGTTAATATTAACTTGCTTATCCATGAAATTTGTAAATAATTTAATAAAAAATTAAACAAATCCAGTCAATTAGGCAAGACCAAAAATATATTTCATAACAAATGAAAGAGCTTGTTTGCTTTTTGTATTTGTAATAATTAAGTTTTGATCATCAAAATATCTATCAAAATCTGCATTAGCAATAACAATACTTTTCGCTTTTGTTTTTTCAACTTCATCCACAAATTTAGCGAGCATCTTACCTTCAACTAAAATAACAAGATCAGGTTTTTTTCTCAATTCTTTAACTCCTTTGTATATTTTCTGAATTTTAGTAAGATTTCTCTTCTTCATAAGTTGCTCTTTTTTAGTCAATGTAGCAAAATCTTCAGAAGCAACAAATTGTTCGAGTTTATTCATTGATTTTATTGTATTGTGCAATGTATCAAAGTTTGTCAAAATTCCACTTGGAGTTCCAGTGTAAAAATAATTGATACCAGTTTGTTTTACAATTTCCTCAACATCATCCAATACTATAAATTTTTCGCAAACCAATAAGATTGTTTTGTTCTCTTTACGGTATTCAGCTATCAAAGTTTTCGCACTTTCTATCTGTTCAGCAACTTTTTCAGCATCGAGAATAATCATATTATTTTCTTCTCATGCCCAAAAACGACTTGTTTTAGGATGAGCATGCTTTTTGATGCTACCAAGTAGTGCTTTATTTTGCAATAACAATTCTTGTAGTTGTTTAGACATAATCTATTAAAGCCCTAATAAATAAAACGTATTACTTAAAGTTAACTTTAGCTCCAGCTTCTTCGAGTTTAGCTTTCATTGCTTCAGCTTCTTCAAGTTTAACATTTTCTTTCAAGATAACTGGTGCTTTTTCAACAAAATCATCTTTAGCAGCTTTAAGATCGCATCCAAGGATTTCTTTAACTACCTTGATTACAGCAATTTTAGCTTGCCCTACTTCTACTAACTCGATAGTAACACTATCTTTAGCAGCACCATCGTCGCCTCCAGCAGCTGGACCAGCAACCATAACACCTGCAGCAGCAGTTACTCCAAATTCTTCTTCTACAGCTTTTACAAGTTCGTTTAATTCTACTACTGACAAATCTTTTACAAGATCTAAGATTTTAGTTACGTTAGACATTAGGTATATGAATAATAAAATAATAAATAATATGTTTACAATTTATTCGATTTTTGTTATGCTTTGTTTTTAGCAACTTCGCTAATAACTCTTGCAAATGAAGATACTGGATGTTTCAAAAGGTATAAGAACTTACTAATCAATTCTTCTTTACTTGGAAGATTTGCGATTTCTGATACATAACTTCCTTCTTTCCAAACCTTTTCCATCCATCCACCTACATATTGTACTTGGTAGGGAAGTCCTTCTTTCTTTATAAGCTTTGTGTAATCAGCTATTACTTTGAGCGGTGATAGTGGAGAGCTTTCGTCCTTACACAACAACAACATCAAAGATCCAGGCAATTGACTATGTGTTACAGCTTCAACACTTTTAGCACCTTCCAAAGATTTTAATAATAATCTTTTTTTAACTATCATAAGTTGTCCTCCAGTTTTTTTGAGGGACTTTCTTAATTTATTTACTTCATTAACAGGCAGACCTACTTGAGATATCACCACTGCATTGATTGCAGTATCAAGAATTTCTCCATAGAGTCCTACTAGTTGTTCTTTTTTAGTTCTGGAGATTGCCATTCGTTTTTTTAAACAAAAAATAAAACCATCTTATTGCTGAGATAGTTAAAGAGTTTACAATAATGAGAGTGAATAGTAAGATTTATTATATGAAATAATCTGACTTTAAACAACTTATTATTGATTACTTTCTACCTCATGTGGGCCATACTACACGCTTGTAGTAATGTTTATTCCAAGTAATGGAACCCAACATTCTCTGGTATTTATAATCAAATACTGTGAGGAGTGTAGCAATTTGGAGTCCAATTGCAAGGCAAATTTATGTTATATTAAAAGCTCTCCTTAAAAAAGGAGAGCTTTAGCGTTTATTTGTAGTTGAATACAAAGCAATAATTAAAATAGATCAAATCAGATTATTATTTCTTAGTAAATTGTTATCTGAGGTAAATCTGTTCTTTTATTGGTTTTTTTTGCCATTTTATGAACATCACTACTGATAATTGAATCAAGAAATATTCTGTTGTGATCTGAGTCTAACATAAATTGAACCCTAGCAATTTCATCTTTTTTATTTGAATTGCGTTTACAATCTACAAACGAAAAGATACAAAAAGAGAATAATAAAATAATGATAATATATCTAAATTTATACATATTGTATATTTTATACTGCTTACTCAATTTAATGATACGGCTTTCAGCATTTCCCGTGAAATTTTCCAAATACTTTATACTTTATACTACTAATAAACACATGATTAGGCTTTCCTAATACAATTGGTTTATAAACAATTAGAGTTTAAATTCAAGATATAAAAAAATTACCAGTCACTAAAGTCTGATAATTTTATATTTTTAATGATAATTTGAAGAGGTTTATTTACTTAGAGTACCGATTTCAAATCCTTTCAATATTTCTTGAGGTTTCATATCATTACCATGTTTTCTTGAAAACATCATTGTTCCGTCGAGACCACACAATTGAAGAATATTTTTATCTCAACCAGGATGTTTGTTTATCCATGCAGTAAGATCGTATACTATACCATCTATCGTCGTCCAACATAAGGCTGGAGTATTATTTGCAGCAACTTCATCCATTGTGTATGTTCCTTGTGGAGCCATAACTCAAGTTTCAGTTGTCGTAGTATTAATAGTAGTAGTTTCTGTAGCAGTTCCACTATTTTCAATACCTGTTTGTATTGCGTTATCAGTAGTAATTTTAGTAGTTGTTTTGGTATTGCATCCAAACAAAACGAGAGTTGGCACAAGCAATGATGCTATAACTAATAATTTTTTCATAATCTGATTTAATAGATAGTAAGTTAAAGGTATTTAATGGTGGACACTAGGAGATTCGAACTCCTCACCCCCTCGGTGCAAACGAGGTGCTCTACCAAATGAGCTAAGTGCCCTCAATAATCAATATAATTTTATGGTCTGATTTAATAAACTTGGGCAGAGTAGGATTTGAACCTACGTAGACTTGCGTCGACAGATTTACAGTCTGTTGCGATTGACCACTCCGCCATCTACCCAAAATTAGTATTTACTTTCTTAGTGTTATTTATTTAGTGTGAGACATAGAGTAATAATATCCTTTATAATTTCAATACATAAATCACTAATTCAGATTATTATTTTTAATTATATTGTATTCATGCTGGGTCTCCAGTCAGCTCTACTACTCCAAACATGATGAGTAAACCAACAATAACTACAATAAATCCAAGTAAGACATAGAAGGCTCTCGTCCCTCCCATATTATTTTCAGCCCATTGAATTCTTCAAAACTTTACAAGTATATCACTAAAGTACATACTTGAGAATCCTCATGCAAGGATCAATAATCAGACTATAAAATTCATAGAATAGTATAATAATAAAACACTATTCTGATTATTTTATGATCAGTAATAGTATAAACTAGCGGGCGACGGGACTTGAACCCGTACGGGCAGAGCTGAAGTCTGCCATGCTACACCAACTACATCACGCCCGCGTAACATATGGCAGTGAATGTACAAAAGTAGGCAACAAAATCAACCTTAATTTCACTGGGTGCTTTGTAACAGCAAAATATAAGCTTTAATTAATTATAATCTGATTTAATCATTTTCTTTCAAATCTATTGACTTACTGTAATAAATAGTTTTATATGTATTAATCCAAATATTTGGAGTCATGTTCTTTAACAGTCTAGAAAGCATTTCTTTCTAAAAAAAATAATAAACGGAGTACGCTGAAAATCCTGAAGAGTAAGCATAACATTAGAAACAAAGAAAAATTTAAAAAAAGTGAAAAAAAGTGAAATGCTTTATAAAGCAATGATAAGAAAAAGAAACATTATCGTATTTTTAGTTGGTATAGGCATAGTGTGTATTGGCATTATTGCCATAGCACTAGGATACGGAGTTGTATTTGGAAACAATATTCAAAGATTGATACTCGTATCACTTACTGTTTTATTATTTCTAAGTGCAGTAAAGCTTTGGAATAACACTGGTTATCAAAAGACAATACTTTTCCTGCGCAAATATCACATTAAATTATGTGAATTACATATTGAATATTATAATCAACTAATAACAGAAGATCAACAGAAATGTCAAAAATTATTAGAAGATTATAAAATTTCCATAGAAGAAAATAAAAGAAACACTATGCGTGATTGGTGTACTGGAAGAGATGAAATGATAAAAAAGGCCAGGGAAATGATAGCTGAAGACACTCAAGAGAATCATAAAATAATCAATGATCTGAAAAAACAAAACGCAGATATTATGGTTCAGATTTATGTTCGTGAGCAAGGTAAGCTGTATGTTGAGGAATTGGAAGAAATGATAATAGATAAAATATGTACAACAAAAGGTATATTAAATGACTTTAATAAATTACTAGATGAACGGTATGAAGTTTATAAACTAGAAAGGGATATGTCTTGTGAAGAATATGAACTAACAGTAAGAGAGGAAATTATCGTTAATGAAAATAAGATAAAACAACTAACTTCTGAAATTCAAAATGAGTGATTTGTTTATATAAATAGTTTTATATTATTTATACTAATACAAAATATGGAGTAAG
>CALMFT010000015.1 GCA_937862565.1 uncultured bacterium
GAAAAATAACTTCTCCAAACTGAGTGATACAGGAATGAAACTTCAAAAATGATAAGCTAGAAGGAGCAGGAAAAATAACTTCTCCGTCCTGAATAGCATACGAATGAAACTTCAAAAATGGTAAAATAGAAGGAGCATTAAAAAAAACCTCTCCAGACTGAACGGTATATGAATGAAACTTCAAAAATGATAAACTAGAAGGAGCAGGAAAAATAACTTCTCCAAACTGAGTGATACAGGAATGAAACTTCAAAAATGATAAACTAGAAGGAGCAGGAAAAGTAACTACTTGAAGTTGAAAGGTATACGAATGAAACTTCAAAAATGGTGATTTAGAGGGAGAAGTAGAAATAACTTATTCAGACTGAATGGTATGATACATTTATTTGAAATAGTTTTCAGATTATTTTATTCAATTAATATCACCCATGAAAGAATCCCTCACAAGTATGGCTAATAAAGAAGCAAAAAAGAAAGTTTTTGGAGTTGAAACAGTCGAGAGTGAGACAGATCAGGGCCGATTGGAAATGACAAAAAATACATTCATTGAAAAAGCACTTACCATGGTGGGGCTCAAATCTTTAGCTGAACAACGAAAAGCAAAGAGACTGAAACCTAAGCAGGAAAGTAAATCTGATAAAAAAGAGAGGACAATAGAATCCTCAGATGCACTCATCAATAAATCTGAAAAACAAACTGAGATTAATACAGAAGGATTGGATGAAGAGAAAAAAGCTCTTGTAAAAAAACTTCAGAGTGCTAAACAAATTGCTAACACTACCGTGAGTATGGCGAGATTTGCTGATCCTGCCGAAGCTTTTGCAAGTCTTTTCCCTGGATTGGGAGATGGAGGTGCTTCTACGAGTTTGGGAATATTTTATCATGCGCTCGGAGTAAAAGTAGGGTTTGATAAAAAACAACACGCGAGTATTACCAGAATTATGCTGAAAGATTTTGCAGCAGGACTTATTCCTGTGGTGGGTGATATCGCTGATTTTCTCTACAAAGGATGTAAGAAAGTAGGAAGATTATTTGATAAACATTTCAAAAATCTGATGAAAGAAGCAGAAGGAAAACTTTCTCCTGAAATCCTTAAAAATATCAAAGATGATAAATCTGTCGATGCAGAAATGCTAAAAAAAGCAAAAAATGGCGAAATCAAAGATTTAGAAAAATCCATAAATAAAGAAGATATATGGTAAAATTAAAGAACTAGAAAAATCAGTAAAAAATACTGCTGCATCATATATATTCAGATTATTTAAAATAATAAAAAAACACGACCGAGAAATTGATCGTGTTTTTTGTATTATTGAATTCTTGTGAAGATTATCTACCTCTTCCACCTGAGCTTCTTCCGCCACCAAAGCTTGATCTTGACTTGAAGTTTCCGTTGTCGTTAGCTCTTCCATTGCCACCACGTCCACCTCCGCTTCCACTTCTTGCAGGACGATCTCCTGAAGGCGCAAAGCTAGATCTGTTTTCAAAGCTACTTCTTCTTTCTGATGAATTGCTCTTATACCATTTTTGTTCTCCTCCATCATTTCCTCTTGGGTTGTAGTTTGATGAACCGAGTTCTCCTCCGCCTCTTTGGCTAGCAGATGTTCTTCCACTCATTGATTCTCTTCTTTCACCACCTCTATCAGATCCACCAGAGCTTCTTCCTCCGCCAAATCCTCCTGAGCTTCTACCACCTCCAAATCAACCTCTTCCACCACCTGATCTACCTCCACCAGATCTGCTTCCGCTTCCATATCTACTACCAAAGCTTCTTCCACTCATATTGTTTTGTGGAGCTCTTTCCATTTCATTACCATGGATATCTACTTCTTTAATTACGATTTTATTTCTTTTTTCGATTGAGTAGATGTATTTCATTTCTTCTCTTGTAGTAAGAGTGATAGCTTTACCTTCAGCTCCAGCTCTTCCCGTACGCCCAATTCTATGAACATAAGATTCTGGATCTTGAGGAACATCTCGATTGATAACCAGATCAATATTGTTGAGATTGAGCCCACGACTTGCTACATCAGTTGCCACGAGGATTTTAGCTTTATCTTCCTTGAAGGCTCTGATGGTATTGTTTCTATCTCTTTGTCTGATATCACCATGGATGGCGAATACCTTGTGACCAAGATCGCTGAGTTGATCTACAAGATCGTCTGTACCAAGCTTAGTTTGTGTAAAGATAAGAACTTTTTGATCTTTATGTTCTTCTAGGTAAGTACTGAGCACTTCTCCTTTTTGATCCCAAGGAATCTTGATAAACATGTGGTTAATATTTTCAGATACAGCTTCTTTAGCAATAACGATATGATGATATTCAGATCATATATATCTATCCAACATACCTTTCAATTCATTAGTTACTGTAGCACTAAATGACATAAGTTGTTTCATGTTCGTACACTGTTCCCAGATAAACTCAACATCTTCACTAAATCCCATATCCAACATTCTATCTGCTTCATCTAGAACAAGATAGGCTACATTGTGAAGTTTGAGAAAACCTCTTTGGATCATGTCAATTGCTCTACCTGGAGTAGCGATAACTACTTGAGCTCCTTGTTGAATTTTTTCTTTTTGTCTGAAGATATTGGAACCTCCATAGGCTACACAAGTCTTGAGACCGATTGTTCCTCGACTCATCTTGTAAAATTCTTCTTCAGTCTGTACTGCCAACTCTCTTGTAGGACAGAGTACGAGTGCCTGTACTGTCTTCTTACTTGGATCAATTGCATTGAGAAGAGGAATAACAAAGGCTGCAGTTTTACCTGTTCCTGTTTGAGATTGACCTACGATGTGTTGTCCAGAGATGAAGTTTGTGATTGTTTCTTCTTGGATAGGCGTTGCTGTTTCATATCAAATTTTTTGGATCGCTGATAATAACGATGGCTTAAGGTTCATTTCACTAAATAACATGTGGAAAAAATTGTAAAATTAAAAAAAATAATGCAAAGAAAACAAGATAAGAAACTCCATTAGTTATTACGGAGCACAAAAAAACCGCTGATTTCTTTTGTCACTAAAAGTATTCTATCAATGGTTGGTATGCTTTAGATCGCTAAAGCTTGATGTGTTAAAGGTTGGAAAATTGTATGAAAATATGGTGATGATCATCCTCGCAAAACAGATTATTTTGAAGGCTTCTTTCGATACTGTTACACAATTTGACAACATTGAACTCAAATGAGAACTATTGACAGAATTGGACTTATAGTAATTATTATAATCTGAATTACTAGGAGAAATTATAAAATCTTCTCTTATATATTTCAGTTTTTTTCTTATTCGTAATCATTACATCATTGATACGTGCTTATCTACTGGACTTCAAAGATATTACAAGAGTAATTTGACACTTTTGTCAAGTGGTACAGATGCACTACTCTTGTATTTCAAAATGGATTGTTTACAAATCCACTGTGTTTTAATCTATTATTACTATTCAATGTCTAAAAACGTAAATCCTAAAATTTCAGAAGCTCTCAAGGCAATCAAAAAACAATTCGGTGATGAATCTGTAATGGTAATGTGAGAAGGAATAACAAAAAATGTAATTACTCGTCATTCAGGAGCATATTCTTTGGATCTTATATTGTGAGGAGGATACCCAGAAGGAAGAGCAGTAGAAATCTATGGCCCAGAATCATCTGGTAAGACTACAATCTGTCTTTTGGCTATGGCTGCCATTCAATCAGAAGGGTGAGTGTGCGCATTTATTGATGCAGAACACGCTTTCGATCCACAGTATGCAAGAAAACTATGAGTAGATGTTGATAATCTTATCTTGTCTCAACCTGATTATGGAGAGCAAGCATTGAGTATTGTAGAAGAATTAGCAAAAACTGGAGAAATAAATCTTATTGTAATAGATAGTGTAGCTGCTTTGGTACCTAAAGCTGAAGTAGAAGGTGAAATGGGAGCAAGTCATATGGGTCTTCAAGCACGTATGATGTCTCAAGGACTTAGAAAATTGACACCTATCTTGAGTAAGACAGGAACTACGGTAGTATTCATCAATCAGTTACGTATGAAAATTGGAGTAATGTTTGGTAATCCTGAAGTTACGACTGGAGGAAATGCCTTAAAATTTTACGCTTCTCAAAGACTTGAAATCAGAAAAGGAGATAAAATTGAATCAAATAAAGAACAGATTGGGTATTATGCAAAGATTAAAATTGTAAAAAATAAAATATTCCCTCCGTTTAAAGCTACGCAAGTACCTTTTATATTCAATGAGTGAGTGGATATGATAGCAGACGTATTGGATACGGCGGTTATACTTCAGCTTGTAGAAAAAAATGGTGCTTTCTATGCTCTTGATGGTCAAAAATTCCAAGGTAAAGAAAGAACATGTGCATATCTTACTGCAACTCCTAAGACCTTTGAAGAACTCAAAGCAAAGATCAAAATTGCAATCGAAGATGTAAGATCTGGTAAAAAAGAAATTGATCTCGAAGTTGCTAAGTCTTCAGTTGAAGAGGAAGTAAGTGAAATTGACGCGATAGCGAATGAACTATAGAATAATAAAAAATTTTTAAAAATCTTGATTTCCACTATACAAATATAAAAGAGAGCTTGAGAAAGCCTCTCTTTTTTTTATTGATTTAGATATGCAGAATGTAAGTCCGACCAACAGATTGAAAGTAATGAATGAACTTTTGGAAACTCGTGAAAAAAGTGGTGAGGATATAAATTATTATCTTGATAACTATAAATTATCAAAATATGCTATAGCACACCAAAGTTTACAAGAGGGTTTATCAGGTAATTGCAATAAAGCACATTGGGCAGAGTTACTTAGGAAAAAGAAAGAATTACTCGCAGATAATATGAAATATCTCCACTTTCAAATGAATCAAGTAAATACCTATATCGATCAACTAACAAAACTATTTACTCGTAATGAAAACTATGACTGACATGAAGAAGAATACGAACTATAAAATAATTATACTACTACAATCACGGATAGCAACGCTCGGATCATTGTATTTGGGATGGTTTGGAGACCCTGTAGCAAACTTTCAATCAGGAGATTTGTTCAATATTTACCTAGGATTTAGCCCTTGTGAAATGTGTTGGTTTGCAAGAATATTGATGTATCCTATCTTATTATTGATTGCTATTAGTTTCCTCAATAACGATAAGAAAGTAGTAGACTATGTTATCACACTTTCAGGAATTGGAATGGTACTTGAAGCATACCAATATTATATTCAGATGATGACACGCGCGAATGTTATTACAACAACTATTTGTGGGACAGATGGAATTAGTTGCTCTGCTGCAGATATTATTTATGGTGGATTTGTTACTATACCATTCTTATGTTTGGTGGCATTTATTGTAATATTTATTACTTCTTGGTTTTGGAAGAAGAGTAATAAGAGATCAGATTAATTAAATTTCATTATTCACCACTAAAATAAAAAAACTCCCAAGATTGGGAGTTTTTTTGAATATATATTTTTTAATATTGAAATGTTTATTTAATCTTCGATTTCGATAGCAACTCTATCAGGAGTGATAATTTTTGGTACGATAATCATCAGAATATTATCCTGAGTTATCTTACTATGAATTCTATCAAGATAGATTCCTGCAGGAAGATCAATGCTTTGAGTAAATTCTCCCCAATAACAATCTCCTTTAACTGAGAGAAGGTCATCTTTTAGTTTTGGAATATTTCTTTCTCATTTGAGAATAAGCTTATAATCATCCATAGCGATGTTGAGTGAAGATTTATCTACTCAAGCAAGAGGAATGATAATCACTAACTCTTTAGTAGATTCATAAATATCCATAGGAATATCAATCTTTGACATAAGAAAATAAGAATAAGTGATTTAAATTATATTAGAATAATCCTCGTATTTTGCTCAAATCTTTGAACAAAATCAATACTCCCGCGCCCATCATGAGAACAAAGAAGATGATGTTGATGATGTTTTCAATGGCGAAGTACCTCTCACCCTTGAGTCTAAATATTTTCTGAATAATAACTCCAAGTAGTCTTCCTCCATCGAGTGCTGGTATTGGGAGTACATTGAATATAGCTAACGAAAGCGATATCATTGCTCCAAAAATGAGAAATTGCATTCGACCACCAGACTCATAGATAAGTTCACCAATTTTCACAGCTCACGCTGGTCCAGTCAGATTATTTGTTTGTGCTTTAATCTTTTCTCCATTAAAACTGAGTAATGATCAGAATAATTTACCCAGAGTATTGAGGCTAAGTCTTGATTGACCTATAAGTTCTTGCCAAGCAAACTTCAACGAATCACCAAGACCATATTTGTAAGGTTTTACTTGAATATTATTAGCACTATCCATTACTATTCATAACATGCAATTATCTTCTGGACAAGTTATTGTCTGACTTTGTACTAAACTTGACCCAGTTGATTGGTATTGAACTGTGAAAGTCTGTCAGACAAGAGCTTTAAGTTGTCTATTGATGATTATAGTGTTTGTTTTTTCGTCTTTGATAGAAATCAATTCATCACCAGATTTGATGCCAGCTTTTGAAGCGAGACTATCAGGAAGAACTTCCTGAATTTTTACCGTTTGCTCAGATAATTCTCCGCTTATTTGATTATTTGCAATAAGCTGATCAAAGGTAGTAATATATTTAGTTTGAAATTGTTCTACTGTCGCATTTGATGGTAAGATACTGATAGGTTTACTTCCATGAAAGAATCCGAAAGCAAACAAGAGATAGGCAGCCAAGAAATTCATAATAACACCTCCACACAAGATGATTACCTTTCTCCAGAATGGAGCCATGATAAAACTATCAGGAGCATTAAAAGTTCCTTCATCTTTGGGATCTTCACCCTTAAGTCTCACAAAACCACCGAGTGGGATAAGATTTATTGTGTATTCAGTTCCGCTTTTGTCTTTATAAAGCGTAAACAACTTGGGAGGTATACCGATACCAAATTCCAGAACCTGTACTCCAGATTTTTTAGCAGCCCAAAAATGACCTAATTCATGTATGATTACAAGAACCATAAAAAGTACTATTCATGCTACTATTAACATATTTGAAAATTCTGATTATAAGTAAAAATTATTTAGTATAGTATGATCTAATTTGGAATAACATATACATACCAATCACGAGTGAAAGTATTGCAGAGACGATGTCTCCAGAAATGATAGTACTTACTACTGAAATTAATTGAGCATAAAATAATAGATTCCATCCTTGTTTTCTTCTGGCAAACAGACCAGTGATAGCGAGTGCTTCGATGATAAGAACAATTGCGCTTATGATGCTCGTAACATAAAACATAGTTCTACCTGCATAATAATAATTCATTGATCCCCAACCACCAAAATATCCACCTAAGCCGATTAAAGCTAATACTAGTGGCACCAATAAAATGATCATGACGATAACTAAATATGGAGCTATCTTCACCATAAAATCCTTTAAACCAACTGGTAATTGGAAAGGAGCTTTTGTAACGAGGTATTCTACTCCAAAAGACTCTAATTGCCCCAAGAATGGAAAAGGATGTTTATTTCCAAAATTTTTGAATTTTTCTTTAGTTTCTTCTACTTTTTCTCTTCCTTCTTCCATTTTTTCTTTAACATTGTGCATTGTATGATCTACTTTAGTATTTGCATCTTGATGCTCTGTATGAGAAGCGTGAGTTTTTTCTTTTTCCATAGTGAGTATAATAAAATAAGATAAATAATAATTTTTAATATTCTGAATATTGATTATTTTTTATATAACAAGCTCAAATTCTTTTGAAAAGAATATTTATTGAATTAGTGTTTGCAAACATATTTAACTTTAGTTGTTCTTCTTTAAGCTTTATTGTGGGGGTTGTCATGTAGTTTTTCAACTTTTTTCTGAAGCACGTTTTTCCCCTTATCAAATAATGCTGTGATCACCTGTATAATTCATTTTTCTGGTGTATCTTCGTCTATATCAACTGTAAAATCATCCAATATACCTGGGAACTTAAAATTGAAACTCCCGATGTAGTCATCCGTACCTTTTTTTTCTAGATAAACTTTTAAAATAATAGACTCATCTGTCTTGCTCAATACCGTTTTTAAATAACTATCAATTTTTCAGAATCCATGCTCAACATATTCTACAATACTGCTTTTTGTGGGTTCATCGATATTTTTGATATCCCAAATAATCTGTATACGATCTAGAACGTTAACGTTGTTCATAAAATTATAGATTACAAAGATAAAAATAGTCTCATATGTCGGTTATTTGAACCGTTAATTTATTTCTTCTACGTCACTGCTGCTGCTCGGTAATATAGTGTTATTAGTGTCTAGAGACGGTTCAATTATATTTGTATTGGCCGTGTCATCAAGAGAAACTTCGTCTAATTTGCTAGTTCATTTTGGATCCCAGAACATCCAGAATATAAGCCCTATTCACACTATTACCAATAAACCTATGAAAACATTATTTTTTATCTCCTCCTTTTTCAATGATCAATTCATATTATCAAGTCTATTCTGTAATTCTTTCTTTTGAGTTAGTAATTGTTCTTTTTCGTTGTGATGATCTGGAAGTGCGATCATACTTTGAAGTTTGCTTTCCATTTCTCCCAATTTTTTTTGTAATCCGAAAATAAGAGAATTTTTTTCTTCCAATAGATTATCTTTATTTTCCAACATTGTAGCAAACTTATTGAATTTGTCATCCATCATTTTATCAAATTGTTCAGCACCCAAAGATAAAGATGTGTTGTTTGAACCTGGTCCATATGATGATTGATAATCGCCTCAGCTTATAATATCTACCGTATTAAATTCAATATCGTCTCATTCTTTTTTTAACAAAAGAACTTCTTCTTGTGCTAACATTACTTTATTTCAACTTTTTCTGCTACTTAATTTATCACTAGCCAAATATCTGTCTATTGTTCTTGTACTTACACCTAAAAGTTGAGATGCTGCTTCCTTGCTGATATTATAAATTAAATCCGTCATTTTGGTCTGAATAATTACTAAATAATCCTCTAATCCCAAGCGTGAAACATATTCCGCATAGGGCAGAGATAATTGATGATACTACTACGAATGTACTTAAGTCTATTCCTCTGCTTTTTGATAAGAACGGAACTGGAGTCTGAGCCCAAATCAATGACTGGAAAAAGATTATAAGAATAACTATAGCACAAATACTTCCTATAAAAAGATATACATATTTCATGTCTTGTATTTTTAATAGTAAAAACTGACCGGTTATGAAGCCATTATTTTTATTGTTTTTTAGTATTTTTAATAATCAGATAAGCTATTGGAGCAGCAAGAAAGATGCTAGAAAATGAACCTGATATAATTCAGAAAATCATAACAAATGCGAAGTTTTTGAGATCTCCAACACCTATAAAGTACATTGCAAGTACTACCAATAATGTTGCTCAAGAAGTCATTAATGATCTTGCCATCGTTTCCCACAAACTATCTTCAAATACTACATCCAATTTCTTGTTTTTATCTGTTTCTAAATGCTCTCTCACACGATCAAAAATTACAATAGTATCAGTAATACTATATCCCATAGTCGTGAGTAGTGCAATGACAAAGATAACATCTACCTGAGTAGTTGCATCAAAAAACATCTTAAGACCATAAATTCCCATAGGACTCAGGATATCAAAACTCATTGTAACAATAGTAATAAGTGCAAGAACCCATGGTTGGATGAACTTTCTTATTTTTGAAAACTCAAATACAATAAAGATAGCCATAAGAATGAGACCTCGGATGATGGCTTGTACTGCGGTACTACTAATTTGTTTTCCGATACTTGGACCTACAATCGCAAACTCTTTTATCTTACCTTGATAGGTAGTTTGTACCTCTTTACCGTATTCAATAAGTTTTTCTTCGTTTGCCACTTGTTGTTGGATCAAAACGTTGGTGTGGTCACCTTCAGTTTTTGTAGTGATATTCAGATTATCATCATTCAATTTTTTTTCTATTTCGTCTTGAACTTGTTCAGCTGTCTGTGTAGTGGCAACCTTGAGTTCAATTCCTCCTGTAAATTGTTTAGACAATTTGAGGTTAGAGAAAAACATGAATCCACATAGTATCATCCACACCAATCCTAATGTTACCCATATTTTTGCATTCTTAATAATTGGAAATCTCATTGTTTTGTTAATCAAAAAATTAAATAAATACTGTTGGTTAATATACGATGGTATAAGTTATTTGATTGATTTTGCAATAAAATGTCAGACACAAAACTTGAGTTGCTATTGTCAAATGAAATATTTATGTATAAAATAACTTGGTTTCAATTGAAAATCTTGTCAAAAAGGCTATTAATCTACGATTACTATTTCATTTAAATTTCTAGCAAAATGTTGACCAATAAAGAAGTTCGCGAAAAGCGACATGAATTTCGACACGCAAGAGGGCATAAATATGCTAAACCTGTCTCCTTGATCGCCGACAGTGAAAATAAGTCAGTTCTTTTTACGGTTGCAGGTATGCAACAGTTTGTACCTTTTTTGGTTGGAAAGCCCCATCCACTAGGATCCAGATTATTTAATATCCAAAAATGCATTCGTACCAATGATATTGATGATATTGGAGACGAAAGACACTTGAGTATGTTTGAAATGATGGGAAACCGATCATTGGGAGATTATTTTAAAGATGACGCAATCGCGCGAAGTGTTGAATTTTTGGTCAACATTCTAGGAATAGATAAAGAAAAATTGGGTGCTACTATTTTTGCTGGAGACACAGCAAGAGGCATTCCAAAAGACAATGAAAGTCTGGAAAAACTTAAATCACTAGGAATTACACGTATCAAAGAAATGGCATTTGATGAGCATGGAGAATCTGATAATTTTTGGACGCCAGGGCCTGTATGACCCTGTGGACCATGTGTGGAATTCCATTTTGATAGAGGGGATAAATTTTGACCAGATGATCGAAATATGTGAGTAAATGATAGATATACAGAGATTTGGAATAATGTAATGATGGCGTATTATCAAGATGGTTCTGGAGAAATTCAAGCTGGTCAAAAAAATGTAGACACAGGAATGTGATTTGAAAGATTGGTTATGGTATTACAAGGCACGGAAACTATTTTTGAAACGGATATTTTCGCATATGGAATAGAAACTATAGAAGGATTTACGGATACTCATTACTTAGATCATCTTCAATCTTACAGAATTTTACTCGATCATCTGAGATCTGCAACTTTCTTGATTTGTGATGGAGTAGTGCCAAGCAATGAAGGAAGAGGTTATGTGTTACGCAGATTGATTAGAAGAGGGTATTTCAATCTTACTAAACTTTCCAATTTAGACACGACTAAATTAGCTCAATTATTCAATCAATTTGTAACAGGAGTGATTGATGATTTTGCTCCAAGTTATGAAGGAATGGCTGGAAAAGCTGATTTTGTGGTAGATACACTCGCAAAAGAATGCCAACAATTCCAACAAACTATTTCAAACGGACTTAATGAGCTGGAAAAGCTTATCAAAAAATGACCAATAAGCGGAGCAGAATCCTTCAAATTATTTGATTCATTCTGATTGCCGTGGGACGTTATAAAAGATGTCTTGGTTTCCCATGACTTACCTGTCGATAAAAACGCTTTTGATGAAGAAGTAGAAAATGCTAAAATTCGTTCAAGAAGTGCCACTACATTCGTGAAAAATACAGAATGGTCAAAATACATTGCATGAATTGCGGAAACAAAATTTATCGGTTATCAACAGTTTGAGAGCAAAGATTCTCAGTTACTCAAAGATTTTGAGACAGATCAAGGACAAAGAGTACTTATTTTTGATACGACTCCTTTTTATGCTACTGGAGGTGGACAAGTCTCAGATTTTGGAATCATTATATTGGATTCAGGTGAAGAAGTGCTCGTAAAAGAGGTCATCAAATACGCTTGAGTATACTTACATCTTGTATAATAGATAAATAATCTGAATCTGAATATTTAAATTATAATCCTACAATTTCTTCCCAAATCAGCTTATACATAAGTAAATCAATTTTAGTAAATATTTGACAGACTGAGAGTGTTTAAGTATAATTAAGGTATAATAATGCAGTGTTCTCGCATCTATTCAGCTTATATTCTTATTTCTTATGGCTACTAGTAAAACTAAAATAATCTTATCTACGGATACTCTTTCCGGTTATGGGCTTGATCTGATTTTTCAAATTGCAAAAGATACGGGGTATGATGGTATTGACTTAGCTTTGTGGAAGAACTTTGATAGCTGGAACGTGGATTATGTTCATAAATTACAAACAAACTATGATCTGCCTGTAAGATGTATTCAATTGAGTGCAAATACAAATCCAAGAGAGATGAATATCGCTTTGGAAATGGCACGTAGATGTGATTGTGATACTATTTCAATAAATAGCCCGAGTATTTTCAATATTAAATCGTATAGTTTCCTTTCCAACAATCTTGCTGGTTACCGCAATCAAAATCCTAAACTCAAATTTAGCATTATTAATCCACCAAGACAAAACTTGTTTATCTTACCTATTCCAAAATTTCGTTTTAGCAATATCGTAGATATCATCAAAAAATACCATTGTTATCTAGGGTTTGATTTGGTAAATGTGGATGATGCAGTGTTAGAAACTGAATTTATTCGTAAAATACCAAACTTTATTCCTTACTTATCAGTTGTGTATCTTAGTGATAAAAGTAAGACTGGGCAATCTCATTTACCGCTTGGTGATGGAGAATTGAAACTTCCAAATATTCTGAAAAAGTTGAAACAATTTGAATATCAAAGCTTGTTCTCAGTAAAATTGGAGCTCAACAAAAGAGAACTGAGTGATCAAAGTAAGGTAGAATTGATTCTCAAGAAATGTAAAAGTTATTACAATGAATATTATAGAGACGCTAAAATAGACTAATTTCCAACTGAATTTGAATACTAAAAAACCTAGAACATTGTCTAGGTTTTTTCTTCAATTGGATGTAACTGTTGAAAGCATTTTAAATTATTAGGCAGCATGTTTATATGTTTTGTTTTCTCCAAGTTTAGCAACTTCATCTTCAATACCGAGTAATCTTTGAAGACCGATATGTTCTTGAAGTTTTTGGATTACCTTTTGTTCGATCTGTCTTACTCTTTCACGAGTAACATCAAATTCGGCTCCTACTTGTTCAAGTGTATATTTTGGTCCATCGATACCATATCTCATCTTGATAATTTTTGATTCTCTAGAATCGAGCATATCCAAGATCTTTTCCAGATTATCTCTAATCATTTCTTTTTCTACTACTTGATCAGGTCTCATCGTATTTACATCTTCTACAAGATCTCCAAGAGTAGACTTGTGGTCATCTCCAAGATCCATATCGAGTGAAGTATTGCCATAGATGATTTCTTCAAGCTTTTTCACCTTCTTGAGTGGGAAATTCATCTCGAGAGCGATTTCACGAGAAGTAGGTTCTTTACCTGTCTTTTGGAAGATTTCTTGATAAGCTTTGTTGTAAGTAGAGATTTCATCAAGGAGGTGAACTGGGATTCTTACGTTTTTACCAAGATCAGCAATGGCTTTGATAAGCGATTGTTTTATCCATCGATGGGCGTATGTAGAGAATTTGAAGTCTTTATCTGGATCAAATTTTTCAATAGCTTTAATAAGTCCTACATTTCCTTCTTGGATAAGATCCATGAATGAGAGTTTAGAACTGATATATCTTTTAGCGATACTTACTACCAGTCTCAAGTTTGATTCAATAAGCTTCTTTTTAGCATTTTCATCACCTCTTTTTACTCTTACACAAAGTTCCTTTTCTTCATCAAAAGTAAGGAGAGGGAGTTTACTGAGTTCGTTGAAGTATAATTTGATATAATCTTGATATTGTTTGTCATTAACTACATGTCCGCTGTCGTAGAGTTTGATCTTACCAAGTCTTTGTTTTGATTCTTCTTGGAGTCTGAGTCTTTCTCTTTCAAGCATTTCTTCAATGGTTTCTATCTTGATGTTGAGTTTATCTGAAATTTCGAGAAATCTCTCGAGAACTTTTGCTTTTTTCTCAAGATCATCAATCTGGAAGATAACAGCATCTTCAGAGATAAATCCATGTTCAAAACCTTCTTTGAGTAGTATTTGTAGTCCTTCTGGTAATTCCATGATCTCATCAAGAAACTTTTTCCACATTTCTTTCTTTTGGTTGTGTGATATTTTCATAAACTGAATTATAAAAACTAAAGAGTAGTGAGAAGTAATTCGATGTACTTATTTTATTATAGTTAAAAAAATGTTTCCACGCAACTTTGTGAAGAACATTGTTCAATTTAAAGTGCGATGATTTCACATTGCAAGTCTAGCTTCTGAAGCTGATTTGATACATTTTCATGAAATGCAATAATATCAGTCACGCCTTCAAAAGCATTCGCATTCATCGACTTTGCGTCTTGAACAAGGGCAAAAGTTAAATCTACCGATTTTATAATATAATTCAAGAGCTTATCTTTTGACATAAAACAAAATACAATTATATTATCTTGTTGGTACTCTCCAGGGTAGTTGATAAAAGCTTTTTCAAAATCTCCATAAATTACATCCTCTCCACATGTGAGACCGAGTGTTACAAAATCTCCTTGAGGAGCGTTTTTCTCAGTAAAACAAAATTGATTGTTAACAATAATTCCTTGATCAGTTTTATGAACGTCCAACATAACTAAAAAAAATTAATATAAAATATAATCTGAAGGGTAGGAATAAGAAAATGACTTTTAATATAAGGAAATAGTAGTTATATTGTGTAATAAAACAAGATAAAGTATAAACTTTATAACTGTGTCCACACCACAGTAATTCTCCCATTGAGTTCTTTAATTTCTAAGGCTTTAACAACAATAGGATCTCCGATTTCATAGAGTTTTTTCCAACTCAATTCTTCTGGGCAGTCAATGAGTGACTTGTGTAATAATCCATCAAGTTCACCTACGGTTACGAATACACCATAGTTATATTTGAGTTTTACATAACCTTCATAGACTTTACCAACTTTGATACCTGCGTATTCACTGATGGTACCGTGTTCGCTTGGTTCTGAAACTATAGATCCTGAAACTGCTCCGCTGGACAGCGGAGTTTCAATAACCTCTTCTGTATTAGTTTCCTTCATTTGTTCTGGAGCTGGAGTAGTAACTGGTTCTGACTTTGGCGTTGCTCCGCTGTTCAGCGGAGTTTCTTCCACTTTGGGAGCTAGAACTGCTGGAGTTTCACTTACTTTAGTCTCTTCAACTTTAGGAGCTTCAATAACCAGAGTTTCTTGTGTTTTTGGAGTTGAAATTTCAGGTTTTGGGCCTGCTCCGTTGGACGACGGAGTACCTTGAATTGCAGGACTTATGGAAGGACGAGGTATTACCTCTCTCACAGCATTATTACTATTATTTTGTTTCGCTTTAAGAATTGCTTTTTCAGTTTTACTATAAGATCTTTCTGCTCGCACTCTGATGAGATCTTCAAGTTCTGTTCTTCCTGTAGCGTATCTATTTCTTGATTGTGTTCTAATTTTCTCTTTGAGAGTAACTACGTCTTCTCCCGGAGGGAGAGCAATAGTTTGGAAATTGAAGGGATCACTAACGATTCCATGTACCATCAATTTGATATAGGCTTTATATTTAGGTATGTCTAAGAAGTCATTTGCGGAAACCATTCCCTTAAACTGATTTGCCATAATCATGGCATCGTCATATCCTAGAGTCATACTAATCATGGTTCCTACGTTACCGAAGATTGCCCCTCTGGTTACTTCATCCAGCTGAGAACTATACTGATTGGCAAGAATAAGACCAAGTTTGTATTTTCTGGCTTCACTCAAAATAGTGGCAAAGGATTCTGTCGCAAAGTTCTGGAACTCGTCAATATACAGATAGAAGTCTTTTCTTTTTTCTTCTTCCATATCAGCACGTGACATGGCATCAATCTGGATTTTACTTACAATGAATGATCCCAGTAAGTTGGTATTGTCTTCTCCAATCTTACCCTTACTCAAATTCACTAATACTATCTTACCTTCATCCATTAGTTTACGGAAGTTGATTTTTGATTTTGTTTGACCAAAGATATTTCTAATAATACTTGAAGAAGTAAACTGACCAATTTTGTTGGAAATAGGAGAAATAGATTCCTCTCTTTGTTTTGGAGGTCGTGCTCCAAATTCATCTTTCCAGAAACTCAACAATAGAGGATCTTTTACATATTCCAAAACCTCCTGACGGAAATTATCATCAGTAAGCATTCTCAATACATGCATCAGCGTTGCGTTTGGATACTCCAAAATGGCTAGCAATGTATTTCTCAGAATATATTCCAATCTTGGTCCCCAACTATTACCGAATAATTTTTTGAAAATCGAAACAATACCCGAAGCAATCAAAGGTTTTTCTTCAGGTTTTTCGTGTTCAAGTACATTGAAACCAACTGGCCAATCACGATCCGCAACGTCAAAGAGTACTACATCATTGATTCTATAACTTGGAACTTGACCAATAATATCATCAATAAGATCTCCATGAGGATCAATAACGCAGATTCCTTTGTTACTCACCATGTCAGATCTGGCAAGATTAGCGATAAGATTTGATTTACCTACTCATGTCTTTCCAATAATATAAACATGTCTGAGCTTATCCTCTCTGGTGATACCAAAAGTTACCGCCTGATTTCTATATTCGGTTTTTCAGATTATAGTAATATCATTTTTATTTTGAGTATTCTCGAGGGTAGGAACATTATTTGGAAATTGAAGTTTACGGAAAGCAAGATATTGCATACTATCAATAATTTTTCCTGAAGGCAAATGGAAAAGATTAATAATCTGACTCAATTGGAGTTGTGTAGTCTGGAGAACCGGACTTCGTTTACGCAAACCTTTAGCTGTATATTTACTGAAAGTGGATTGAATACTCAGTGTCAGGTGTGGCTCGTTATGCTGAATGCGATAACCCACTCGACATCCGAGTGTCATTGCTTCTCTTTCTCCGCTATCTTTATCAGCTGACTTAGATTCCATGCCAATGATAGGTTTTACAATATTATTGAGGAACATTCATCCCACTTTTTTCATGAAGGAAGCCTTTTTGGATGCGTTGTAGTCAAAACAATATACCATTTCTAGACTATTGCTTTCGAGTTGCTCAAATAAGGATACTACATCCATAAAAGGATCGATGTAAAAACCATCTTTTTTGAAATCCTGATCATGGTAAAATGAATCAGCAGAATCATTGCATTGTAAATATTGTAATCCTTGTGTAGAGTTATTTTCAATTATTTTGATATCTACGTTGTTGATATTTACCGACAAGGAAGCTTCCAATGTAGAAAGAAGATGCTTAGGAACTGAAACTCGTAAGACTGTCGTATATTTGTTACCACGAATTCCGCAGTATATTTTTGACTTAGAACCAATGAATGATCTGAGTACTCCATACCATCCCGTCAATGAATCTTCAAGATGTTTATAAGGAATTAATTGTATCGTTATGTAATCATCATTTTTTTCTTTACTTAAAAACTGCCACGTTAAGGACGTGTTAGCGAGTCTTTCTCACAGTTGTTGGGCGATGCTTAATAAAGATGCAATAGTAGTAGTTGAGTCAGAATATAAAATATACTTTAATAATAATCAGAAGCCTTTAAAATTACAAGTTTTTGGGCTACAATTATTTGACAAGAGTTAAACTTATCATTATACTGAGTTTACTACCAATATAAATCTACTTTAATAGTTTAAATATTTTTGGAATATGTACTTACCAAAGCTTTACTCTCATTTTTTATATAATAACTACGAAAAAGAAATTTCATCAGATTCTGAGATTTTTTCAGATCATGATATTAAAAATACCAATTCAGAAAATTCTGATTATATGGAAATCAATAATAAGAGTGCTTCATTAGATCTGAGTTTGTTAAAAAATAAAGTCGAGGTGAGTAAACTCAAAGAAAGTGTACAAGAAAAAATTTTCAAAGTTCATCAGTTATTTAATTGGGAATCATTAGATTTGGACTCTGCAACACTATCTCGTCTAAAGATCATGGCTAAGTCGCAGTCTTGGTCTCAATACTTACAATATCACGACGAACATCTCCCGAGCTACAAAACAGTCACAAATTACAATAGTTCTACAAGGCAACATGTGGAAGAAAAGATAAAACAAGATCCTGTACTTTGCGCAAGTTTTGCTGTAGCTGTGGCGGAGTGAATTGCAGAAGGAAGTAATACTACTATTCCTACAAGAGGAGGAGCGACTCGAGATTTACCTAAAGTACTACCAGAATCTCATTATACACCGGAAGACGTCAAAGCTTTTGATAAACAATATCTGAGAAGTTTGCCAAATGGAACTGTACTGACTGCTCAATATAATGGAAGTAGCTATAAAGACTATGGACCTACTCACAGTATGACCTTAGTAGATATGAAAAACGGAGAAAAATGATTATTGCATCTGTTTCATACAAGCATGGCTTTGACGCCACTCGAGGAAGTTAAAACAACAGGAAATAAGTTTAGCATGAATATTGCAGGAAAAAATACTGGATTTACTTTGGTGGATGGATCAAAATTGATTGTACCAAACTATAATAGCGCTGAATCTCAAGAAAAAAGAAAAAATAATCCGAGAAAACGATATACGATAGAATCTACTCAAGCTATGACTGCTTACCAATTTGCAGATTCTGTTTCAAAGACTTTACGTATTCCACTTGGAGCAGCTAATATGATCATGATGGATCAAAATAATATTTCATCACTTGATCAAAATTATACTCACCTCAAGGTAAAAACTCTATGACGAAAGCAGCCTCTTACTCCAGAACAAGAAAATTCTCTCAATTTTAGTGAACCTCAGATTCCAGCCAAAGATAAAACTGATATAATTCTTGAAAACGAGATGATAGTCAAAAAACCTGAAAACAATTCTGACGAAGATAATAAAAAACCTGAAAAAAAGTCAGAAATTATTCAAGTTGATCCTAGTAAACCATCAGTTATTCCACCAAAAACTACTCCAGAGCAGAATTCAAACAATACCTACCAAGCTAGTGAAAAAGTACAAAAAATGTATGGTAGTGGAAAACGTAGAAGAGGTTAATTATTTATTATTATTCGTTATTTTTAAGATTGTGATGGCTTTTCTCTTTTACTTTTGGCATTGAATTTAGAGTAGAGTTATTACCCTCACCCTAACCCTCTCCCAAAAGGAGAGGGAACCTAGAGAGTGGTTTTATTGTAGCCTCATCATGTTGGTCAAGAATACGATAGTCTGTACTGAAATTGATCATGTTGTGTTTTTGACTCACTGTATCATGAACATAAAATCAATATAGCAAATATTAACAATGTCAACTTTATTAATAATCCATAAAGAGTGGTAAAAAACGATTTGAAGCGAATCTAATAAGGACTGCAAGATCCTTTTTTTCTTTCTTTAAAATGGCTAAAAATCCACTAATTTGAGAAAAAAGTTATTTCATAAAGTAATTTTGATGACGCTGCAATCCCACCCTCTGAGCTCGCTTTTCCCTCTTTCAGATTATTCACTGTTTTTGACAAATAAATAAGTGTTCAGTATTATTTATGGTAGACTATTTATTTACAAATTATAACGATCCAATGAATTTGAATCCTGCAAAATCACTACTTTCTCTGCTGTTTTCTGAAAGCTTAGAAGAGTTATCTCATTCTGATTTTATGATTAGAGAAAAGGAAATGAAGGAACTTTCCCCTCAGTCTGATGAGAAAAAGATCAATGAATTTCTCACCAATGAATTTCAAGAATTCCTTGATAAGGCTGAAAAAAGAGGAATGATCGACAAAAAGATCAACATCCAAGGCTTAGATCTTGCTACCATGTTGGAGACTGTAAAAAGCTCTCTCAGAGAGAATGACTCAGGTAAAGATGTGAGAAAAAACAAAAAGCTTGGATCCAAACTTCAAATTTTCATTGAATCAATTACTCATCTTCAGGATGAATTACAAATTGCTGAAAATGAAAAAGTACAACAATTTGCCAATGCAATTAGAGAGATCAGAGATACTGTCGCAGGAGACAAGGCTACGATCATCGCACAAAATGCTGGCGCACTCGCCAATGAAAGAGATAGTATTGGTTTGGATACTAAAGCAGATAAGAGGAATGCAAAAAAAATCGATAAAAAACTTGATAAACTTGATAGTAATGATGTTGTAGATAGCTCATTTACTAAAAGATATGACAAATATATTTCCACAATCAATGCAGGAGGTCAACTACAATACTATGAAGCTTTGACAGGTGACCAACTTACAGTAACAGATAATGCTCCGAGTATGAAAGTGAATTGATCTTTGCAAAAACTTGGATTCTTGGTTTCAGATATGAATTATGATGCCAAGCTTTGGAGAAGTCCAGACAAGGGAGATTATATGAGTAAAACAGGAGTAGGAAGATTATTCCATGGTCAGTACAGAGAATGAAAATTTGCCAGAGAATTCAAAGGTATTCCTACAGAAACTCTTGCTGAAACACAAATTTGGGAAGGATTCCAAAGAGCTCTCACGCAACTTGAAATAAGATATGGAGATAAAACTCTTGCTGCCAATAAAATAAGTCAGAATATGGCAAAATTTATCAATACTCTCATTCCAAATGGTCAAAAACTCTATGGACTAGATAAAATTCCAAATACGGATGCGATGACTCCTGAGGTATTATTTGATCTTATTGGTAAAAACGCTGGATATCTCAAGATTTTCCGTGATCATGGTTTGTTCCATTTCCCTGGAGATATCTATGATGTATTTGCTGCTGACGGTAACCCATTGGAAACATTGTATACAAAAACAGCTGATTCAGTAGCGTTTGAAACTGATTCATTGGCTAATTTGGATAAAAGTTATGATGCATTACGTAAAGAAAAACCACAGATTGAACAAATGGAAAAAATTTCGAACAAAAAAATAGATGATCTGATCCAAGAATTGGAATCTACAACAGTAGATGGGGATGGAAACAAACTCAATACAGAACAGATTGCTGAACTTAAACTCTATGCTCAAGATCTCAAAAATAATAGAGAAATGTATAAGAGAAACTTCACGATTGGTGGTCTCAGTGCTATGGTATTTGCTACTCAACATTTGGGCTATACAAACAATGCTGGTCAAAAAGTGAAGGGTGAAACAAAAATTGATGGACTTGGAGCTGGAATCGGAGGAACTTTCTGGAATGATGCAGTAGGAAACTTCACTCAAAATATCTCACGAGGACTTGGAGTTTTTGCATCAGATTATTATGACGCTAAAAAAGAGGTTGTTGGTAAAAATGGTCTCAATGTTGGTGTAAGTTTAGGATACAATGCTAATATTAAAGCTGGTCAACAAATTGGAAATACAAACTATAAAACATGGAATGTATGATTTGGTCTTGGAGTGGGAGCTGCAAAGTGAAAACTCAATAATGGGCAAATGTCCTTCTCGCCATATATATATGCTGCCGGAGAAAAAATTATTAACAAAAATAAATTGATCAATACACTCGATGGTAAATCTGCTAAATATCTTGGTCTTGGAGTAGCCGCTAGTATTAGTGGTGTTACGCCAGCTTTGAGATATAGACAAGATCATCTTGCGGGTATTGAAATCACAAGTGATGCTGTATATACTCAAATGAGAACTGTATTTACTGATTTATTTAGCAAGATTGATCCTAAAAATATTCAGAATCCAGATGCGCGAGAAGCATTGGTTAAATCTTCATTGGGTAAAAAATTTGATAAATCGAAAGAAAAAACACTCAAAAATCATATGATGTTACTCGTAGGTTTGATTCAAACTTTGAATACAGGTTTACAAGGGGACGAAGTATTGGATAAAACAGTAATGGCAAAATTGGCTGATCAAGTTGCCTATAATTATAGTCTCAATTGGTACAATGAAAATATTGCAGATTTAAAAGGAGCTCATCTTGAGTCACTTTCTGTGAGTTTTAGTCCTGCTTCAATGTTTGGACTTGCAGATACTAAATTTACAGTATTCCGCAATGCTACTCAATCAGACGATATTAGATCATTGGGTGAAGCGGTAACGAATATCAATCAAAATGCTGGTGCGGCTTATCTTCATTTATCTACTAAAGATAAAGCAGGCAATGATGTAGATGGCGGCAAAGCTACTCTTAAAGATATTATTACTTCTCAAACAGATGGTAAGAAAAACTCATTTTTGGAAGCAATGATTTCTGGAGGAGTGAAATTACCGAAAGATAAAGAACTTATGAAATATGATGAAGCTACAAAAAGTATTCTTATTTCTCCAGATACTCCAAGTTATATGCCAATTAGAATTAAACCTGGATTTGAAAAATATCTTGCTAAGGATGAAAACAATAATTTAGTGGTTCCTGAGGATATGGTGACTGGTTTCTCTCAAATAATCCAAGGAAACCAGACAATCAGCATCTTAACACTTGGATTTGGTCTTGAAGAAGAGAAAACTGGTAAAATTGAACCTACTTCACCATGGATTGAACGAAGAGGAAATGATAAACTCTACCAAGGAAATGTGGGTAGAAAATGACCGAACATAGTTGGTAATTTAGCTCCAAAAGCAGCTGAAGCATACCAAGCTCTTGGTTCATACAGTTGGGAAACAGAAGGGAAAATTGTAGGAGTAAAAGATGTACTCAATACTCTCAATCCTGCTATCTTGAAAGAGTATCTCTACCAAAATTTTGATGCAAAAACTAATATACTTACTCTTACACAATTAAATAAACCTGAAATTGCATTCAAGCTTGGAGAAGTAGAAGAAGGAAAAGTGAAAACATATATCTTCACCTTTGATGCAAACCAAAATACATGGAATGTAAAAACACAGTCGAGAGATAAACTAGAAAGCGATAAAGGTAATATCCAATTTACCTATACAGAAATTCAAAAAGGAGTAGAAAAAATTGATTCTAAGGATGTAAGTTTCACTGATTTTGAAACGTGAATCAGTTCTGAATATAAGAATGTCTTCATGCATCTTGGCGAACAACAGGCTCTGGATATCAAATATAATCAAAAAGAAAAAAAATATGATAAAAAAGGTAAATTGATCCCGAACTATGCTAATCCAACATATATAGCTTTCTCTCAAGCGATGGATGATAATAATTTTGCTGAAGCTGCAAGAGCGGCAAACTTACTTTTTGCAAAGTACAAAGACTTTAATACATTTAAATTTACAGCAGATAATAAGAAAGAGCTCTTCGATCTGTGTGAGAAAATGATAGGAAGTCAGTTGTGTAATTATGATCAAAAAACTTGAAAACTTATGACAGTAGGTGGTAAATTTGGTGATTATATGGCAAGAAGAGATCTCTCATTCATAAGAAGATGGAATAAGGGAGCTGACACTAAAAATGTGAGTTCTGGAACTGTTGATAATTATAGAAAATCTTCACTTGATAAGATGTTTAAAGATCCTGCAAATGCAAGCACTGGATTGACTCTTGAAAATTATAAAAAAGCAACTGAAAACTATGGATTTGATGTAGATAGAACGAGTGCTCAAGGCATGAATTCACTTATTTATGGATTTAATGGAAAGGATGACACGCATGATGAAAAACTCGTCATGAATCATGAAATTGTGACAGGAAGTAAAAAAGCTATTGATGGGAATGGACAAGAAGATAATAATCTGAGAAGATATATCTTTAATCAAGTACGTGAAAGACATGATGCTTTCGCTGGATCAGATCAAATGGTAAATAATATTTTAAATAATTTGAGTGAAGAAGATAAGAAAGCAATGACGCCAGAACAAAAAACAGCGATTGCTCAGTCACTCATGAAAGATTTCCAATCTGGAAAAACTGAATCAAAAGTTACTATCAATAATAAAGAACTCACGATCAGAGCTGATTATTCATTCTTCTTCTATCCTGATTGTCTCAATGAAGGAGTAGGTGTACAATTTAAGGTAGAATCAAAATCGTCTGTACCGGCTACAGTTGTTTCTACTCCAGCCCAACTTACGGACAGAACTAATGAATTACCTACAGGATTCTTTACAAATGTAGCGAGTGTTGCTCAACGTAACGCAATTACAGGAGTGAACTTTGGTCTTACTGCAGGAGTGAAAATTGTGAAACCAGTAGTTACTGAACCTGGTATTGAAGGTCCTGGAGAAGTAACTACTGAACCAGGAGTTATTGAACTTCCTGATGGAACAAAGATTAATGTATCTCAAGAATCTTCGATTACTTATGAACACAATGGAAATACTATCAATGTAGAAGTAGTTACCAAAGATAGCGATGGTAAAGCTTTATACAGTGTAGTAGTGACTGGAAATAATCCAGGTGCCTATATCGGAAGCTTTGATGAAATCTTCGGACAAGGAGGAGAAGCAGTATATTGAAATACCTTCACAAATATTAATAATGCAATATTAGACGAAGCGAATCCAATTACACCACCAACCAATCCAAATACTCCAAATGTACCAGGAGCGCAAACTTTCCTTCAAAGATTCCAAGAAAAACCATACTTAGCAAACAACCCAGCTGCATGGATTGCAAATTATCTTTCAATCTATCAGGGAAATTATATTGCTAAGACAGGAAGATCACTTCCAAGTGAAGTGTTAAGCACCTTGGAAGCTAGACTTTCTACGATATTTGTCGCCTTAAAACAATCTTCAAATTCTAAAAAATAATCCAATATTGCTATTGACAAATCTATAATTAAATATAATCTGTAATAGAATAAACTATAATTTATAACTCTCCTTATAAAACATGAAATTACTATCTAAACTCTTGTTGGTTACAGCATTGATTATGCAACAGTTCCTTCCATTTGTAAATAATTGGGAATGACTCGAAGCAAACGCCGCTGCACCAATTGCACCAGCTGTTATTAGCTCACCACTTTCGCAAAACTCTTGTCAAGGTGCCTGGCATAATGTTCTGGTATATCAAGGGAGAACAATCACTCTCTATGACAAAGTAAACGGATCTGCTAATGATTTTGTTAAATTCGTACACAATCAAAGTAGTATTGATGGATATAACTTCAATTCTATTTTTGGTGGCTTATCTTTTGATGTAATTAGTGATGCTAAACCCAAAACTTTTTCTTCAGTTTATTGGGTATCTGATACTACGGCACCAACCAACCATATGAATAGTAGAATGACATTAGCTTCACAGTTGGTGTACAAGGTAAAACCTCTTAGTTTTACAGATCAATCTACAAGCAATGCTTCTGTCTTGGTAACTACAAGTCTTAATCCACTCAATCAACAAACACTTTTCTTACAAGGAGCTGGTAGTCCAAGCCAACCTTCTGTACAAAATGAATGTCAAAATATCTATGTAGCATATTGTGGAGATGGAGTAAAAGATAATGGAACTGCAAATTACTATGATGGCGGAAATAGTACGAATGGTTTCCAAAATTATGTACTAAATGGTGGAGAACAATGTGATGATGGTAATACGAACAACGGAGATGGTTGTAGTAGTACTTGTCAGACAGAAACTGTTAATCCTCCAGTGTGTAAATACGAACAGATTACTGCTAATCCACAACTCAATCAACCAGTGCAAATTCAGTGCGGAGCTCCTACATGATTCGTATCTGTGAGATTAAAAATATTACAAAATGGTTCTGTAGTATTTGATCAATCACAGAATGTTTCGCAATACACTTTCTCATACACTCCTACACAAGCTGGATCATATACTTACGAATGTGTTGAATATTATAATCAACCAGATAATGGTGTAGTGAGCTGTGGTAATAGTTTTACTATTGCTGCTTCTACTCCAGTATGTAACTCTTTAACACTTACGCCTCCAAATGGTGGACAAGCTCCTTTTGATCTAGACTACATCTGTGCTGGTCAAAATTCTAATGCTTACAACGTAACTATCTCAGGACCAAATGGATATACAAACAGTATCTCTAACTCTGTGGGAGGATGGGATGATTTACCTGCAGGAGCATATTCTGTAGTGTGTACAGTAGGAGGACAAACATCACCTGCTTGTCAAAAAGCATTTACTGTTGGTCAACCTGCAGCAATTGATCTTTCAATCAAAAAGACTCACATGAATGGATCTGAGATTTGCCAGACTTACAATTCTGGTAGTTTCGTAGGATTCAAATTAGTGGTAACTAATCAAGGAGCTGCTCCAGCTACAAACTTTACAGTAAAAGATTATCTCCCAGCAGGATACCAATTTGCTTCTGCATCAAATGGGGGAACAAATAATAATGGAGTAGTAACTTGGACTATTGCTGGACCTCTCAATCAAGGTCAATCTATGACTTTATACCTTACTGGTAAAGTATCAGCTGCTGGAAATTATGTGAATAAAACAGAAGTATGTAACTATGAAGAAGCGGGGGAACCTCAAGATCCTGATAGTGATCCTTGTACCATGGGAGCAAGTGGTACGCCTATAGAAGATGATGAAGATGATCTTTGTTTTGATGTAGTAAATCCAATTACTCCTTATATCGATATCGAATTAACAAAAGAAGTAAACGGAAATAATATGCTCAACAGTGGTAATACTATAAGTTTTACAGTAACAGTATTCAATAAAGGAAACACAGGAGTAAATAACATATCTGTAAAAGATTACTTTTCTAGTGATCTTACAAATGTTACTGCAAGTAACGGAGGTATCATCCAAGGAAATACTATAACTTGGAATGGAATCAACTTAGCTGCTTGAGCATCTGTTAGTTTTATAGTAACTGCTACGGTGAGCCAAGCTGGTGATTTCTGTAATATCGCTGAAGCTGGAAATTATGAAATAAGCTGAGGACCGCAAGATGCAGATAGTAATGGATGGAACTATTATAGTTATCCTTACGAAGATGATGGAGATGTTGCCTGTTATTGGGTGAGTAATCCAGAACCTCAAAACTTTGATTTAGAATTACAAAAAATAATTAATACTCCTCAAGGTCAACTTGTATCATGAGGATTGGTAGGATTTACTCTTATAGTAACGAATAATAGTAATGTAACTGTGCCAGCAGGATATCAAGTAAGAGATTATTGGCCAACAAATATTCAATTTGTATCTGCAAGCGATGGAGGTGCTTTCCAAAATAATATTGTAACTTGGACTTTCAATCAACTTCTTGCTCCATATGCTACAAAAACAATTTATCTTACAGGTAAAATTCTTCAAAAAGGTTGGTATGATAACTGTGCTGAAGTAGGTTCTTACAATGGACAAAGTTCCAACCTTACGCCTCATGATATTGATAGCGATCCATTCAACCATCCTCATCAAGATGTAGAAGACGATGAAAGCTGTGTAGGATTTGATGTACCAGTTACAGAAAATCCAGTAAGTTGTGATAATCTTAATGTTACTCCACTTAGTGGTTCAACACCTCTGACTATCAACTATAACTGTACTGCAACAAATGCAACTACATACACAGTAAATCTTATTCAAAATGGTATTACTACTCAAATTGGTACGAATCCAGTAGGAACATATACTATTACTAATCCCGGAGCTTACAGCGTTCAGTGTATAGTAAATGGTAATATCACAGCTCCTGCTTGTCAAAAAACAGTAAATGCAGGTTCTACACCATATATCGATCTGAATATTAAAAAACTTTTTGCTGATACAAATACAGCTACGCATGTAAACTTCCATTCTGGAGACAATATTTCTTTCAAGCTTATTGTAGGAAATAGTGGAACTGCGACTGCTACAAACTTTACGGTAAAAGATTACTTACCAAGTAGTCTACAATATATCAGTAGTGTCCCACAAGCTGCTTCAGTAAATGGAAATACTATCACTTGGAATATCGCTTCGCTTGCTCCTGGTCAAACTACAACTATTACCATACAAGCTAAAATTATTCAAGCACTATGGGATAAAAATAGAACTGAAGTGTGTGACTATGAAGAAGCAGGAGAACTTCAAGATCCTGATAGTGATCCATGTAATATGGGGCCAACAGGTATGCCAAATGAAGATGATGAAGATATGATTATGTGGGATGTTGACGACCCGACGCCTGGTGTAAGTTGTGATAGTCTGACTATCAATCCTATTACAGGAACAGTGCCTTACAATGTAAGCTACAATTGTAATGGAACAAATGCTCAAAATTATACAGTAAAACTCTTTGGAGGAAACATAGGACCAAATGGTCAAATAGTAGGAAGTACCAATCAAGGTTCATTCTTGATGACTCTAACAGGATCTTATAGCGTTCAGTGTTTCGTAAATGGTACGACCACAAGTCAAGCCTGTACACAAACTGTAGTAGGTATGAGTACTTGAACGCAAAGTTCTGGTGCAAAATGTAATTATATTACAGTTAATCCAAACGGAGGACAAAGTCCATTACCAGTAAGTTTCTTCTGTAATGGTGGATTCTCTGATCAGTATGTGGTAAACGTAAATGGACCAAACTTTAATCAAACATTTGTCACTTCATGAGGAAATGTTCTTCTTACTAATCCTGGAGCATATACCTTCAAATGTACTGTAGGGTGAGCAACTGCTCCTGCCTGTGAAAAAACAGTAAACGTAATAGGTGGAAATACAGGATATGTAGACACAGGATCAGTACAATGTCTCGATCTTATCGCAAGTCCAAACTATGGCAACGCAGGTCAAACAGTAAACTTTACCTGTAATAGTTCAGGTGGTACAGTTCATCAAATTTATATATATAAAGATGTAATCTCAAGCTCAAATCTTATTGCTTCATTGTACGGTAAATCAGGATCATATACTTTCCCAAATGGAGGTAATTATATCGCAAAGTGTGTGGTAGATGGAAATATTGATTATTCATATGATCTGTATAATACTTCTTCTCAAAACTGATTAGTATGTACTCACAAAGTAAGAGCTAATGGAGAATTGTGTGCAGTACAACCAACACTTGCTCCATACAAAGTTAATTATTTGAGTCCAAGTGAACGAGCTAGTATTGGTACCATTTCAACGTATTGTACTGATGCGGAAGTAAGTAGTTTATCATGTAATACTGATTCAAGTAAGGTAAAATATACGGTTGTTAAAAATCTCGAAAGTTGTACTGAAAAGATTACGATTAGTGGCGAACAATGTCCTCCAGGAACAACTTGGAATGGAACAAGCTGCGTTACTCAGCAATGTGATAACGGAGCTACTAATTATCCTTACTGTAATCAATGTCCTCCAGGAACAACCTGGAATGGATATTCATGTACAAATAATCCTCCTTTCAACTATTGTGGAAATGGAGTAGTAGAACTTGGAGAAGATTGTGACTTAGGAAATAGCACAGACAGAACAATTAAATATGGATCAAATAGAGGTAAAATCTGTACTGCAGATTGTAGAATTGAAGGATCAACAGATGCGCCAAAATGTATGGATATCGATCCACCATCAATCAATGAAGGTGAATATTTCCCATTCTGGTGGAACGTTGACGCTAAGAAAGTAACAACTGCAACAAGTTGTAGCGCTGGAAATGATGGTAAAATATTATCAAGTAGCATGCAATGTACTTTCAAGATTTACAATGGTAAAAGAGGAACAACAGACCCTGTAAAAACATTCACTATACCTTGTGCCTCAGATAGTTGATTTGATAAAACAATTATGAAATTTTGGGCAGCTAAACAAACAGTTAAACCTTTTGGAAGATATGTTGCGCTCTTTGATAGTGCTATCACAAACGGTATTTTCTGAGAATATAAGATTGAGTTAAGTAAGATTGATTATACAACATGTAACGGTAGTTCATCAACTAGGAAAAGTTATGATGGCACTGTTTGCCAATATAACTTTGTAGTAGGTGAAGGGTATATGATTCAAAAAGGTGCAAATGTCACTACTTTGAAAGACACTTCAATACTTTGATATTATGGATTCTGAAGTAATACCCCAAGGTTTGACTTATATCTCAAAGGAGTACAACAATCACTTTCCATGAATACTTTTGATATTACTAAAAATCTATCGTATCTAACTACAGACTTTGTAAGTAAATATGATAAACTTGGTGAAAATGCAGGAGTAGGAATAGAAAAAGTACCTGGTAAAAATATCTTCTTATATGCTAATTCAGTAACTTTGAAAGATGCTGACATCAAGGATTTGAGTACTGTTATCGTGAAGAACGGTGACTTGAGGCTTGAAGGAACAATCGCTAAAAACGTATTATACGTAGTGCCAAATGGTAGAATTATCATAGGTGGAGATGCGAATTGTGATAAGTATACAGACAATCCAACTCCACAAATAATCCAAGGTATCTTGGTAGCTGGCAAAGGATTTGATTCTGACAACTATCTCAATACGAACTCCAACAAAGAACGATGTTCAAATGGTGGTTTGAGAATTAGAGGTACTTTGATTGGGGGCTCTGTAACAAACTTAATTGAGAAAAGAAGAGTAGTTCTCAATGATTGGTTTGTATGAGCTAACTTCGAAGCTAAAGTTCAACATATTATTGATGGACCAAGTTTAGGAATCAATCAAAATACTACACTTTGGACAACGCTCCCTGGTGCTGATGAAGTAGCAAGAGTGCTTGGAGTAGAAAAAAGATAATTCATAATCCATAATTATAACAACAAAAAACTCGGACTTGCTCCGAGTTTTTTATTTTTTAAATATTTTATAATCTGATTATTGTTGTGGATATTATAATTCTACAACCTGATCTCGCGTGTCTATAAGATTATCTTTGAGATATTCGTGAATAGCATTCCTCGTGGCAAGTATTGCAATTGCACCAGCTCTTCTTCTTCTTGGGCTAACTTCAAATCCTTCGGGGATAAGAGTATTTTCATATGTCATATTGAGAGCCTCATCAAGAGTTTTCCCACCAATGAGTTCACTAAAAAAACTTGAAGAAGCAGTAGTAATCATGCTAGTATTGCCATCATAGGATCGTTTACTGATCAGATTATCTTCTATCTTTAGATATACCGTAATATCATCACCACAGATACTATTTCCCTCATGTCTAGAAACTGTTGCATCTTCCATAAATGCTTTATTTACTGGATTATCATAATATTGGCTTACAAGGTCAATCATAAGGTCTACTTCAATATAAACTTTCAGAACTACTATGTTTTATCATTACAATATACATATATTTAAGATATTAACAACTACTTATGAGAAAACTTGCAAAATTATAATAAAATCCCTATACTCTAGATATATTCATTTTTAAAACAACACTATGCTTTTAGCGCAAGACTTTCCCTATGGTGATGATTTTATTGCCAATCCATCGAGTGATCCTTCGGAGCTTCTAAAGACTACTGTGATAGGAAATCAATGAACTAATGATAGTTTTGTTGAACAGGTCTTGAAGGTTTTTGGATTTAACGTTGGCGAACAGAGCGGAACTTCCCAAGTAGTAACAGTTTTTACGTACGCACAAGGTATTATCAATATAGCATTGGGACTTTTAGCCTTTATTTCTGTGATAATTCTAATTTATAATTTTTTTATAATTTTTTTCGGTAAAGAAAAAGAGGGTATCGAAAGCGCTCAAAAAGCTGTAAAACGTGTGACTTTTGTGATATTAATAATTGGATTAAGTTGGATTGTGGTGAGCTTCCTTTTCTGGGTAGTAGGAATTATTATTAAATAATCTGAAAATCAGCTTATAAAATATATTTTTAAACTCTACTACAGTTGCTTACAAAACTTACTTTAGGCAATTTTTTTGATAATAACTTTATCTTCTCGTGAAAGATTGAAAAGTTCTCCTTTTTCTACCAAATCTACACATGGTTTGAGAAATTGAGTTACCGTAAGAGTGGTATGATTATCGAGTTGTTGTTTTCGTTCCTTTGCTAAACTTGCACTATCGTACCAAAGATCATGACTCGCAATAATGTCTTCACTGATATAATCTATGAGATCTTTGATAGCATCTTCATCATATAAGAATATTTGTTCGTCATCTTCAGTTCCTTTTTCATGTTGGTTATTATTTGACTTGAGGGTCATGTATTCTCATTTCTCATTTTTTTTTGTAATATAGATCGTGCTTTCTCTGTGATTTCACATAAGAATATCAGGCTCTGATGGATATATAGACTTGAGTACATCTAGATGATCAGAAAGACCATATTCTGATTTTTGCATGATAAGATTGATATGACCACATCCACATTTGAAATCATCACCTTCTGCTCCATCTCCATGATGGACATGAGTATCACTATGAGCATAGAGAACTTTGTTTTCTACAATACTGTCTCGAGCTTTTACTCCTTCTTCTCCACTAAGTTTTTTGAGAGCTACCAATAACATAGCATAAAGTCCAAATTCTCATCCTGCGCAATTGAGAAGTAATTCATGAGTATTTTTATCCGTCGATCTTCCATCTACGCACATAATTTGTGCTTTTCCAGAAGTATAAGCGTTGATAAGATCTTCGTGTGTGAATACATTTATATTTGATTCAGAAAGGAGTGATGACATAATAGAAAAAACTAAATTATAAATATCTTACATTAAACATATTCGTGAGTATTTTACAAACTATTTAAGATCGTCCCAATATCATGAATAGCAGGTGCTTTATTTTTTGGTTCATCAGTAAGTAAAGTGCCGTGTTCTATTTTATGATCACCAAGCTTTGGATTAATATTTCATAGATGAGTAAGTAGAGAAGAACTGCATAAATTTCTTAATAAATCTTGAGCTTCAGTGTTTGAGTTTTCAAACATCACAGAAGTTGTAGTGTTAAATAAGAGTTTTTCTAATTGAAGATTGAGTACAAATGATTGTGAACTTCCTAATTCATTCTTGGTACTAACATCATTTCTTACCCCCAGTCCAATATTATCATTACCAGAACTTACAATACTAATTCTATTTTCTTCGTTATGTTTTCCATTGAGAATCGTAGATTTTCTTCATGATTGATCGAGAACATATTTATTTACTAGGTTTTTTACGCCACTATCTATTGATTGATCATGCATAAAGTATTTTACTGCCGCACATCATGTGTACTTACATTCACCTCAGTAGTTTCCATTACAACTATGATAATAACAAATAGAACCAAATTTTTTGAAGAGCTCTTCATTTTTTGCCATCAATTCTTCTCAGCTTATTTCTAATTTATCACAAATATCATTTCTATTTTTAGCAAGCATATCTGCATAGGTAATCAAGAACCCTAAACCTCCTCCTGGATATCCTGATCCTTCAGTCAAAAGATCTACCAAATTTGTTGATCCTAGATTTCCTTGATGTAGTGATTCAAAACCTGTATTGTTGGTAGAAGTCTCCACAACGCCTTTTATAATTTTATCTTTGCTGAGTTTTCTTTTATCCTGATGCTCAAACCAATCTTTTCTGATAGGGTCTGCAAGATAATCTGAAATATAAGTTTCTAGATCTGTTTTATCAAAAATACCATTATTATCATCCAAAAATTTGAGCAATAAAACTCCTGAGTTATGTAACATTACAGGTCTTCCATCAATGCAATTTGTCGTTGATAACAGTACTTGAGCGGCTTCATCTGGATTATTTTGAGTCCATTCGACAAATTCTTTGAAATTAGGCACTGCGATAACTGTATTAGGATTATTAAGAAATTCTTCAAAACTTTTACCTGCGTTGTTATTTTCGAGGCTATCAATAAGATTAATATTTTCATCCTTAAAGTTTGATTCACTTTTATGTGTGCTATGCGAATCATTCTCATGATTTTCTGGTTCCTCATAAGAAACATAGGCGAGTAGGAAATAGGTTTTCATTCTTAATTTGAATATTATAAATAAAAAAGTGAGTTTTGAATTTATTCTTATTATATGTAATTTCAAGGGAAATGTCAAAAAAACTCCTTCATTTGAAGGAGAATATATAATCAGAATATCATATTATTTATTCATATCTTAGAGCATCAATTGGTTTTAGTTTTGATGCCTTTATGGCAGGTAAAAGTCCAAAAACAAGACCTATAAATACTATAAATCCAAAAGACATCAGTAAGGATTGAGTAGTAATTACGCCTTGGACTATGGATTGTAATAAGAAAATAACCAGATAACTCAATAATACTCCTATGGTTCCACCAATGAGACAAATCACTAAAGATTCAGCTAGAAATTGAGTTATAATATCTTTACTCTTGGCTCCAATAGCTCTACGAATACCTATTTCACGTGTTCTTTCACTTACCGAAACAAGCATAATATTCATTACTCCAATTCCTCCTACCAACAAAGAAATAACGGCAATTGCTCCCAAAAACATCTTGAGTGCATCGGTAATTTGATTGAGAGAAGAGAGAAGTTCAGCTTGATTCTGAATATTGAAAGGAGCGGTGTCTTCATCTTTTGCAAGAAAATGCTTCATCAATACGGACTGAATAGAGGCTTTTACACTATCAATATTGTTATCACCACTCACACTTACTGCTATAGTAGTCAGGGCATTTGATCCAAATACTCTTTTTTGAGCTGTCGTAAGCGGTATAAATGCAGTATCATCATAGCTACTCATTCCTTGTTGCCCTTTGTATTTGAGGATGCCTACCACTTTGAGTGAGCTATCTCACACATTCACGAATTTTCCTAGGGGATTTATTTCTCCAAATAATGTTTTAGAAAGAGTATTCCCAAGTACGATCACTTTTTCACTTGTATCAATATGTCTTTGAGAAACAAATATACCGTATTCTACTTCACTTCAACGCACTGCTATAAATTCAGGAGTTACTCCTATAATACTTGCGTTACTACTACTATTGTTATAAATAATCAGTTTATTGGAGCTATATTCAGCAGAAATATGAGCGATATGAGGAAGAGCTTTGATATTCTGAAGAGCTTGATTATCGAGCTTTCTGTTTGTGATAGATTGACTAGTAGCATTTCTTGATCCCATAGATGTTACCGTCAATAAATTACTTCCCAAAGATTGAATATTGGACACGATTTGTTGTTGAGTTCATTCACCAACTGCTAATAAAATAATTACACTTGCGATCCCAATGATAATGCCCAAACTACTCAGGCCTGACCTGAGTTTATTAGTTGAAAAATTTTTAAGTGAATCAAGAATATATTCTATCATGTTATGAGTCCATCTTTAATAAATATAATATGTTTAGCGTGTGCGGCAATTTCTTGTGAGTGAGTAATAAGAATGATTGTTTTTCCATCTTTATTGAGTACTTTGAGTAATTCAATTACTTCATCAGATGTTTTGGAATCAAGTGCTCCTGTTGGTTCGTCAGCAAGTATTACACTTGGATTGGTAACTATGGCACGAGCTATAGCGACTCTTTGTTGCTGACCTCCTGAAAGTTCATTGGGGAGATTATTAAATTTTTCTCAAAGACCTACTTTGATAAGAGCTTCTTTTGCTCTTTCATTCCTTTCTGCTTTAGGTAATCCTTGATAAAATAGAGGCAGCGCAACCTGTTCAACAATATTTTTACGAGGAACAAGATTGTATCATTGAAAGATAAATCCGATCTTTTGTGAACGAATGGTAGACTTGGTGTCCTCGTTAAAATCTTCAATTTGAGTTCCATCCAAATCATATTCTCCACTTGTTTTCTCGTCAAGTAATCAGATTATATTCATTAATGTTGATTTTCCAGATCCTGAAGGTCCCATGATGGCGACAAAATCACCATCTTGTATCGTTAAGGAAACTCCCTGGAGTGCTTTATAAGCTACCTCTCCAATATAATAAGTTTTGGTAATATTTTGTAATGATAACATGCGTTAGAGAATATGAATAAGCTTTAAGATAAAGGATAATTAACGAGTGAATCCACCAGCACCACCCACAGTTTTTGTTCCTCTAGTGCCAGCACCACCACCCGCTGGCAGTGTAAATAATGATGAAGATCATGCACTTTTTTTATATTCTACAGCGCTAGTTGCGATAGTATCTCCTGCTTTGAGTCCAGAAATAATTTGGGATTTATCAGCAGTAGAAGTACCGACCACGACAGGCGTAAGAATCCATTTGTCATTTACCGATTTATTTACTCGAGTTTGACTTCCTGATTGAGAAATAGCAGCAGTCGGAATCAATAAACCTTGTTCATCTTCCAAAATTACTGTCATTTGGGCAGTCATACCGTCATATACTACGCGTTCGAGTTTGGGGATTGTTACCTTTATCTGATAGGTAACCACTCCATTACTAGTTTCTGGAGTTCCAGAAATTTCTGTAATTGCTCCGCTTATGACATCATCATACGCATCAAGTTTTATATTTACTTCTTGGTTCAGTCTAATTTTTACAATATCAATTTGATCAACATTGGAAATAATCTGATAAAGATCTGAGTTGATAAGTGTGATTCATTCAGCACTGCTTATTTGATCTCCCACATTAAAGTCAATACTGCTAATCTCTCCATCAAATTGTGCTCTTATCTCATAATCAGACATTTTATTTGCTGTCTTACTTAAAGAAGCTCTTGCCATATCTATAGAAATTGAAGAGGAGGCAATATCACTTGCATTGGGACCTCAGAGAGTTTCATTGAGAAGTTGGGTATAATAAAGTTGATTGGATGCATAATTTTTCAGATCATTTTGTTTTTGAGTCAGTTTCAGATCATAATCTTTATTGGTTTGTAGAAGAGTATTCTTGTTTGCAGTTATTTGATTTTGTATTTTTAATAATTCTAATTCATTAGATGAAAGTTGTTGCTCTTTCTGATTCAGACTATTGTTGGTACTGAGATTGATGCTTGTTCCATCCTCTTGGCTTAGGAATTGTTTTTCATAGTTATTAGCACTTGAGATAGAAGATGTAAGCTTACTGTTGTATGAACTAAGTTGGCTTTTCCAACTGCTCAATATGCTCTCTGTCATATCGCCTTGTGTCACTGAATCTGATAATAAATCTGAAGAATTATTAACCAAACTTACCAATGCTTGTAATAATTTTTTAGTATTTTCCAAATTTTTCACAACATCTGTAGAAGAAGAAAAAGATCCTAAAAGAGTTTTACTTTCCATATAAGAAGCCTCAGCATTGGATTTTGAGAAGAAATCTTTTGCTCCTATTCACGCATTATTTAAGTAAGGAGATGAACGATCGTCGATTACTAAAAACTTATCTGTAAAAAGCAGAATTTCTTTGGCATCTTGTTGAACGCTAGACGCTTGTAGATTGATATTATCAATTAAGTTTTTATTTGTAACCGTAGTGTCATTTAGAGTTTTATCATTACTAATAGTCAGATAATCCAGTTCTCCACTATAATCCTGTAACTTTTGAGTCAGATTATTTTTATTTTTTTCAGATTCTTTCAAACTATTCTCCAAATCTGTGATTTTGTTCTTTTTTTCTAAGAGCATACTTTCGTATTCACCCTGTAAGATAATGAGATTCTGGTTATTTTCTTCTACGGTATTTTTTAATTTAGTAATATCAGAAGGGTTAGTTTTATCAAAAAGCTTTTGATAGCTAATTTGATTTTGTTTTACCTGCAAGGATTGGCTATTGATATCACCTTGAATATCCGTCTTATCAATTTCCGCAAGGAGTTGTCCTTTGGTAACAACATCTCCCACTTTGACGTGAATATTAGTGACTTTTCCAGCTTGCCCAAAAGTCAATTTCTGATTATTCACCAATTTAGTTTCACCATTGAGTTGGATAGTGTTTTGTATCTCTCCATAACTTACTTCTACTGTCTGAGTAGGAACGGTAGTAGTATTTGAACCTCTTGTTGCTATTCGCCATCCTACAAGTATTACCATTATGACTGCTATTATTATATTCTTTTTTTTCATCAAAAAATTCTTTATCAAATAATAACCATATCATATACGAATTGTACCTTAAGATAACCTGAAATTTTTATATGATCTATTTTTCGCTCAACCTTGCTCCGTAGGCTATTCCCCAAGGAATAAAGAAAAGATAATTTACCATGCTGTCTTCAAATACATGAAGGAAAATTCCTGCCACAAGCATACAGACAAAACCTGTACTGAATAATAAGATAGATTGGTTAAACACAGATTTTGTATATTGCATTTTTTTGATTTGTCCGAAGATGCTTGTCCAGAAAAGTGCAAACAAGACTGGTCATAGTCGTCCGTAATCAAGAGCGATCTGAAGATAATAGTTTTCTGGTAAGAGCGAACCATTCCAGTGAATTCCAGGTCCACTTGAACCCAATCCGTATCACCAAGGTTTATTCAAGAATGCCTGTAAAGCCTCTAGTCATAGTGTAAAGTGTTCCGTAGTAGAATCCCACTTTAAGAAAGTAATATACCCAAAAAACCCTACAATTCCTCCTATAATAATTCCGCTTATAAATTTATTATTTTTAATCCAATTACTTTTTGCTGCCAATATTCCAAAAAATGTCCCTATTCACACTAATAAAACTCTTCCCAAGTTTAATACTGATAACAGGAGTAATCAAGCTTTTTCAAGCCATCATTTGTTTTCATCTTTTCTGAGTCTCATCGCCCATAAAAATGGAAATAATCCGATAATCCAAAACGCAAAATTGTTGGGACCTGAAAATAAACCTGATAATCTCATGATTCCGTCGTGCTGAGTGAGGTAATAGAGCGGTGGAGCAATTCATTGTTTGTAGATATTGAGACCGCCAAATCCGAGTTGATACCATAGTTCTGGAAAAATTACCTTCGTTCCTTGGATAAGAAGCCCACCAATTAGAATAAACCAAGAAAGTCTGGTAAGGAATTGTAACCAATTTATATAATTATTAACAAATTTTTCTTTGGAAGTCTGGCTAAATAATATGAACCCTGCCAATCCTGCACTCCAAAATACAAACATAAAATACCATCCATATTTGAGACCTATAATGGTGTTTTTAATAAATTGATTGAGGTCTGGAATATTGAAATAGGTAGTGATAAGTCCAAGTATCACAAATAATCCAAGAATCAGAACCTGTATTTTTGTTTTCTGGATATATGCTTTAAATCTTGATCGATTGCTCAATATGATAGTTGCTACAAAACCTAACCAAATCAATTCTTTCAGACTAGAAATAATTTCTTTGTATTGTCCGTCAAATATCCCAAATACCAAAATAGTATGTCAGATGAAATATAAGCTGATACTAATTAGAAAATATTGAATAAATTTTAACATAATCAGAAAAGAGAAGAAAAATAGAAGAAATATCCAATTTTTTTGTCCTAGAGTCTTGCATTGTGTAGTCACTTTTTCATTCCTATGGTAAAAATTGTATCCTCTTATTCAACCATTTTGTTATGGATATTAAATTTCTTCGAAATAGATTGTGCAAAGTTATTCAGAAACTCTGAGAGCAGATTTTTCCTATAAGGTGTGTCTGATGCAAGATGAGTGGAGAATTGATATGCAGAACTTGCATGAAGAAAATAATTGTTCATCCGGAGATTTGTCCATCTTGTCACAAACATAGTAACTGCGGTAAGATATGTAGTGATTGCAAAGGTCGTTATCCTGATCTTGATGGTATTATGATAGCTTTCAATTATTCAACGCTAGTCAAAAAACTTATACTTTCTCTCAAATATTATCATATCTATGGTATTTCTGATTTCTTTGCTCAAAAACTTTCCTTACTCTGCTTATGCAATTATCTGCTTTTTCAGAATATTGAATATAATCAGATTCTCATTACTGCCGTTCCTTCTCATCGATATCGTCGTTACTTCATAAAAGGATATAATCAATCTGAACTACTTGCAAAAGCTTGTGCCTCACAATTGTGAGTAAACTATCAAACTCTAGTTAAAAAAAGCAAGAATACATCTTCTCAAGCTTCCCTTGATAGGAAGAAAAGACTTACTAATCTCCATGGATCCTTTAAGTTAGCATCCCCTCTAACTAATAGTATTAAGACTGTGATAGTAATAGATGATATCACTACTACAGGATCTACACTCCAAGAAATTGCTCAGTGTATCAAAAATTCCTATCCTCATGTACGCGTACGATGAGCAGTAGTAGCAAGATCAAATAAATAGACTTGTTTTGCATTTTGTATTAAGTTTATTATAAGTTTCTTACTTTCAGCTTATTTATAATTTATAATTTACATATGAAAAATATTCTTAAATATATACACACTTTCTTAATAATCAGTGCAAGCGCATATTTATGGTATTATGTTCTTACTATGATGCCAGGTGATATGAATGCAATATGGATAGCAGTATGAGTAAGTATTTTCCTTTTATTTATCTTATGGGTGAAGTATTCTCATATTGGGAAGAAAAAACGACGAATTGTCGGTCTTGGCATTATAGCTATCGTTGCGAGTGAATATGTATTTGTGAGTCCTGCATTTGCTGACGCTCATGATATTGTAAAAATCGGATTGGTGGTGACTATCTTTATGGCTTTGTTTGGAGTTTTTGGAGATAAGAAAGCTTTTGTAAAAGGAGAATATAGTAAGAAAACTGAAATTATTGAAGTATAAAAATTTAGATATAAGTATTGAGGTCAGTTAGTAAGAATTAATTTTTTTATAATCTGATTTCTGATATGCAGATGTAGCATAATTGGCTAATGCACCTCCTTGCCAAGGAGGATACTGCGAGTTCGAATCTCGTCATCTGCTCCATTTGTTTATTGATAACTTTAAATATTTAAAAAAGTTTCACAATATTGTGAGGCTTTTTTAATGGATTAATCCACGAAGAGTGCGCTAATCAAATAAATAATATTTTTGTAATGGGTTGGAGAAAATAAAGTTTATTTATCTTATGAAAGAGTGGCCATTGCGTTCAAATAGGACTTTTGTTCTACAAAGTTTCATCTTCTTTTCCTTCAGTTTTCACAAGTATTTTATCTTGATTATAACACATCTTGATTGCGTCTCTAATTCATGAAATATTAGCGTCAATGACTACTATTTCTAAAAATTGCATAATTTCTTTCTTACCTGAAAATAAATCAGTGTGTACATGCTTATGAAATACAGCTCAAAGAATGTTATATGATTTCATAATATTCATGATTATCTTATATGCTTCAACAGGGTCATATATAAGTAAGCCATTTACGTCGCAGAGATTGAGATAGAGAGTGGAATTAATAGTATTTTTTTTAGTCATCGACAAGAATTAGAAAATATAAAATAAACTTAAATATACTGTACGATATTAATTGATTTTGTATCATATTCCAAGGCTTGTTGTCTTATCTTGTTAATTCATAAAATCTACCACTAAATACTCATTTTATTTTTTTTATAATATATTTAAAACGGTTTTGAGATATCATTTTGATGGATAAACTCAAGTATTTTTGAGATTACAATATCTTGTTGATCTTTTGTGGAAATTGTTGCTTCTCAATCTCACTTTTGTTCGCCGTACCAGCCAAACTGACCATGATTACCTCATTGAACACTATATTCTTTCGCATTCTTACCTGCATTTGTAAGTCAATCGGCATAACCTGTTTTACTGAGTACTTTATCGTTTTCAGCAGTGATGAGTAATACATTCTTATTTTCAATATTTACAAATGCATAGCTACCTAGCAAGATAACATCTGTAATATATTTATTCTTACTTGCTATCATACTTGCCACAGTCCCACCTAGTGAATGTCATATAATCACATTTTCCATCCTAGGATTTATAAATCTTTTTGCATAATTTGGAGTTAATATTGCCAAATGAAAAAAAGTTTTGAAAATAGTAACGTTGTTACCATCTTTTGCGAGATTGGATGCAAGGTATTTATATGCACTTGCGTCCACAAGTCCGCCAGGAATAAATACTATGTTTAGTTTAGGATTATCTACCTTATAAGATATTTCATCTCGATCTTCACTTACTTTTATAGAAGTTAAATCAATATTTACAATGTTATTTTCCATCTCATCTGAAGCTTTATAAGCTTTGCTTGCATAAACAGAAAGAGTAATAAAAAAAATGATAACAATACTTGCTAAAGTAATTCATAACCATTTTGCTATTTTCTTCAATTTTAGTTTATTCATGATTAGTGGGTGAGTACTTTTAGTAAAAGAATTTTATTTTTTTCAGTCTATTCTTAATATTAACTGATTAGACAACATTCGAATTTAGGTTCTATGATTGATACACATAATATAAAATTGGATAATTGTAATATTTATATTACGCTTAAATTTATAATTTTCAAGAATAATATAATTTAATAAACTTTTATTGATATTGATTGAGTACAATTCACATAAAAATAATTCTAAAGAGAATTAAGCTTGATTTGATATTTAGTATTCTTACTCTTATGCTTTAATTAAATATACTTGTTATTTCATGAAGGCAATATTTTTATGTGCAGGAAAGTGAACTAGGATGCTGCCATTTACCAAAATTTTACCAAAAGAAATGTTGCCGTTGGGTAATAGGCCATTGTTACACCATACCTTACAGCATTTTTATGATAATTGAATTCATGACTTTAGTTTTATTCTTGGAGAGGGAAAATCTAGTATAAAAGATTATTTTACATATCAAGTGAATGAATTTCAAAATGCATGAATTGAAGAATTGAACAATCTCATAAAAAACTCTAAAATAGAATTTTTGAGCGATCAGCATAAATGAACTTGATGAAGCCTGCTCTGTGCCAAAAAAAGTATTAGCGATGATTATTTTTTTGTTATCTTTGGAGATATCTATATTTCTTCTGATCATATTAAAAATATGCTTAATATTCACAAACAATCTGGGAATAGTATTATTCTTGTTACTACTGTTAATTCCTCTTATAGAATGAAATATAAGCAGACTATTTTGTGAGAAGATAATAAAATTATTTCATTATTATCTGATGTTGATAAAGATTCAGATGAGCCTATGAATATGGTTGGAGGAGCATTTATATTGCATAAGGATGTATTTACTGAAATACAAAACACGATAACAAATGATCTGAATAAAGAATATGGATTGATAAGACCTCTTGAAAATATGCTTCTCAATCATACTCTATATGGTTATCAATCTCAATCTTGAATATACGATATTGGAAATATTGAAGACCGGAAGAAAGCATTTATTATTTTGTAAATTGAATTTAGCGAATGGAAACTCAGCAAGCAGCATTGGCGCAAAGAAAAATTTTGGATGTATATGATTTTGAGGTATATACTGATAATAATTGATTGAGTAGGATAAAACCACAGGTAATTTGGTCATGAGATCCTACGAATCTTGACGATATCTCTACTGATATTTTTTCTAAAAAAACTTTACTTGATATAGATACGGCTAAGATAAAAAATCAAATTGAAGAAGTAATTTCAAATAAAAAATCTGGTGAACTATTCTATGATGGCCAAAACGCACGTTTGGAGAAGTTTGAAATTTGAGAAAATTGACAATTACATATTGGATTATCTTGTTTTGACTATTCCACTAATTCATCAGTGGCTGGCAATTATCAGATTATTTCAGATATTTTAAATAATGAAAAAAATTATAAGAATAAAATCTCAGGAGGACTTGGGATCAATATATTACCAATTACGAGTGATGGTAAGTATGTATATGGGAAGAAAAAAGTAGTGAATGATTATATTTGATGAATAGTAGAATATCCATGATCTTTTGAATTTACTAAATATTCTGACGGATCTGAGATTAACTATAAAGATTATCCTTTGTGATATACCATTAAAAAAGAATTTTTGGAAGAAACAGGAGTGCCTACTCGTTTTATTTCTGATATTAAAATGCATACTCTTCTACTTTGAGGGCTCTGAAGATTCGTCTTCCTTTCTACGCTCAAGCTTAGTATTAACTCTCAGGAAGTTAAAAAATATTTTGATTGACTGAGTTCGCAAGAACATCAGGATTTAATATTCTTTGATGATTTTGAAAAATATTCTGAAGCTGTTTCGCAACAGAGTGAAGTGAAGAAAAAATGAGTTGATGTTTTGAAAAAAAATATTGATTTACTCACACAGTAGGGAAACTATCTTTAATTGCATTGATTACAGAAGTAATTTATATAAATTTTTATTACTACTATAATATACTAACTGTTAAATTTATTATCTAATTATCTTCCCATGAACAAATCGAGAACAATTATGCGAATCCTAGGAGTAATAGTTGTAGCATTGGTAGCAAGATACATATTATTTAAAGACGCAATCGATCAACGAGGAGCTGATCTAGATAAGCTTGGTCAACGAGAAGAAACGTATAAAGCTGAACATCCAGGAGCTAGCAAAGAAGAAATGGATGCTGCATTCAAGGATGGTATAGATACTATGGCAAGCCGAAAAGAGAATTATAAGGCAACTCACAGCGGAGCTACTGATGCAGATGCAGATGCGGCGCTCGAGGAAGCTTTCAATAAAATGGATCCTAAGTAATTTATAAAAATTTCAAATATAATATTAATTAAACCCAATTATTTCAGATTATTTTATTTTTTATTATAAAAAACTATTGTTATGAAAAAACTATTATTAACGAGTATTATTATGTTCTCGCTCTTGGTGCTTGCTGGATGTGCGTGAAAAACAAAAATTGTTACAGATGATCAGGTTGTAGCAACAGGAATGGTAGAGCAAGACAGCGATAAAGCAGTAGATGTGACTCAAGATGCTGAAGTAAAAGCAGACAACAACAATGACTCTTCTACTTTTGGGATTCAAAGTTGTGATAGATATCTCAAATTCTTACAATGTGTAATGGAAAAGATGCCATTTGGAGGTAATCTCTATAAAGAACAAATTAACACACTCAAAAAAGAACGAAAGACTGAAGTAGACAAAAAAACATTGCAAGAGTCTTGCGATGGTCTTATAAAAATTATGGAGGAAGGACAGGAAAGTTTTAAAGAAATTGGTTGCGAGCTGTAAAAATCGTATTATAATTGATGTGCGTTCAAGAATCTTGGTTGATTAATTTCAATCAGGATTTTTGATAATCTGATTATATTTTATTTATAATTTTTGGACTAATTTAATCTATTGAAAAAATTTATTCTTAGTAAGTATTATTTAGTTTGTCAAATATCTGAAATATCAATCAAAAAATAAGGTTTTTTGACTGTTTTATACATAATATTTTTAATTTTCTCTTGTTATCTATCTTTTATCAGTTATAATGTTGTGTTGAATAATTAAAAGTTAATATTTTATTTATATTCATTATTTAGAAATATGAAAAATCTTTTCAATCAAATGAAAACTGGACTATCGATGGTGATGGTTCTAACTCTTTTCGTGACACAATTTAGTTCTCTATTATTTCAAGCACCAAAAACGTATGCGCTTGGTAATTTTACAACAAATGAATTGGTAGCAAATCAAGTAGAAATTTTAAGTTCTACAGGAACGCAATCACAAACAATTGTTACTGTTATTAATCCAGTAATAGAGTGATACGCAATTGACATAGATAATTGCGTAATCACTATTTATAATAATTCTGGCGCGTTTTCTGATTATGATTGTACTGATGGAGTTGGAGAAATTAATATTTTTGGAAATCCAGGTATGCCATTTTTAGCTTCTGAATTTGCTGCGATTACTTATAGTGGATATAGTGCACAGTTTACTGGAACTGAATCTTTTATACTTACCCACTCTGACACGCCACCAATAAACTTCAACGTTCCTATTTTTACAGTTAGTGGTAGTTTTCTTAGCACAAGTATTTTGGTGTTATGAGCTGCTCCTGTGGTTGGTACAGCTGCTGTGGCACAGGTAGTGGAGTTCATTCCCACTCTTCCAATGTTGGAAGATACGTTTCAAATTACTCTTGATGGTAATAACTTTGCTACTACTGTTGTTTCATGAAACACTATACAAAATATAGTTGAAACTTTACAACGATGGACAAACTTTATCCCAGCTGTAAATTGTACTGAAGATGATGTTAAAATTACTTGTACTGCTGCTGTAACAGGCGTAGAGTTCACATATGATGCCCAAGTATTAGATCAAACTCCACCTGTAGTTACACTTGCTGGACCAACACCAATAAATCTTATACTCGGCTCAATATACACTGAACAAGGTGCAAAATGGTCTGATGGGAATGACGGTACTGGCACTATTTTAATGCCAACTAGTGGCTCAGTAGATGCTGGCACTTTATGAACTTATATATTAAAATATACTTACGTAGATGGAGCTGGTAACACTGGTAACACAGTAACTAGAACAGTAAATGTCTATAGACCACTTGATGGTGGAGCATATATTGATTTACCTACTCCTACACATGGTTCACAAAATCAAACAACAAACCCAGAAACTAATACTGAAACTTCTATCGACCTCAATGACTTACTCAATCCTACTATCGATAGCTCACTTTGCTATACTATGAACGATAAGAAAATCATTGATCAAGGAAATGGTGTTTCATTAAACTTTATGAAATCTTTACAAGTATTGCTCAATTTTGATCTTACGACTATACCTGGAACTAAAGACTACAATCCAGAAAGATCATTGACTAGAGCTGAAGCTGCTAAATTCTTATCACTTTTCGCTCAAAATATTCTTTGTAGAGAAACTACTAAATCATACCCAGCTGGTCTCTTTAAAGATCTTGGTCAAACTGACGCAGGACTTCAAAGTTATATCAAACTCTCATACGAATATGAAATCTTCCGTGGAGATGTAGGTGGAATGTTTAGACCAAATGATATTATCTCTAGAGATGAACTTATAGCAGTAATCGTTAGATTGGTTACTAATGAATATGATAATGCACAAGGTACAGACCGAGCTGCAAATTACAAAGCAACTCTAAATAGCAATACTTCTATTCCGTTGACTTCTGTAAAAAGAGGCAATACAGCTGAAGTAATCTATGATCTCTATAGAAATAATGATTATAGTATGGACGCAGATCTTGGATTTGTTCTTAGATAATTGCATTATACGATTGATAAATACTATTAAAACACTCCTGAAGAAAGTTTCAGGAGTGTTTTTTAAACTAAACATTTAATAGGTTAATTAAATATATTTTACTCAATTTTATTCAGATTATTTTTTATGTCTCAAAAACTTATAAGACTCAAAAATTGTAAATACGCCCAATGACACAATAGCCACCCGCATCCAGTCTCTACTGTCCAGGCGAGTAAATTCAAAATAAGATCCTAAGCTTGTGCTCAAAGCGATTACATGAAGAATAATACTAATTGCTACTGCACCATTGAGATATGGATTGGAAGGTATTTTTCGGAAACTTTTCTTACCTGATCTAATTGAGTATACCAACAACAATTCTGTAAAGATAATTGTAGTTACGATAACCGTTCTCATATTCTCTAAACTATTGTGCTCAAGTTCATAAAAGTATATTAATATCAAACTGCTTGCGCAGATCAAAGTAGTAAATATAATTGCTCACCATGAACCTTTCATGATATCCTCATCCTTTGATCTAGGCTTTTGTCTCATGATATCCTCGTCTCCTTCGTCAAATCCTAATGCAACTGCTGGTAAACTATCAGTCACAAGATTGATCCACAGTACCTGTATGGCTATCATAGGGATAGGAAGTTTGAGTACAATACACATTACGATAAGAATAATCTCGTCAAAATTTACTCTCATCAAGAATTGTACAAATTTTTTCATATTGGTGTAAATTATTCTTCCTGACCTTACGCCTTTCACAATGCTTACAAAATTATCATCAAGTAATAACATATCAGCAGCTTCTTTGCTGACATCTGTTCCGGTAATAGCCATGGAAATTCCTACATCTGCTTTCTTGATCGCAGCAGCATCATTTACCCCGTCTCCAGTCATAGCAACTACTTCTCACAATCATTGTAAGAGTTCACAAATTTGTACCTTATGAAATGGACTGACTCTTGCAAAAATATTTGTTTGCTTTACGGCAAGTACTTTATCTTCACATTGATCAAATTCTTCTCAAGTCATGGCGTTTCCACCTAGTCCAATCTTCTCCGCGATGGCTTTCGCAGTATTGATATTGTCACCAGTAATCATGATGACTCTAATCCCAGCACCTCTACATTCTTTAATTGCTTCAGCGACACCATCTCTTGGTGGATCTATCATTCCTACCATACCCAAGAATATGAAATCATTAGCGCCATCAGTGTTATATCCACAACCCAATACTCTGATTGCTTCTCTAGAATATTCATTGTTTTGTTTCAATATTTTTTCCTTATCCTCCTCGCTTAATCAGATTATATTTCAATCTATATTTATTTTACTACAGAGCATTAGCATATTTTCCAAAGCTCCTTTGATATAAGAAACGCCTGTATGATGTGTAACCATATATTTTTTCTCACTATCGAAAGGTATTTCTCCAATTTTTACGAGAGTAGATGATATTTTATAATCTGAAGCAAATTGGAGTAGGGCAATTTCGGTAGGATCGCCTATCTTAGGTAATTGAGCGTTTCCACAGTGTACAAAGCACTTCAATAATTCAAGATAATTTTTTTGTTGTTTGAAATTTTCATCTCACTCATTGGATATCAGGAACTTTTTATTGTTTATAAAAATATTGGTAACAGTCATTTTATTTTGAGTAATTGTTCCAGTTTTATCACTGCAAATTACAGTTGTACTTCCTAGTGTTTCAATGCTTTTGAGTTGCTTAACTAATACATGCTGTTTATACATTTTCTGCACTCAGATTGCTAATGTAAGAGTTACTACGGCAGGTAATCCTTCTGGAATAGCGCTAACAGCAAGACTTGTGGCTACAAAAAACATTTCAAATAGAGTATGTCATTCATATATCCCTATGGCTATAATGATAATCGCAATGATCACAACTATAAGGGCAATTTGCATACCCAATTTTTTCAATTTTTTTTCAAGAGGCGTAATAGTATTTTTACTTGCAGAAACAATATGAGTAATTTTACCCAATTCAGTGTCCATACCCGTTTTTACGACAATTCCTTTTCCAGTTCCGTTTACGATGTAAGTGCCAGCAAACAGCATATTATCGGTATCAGCAATACCTATCCTTTCATCAATAATAATCTGATTATTTTTCACTGATGCTTCACTTTCTCCTGTGAGTGTAGATTCATCTACCTTGAGCTCAAAGCTCTCTAGCACTCTAATATCCGCAGTAACTTTAAACCCTGCATCAAACTTTACGATATCCCCAGGAACAATATTTTTACTTTCAAGTTGCAATAATTTCCCGTTTCTAATTACATTTACCATATCGACATTCATTGTAGTGAGTTTTTTGAGAGATTGATCTGCTTTATACTCTTGAACAAATCACAATACCGCATTGAGCACGAGAATGACACCAATTACGATACTATCAGTATATTCTTTGAGAACGATACTGAGTCCTGAAGCTATAACCAATATATATACAATAGGGCTATTGAATTGTAAGAAAAATTTTATCCACAAACTTTGTTGTTTCTGCGGTGTTATTTGGTTAGGTCCATATTTTTCAAGATTTTCTTTTACTTGACTCGTAGTCAATCCAGTTTCCAAATTTGTACCAAACATTTCTATGAGTTGAATATCAGTTTTATTGTGCATTTTGAAATATGATATTGAGATAAATAGTATCTCAATTATATTTAAAATAAGCAGATTTGTCAAAATTCTTAACTTTTTCAGATGTTTTATGATTTATAATTAGTATATTAGGCTAATATTGAAATAGTTTATTATTATAATCTCTGATTATGTTATACATCATACTATAAAAAATAAATTTAATCAGAATATTATAAAATTATTTATTCCATTTGATCTTATTTCGTGAAACCTATCAAATCATTTTTAAATACAAAAAATTCTATTATATTTATAATCATTATTGCGGTGTGAGGAGTCTTGTTGGGACGAATATGAAATACTATAAGTTTTTCAACCAATGATAAACAAGAAACTATAAATTCGTTGCCTCAACAAAAGTCCAATAGCTTATTGCTTACTCGAATGCCTACCGATATACAAGCATTAACAGGAGAGCTTTTGATTTCTCCAAAAAATTCATGGTCTGGTTGGTCAGAAAAAATAAAACAGGCGAGCGATTTCTTGTATGTCTGGATATATGATGTCACATTGATGGATGCAAAATCACTGATCAAAAATATTGCCAAACAGGACACAGAGGTTAAAATGATTATTGAAGATGATAAGTATGGCGTTGATAAGATTTCCGACCCACGATGATGGTGAATACAGACCATGAATGATAGCAAACTGCATACCAATTATATGCACGCAAAAACCTTCGTGAGTCAATGATTATATATCATCCAGACTGCGAACCTTACCTTCAGTTCTTTCAATACTCAAAGAGAATACTACGTCTTGTGAGACAACCAAGAAATTATTAATAATCTGAAAATGCTCTTTGAGAAAGACTGGAAAGGTGAGCAGATCCAGCCTTCGGATATTCATCCCAATATTTTGTTTTGCCCGATTGACTGTAGATACAAGATAGAACAACTCATGAAGACAGCGCAAATGTCCATCCGAACCCAAAATCAATATCTTGATGATCCGAGTCTTCAGCAAATCCTGAGTAGTAAAACAGGACTCGATATCAGAATTACTCTTCCCAATGATAAGAAAAACTTCCAATCTAGACCGATTCAAAATAAGATCAAATTGTTAGGAAGTCCACGTATCCATGCCAAAGCAATTCTCATAGATGATACCTACCTAGTTATATCTTCTATCAATTTTTCTACTAATAGCATGGATAATAATAGAGAAATCTGAATCATCATTACCGATGTAGAAAGTATCGTAAAGTATAAAAAGCAGTTCCTCCTCGATCGAGAAAAGGCAAAATAAAAAAATCCCCAACTGAAACAGACGGGGAGTTTGAGTTTGATTAACAGTTTACTGCGTTTTGGGCTATGACTACCTTTTACTTCAAAATCATTAGATTGGTTATTGTGTACTTATAAAGAAATTTACCTTCCTTTATTTTTTTTTGTGTTATCCATTTCAAAAGAATCTTTTTCTTTCCAAAAATAATAACTAACTATCAGAACGAGATCCTCTTAGTTATAATCTTTTTGATATCCAAGAATAATGCTAGTGACAGTGTTCTAAATATTTGTATTCTCAGCTCTCTATAATCATTCAAACGAATTCTTACTTGTGAAAATTGATTTTAATCGATTACCACCAGTTTCAAAATTTGATATTCATGGTAACCGTGGTACATCGGTTCTTCTTTCCTTTTTAATTTCAAAGTAGATTTTTCTGCTTCAAGATAAAAATCACTAATTAAAATAATTTTTCCTTTGTAGTTTCCTTGAACAATAGTAGTAATGGTTTCTTTTTCTGTTTTAATTTTTTTTACAGACCAATCACCGCTTCCGCCATGTTCTTTTTTCATAGTATGAATTGAAAATTCAATTTGAATCACTTTCCCAACCAAATCCTCTAGCTTTTCATCTAAGGATGTATGCATGATGCCTTCAATCTCATTTAATTCCATCTCTTTTGGTTTTTTTGTTATTTAATTTTATTAAGAAAATTTTCTATAGCTTTGATTCTTCTTCTCCATTTCTTTCTATATATCAATAATCTACTAAGATTAAAAAATAAGAAAAAAAAGGTCAAGCTAAAAATGAATATTAGCAATATGTGATTTTGGTCAGTTTGCCAAATATTTTTACTAAAAATATACCTTATGCTTGTAAACAATGCTAATAGCAGAATAATCAATGCCGACAAAAGCGCCGATACCCAACCATTGTAATTCCATTGTAGAGTAATAAGCTTCCATTCATCTAGTAAACGTAGCTTATTTTTGTAAGTATAATTTTGTATATCATATTCTTTTACTTCAATTTCAATATTCTTGAAGATTTCTTCATCAATAAATTCTTTTTTCATCTTTTTAGATTTTATTTTGTTGTTTAATGTTTTTCTTTAGCAGTAAACTGTTAATGAACTATATAGGAAACCTATATCTAATATTCTTATAACAAATTATTATAATTTGTCAATAGTAGATAGTAATTTCCATCATTTTATCTCAGAGTAAATTTTAAGCTTTGTATAGCTGTCTAATGACCCACACACTTGATTTTTAGTGAAATAAAAATATGGTCTACACTTCAAAAGAAGTGTTTTATTTTCTTGAATCGATCTTATGAATTTTGGTAAATCATTACTTCTTCTATCCTTGGGAATAATCATTGGAGTGAGCGGTACAGGAATAACAAACTACGTTGCAAACAATATATTGGGAGATCCTACGATACCTTACATTGGTGATAAATCTAAACTCCAATCGGGACTTGATACCAAATTGAACATTTTGGATAAGTTATCTTGCGCTGAAAGATATCAAAAATTTGAAGATATATATAAGATATTGTGAGAAAACTATTATAGTGTAAGTTGAGTTTCTTTTGATCAATTGATGGAAGGAGGTTTGCATGGATTTGTGGGAGGACTCAAAGATTCTCATACCGTATATTTTGATAAACAAGAAAATGACGAATTCAATAAAGATCTCAAGGGAAGCTATGATTTTGAGGGAATTGGCGCAGTAATTGGTCAATCAAGCGATCAGATTATTGTTATGGATATTATTAAGGATTCACCATCTTACAAAGCTGGACTCAAGCCTCTAGATGCATTTTTACAAATCAATGGTGAATCTATAGAAGGTAAATCTGTTACTGATGTTGTAAATCTAATTCGTGGACCAAAAGGTACGAATGTAGAGCTTACTCTTTTCTCTTCAAAAGATAAGAAAGTATTCAAGGTGAGTGTAATGAGAGATAAAATAGTTATTCCTGGAGTAACATCGAAGATTTTTACAGGCGCACAATCTACAATAGGATATATCAGTATAGCAACGATGGGCGCAGAAACTACAAAGGACTTTGGTCTCAAGTATAATGAACTTGTAGAACAAGGAGCAAAAGGGTTTATCATTGATTTGAGAGGAAACGGTGGAGGATTGCTTCCAGTGGCTAATGATATTGCAAGTTACTTTATTCCCAAGGATAAGATTGTTACGGTTACCAGATATAAATCACTACCTGAAGAAATATATTATTCTAAAGGATTGGCAAAAACAAATTATCCAGTAGTCGTATTGATTGATGGGCTTTCGGCTTCTGCGAGTGAAATTCTTGCTTATGCTCTCAAATATCAAGCAAGCGCAAAACTAATAGGGACTACGAGTTTCGGTAAAGGAACCATACAGACCCTCTATACTCTACCTGATAACTCAAGTATCAAATTTACAATCGGAAAATGGTTTACTCCTGATGACCTCAATGTTGATAAAACAGGTATAAAGCCAGATCAAGAAGTACTATTTGATAGAACTGGATTTGATGATAAAGCGATAGATAACCAACTCGAAGCTGCAAAAGTTTCAATTCGCTCGCTTATCCAATAATTTAATTTTTCCAACTTACTTGTGTCAAAAACAAAAAGATATGCTGAATTTCAAGAATTTGAAAATTGCTATACCCTGCATCATGACGATAGCTCGATTGACTTGGAACTTGATTCCAGTAAAGACTTGATACTGGAACTGGGCTGTGGATCGGGTGTATATACGCTTGAGTTAGCGAAACGTTTTCCTGATAATCAATTTATAGGAATAGATACCAAATCTGATAGATTGCATTTTGGAGCAGAGTATGCTTTGGAATATGATATTAGTAATACCAAACGGTTGTGGGCGAGCGTAGATCACATTACTCGTTGTTTTCCTCCATCGTCTGTAGATGAAGTGTGGATCACTTTTCCTGATCCGCGACATGGAAGAGATCGTCAAAAACTCAGCTCACCAAAGTATCTAAAAATATATCAAACTCTCTTAAAACCTTGAGGAATAATACATATCAAAACGGATGATAAAAGTTTTTTTGATTATAGTCAGGAAGTGCTACCTACAGGAGGTTTTGAAATCCTCGGAACTCAGGAAGATATTTATAATAATCAGAAAACTGACGCGGAACATCTCATCGGCATCCAAACATATTACGAAAAAAAATGGCTTGAAGAAAAAAGAAAAGTATATTATCTTCGCGCTCAACTCCGCTCTGCAGCAGAGTAAATATCTAAATTTAACTTTTAGCACAAAAAATTGACCTGCTAACTCATCTGTTCAACGGAGCAGGAATACAACATTATCGATCAACATCTCCTATACTTTGCGAGGCGTCAAAAACACAACATGATCAATTTCAGTACCGATTATGTAAGCTTGATCAACTTCGGTTGAGACGTGGGTCCCCTTGGGTCGTCTCAACTTCTAAGATAAAACTCACTAGAAGCTTACCAACATAATGCTGTTTTTGACTAGACCTTTTGTTACTTTTGGGGCAATGCCAAAAGTAATTAAAACTAGAAGAAAATCTTAATGATATCTCAGATTATTTATCTATATCTTCGTATTCGATTAAGAATTTTGCAAGTTCTCCATAAATTGCTCCGGCAGTCAATTCTCATCGCTGACTAGTATGAGGACGACGAACCTGAATTACGATAGTATACTTTGTATTGTCTCTGGTTACTATTCCAGCAAATGATCAATTTGTCCAACCTACTCCATTTTGATATTGTCCGCGGAATGGAATTTGTGAAGTACCTGTTTTACCTGCAAGACTTTTTCAGACTATTGAAAATTTTTTAATCTGTCCTCCATTTACTACTTCATAAAGTGCCATCTTCATAAGTTCACTTACACCCGCTTTGAGTATAAGTTTCTTAGTAGTTTTGGTGGGAGGTTTAACTGTGCCATCATGATAAGTTATTTTCTTTATTATGGTAGGACTTACTACATAACCACCATTTACAATGGTGCTGTATGACATTGCCATCTGTATAGGAGTTACCAAAAGTCCTTGTCCAAATGAATTATTGAAGAATCTTGATTTTTCTTTATTTTGAGAATTAGGTATTGATCCTGGAATTTCACCTGCAATTTCGATTCCAGTTTTTTTACCGAATCCAAATTTTTCTAGATAATTATAAAAAATAGGCTGACCAATTTTTTGAATAATGTGAATCATTCCTATATTACATGAAAATTGAAGTGCATGAAGGAAGGTGTTGGTTCACAAACAGGCACTGGAAACATTGGATATAAAATAATCTCCTACCTGTAATTCTCCTTTATCGTAGTAAGTATCATACAATCCTATTTCATCTACATCCAGTCCTATTGCTGCAGTTATACCCTTAAAAATACTACCAGGCTCAAACGCTAAAGCTGTATTTTTATCTACAAGAGCCATTGGTCAAAAATAATTTTTATTCATATATTTTGGTACTTTATAATTGGATCTTTCAGACCGAGAAACTGGAAGATAAACTCATCAAGTTTTTTCATAAACAGGAATGTCTAAATATTGTGGATCATCAATAATCTTTGCGTATTCAGGATCAACAGGTTTTAGTTCATATATGGAATTTACAGTATTAGGATTGAAAGTTGGGGCATTTGCTAATCCTGCTATATTACCATTGTAAGGATCCATTACTACGATACTGACACTATCTGCTTTGAAAGCATCAAGATAAAAAGCTGTCATTTCTTCGATTTTTTTTTGAATATTGGGTTCGATTGTAAGAGTTATATCAGACCCATTTACTGGATTACTAAGTTGTAAATCATCAGCTCCGTTTTGTCCTGCTCCTGGCGCTCCAAATCAGATTATTTGCCCATCTTTTCCTTTGAGTAAATTATCTCGAAATTGCTCGATTCATGTAATAGGATTGCCATCTTTGTCCAAATATCATAAAACATGAGATGCAAATGATCAAAAAGGATATTCTCTAATTGTTTTTTCTTCAAAACCAAGACCATGTAATAAAGGTATCGTATCTTCTTCACTATATTTTATCTTCTTCTTTCTTTTGTCTGCAAGCTCATTTGCTTTTTGAGACCATCGATATTCTTTTCTATCTTTCAATTTTGTTGCTAATTCTTGATTGAGATCACTAGCAATTTTCACATATCTATTATCTTGAGGCTCCAAAGTATCTTTTATATTTTTGTATGGCAGATTCACATGATTTTTAGAGAGAATGGCGTAAAGCTGAGTAGCTGCTTGGATTCTATCACTTTCTTCTTCCATAGGAATTAGGTAGAGTAAATCATCATCAATAATTACAAAAGGTAGATTTGCAGTAACTATATCATCTTTTAAGTCAGTATTTTCTAATGAAGTGAGGTAATTTCTTTTTTTTATTCACTGAGAAATCATTACTGCAAGTTGTTCACGTATCAGATTTCTAACTTCAGTATAGCTCATTTCGCTCAATAATTTATCAAGAGTGTTTTGATAGGCTATAAGTGATTCTTGATATTGAGTTATAAGAGTTTGAGATTCGGCTCTTAGTTTGTCCATTCCACTCATGGTATTTGGTAAACTTATAAGTCCTGTAGAGTTTGCAATTCCTGAGCCTAGATAAAATAATTGAGGTTTATTTGGTAATAAATCTTTTTTGGTGAATTTTTGTAATTGGTATAAACATGCTTCAGGATCCATAAACTGATTGACTTCACCTTGAGGACAAAAATGTTGCATCAAGACTGGCGTAAGGTCACTGATCACTTTTTCTTTGTCTATAACATATTTTGGATCTATAAAAATATCATATCTACTAGAATTGGAGGTGAGTTTGATGCTTTGTCCAGAAGGGGATTCTATAAAAATATTTCCTCTTTTGGCTTTAATATTGATATGTTGAAAATGTAAGTCAATAAGTTTTTGATCGTAAAAATCGTGGCGCACGATCTCTAACTGGATTAATCTGATCATTACTATTATAAATAAAGCCACAAACCCAATACAAATCCACATTTCTTTGGTGAGACCTTGAATGATTTGAAAAAAATTTATCAAAAAATTATGTTGTTCTTTAGATTTTTTTTGTTTTGCTACCATAGTTAGATTATAATAATACAATATCTGAATATTTTATATATTATGATTTATTTGTGTGCTCTTCAATGATAGTTCACATTTGAAAAATGATCTGATCATTATTTGGTTTGGCCATAATATGTATTCCTAGTGGTAATTTTTCTCACTCTACTTCTCAAAATCACATAGGTAAAGACATAGCTGGAGATCAGATAAGATTGGCAGGGACAGTATACATATCTGCCAAATAATCTGCCAAAGGATCGTTGCTGTGTCCTCCAATCTTCCAAGGTCGCACCGGGCTTGTAGGTCAGATTATAATATCATATTTCTCAAATATCTTCATAAATTCTCCTTTGATCATATCTCTTACGGTCAATGCTTTATTGTAATATTGGTCTGCAAAACCAGAACTCAATACATACGATCCGATCAATAATCTTCTTTTTACTTCTTCTCCAAATCATTTGTTTCTAATATCTTTATAATAATCTGATAAGGAATCGAACTGAGTAGTGTCTTCTTGTAAGCCATGCTTGATACCATCAAATCTCGAAAGGTTGGTGCTTGCTTCGGCAGGCATAATAATATAATAAATCGCAATCAGATACTGAAGTAAATCAAAATCAATAAAATCTATACTTTCTATGCGGGAGTCAGATTTTAATCCTTCGAGATAGCTTTCTGTTTTTTCTTTGATTTGAGAGTCTATACCTTGTTCGTAGAAACTATTGAGACTACATACTCTGAGTTTTTTGGAAGCCACATCGGAAGTGATAGGACTCTGATTTTCAATGCTGTTCATGTCCATCGTATCAAATCCTTTGATCACATTAAACAAGATTCTTGCGTCTTCTACGGTTTTGGTAAGTGTACCGACTTGATCAAGTGAGTTTGACATGGATTGTACTCCGTATCTTGAAACCATCCCGTATGTTGGTTTAAATCCTACGATCCCACAAAACGCAGCCGGAAGTCTCACTGACCCTCATGTATCTGTACCCAAACTAGCTAAACATTCATCGTTTGCTACACTTGCAGCAGAACCAGAACTAGAACCTCACGGAACTCTGGCGTGATCTCGAGGATTGAGAGTTGGTCAAAAAGCAGAATGTTCTCCACTTCCACCCATCGCAAACTCATCCATATTATTTTTTCAGATCATCAATCCTCCCGCTTCTTCAAGCTTTCTAAAACAAGTAGCACTAAATTCTGGAATGTAATTTTCTAGCATTTTGGATCCACAAGTACTTTTTACATCTTTAGTCATGATGAGATCTTTGATCCCAATTGGTGCAGCATGAAGTGCCTTGGATGAAAAATCCTCTTTATGTTCGTTTGCGTATTCTTCAGCTGAAAAAACCCAAGCATTGAGTTCATTGATACCTACTTTTTCTTGGTATTTTTTGATGATCTCGAGAGCATTGATTTCGCCAGATTGTACTCAGTGTATATATGATTGTAGAGTTAACATTGTTGGGGAGTAGTAAATATCAAAGAGTGAATTTTATATTTATCTTCACAACTTAATTAATAATTTTATTGATTCAAACTACCAGAAAAAAGATTAATTTTTAATACTGTTCACCAAAGCTTATTGTTTAGTCATTTATTTGACAAAAATTAATAAAAACATTATAATATATTATTTATTATTATTTTGAAAAACATGGAGAGAGATGAAAAACTGATATCGGAGGTAGAGTCTACAGTAATAAAAAACTTGGCACTTAAATTCAGATTGCCAGTAAATGAAATACATTCTATTTTGGATGAAGTTACTTCTGGTACTAAGGATAATGAGAGCGAGTCGTTTGCTCAATCAAAAAAAATAAATGAAGAATTTGTAGAACAAAAACAAAATCAAATTGATTTTGCTTTAAAACTCAAATCAGAAGAGAGACTTGGAAATATTCAAGAAGCACTTTTATTGGGAATAGAACAAAATACTAAGGCTATGAAATATTGAATGCAAGAAAGTTTAGAGCAAAATACTAAGGCTATGAGAGATTGAATGCAAGAAAGTTTAGATAAAAATACTTATCTTATTCATAGAAATATAGAGCTTATGGGCGATTTAATTACTGCAATTAATAATTTAAAGGATGAAATAAAGTATAGATTATAAATAAGATTATGTCTGAAAATAAAAACAAATCAATTTGTAAAGCTTAATGAATCTATTTTTATAACTTTCCAATAACTCGAGTAATTACCTGAGACATTGTAGATTGATCTACGGTTTCTGTATATTCTCAAAGAAGTTGTTTAACTCTTTCGCTATCATAACCCAGTCCTTTACAGTATTTTACAATATCTCTTGCTACTTTGCTATCTCCGTGAATCTTGAGAAGATCGTCAGCTTTGATTACTGATTTGAGTTCTACTACCAACCTTTTTGCAGTTTTTGGACCTACTCCAGGAATTTTTTGGAAGTATGTAATATTCATGGTCTCGACTGCCTTCTCTAGATCTTGATAATTGAGATTGGAGATAGTAAATGCTGTCTTTGCTCCAATTCAGCTTATTTTAATTAATTTCAAAAAAAGTGATTTTGGTTCTACAGTATCTCGAGCAAAATAAAATACTGTTTTTTGGTTATCATCCATCAATGGGAAAAGATGGTAGGTTCAAGAATTTTGAATTCATTGATAGTCAGCTTGTATGCCTAAAAAATCATTGCTGATATATTGGAACTCACCAAAGTGTTGTATTTTACCTGTTATTAAATGAAACATTGAACAATAATGATAATTTAAAATGAAAATAATCTATAATCTGAAACTGTTCATTATTACAACTCTATATCCAATTCATTTCATTGCGTATCTATTGGCTGAGAGAAAATCTTAGATTGTGGGTAGCCATTTTTGACAATATCTGTGATAGAAAACATTTCTTTGGTTAGCTCGCTAACTCTGATAAACACATTTCTTGGTGTGTAGTATTCATATCCTTCAACTTTTGCTCTTTTGAATAACACCGGGAAGATAAATAAGAACAATAAACAAAGTATTAATCCTATAATCATGTACTGTAATCCATCTCGAGCTTTTTGTTGTTTTGCAACATCTCCATGCGAAAAGATAAATCTAATAGCAGAATTTAAAAATGCATAAATGCATCCTGCAAAAATCAAAACCACAATCCCAGCTAAGACTGTAAGAACAACCCAAGGAATCATATTTGTATCGTAGGTACTAGCTAAGGGATCCATAAATAATCGTTCGATATATAAGGTTAAAGTGAATATACACTATACCCAAGTGATTCTAAAAATCAAATTGATTGTGGGTGAATTCACTTATGAGAGATTATTTTTTGCTAGTCTTGTAGATTTAAATTGCTATATACATTGAATTATTTTTTTTGTACAGTGCTATTGTTAACGTTATAAAATTAAATTGTTATGAGTAGTGATCAAAAAGGTGGACAAGACATCATTTCGTTTGTACCCGATGTAATCGTTGATCTTATTAATATCTAAGATTAAAAACCGATTATGAGCTGAGATTATTATCTTAGCTCATTTTTTTAATACAAAAAACATAACTGGGAAGTTATGTTTTTGAAACTTAGAAGAAAGTATTTATTATTTTTGTTTACTTGCTTTTTGAGCAGTTCTAATAGTGAAAAATTTTGTGAATACTTCATCTTTTGATCTTGAATAAGCTAGTTTTGCAACTCTATCAGATAATTGAGTTCCTTGAGAAATTTGTGCTTTCAATTGTTCGATATCAACTTGGAATTCATGTCTCAAAGGATTGTATCGTCCAAGTACTTGAGTATATCCAGATTTTACAGGTTTTTTATGGTCAGTAAGTACGATTCTGAAAAATGGTAGATTTTTTTGTCCAGTTCTTGCGAGTCTAATAATTTGCATTGATAATAAAATAATAATTAAAATGGTGAGAGTAGTCTATGAGCAACTTTTATTTCAACTTAAGTCTTACTTTATGCAAAGTATGCTTTCTAAGTTGTGGACAATACTTCATCAATTCAATTTTTTGAGTATTGAGTTTATTGTAAGTAGTAACATAATTTTGTGCTCCAGATTCAGTACAAATGAGTCCTACTAGAATTCTTGCTCCTTTTTTTTTCTTAGCCATTTTTTTTATCCAAAATAAAGTAAATAGAGTTTTGAATTGATCATTCAAAGGTGATGTACTTTTATAATAATTTTTCGTACAAATTCAAGTCAGATTATTTTCAATTTACAAATATTGAGATTGTGTTACTATATTGACTGAACTATTGTAAATCAGATGCATATTGTTATTTCTTAGTAGTGATCATATCGGTACTAAACACTAATTTTTTGCAAATTTAAACTTACATATTCAAATGAAACTTTTTTTTGATCGTTCAGATAGTTTTTATAAGATTTTTAAAAGTATAGAAAAAATTCCTGATGGAAAAACTATTACTATAGAAATTCATCCATATAATCAATTTTTTAAAAATATACGACGAGGAAAGCAATTACTTGAGCTCCTTAAAGAAAAAAAAATATCATATTCGGTGCTTACTAATTCAGATTTTGTGACTTCTTATTTCCAAGAACTGTGAGAAGTGCCAGTAGTAAATAAAGACAATAAACTCAAAAATTTTGTTCAGGCAGTATACAACTTTTTTTTCAATATCAAAAGTTTCCATCTTCAAATGCTCTCCAAAAAGGATTACCTTTCATTTGTAGTATTAGCATTGGAATCGTTAATTGTGCTTATCGCAATTTATATCTTCTGAGTAATTCTTGTACCTACTGCTGTTGTAGCAATCAAACCTAGTTTCAATATTGAAGAAGTCGCTTACAACTTTAGGTATTACCCTATTGAAACCCCATTGGCTGGTGAAGATCTTAAATTTATTTCTATTCCTTATTATAAATCAAGCATTGAGAATGAATCCAATTTTTCAGTGCCAGTAAGCAACATCGTGGATACCGTAATCAATGCTAAAGGATTTGTGAAATTTACCAATAATCTTGGAGCTTCGCTTACCCTCAAGCCTAGCACCAAATTGGTCACCAAAGATGGTATTCTGTTAGCGACTCTTGATTGGGTTACTGTACCCGCAAAGGGAAATGTTGTAGTGCCTGCCGAAGCATTAGATAGAGATGATAAAAACGATATAATCTGAAATAGAGGAAATATAGCGGCTGGTACTACGCTTGAAGTAAAAAATCTTCAATGAACTGTAAAGTCAAATATATTAGTTAGCGCTACGGTTAATTTTACCGGTGGAAAGAACTTTAGTGAATGAGTCATTGTTCAAGCTGATTTGGATAACTTTAAAGTGAAGGCTAAAGAGCAACTCAATAAAGTCAAAAGGGATATTATCATGAAACAAGTAAAAACTGAAACTCTCAAACCTCTGCTTTTTGATGATATGATTGAGGGCGAATTGGGTGAAATAAAGTTCAATAAAAATATAGGAGAAGTAGCAAGTGTGCTTGATGGTTCACTAAAACAAAAAATTGTTTTCCGTTATATTCGTTGGGATGAGCTGATGAGCGCAGTTTACAAATTTACTTCTCAAAGATCCAACCAATCATTTTCTTTGGTGGAGATAGATAGAAATAGTGCAGTATTATATGATAGATTCGTTTCTTCAACAGGAATATATATCATACCTACCAAAATAAATACTATCCGAGGATACAATTTTTCTACAGATATTGCTTGATTAAAAAGTCAGATAAAACAAAAAATTTCAGGTATGACAAAAGAAGCAGCCGCACAATCACTACTAACTTTTTCTAATATTGGAGCTGCTGAAATTAAAATTTCACCATTTTGGATTCATAAAATTCCAAATGTTATGAGCAGAATAAAGATTGAATTAGTTAAATAAACAATAAAAAAAACTTAGCAATAATGCTGAGTTATAATTCTTAATAAGATTTGCCGAGAACAGGACTCGAACCTGCACACCAAAAGATACTGCGTTCTAAGCACAGCGTGTCTACCATTCCACCATCTCGGCACTAATGAACAATCCACTTATGAGTAGGGATTCTAATAGTTTTTTTCTCACATATTACAAGATCTGTTTTAGAACTATTGGATACTGCCATTAATTAGCAATTGACTACTTTCTGATATTCATTAGTATTATAAAATCTAAAATACAAATAGTTAATAAAATTAAATTAATTTTTTATTTACTCTACACTATATCTGATTATGTTTTTATACTTTTCATCTTTTAAAAAAACTTTTATACTTTTAGTAGTGCTTTTCGTAACATTATTGCCACTATCAGGTTTTACGTACGTTACAATCACTGATAATACATCAAAAAGTACTGCAGTATACGTAGGAGGCACAGGAAAAGAAACAACAACAAGAACTATTGGTAATGGAAATACTCAAATTAATACAAATTCAGCATCGAATAATACTGGTAAAATTCTTATCAATCCAAGTAATAAAACAGGATCTAGTATCTTTGATTCTACAGGTTTAACTTTTGAGGACATTAACTCGATAGGACTTCCTGAAGATCCAGAGTTCTTGGAAGCACTAGCATGGATGTATACCAATAAACTTACAAGTCTATGAACTCCAGACTCATTCAGACCATTTGATAAAGTAACTAGAGAAGAATCTTCAAAAATATTTGGTAGATTTGCAAAATGAATTTTGAAAGTTAAGTTCAAAACAGAGATAAATAATGATTCTTGTATTTTTACAGATAGTTGATCAATTTCTTCTCCGCTGAGTTTGGATGTATTTGATGCATGTAAACTATGATTATTTAAAGGTGGAAATGGGGCCGCTTTCAATCCTCAGGGTGGTTTAACAAAGGCACAGTCATTAGCAGTGTTGGTGAGATTGTTTGATAATAAATCTTGGGACGAAACGACCGACCCTCGGTTTTATAATTATTATAAAAGAGCATACGAATTAGAAATTACAAAAGATGTAGATTTTGAAAATTTTAATAGAGATGTAACAAGATATGAAGTTGCTCTGATGATTTATAGGTTCAATATAAAATACAAAATACTTAAACCACAAAATGATAAGATTGTACCAACAAATCCATTTATTACCACAGTTCCAAATAGTACAGTTGTACAAACAGGCTCCAATCTAAAATCAGCTATGATACTCATTAATTCAAGTTTTCTAAGCGACTCTGGAATACAAAATCTTCCTATAGATTTACTAGGAAATAATCTAATTCTTAAAAAAAGTAAAATAAATGTTTTTTGAACTTGAAATTCAAATTATGTGTGGTTTGGGAGAGTGTATAATGAACAACAATATACAGGATCAGCGACTTTTACTATTCTTAGCGGTATTGTAAATGAAGCTTACATAAGACCTATCAATCTTAATAATAATTACTATCAAATTGAAGTCGGTACCCAGCTCCCATATTATACTATTACAGAAATTAATCCTAAGTAGATCTCACCTTAATTATATATTCTTGATTATGACTCTAATAAATTTTCAATTATCTGAAGAACAATATAAAGAGCTTACTGATGAATTGATTTATCATAATGATCTTTACTATAATCAGTCTCATACTGAAATTACCGATGAAGAATATGATAATAAATTTCAACTCCTTGTATCTACTGAAAATTTGCATCCAGAATGGATTACTCCCAATTCTCCTTCTCAAAAATTAGTAGGACAAAACAGTAAACAAAAAGAATTTCAAAAAGCAGTTCATCAAAAGCCATTACTATCATTGGAGAACACTTACAATGCCGAAGATATTAAAGATTGGTATGAAAGTATTGAAAGAGTGTTACAAAAAATGACAGAAGGAACTTCCTCGATTGGGTTTTCTCTTGAGCCAAAATATGATGGTATCAGCGTAGAACTCATCTACAAGCAATGAAAGTTTGTACAAGCTATCACGAGATGAGATGGTATGAGCGGAGATGATATTACTGCTAATGTCATGACTATAAATTCAGTACCAAAAATAATTCCATATCAAGAAGAACTTCATCTTAGAGGTGAAATTGTAATGCCAAAATCTGTATTTGAAAAACTCAATGAAGAAAGGGCAAAAGCAGGTGAGGCACTTTTTGCGAATCCTAGAAATGCTGCATCAGGGAGTATCAAGCAATTAGATACTTCTGTTACTGCATCTAGAAAACTTTTATGTTACGTATATGATGTACTGTAGAAATATTGAATCAATATATTTTTTTCTTTATGAGAATATTTCTGACTTTATCTTTAGACTAAAATAACTACTAACTAGAAGATCACTTTTTGTTTTTTTGATTGCACAAGAATATGGATATACTTGAGTTTGAGATTAGATATCGTAGTTATGAATGACTTTCACAAAAATTCAATCTTGATTGGACGAGTGAGGAGATTTCTAAATTATGTGCAATTTCAGATCAAGGTGTATTACATAAAAAACTCAATGAAACAGACCCAGATGAACTTAAAGAACTTACCCTCGAAACATATTCAGATTATAAAAAATGAATAATAGCAGATTGAGAGAAAAAGATTCTTACAGCTGCAAAAGATGAATGAGATGAGGAATTTACACTTGCAGATTATATTCACAGAAATGAATATGAGCTCAAGGTAATCAAAGAAATGGGTTTCAATTCTTATTTGTTAGTAGTAGCAGATTTCATAAACCGAGCAAAGCACAACAGTATTCCAGTGGGACCAGGGAGATGATCTGCGGCTTGATCGATGACTGCATGGTTGATTGGTATTACAGATGTAAATCCTTTGCCTTTTGGACTACTATTTGAAAGATTTCTCAATCCTGCCAGAGTGAGTATGCCGGATATCGATACAGATTTTGATGATGAACAAAGAGAATTAGTATATGAATACGTGAGAGAGCATTATGGCCATGAGAGAGTTGCAAAGATTGGAACCTTCATGAATATGTCTGCGAAAGCAGCATTTAAGGACGTAGCAAGAGCTTTTGGTCTCCCTTTTGACATTAGTAATAGAATTTCCTCACAGTTTACTATTCTTAATGATGATAGAACTGTAAATTTTCAAAGATGTTGGGTAGAAATTGATGAGCTGAAATCAGCATTGGATTGAGATGATCAGATTAAACAAATAGTAGATGTTACTGAAAACCTAATTTGAACTTTCCGTCAAACCGGAGTACACGCTTGTGGAGTAATTATCGGACCTGAGGATCTTACGCACTATCTTCCGTTACAGTTACCACCAAATACTATCTATTCTCCAAAAGAGTGGAATATTACGCAATACGATTACAAATATGCAAAAGTTGAAGATACAATTGGAGTTATTAAGATGGATTTTTTGGGTCTAGCTAATCTTTCTATTATAAAAAATACCATTAAAATAATACAAAAAAGACATGAAATAAGCTGAAAACCATTGCCAGAGATGTTTCAAAAATATATGGTGACGAGTACTTTTGAACCACCACTAGATGATCTATTGGTATTTGAAAACATTTTCCAAAAATGAAATACGAGTGGTATCTTTCAGTTTGAATCTGAAGGTATGAGAAGGTTTCTGATGTTGCTAAAACCTGATAGGTTTGATGATATTGTTTCTATGAGTGCATTATATCGTCCTGGACCAATGGAGTTTATTCCTTCGTTTATCCATCGTAAACAAGGTGAAGAATCGATAGATTATATGTATCCTGAGCTGTATCAGGTCATTCGTGAACAGTACGGACAAGAAGTGGCAGAAGATGAAAAAAGAAAGCTTGAAGAAGATCTCAAACCAATTTTAGGGAATACTTATGGAGTTGCGGTTTTTCAAGAACAATTGATGTTTATGTCACAGCGTGTGGGTGGGTTTAGTTTTGCCCAAGCGGATGAACTGAGAAGAGGTATTGGTAAAAAGTTAGTAGATCTGGTAAGAAAAATGAAGGAAGAGTTTATAGAAAAAGCACAGGTATATAGAAATTATAAAAAAGAAACAGCACGTTGGGTATTTGAGAAGATGATTGAACCAGCTGCTCTCTATTCATTCAATAAATCTCATTCGGTAGCATATTCGATGGTTGCTTTACAAACAGCTTATCTCAAAACCTACTATCCAATTGAATTTCATGCTGCATTATTACGCGCAAATGAAACAAATACTGAAGAACTTAGCAAGTTTATCAATGAAATAAAATTTCAAGGACTTGATATCGTGGGGCCTGATGTCAATGAATCTTACAGCCACGTTGCTGCTATTCAAGACACCATCAGATTATGATTTTTATGTATCAAAGGAGTAGGAAGCGAGGTGAGTGAGACTCTGCAAAAAGAAAGACAAGAAAATGGGAATTATAAAGACCTCGCTGATTTTCTCAAAAGATGTCAGTCGGTCATCAACAAAAAATCACTAGAATGACTTATAAAATCTGGAGCTTTAGATAATTTTATGGATCGCGGTGCATTACTTGAAAATTTGGAATATCTGTTGGAACGAACAAAAGCGAGTAATCAAATCTCCGATGGAGGCTTGTTTGGTGGAGGATTTGGAGAGCAAACTTTGGATCTGAAAGCAAAAAATCCATTGGATTCCATGAGCAAGATAAAGCTAGAATATGACGTCTTCAGGACCTTTGTTTCCTTCCATCCGCTTGATGGATTGTATCCGTGGGTAAAGGCAAGAGGCTATAGTATGATATCTCAATTTAAAAATCGAAATTATGATAAGGAACAACAAGATTTTTGAGCTTTTACTATTGTAGGATTAGTCCTCAAAGTTACGAGAGCTAGGAAAAAGTGATTCTTTATTAAGATTGAGGATTTTAGTGAAAATATTGAATTCTTCGTGAAAGATCCTTTGGATATTAAAGAGTTTGATTTATTAATAATAAGCTGATATAGAGGAAAATGATCACCAAGATGGAAAAAAATAATCAAGGTTGATCGTGAAAAGTTAGTTCAAATTGCCTCTGGAAGTGGAAAATATGATCTGAATGAAACAATGTTTATGGTAAAAAGAAGAAGACTTGGGCTTACTTCTCTTCAGTCTGAAACTAATTCTGCGCCTGTTACGGAAGCTGAAACTGAAGAATTGTGATTAGAAGTAAACGATGCGAACTCACCTACAGAAATGGATTTACAAGTAATGGAAGAACTTAATGAAACTCCAATAGCAAAATTGGATGAAAAAGAAAAAAACTCATTAGGTGATTTAGAAGAAACTTGAATAGATCCAATAGGCGATGAGGATCAAGATGAGCCATCTGAGAATTTTTCTGATAGCCTTAAAAATCCATCCGAGAATAAGAATAATACTCAAAATGATAAGAATGATAGTGATGTTATCCATGATAATAGTTGAACTGAGAAAATAAAGAATGAAGTGCCTCAATTTGAACTTCCTAATGATATTCAGACTATAAAAAAATTACAACAAATAATTATGACTTCATCAGGAGATAACAAGCTTAGAGTTTGAGGTATGAATATTAGCTTAACTGATGAAGGACTAAAGCAAATAACAAGTCTACTCAACAAATAGTGAAACTTATTGCAAATACAAGTTTCATTGTTATAAAGACAAATCATTAGACTCTTTATTATTCTTATTAATTGAAATTATGAATCGATTCACGCTCATATTCCATGAACTTATTACTCGTCCTATAGTCAATATTCTGGTTTTATTTTTAGCACTTACTTCCGGAAATCTTGGTTTATCTATTATCTTTCTTACATTAGCGGTAAGAGCCGTATTATTCTCTACTACTGCTTCTGCAAATACAATGGGTAAACATATGACAGATATCTGACCTAAAATGCAAGAAATACAGGAAAAATATAAAGATGATCAGGATAAACTGGCGAAAGAAACAATGAAATTATTAAAAACACAGTGAGCATGACCGCTCAAAGGTTGTTTGGGCTTACTATTACAAATACCTGTGTTTATTTCTTTGATTAGAGTAGTACAATGATTAGCAGATAAAACTCTTCCTACCAGTCATGTATATAGTTTTCTCACTCAATGGGGAGCTCAATATCTCGATGTTTCACAAATACAACATATCTTTTTGGGAATTGATTTACTCCAACCTAATAACATAATACTCGCGGTTATAGCTGGGGTTTTGATTTTCGTTCAAACAACAATGACTACTTGGGTGCAACCAAAAGCAGCATCTCAAGCCATGCCAAATGGTCAAGCTATGCCAGATATGACAAAGATGATGCCGGTAATGAATATCGTAATGGTATTTATGATGTGATCATTTGTTTATAGCACAAAAGCTGGAGTAGGTTTATATATCCTTACTTCTACTTTATTTGGAGTATTGCAATTTTCTCGACAGTACAGACAAGTTTTGCCAATCAAAATCAGAGCATTATTTGCTAAAAAGAAAAAAAAAGGAGAAGTGGAAGTCCTCTCAAGTAAGTAATCATTATAACATATATTTGATACATGAAATATTCAAAACATGTTGTGGCTTGAATCACGACTATAATTATTCCTATAGATTCTAGTACTACACTCACTAGCCAGGTTTTCTGTAATGCAGGAAGTGTCTATGAAAATAAAGAAACGAATGGTCTGAGTCATTTTTTGGAACATATGTTTTTTAAGGGATGAAAAAGATATCCCACTATGGAAAGTATTGCCAAAACTCTTGATGCTATTGGCGCAGAGCACAACGCCTATACATCAGATTATATTGCATCATATTATGTAAAATCTTCTCCAGAACATCGAAAGATCTGACTTGATGTGTTGAGCGATATGATTTGTAATGCAACCTTCCCGGAAGAGGAAATCAAAAAGGAAACAGGAGTAATCTTACAGGAACTCCAAATGTATAAGGATCAGCCTAGGCATGAGATGTTGAAGCATGCAAAACAATGGTATCATGGAGATAATGCATATGGTTGGCCAATCATCGGTACAGAAGAGACTATCCAATCAGTGACAAGTGAAAGTCTTCATACTCATAAAAATGCTTTGTATACCAAGGATAATATGATTATTGTGATAGCAGGTAAAATTGATAATGAAGAAGATATTCTGAATATGATTAGCGAGCACTTTAAAGATTTGGGTGAAACTACTACTCTTCAGAAAGCACCTTATAATAATTATAAACCAAGTGAATCAAGTTCCAAACTTGTACAGTGAATCAATCAATCTCATTTGGTCATGTTTGCAGACGGGATACCGATGCAAAGTGAAAAACAAGCTACGGCTGCAAAATTATTGGCCAACATTCTTGGGGGTACGACTTCTTCAAAATTATGGATGGAAATAAGAGAGAAACTAGGACTATGTTATTATGTAGGAGCAAGACATAGCAGTAATCTTGATTTTGGACAATTTTCTGTGAGTGCAGGACTTGATAAAAAGCAATTACAAATCTGAATTGATGCTATAGAACTTATTTTGAAACAAGCAAGTGAAGGGGAACTCACAAGAGAAGATTTTGAACTAGCTAAAAATAATTATCTGGGATCTTTACAAATGGGTCTAGAAACCTCTGACGCAATTGCGGATCGGGTAGGTTATAGATATATGATGAAGAAAGAAATTAAAACATTGGAAGAAATAATGGAGCAATATAAAGCAGTAACATATGAAGAAGTTATGAACTTATGTAAGATGCTAGAAAAGAGTAACTGGTATACTTACTGGATTGAATAAGATTATAAGAATTTAAAGATAAATATATTCTGATTATATAAAAATATGTCAATATATTATATTGACTTAATATGAATATTTACTATTACATTAACTATAATATTGTCAGATTTATGCCATAATTAGAAAAACTTGAAATCTTGGTTAATATAATTATGTAGTTATAGTTAACAAAAAATTGATTGTTAATGTATTAATGTGTATAGAATTTTAAGGAGAGGTGGCAGAGTGGCTTAATGTATCTGTCTTGAAAACAGACGAGGCGCAAGTCTCCGTGGGTTCGAATCCCTCCCTCTCCGCCATCATAGTATTTGATATGAACAGCGTACTGATGTATCAATGTCTGGTTGGCTATTTATCACTTTCCCCTGTGGATGTATTACAGTAAACAAATCTTTTCGCCTAAAAGAAAATTCAAAAGATGATTATCAAGAGTACTTAGCAACTTTGGTATAAAGTGAACACAATTCTTATCCAAGTTTGCTCCCAAAATACAAAATAAAATAGGTAATATCTTCCACGCTACAGGAAGTTTTGCTAAAGGAAACGTCGTAGGAATGTTTAAAACATGATTTACAGTTTTAACCCTACTCATTTTTTCTTACGCAATGATCTATGCTGATAATTTCCAAGCATACGATAATGTGGTACTCAGTGCTTGATCTGGGCTCGAAGATCAAACTATCAAAGATAATGATAGTATGGTTATTGATCTAGAAGATGTAGTGGTAGACGAATCTGATGCACTTGGAATTCGTAAGATTACCTATACAGCAAGAAAAGGCGATACGCCAAGTTCAGTGGCTAGCCAATTTGGTATTACTACAAAAAATCTAAAACTCGTAAATCATATAGATACAGATACTCTAAAAGCAGGTACCAAACTTGTTATAACTCCAGTTGAAGGATTTGTTATCCAAAATACAGCAGGAAATATGACAGTTGAACAATTTGCAAACAAACATTTTATGGATGTAAATGACCTCAGAGAACTCAATGACTACTCAAGTAACTTAGATATTATTAAAAACGGATACGATATATTCATTCCTCTTACGGTAGAAGAAGGAATAAGATTAGGATTTATCAAAGAAGAGGTGGTAGAACAAACTGTAACTGTTCCTACAAAAACGAATCCATCAAATCCAACAAAACCAAATACAAAAACAGTAGTTACTAAAACTGCTCCAAAAACTGTAGTTTCGACTGCTAAGACAACTGAAATTGCAAAAAGTGTAAAAAATGTAGGTAAAGCCTATTATTCAAAAGCTGAAACATCATCTACTTTTGGATTTGCCGCAGGAAACTGTACTGCTTACGTTGCTAAAAAATTACCAACAATTGGTAAAGCAATTAGAGCTGAAGGTGGAGGACATGCAAAAACTTGGTATTCTCAAGCTTCAAAAGCTGGACTCAGCGTTGGTAAGACGCCAAGTGTCGGAGCTGTAGGAGTTATGGGTAGTACTTATGGCTATTATGGACACGTCGGAATCGTTACATCAGTGTCAGAAAAACAAGTATGTATGAATAATGCAAATGTAAGAGGACGAGGAGTAGTTTCAGAAGATTGCTTCCCTAAATCAGCGTTCATTGGATATATCTACTAATTTCAATTTATTATAGTTTTAGAAAAGAAAGGTTTTGCAAATATGTAATTCCTTTCTTTTTCAACCTTTATCCTGAAATATCAGCCATGAAGAATATAAAAAAATATCTCCCTGAGTTTGTATATGGTGGGATCGATGGAGTGATTACTACCTTTGCAGTAGTAGCATGATCGGCGGGTGCAGCTCTCAGTCCTCATATTGTGATTATCCTGGGATTAGCAAATTTACTTGCTGATGGATTTAGTATGTCTATTGGTGATTATCTCAGTAGTTCCTCAGAAAAAGCACTTGGTCAATCAAACACTGATAAAGTTCCACTTCACGGAGCTCTTATGACCTATGTAGCCTTCGTGGTAGTAGGATTTATACCCTTAATTCCATATATCTTCTGATTATCTGGAGATCAATTCTGGATATCGGTAGTATTTACAGCAATTGGATTGACTACAATCGGTTGGATAAAATCATGGATAACTGGACTTCCTTTGTTTAAAACTATCCTTCAGACACTTTCACTTGGTCTACTAGCAGCATTGGTAGCATATTACGTAGGTGATCTCATAGAACACCTTATTAGCTCAAAATAAATTAAATAATCTGAATTATCCGCTTATTTTTTCATCATGAAATTACTTTCCTATCTCCAGATTGAATACAAGCTTGCAAGAAGAAAAGCAGTGCAACTTCTACAATCAGGAAAGGTTCTTCTCAATAATGCAGAACCTGAAAATTATCAAACTGAACTCAATATTGGAGATATGCTTTCAGTAGAATTTCCTCATGGGAGGGAAGAAAAAAAAATTGAAACTTTCCCAGTAATTGATTCTCAGCTCATATTATACCATAAACCTGTAGGAATTGTAGTCAGTAATGATGATCCTCACAATACCACCATCTATAATCGTTTACCGCCAGGAATGAGAGAATATCAATATATAGGAAGACTTGATAAAGATAGTTCTGGATTATTGCTCTTAGCCAATGATAAAAAATTGGTACATGAACTTGGTCACCCAAGTGCAGGGATTGTAAAAACTTACCTGGTGAGAATTGATAGCTTACTTGATGAAGAACAACTCAGTCATTGTATGAATGGAATGATAGTAGATGAACAGGGTAAAGCAGTTGGTGCAGGTCAATCGCCAGAAATGGGACAGGATTTCCTCAAGTTTGAATCAGTAGAGCAAGAACAAAGAAAATGATATGTAAGTTTAGTAATTAAACTTGTAGAAGGACATAAAAGACATATTAGAAGATTACTCAAAGCTTGTGGGAAAAAAGTATTTGCTCTTCATAGAACTGCCTTTGGTAAATATAAGCTTTCAGATCTCAAAGAAGGTGAGTGGAAGTTGATGGACATCTAATCAGAATAGAGAAGAAATATTTTAGTTTTTCAAATTTGGCTCATGATGGAAAAAATTAAAAGATTTCTAGAACCACTTAGATGGCATAAGAAGTATGGAATCATAGTAGCAATAACATGAGCTATAGATGGTACTTGGTGATTTATGTATCCTTGGATATATAGCAATATAGTAAATCTACTCACCAACTCACAGGATACAGGTATATTTAGTCAAGAAGTATGGAGATTTGGACTGATGTATGGAGGATTTATGGTAATTTTTTTTGCCATTGACTACTGTACGAGAAATACAAGTATGTTATTTATTCAGGAAACTATGAAAGATATTTATAAAAAATATCTAAGCAAGTTTTTTGTAATGGATAACAACCATGGTGAACTTATATGAACCGGTAAACTGATACAAATCACAGCAAGTGGTGCATGATCTTGGATAGACTTACTTAGAAATATAACACAAGACCGGGTTAAAGTAATCATATCTACAATGTGATCTATGATATTTATATCAACTATAGATATAAAATATATGTGGCTGTCAATGATGATCATAGTAATAATGGCGCCAATACTAATGTTTTTGGTAAAAAAAACTAAAAAGTACAGAAAAGAACAGAAAGATATAAGGATAGCGAGATCAAGACAATCAAACAAGATCTTTATGACAAAATTTGAGATACTACAAAATAATAAAACTCAAAACGAGCTAGATGAGCTAGAAAAGCTAGAATATAGAAATAAAGAAGTAAGAAAAAAGATAAATAATCGACAGTTTTGGACTTACTGAACACCACGATTTGTAGTAGACATAATAATTGCCATATTTATCCTTGCTGCTACTTATATGATCACAAAGTGAGATATAACGATATGAGCTTTTGTAGGCATATGGAGTGCACTGAGTACCATAAAAAATCATATCTACAATCTCATAAGACAATTTGAGTTATGGCCTGATGCTTGGATAGATGTAGAGAAATTATGGGATACATTTGATGATGCATCAAATATAGTATGATATGACAATGGGGATAAATTTATTGGTAAAGACGGTGATGTAAGTATACAAAACCTATCATTTTCATATCAAGAAAAAGATGATAAGAAAAAAGATACTGATAAAAATGAAGATGAAGATCAAGAAGAAAATAATGATGATAAACAGAATAAGATGATCTTTGAGGATTTTGACTTGCGCATAAAGTGATGAAATAAGATCGCTCTTGTATGACCAAGTGGATGAGGTAAAACTACACTTGTGAAATTGATCTCGTGATATCTCAGTCCAACTCAATGAGTCATAAACATAGACTGACAACAACTCCCAAATCATGATTGATCAAATCAACATACTAGTTTGAAATCATATTATCAGCATATCTGATATCTTACACAAGAGCCATCGGTATTTGATGCTACGGTATTGGAAAATCTATTGTATGGTCTTACTACAAATTATAAAATAGGTATAAAATGGGGAGAACTCGATCAAGATACCAAAGATAAGATAGAAAAAAGCGTCCGTCTCGCTCAGTGTGATTGGGTATATGATCTAAAAGATGTATATGATACGGAAGTAGGAGAAAGAGGTATCAAGCTGTCTGGAGGACAGAAGCAAAGACTCGCTATAGCCAAGATCATGCTAAAAGATCCTACTATTATACTTCTTGACGAGCCAACTTCAGCACTTGATAGTTATAATGAAGAACAAGTTACCATAGCAATGAATAATCTTTTTGCAGGCAAAACTGTAATCATAGTAGCGCATAGACTACAGACTGTAAAAAATGCAGATGAAATTATCTATATAGAACATGGTAAGATACTAGAAAGATGAACTCATCAAGAACTAGTGAAACTGGGTTGATCTTATTATAAAATGGTGGAATTGCAGAGTGGCTTCTAGTTGTTTGAGCTATAAATATGAAATTTGAATTTTAAATACAAATCACTACAACTTATTGATGTCTTTATTCAAACGTTTATTACTTTCTTTGTTTCCAGAAAACTTCTGAGGATCGCTCGGTCCTGCAAGTATGTTTTTGGGTTTGGTGAACGCTAAGCACTTCTTCACGGTAATTACCAAAAGAATGGTGGAAAACCCTAAGTTTAATCTTTTTGATATTGGGGGAGATCCAGTAGAAGTGAAGATAGGATTTGGGAGTGAGCCAAATATCAAACCAAAAGATCTCGAATTATACTTTTCTTATTGTGTATGCGCTAACCTCAATGGTTATAAACTCTACAATCCTACCAATATAGCTGCTTTGATGAGTATTTCACTTTCTCAATATTTTGTGAAAGACTTTGAACGCAGTAAGAAGGGGAATGATCAGTTTATGGTATTACTGATCTGTATCAATATTGTTTCTTATGTGTTCGCCTCGAGAGTGAAAGTTTTCCCAGCCCATCTTGATCCCAAAGATTCTTTCAACTGGTTTGTAACTGTATTCTTTAATTATTACCAATTCTTGCTTGGTGTATACAATATCAAGATCGGAAAGAAAGCTTTCCAAGAACTCCAAAAGAAACTCAGCGCCCACACAGATATCTTTTTCTGATTATATTATATCTACAAAAAACTCAATACCTACCTCGATGATAGTCAGGTAAGTTCGAGGGATTTTATGGATTGGATGTTTATGGACGAGCTCAAGAAGGGTAAAAATAAGGCTGATTTTGCTAAGCTACATGCAAATATCGATGAGTACATCTTCAGTACCAAGCTTTCACCTATGGAAGATAAAGTTCTTGACGCGCTGATGCCTGCTGAGATACTGATCAAGCTTCTCTACAATCGAGAAGATGTGTTCTGGATTAGTGAATATGTGATACCTACGGTCTATCCTACCCACAAGATGGATGCTTTTATTCATTCTTTCCTCCAGTCAGATGATGAACTGGAAAACTGGATAGAATTTATTCTTGATCATAAACTTTGGAAGGCGAATTTCTTTCCTTCTCTCAAGAAAATGATTACCCACAAATTTCACAAGAACGATCCTGAGAACGAAGCAAATGTAGAAAGCTTTCTTTCGAGTATTTCTGATGGATTGGGGATGAATACACTTCCAGAAGGATTTAAAAAAGAGGGAATGCTGATGGATAGGGTACTCAATTTTTATGTAGGATTGATGGGTTCGCTGTGGTCTGGAAGAGGAGATAATATGTATATGAGGCTTTTTAGACGCCCATTGATTACTAGCTCTGTGCTAGATATTCATACTCTCCAAAGACATTCGGTCAATTATTACACTGAGAAACTGTATCAATATAGTAAATTAGCTTTCTTTTACAGGACTATCTTTGATGGGGTGAGATCTGGAAAAGCGAGTTTTGTACTGCCTTTTGTGGCGGATATCAAAGAGATTTATAATAATCTGATCGTATTGAAGCTTTTGACTGAAAATGCGCTCGCGATACTGTTTCAGGATATTCTTTCCAAAGATATTAAACTCTCCATCCAGCAAGATTCACTGATCGAGATCTTCCAAAAACTTCATGGTAAAAAAATCTGACAATGGGTAAAATTAAAGAATGATGCTCTTATTGAAGCTATTTATACTCCATTCATAGATCTCATTGAAGATAAAAGTATGATGGAGAAGATAAAAAATAATCTGACCGTTTCAGATATCAGAAATATCAAGGAAAATCTCTATTCCTTTGATTTTCAGGTGATGCAGGAATGCATGAAAAAACTCAAAGAATTGGAACTTCCAGGGCAATATGTAGATACAGTAATCTATACTCTTTTAGCATCCTTGAGAGATACTTTGGTCGGAATTTTGTTTATGATACATATGTGTTTAGAAAAGCAACAACAAAAGAAAATTGATCTTCAAATATATCGTCTGGTAACTTTGTACTGCAAAGAAGTTTTATGTCTTACTGAGGAGGAGAGTGACCTTATGTCAAAGATTATATTTGATTTATATGAACAATATAAGAATCTTATAGGCTTATGGGCAAAAATTGATGATAATCAGTATTTCTTGGAGGTTGGTACAGACTGTCGATGGATATTTATTAGTAAAGAATCTACGAGCCAACATATCATCAATACAGAGGATGTGATGCGGTTTTGAGGGTATCTCAAACACATCACTTACTACAATAAAAGATTCATTATTCCTAAAATGTAAATATTTTAATAAACTGAATTGAAAATGTCATGCATATGTGCTTGACATTGATTATGAGTTGGTTATTCTCTGATTAGAATATCTGAATATAATCAATCCAATATGAATAATATATTTTCTAAAATATATGAAGCATAACAAGGAGTATTATAGTTTAAGATATTTCTATTTATTAGTAATATTTTTTGTTTATGCAAGGTACAGTAAAATGGTTCAACGTAACTAAAGGTTTCGGATTCATCGCTCCAGAAGATGGTGGTAATGATATCTTCGTTCACATCACAGCTCTTGACGGGTTGAGAATCGACGAAGGTGACAAATTAGCTTTCGACCTTCAAGAAGGTAGAAAAGGTCACGAAGCAATCAACATTTCTATGGTTGAAAAAAATCCAAATCCACCAACGAGACAATCGTTCAACGGTGGTAACGATAACCAAGATCAATACTAATTTTCTAAGGAAAATTAAACATTGGAATGAAACACCTTTCGGGGTGTTTTTTTTTATTTTAAAATAGTTTGAATACACATAATTGATAACATTAATATTTGAAATAGTGCCCCAAACAATTATCTTCAGAGTATTTATTATGTCATTTTTTTACTATGTATGAAATATTATCACGATTTTCAGGAATAGGAATATTTTTTGTTATCTTTATTGTTCTTATACTATGATTTAGAGTAGTGCCACCAAATCAAGCAAACATCGTAGTAAGACTTGGAAAACCTGTAAGAGTAAGAAAGCAGGGTTGGCATTTGATCATACCAATCTTGGAAGGAACGGTAAGACAGTCATTGTATGATAAGAATCTTGGTGTGAACGTAGATGGTTTGACAGTAGATAACGTAAAAACTGGAGTGGGAATAAATGTAGTATATAGAGTAAAACAAGATGATCAGTCTATCCTTGACTCTAAGTTTGCTATTGATGATCCAGTAAGAATCGTACAGGCTACCGTAGAAGAACAACTGAGAGCTAAAATATTCACTTTTGAACATGAAGAAATATTCTGAAAAAGAGAAGAGATAGGAAATGAGGTAAAAGAAGCTCTCAAAGAAAAACTTGGTCAATATGGCATGGAACTTGATAGTGTACAAGTTACAGATATAGTTCTCGAAGCGGGAGTAATGGAATCTATGAATCAAATTATCACTCAAGAAAAAAAGAAACAAGCATTGGTAAGAGAAGCAGAATGACGTAAAGCAGCGCTGATTCTCAATGCAGAAGCAGACAAGGAAGTTAAAAAACTGATTGGTGAAGGTATGGCACTTCAAAGACAGGCTTTAGCAAAAGGATTTAAAGAATCTGTAATGGAAATGAAAGCTATTGATAGTACGCTCAATGCCAAAGCAATTCTTGATTTCTTGATTACTTCTTCAAGATTGGAAACTTTGGAAAAAGTAGGACACGAAGGAAATGTAAAAGTGATCTACCTCAATGAAAATCTTGAAGGTAAAGCTGCACACATGTTTGGTAATAGCGTGGAAGGATCTAGTAAATCTTAATTATTTCTCTCTATGGGTATGCCAGTCTCTACAGTCTCAGAGTATTTAAAAAATATTCCTGCCGATCAAAAGGTGGCTTTTGAACAACTTAGAAAATCAGTACTCTCTAGTTTACCAGAAGGTTTAGAAGAATGTATAAGCTATAATATGCTGTGATATGTCGTTCCTCATTCTGTATATCCTGCTGGTTATCACTGCGATCCCAAACTTCCTCTACCGTTTATTTCAATTGCTTATCAAAAAAATTCAATCAATCTGTATCACATGTGAATGCATGCTAAACCTGAGATTTCAGAACGATTTCAAAATGAACGAAAAAAACATTCTTCACGTAAACTGGATATGGGAAAATCTTGTATCAGATTGAAGTACTATGATGATATTCCTTATATTCTGATTGAAGAATTGATTGGGAAGATGAGTATGAAAGAGTGGATAGATATATATGAAAAAACCTATCGTAGTTAATTATTTTCAAAAATATATGGAAAAAATCCTCTTATCTCGTCTTATCAACCACGGATTATGCCATTCTTCTTTGAAGGATCCTTATGAAGTGGTCAAACATATGATGTGCACACAAGCACAGGATTTTAATCAGCATCAATGGGCAATAGCTTCACGTGTAGCTGGATCTTGTACTTTTCAAGATATTGAAAAAGCGTATAATCAAGGAAAAATAGTAAAAACTTGGACGCAGCGTGGGACCATTCATTGTGTGGCAGCAGAAGATGCATGATGGGTAGTAAAACTGTGTGCAAGTAAGACTTTGAAGGGATTTAAGAAACGTAGAGATTATTTGGGGATAAGCGATGAGCTTTGTGATAAAGCTCTGACATCAATACAGAAAATGCTTTCAGGAAGAAAAATCCTCACGCGTAAGGAAATTATTCATAATCTGACTGAAGCGTGAATCGATATGCAAACAGGACGAGGCTATCACTTATTGTGTTATGCAGCAAGCCTAGGAATAGTAGTACAATGACCAATAAAAAATAAAGATCATGCATTTGTTTTAGTGAAAGATCGAATACCTCAAGTTAAGCAACTAACAGAAGAGGAATCACTCAAAGAACTCACTTTACGTTATTTTATAAGTCATGGTCTCGCCACCGTCAAAGATTTTGCTCGATGGTCAGGACTGTGAATCACTCAAATCAAAAAGTGAATTGAACTGTGTGATAAACTCTTGAACAGTGAAGAAATTGATGGGCAGAATTATTACTTTGCGCAAGAACATAGCGCAACTATTTCAGATTATAAAAAATATATCCCAAAATCACCATATATATCTTTATTAGCAGGGTTTGATGAATTTTTATTGGGTTACAAAGATCGTACTGCAACCCTTGAAATAGATCATCATGTATTGGTAGATACTTCTAGAAATGGAATATTTAAGCCTACTTTGATGATTGATGGAAAAACTTTGGCAACTTGGTCTGTCAAACATAAGACGAAAGTTTCTGAACTTACAGTGAAATCATTTACAAAACTTTCGGATGAGGATTTTAAAATACTGGAGAAAGCAGTACAAAATTACTGAAAAACTATTGAAAAAGATGTTATCTTGTCGTAAAATTCATATTATTCTTCCAAGACTACCTGAGTTCCTTCCAAAGCAATTGCAGAGATGGAATTTTTTGGTGAACCTTCGATGAGTTTGTCAGAATACACTAAGTAAACGAGACTATTGGAAACGGTATCATAGAAACGAACAATACGGATTTTTTTGAATAATATGCTGGTACTTTCATTCCAGATTTCTTCCTTAGTTTTGATAGCTTTGAGAAAAGTGATCGGACCAGTCTGACGACAGGCAACTGATGCATCACTGGTATCTTCTGCTAATCCTAAACCTCCTACTACACCACCTTTCACAGCACGAGAATAGAAACAGGTAATTCCACTGATTTTGGGATCTGGGACTGCTCAGATTTCAATCTGATGATCGGGACCAACAAACTTGAAAGCAGTATCTACAGAGCCTATCTTATAAGGTTTGGTACTGGCGATGGGAGTTTGTGCGCTTGGATTTTGGAGCGTATTACGAGGAGTGGGAGCACAACCACTGAGGATAAAACTTGCGAAAAGTGCTATGCTAAACATTTTTATATAGTTCATGTTGAGTGTTCAAAAAATTAAATAATCAGATTGCTGTAAAGATATCAAAGCTCAAACATTTTTCAAGGATAAGAAAACTATCTTTGCCGAGAAAATAGTACTTGAAATAAAATATCTAATAGCTATATCCTGTGGCACTTAATACCATTTTGGTACTTTTAGTCCTAAAACTTCAGAATATTTTTTTAATTATTATATTTTTTTATGATGAGCACAAAAACAACAAAGATTATCTATTGGATTGCTACCATTTTGATTGCTGCTTTCACCTTACCAGGATTATTTTTCATGAATAGTGAAATGGCTGTTGAAGGAATAAAAAATGTAGGTCTTGAAGGCGTGACTCGATTACAACAATTGCTTGGATATGCTCCTTCACTTGCAGTATTGGCAATTCTTTTTCTACCAAAATCTCAAAGTCATCTCAAAGAGTGGGCTTATGCAGGACTTGCTTTCGTTTATATTGGAGCATTTTGGGCACACGTACAGCTTGGTCAAACAGCAGCAGAAATTGCAATGCCAGTAGTTACGTTTATCGTGCTTATGACATCGCATTATATGTGGCATAAATTAATGAAAGGCGCATCAATGACAAAATAATTGATATTCTGAAAAGCTGGATTAATAATCGTAAATATTTACTATCTGTTTATATTTATATTAATCCAGTTTTTTTATGAAAAAAATCCTTCTTACTATATTGATTATACTTGGTATTTTGACTGGCTTATTTCAGCTTTCTAAATCTAGATCATTTCAAATATTCTGAGGAATGATTAACAATATCCAGACAGATAAAAACATCGTAGCTTTGACCTTTGATGATGGACCAACAAGCGGGAATACTCAAAAAATTCTTGATATCCTGAAAAATCACAAAATTCAGGCTACATTTTTTGTTATTGGGGAAGAGATAGAAAAGAATACTGGAGAGCTCCAAAAAATTATTAGCGACGGTAACCAAGTGGGGAATCACTCTTATAGTCACCAAAGAATGGTATTGAAATCTCCATCGTGGGTACGTAATGAAATACAAAAAACTGATGATCTGATTCGCGCAGCAGGATATGGTAGTGGAGAAATATATTTTAGAACTCCTTATGGGAAAAGACTTCTCATTACTCCCTATATTTTAAGATCCATGAAGAAGGCAAATATCTTCTTTGATGTAGAACCTGATACTTACGTAACAAGTTCTGGTGATATCTTAAATTATACTTTGGAAAAAACTCACTCAGGAAGTATTATTCTTATTCATGCGATGTATGGAGAAGATAATCAATCATTGGCTGTACTGGAAAGTATCATTACAGGACTACAAGAGAGAGGATTCAGCTTTGTTGCTGTTGACCAACTCTTAGAACAAACAAATACTCCAATAAAATTCCGATAATTTATTATTTTAAAAACTCTCAATATGAGTCTTGAATCACAAAAAATTACCCCTTTCTTATGGTTTGATAATCAGGCTGAAGAAGCTGCAAAGTATTATGTATGAATCTTTAAAAACTCTAAAATACTGAGTACCAATCCTATGGTTACAGCATTCCAGCTTGATGGAGTAGAATTTGCAGCCCTCAACGGCGGACCAAACTTCACTTTTTCAGAAGCAGTATCATTTGTAATAAACTGTGATGGGCAGGAAGAAGTGGATTATTATCGAAATGCTCTTACAGCCAACGGAGGTGCAGAATCTCAATGCGGTTGGCTCAAAGATAAATATGGTCTTTCTCGACAAGTAGTGCCGGTACAGTTGATGACTGCGATGGGAAACCCAGATCGTGAAAAAGCTCAATATGCGATGGAACAAATGATGAAGATGAAAAAGATTGTTATTACGGATCTCACAGCATAATCTGATTATAATTTAATTTATAAGAATACTATTATGAAAAACTTAGAATTTAAAATCCAAATCAATGCTCCTATAGCAAAAGTACGAGATACTATGCTCAGCGATAAAGGATATAGAGACTGGACTTCTGTATTTAATCCTGTGGGTACGTGGTTTGAATGAGAATGGTCAACATGATCTGATATTCGTTTCTTGGGACCTGATCCAAAGCATCCTGAAGATATAGGAGGTATGTACGGAACTATCAAAGAGAATAAACTCCATGAGTACATAGCAATTGAATATATTGGAGAGATTCAAAATGATCAAGAGATACCAAAACCAGCTCGAAAATGAGCACTGGAACAATATACTTTTAGTTCTTCTGAAAATGGAACATCCCTAAAAATAGACCTCCAAACTACGGAAGATGCTGCAGATTATCTCCAACAAATGTGGCCAAAAGCTCTCCAAAAACTCAAGACTCTCTGCGAATAAAAATCAGATAATTTTAATATATAATTCTTTGGATAATATGACCAAAATAACAGTGGAAATAACTATCAACGCTCCAATTTCTCAAGTATGGGAAAAACGAACATTACCTGAACATATCACAAAATGGAATTTTGCAACGGATGATCGAGAATGTCCCCAGGTTACCAATGATCTTCAAGTTGGTGGAAAAATGATGTCAACGATGAGAGCAAAAGATAAGAGTGTGAGTTTTGATTTTGAACGAACATACACTTTGGTTGAAGATCAAAAGCAAATTGAATGCGTACTTGATGATGGAAGAAAAGTATCCATGAATTTTGAAGCAATTGATGAAGGAACTACAATCGTTACTGAAACCTTTGATGCCGAGGAAACCAATCCAGAAGAACTTCAAAGAGGAGGACGACAAGCTATTCTAGATAATTTTAAGAAATATGTAGAAAATAATTAAACTACTATCAGATTATAATTTATTTTTTATTCATATATCTATGACTCACCTCACTACCAAACAAGTTGCTGCACGTTATTATGAGCTTACTTCGGATAGTCTCTTGGATAAAATTTATGACGAACTGTATCATGAAGATTGTGTATCAATAGAGCCAGATGATAAACTTCTTCCCAAAAGAGTAATGTGAATAGGTGCTATCAAAGAGAAATGAGAATATTTTAATAGTTTGATTGAAGAAGCGTACAGTGCATATTGTGATAAACCAATTTTTGCAGGAAATACCTTTGCTTGTGCCATGGGTATGGATGCGACGCTCAAAGGTTATTGAAGAGTGGAAATAAATGAAATAGCTGTTTTTAGCGTGAAAGATGGAAAGATCGTTTCAGAAGAATATTTCTGATAATTTTAATATATTAAATAATCTGATGAAAACTAAAATATTTATAAATTTACCTACTAAAGATCTCGATAAAGCTACAGCTTTCTATGAGGAAATAGGTTTCACAAAAAACCCGAAATTCTCGGATGAGAACGCGAGCTGATTAGCTTATGATGACGTTATTCATGTAATGCTTTTGACGCATGATTTTTTCAAAACATTCTTGGGCAAAAAAGAAATAGCAGATGCTAAGAAAACTACAGAAGTTTTGAATGCATTGAGTGTGGAATCGAGAGAAGCTGTAAATACCTTTTTTGAAGCAGCCATTGCGGCTTGAGGAAAACAACATAAGGATGCTTATGATCATGGATTTATGTATGGTCGTGATTTTGAAGATATCGATGGACATATTTGGGAAATTTTCTGGATGGACCCAAAAACTTCAGAAGAATAATAGTTTTTAAATTTAGATAATCTTTGATCACATGAAATCAATAATCCCTTTCCTTATGTTTGACGGAACGGCTGAAGAAGCAGTAAATTTTTATGTATCTACTTTTGGGGATGCAAAAATTATACACACTGCATATTATGGAAATGAAGTTCCCGAACATGAATGAAAAGCTATGCACATAGTTTTTACAATAAAAAATCAGGTTTATATGGCTCTCAATAGTTATGAAGATCATAAATTTGGGTTTACGCCATCGATTTCATTGTATGTAAACTGTGATGATGAGGCTGAACTTGATCGTCTGTACAAGACAATGGTAGAAGGTGGTAAAGAACTTATGGCGCTAGGATCTTATGGATTTAGTACTAAATATGGTTGGATTAATGATAAATTTGGTGTATCTCGACAACTCAATTTGGAATAAGAAATAATCTGATTGTATTGGGTTTGAGGTTGAGAGTAAAGTTTAAGATTGAACATTACATTAGGTTTTCTTTTACTTTTGGCATTGCCCCAACTCCGCTATACGGCGGAGTAGGAAATACCTCAATCAAATCCTACGCTTACAGCTCGTCAAAAACACAACATGATCAATTTCAGTACAGACCATCGTAGTGTTGACCAGCATCAGTTGAGACGTGGGTCCCCTTGGGTCGTCTCAACTCCGCTGTACAGCGGAGCTGTTTTTGACTAGACCTTTTGTTACTTTTGGGGCAATGCCAAAAGTAATTAAATAAAAAATAAAAACTAAGATATTAATGCTATATTTTTAACTCTAACTATTCCAATTCACAATGCCTTTGATTTCCAAAGCACAATGAATATAGAGTACTATTACTTTACACACAACATATGACACAATTTTCTGAACTTTGACTGAGTCCTGCCTTATTAAAATCTCTAGAAGAAAAAGGGTATACCTCTGCTACGCCTATTCAAGAGCAATCAATTCCGCTTATCTTAGCTGGACATGATATGTTTGGTTGCGCACAAACGGGTACTGGTAAAACAGCAGCCTTTGCATTACCAACCTTACAGCTTTTGGAAAAAAGCCAAAAACCAGGAGTAAAAAGACCAAAACCTATTCGTTCGTTAATTCTTACTCCTACGAGAGAATTAGCAATTCAGATTGCTGAAAACTACACAAAATATGGTCAAAACACTGGTATGAATAACACTGTGGTGTTTTGAGGAGTTTCACAAGTGCCTCAAGTAAAAATCTTACGTAATGGAGTAGATATTCTGATCGCTACACCAGGAAGATTATTGGATCTTATCAAACAAAGACATATTACCCTTGATCGTGTGGAGATTTTCATTTTGGATGAAGCGGATAGAATGTTGGACATGGGATTTATTAGAGACATCAAAAGAATCATCCCAATGTTACCTCGTGTAAGACAAAATCTGTTTTTCTCTGCAACTATGGCTCCAGAAATTATGGAACTTGCAAACACTATATTGAAAGATCCCAAAACAGTAAAAATAACTCCTGTATCATCTACGGTAGATACTGTAGGACAAGCTTTATATACAGTCAGAAAAGATAACAAAAAAGATCTCTTATTATATCTTCTCAAAGACAAAAATATCAAAAATACGATCGTATTTACCAAAACAAAACATGGTGCCAATAAGGTAGAGAAAATACTTCAGCAAGCAAACATCAAAAGTGCTGCTATTCATGGTAACAAATCTCAAAATGCGAGACAACAAGCTTTAGCAGGACTCAAGAGTGGTGCTATTCGTGCGCTGGTAGCTACTGATATTGCTGCAAGAGGAATTGATGTGAGTGAACTTTCTCATGTTATTATTTATGATGTTCCACTCGAACCAGAATCATACGTACATCGTATCGGACGTACGGGAAGAGCTGGACTCAAAGGTGATTCTATGATGTTCTGTGATCCTGAAGAAGTAAAATATCTCAGACAAATAACTAAGCTTATTGGAAAAAATATACCTTTGGCGACAGATAATCCTTTCCACTTTGAAATCAATCCTGATAAAATGAAGCCAGCAGGTGATACTAGAGGAGGAAGAAGCTCAAGACCATGAGCAGGACCAAGAGGAGGAAGAGATTCTAGAGACTCGAGAGGACCAAGAGACTCAAGTAGTTCTAGAGCACCGAGAGACTCGAGTGATTTTAGAGGACCAAGAGACTCAAGTAACTCGAGATGACCGAGAGATTCTAGCAATTCAAGAGGACCAAGAGAAAATACAGATTCTAGACCATCTAGAGATTCGAGAGATTCATCAGGACCGAGAGATTCAAGTAATTCTAGAGGACCAAGATCAAAACCTATGACCAGAACTCGCACGAATCGCGGGCCAAGATAATTAACTAATCACGCTACAATCAGATTATTTTTATTATTTTCATTGATATATCATGATTATATTCTACTTTATTATCTGACTTGTTGCACTAGTACTTATCATTGCTGCGCTATTACCTAAATATTTTGAACTCAAAGCAGAAACCACAATCAATGCTCCAATCCAGAAAGTTTGGGACTATGTAAAACTTTTTGAAAATCAAAAATATTATTCAATATGGGTAATGAAAGACCCAAACAGTGTTCTCAATTACAGTGGAGAACAAGGAACTGTAGGAGCGAAACAAAACCGAAATAGTACTATGAGAGACGTAGGAGCAGGAGAGCAGGAGATTATCTCACTGCAAGAACCTACAAAAATGGAAGTGGAAGTAAGATTTGAAAGACCTATGAAAGCTACCAATAAAGCCACAAATATACTTGTAGATATGGGAAATAATCAAACTAAGATATCCAATATTTTTACAGGAAAAAATCCACGACCGGGGAATTTTATCAGTATGTTCTTCTTGCCTAAAGTGAAAAAAGATATGCAGAATAATATGAATAATCTGAAAGTACAAGTAGAAAAAGCCTAGTTTATTAGTCTAATTCATCCATATTTGATTCAAGCAATATTCTCAATTTTGCTAAACCTCTAGAAAGTCTCTGTCTTACATTATCTTCGGAAATGTCCAAATAAACAGAGATTTCTTGGTTTTCGTATCATTCCACAAATTTCAAAAATATCACTTCTTTAAATTTTTCGTCAAGATCGTGGAGAGAATTCATAATAGCTTCCGATTGAAAATCCTTCTGGAATAGGTCTTTTAGATCATCTGGATCAGCTATTGTAGATTCAAAACTTTCGTTGGTTTCATCGTTATCAAATTGTGAAAAAGCTACTTCTTTGGTTTTCTTAAAATAATCTTTAGTCGTATTTTTGAGAATGGTTCGTAGATAGGATGATATTTTTTTGCTATCATCGAGATTGGTCAAACTATTTCGTATTTTTATATATGTTTCGGATAAGATATCTTGGATAATAGGCTCTGGAATCATGTAATGACTTTTTATGTAACGATAAAACATATCCACAGTATCCTGGTAGAGCTTGGTAAATGCTGTTTCATTTTTGGATTGTAAAGACTCCAAAAATTGTGGTGTGTATAATATCATTAGCTAATTTATATAATTTTTACCATAAATGTGAAGAGATTATTGGAATAAAGTAAATATATCAGCTTATCTTAAGGTTGTTTTTTAACATCTTTAATCTAATATTACAGTATTCAGATTTCAGTCTTTTCCTATTTCATTGATGAAAAAAATATACGTTCTTGATGGTATGTGGTTCTTATTTAGAGCCTATCATGCCTATCCGCAAACAATACTGATGAATAATGGCACAGAAGGTGCAAACATGATCTTTGGTTTTTCTCGTATGCTTACCAAACTTCTCAGTGAAAAACCTGATAATATTGTAGTAGCACGAGACCCGCCATCAGTGTCTCTTCTCAGATCGATTGAATTTCCAGCATACAAAGCTCACAGAACTGAAATGCCCCATGATTTTAAAAATCAGGTAAAACACTGTAGAGAATTGTGTAAAACTCTAGGACTTTCCACTATTGAATATATTGGTTATGAGGCTGATGATAGTATCTACACGCTTGCGAAACAACTTATCGATACGCCAGATATCATGCTGATGATTTATACAGGAGATAAAGATCTCAAGCAACTTCTCAATTGTCCCAACGTCTGTATCGAGGATCCTATCAAAGAAATTCAACGAACTGAAAAACATTTTGTACAGGAATTTGGGTTTGAGCCTGAACATATGGTGGATTATCTAGCTCTTATCGGTGATGTGAGTGATAATGTCCCTTGAGCAAGAGGAATCTGACCAAAAGGAGCCAAAGACCTTATCCTCAAATTTCAGACTATAGAAAATATTTATAATAATCTGGATCAAGTTTCGGAAAAAACAAGAACTTTACTTGAAGCCAGTACAGACAATGTAAAGAAAGCAAAAGAACTGATCAAACTCTATGAAGTACCGAATTTTGAGTTTGACTACAATTACTGTTACAAACCTGATGTTGTGTTACGAAAAGAAGTGCTTGTAGGGCAATACAACTTCCGTGCTTTTGAGAAAGTACTGGATGATCTGAAGAAACAGTTTTATTTTACCTCGGATGGGGGGTTGTTTTAGGGTGGATTTTCTTTCAGTATTGTATATTTACTTTGAATGGCAAACTTATTCAGTCACAAACTTATAGAAGAAACTATTAGCAATTTGATAATTCCAGAAATGGAACAAAAAATTGAAGTTTTGCAATCACGAGTAAAAGCAATCCAAAGTGGAAATATTAAGAAAAAAACTGAAAGTGAATGTGAACAGTCATTTAATGAAGGAATTTTTAAACAAGTTTTAGGGTATAGTTTTTATCCGCAGGATATTTTCACTCTAGAAGCTAAAGGAGGTAATGAGATAAGCGGACAAAAAGCAGATGCAACATTAGGTTATTTTAGCGCCTCAGAATCAGATAAAAATATTAGCGCAGTTCAAGTGGCTGTTGAAATTAAAGACGCCAATACAGCGCTTGATAAGTCACAACGTAGAGAAGGAAATCTTTCACCTATTCAACAAGGGTTTAAATATAAGCCACAATATACTAACTGTAAATGGGTGCTGGTTACTAATTTTGTGGAAGTAAGACTTTATAAAGATACCATGCTGGATTACGAAATTTGGCAATTAGTAGATTTAGTAAATCCGGATAATAACTACCATAATTTTAGAGTGTTTTGGTATCTACTCAACGCTCACAATCTAATAAGTCCTGTGGGTAGAGAATCTGTAACGGAAAAATTACTTTCTGTAATTAGAATTCAATCTGAACAAATTACTAAGAAATTTTATCATGAATACAAAGCTCTCAGAATGGAGCTTATTAATGATATCCTTAGAAATAATAAAGCTATTGAAATCGAAGTAATGATTTTTATTTCTAGTTTTAATTATCAATTATTTTATTGAATGATATGGTCCAATAGTTAATTTTATGCTTAAACTATGTCATTTCATGGTGAAAGTCAATCTAATAAGAGTTTTTTATCAATATAAGATTGTATTTTTGTTAAAAATTCTTAATTGATTGTTATGCATGATTTATTTTTTATATAACAACGCGTATGTTTAAAACTGGAATTATTAAATACTGCCTACTAGCATTTTTTGCTCTTTTTTTTCTTATCATAAAATGACAAACTTTTGCAACTTCATTGATGCCTGGAGATTTATTCGTTATTACTGTAAATAGCAATCCGGATCTCGTAGAATTTGTTTCACGCGTAGACATGATTACTGGTACCAAAATATATCTGAGTGATGATGCACGTACTAGTGGTGGAACCTGGAGGGCTACAGAATGATATATAACCTTTATATCGTCAAAACTAATTCCAAAAGGAACAAAAGTAATGTTGACAGGTATAGATACTGTAACTCAATTCGTATTTCCAGCTTGAATCTGAACAATTACTAGGAATAATAGTTTTGATTTATCTACGTCTTCAGAAAATTTACTTGCTTATCAAGGAACGAGTTATAATCAAGTTTCACCAAGTTTTATCTATTGACTTTGATTTTGAGGTCCAAGTACTTGGATAGTTACTTGAATACCTACTGCAAATAATTCCTATCTACCGCCATCTCTTAGTTTTTGACTTTCAGCTTTAAATCTAAATAGCAATAACCAAATTCAGTATAATTGTACAAATACCGCACTGCTTGATCCTTCTTTTGTGACAGCATATTATAGTGCTAGTAATCGAAATAGTGGAGCGGTTGCTTATGGACCTTCGCCTTGCGTTTTCGATTTGATCAAACCTGCGTTGTCTATTAGTTTATCTACAGGACAAAGTTCTTTCACTTCATGACATATACTCAAATTCTTTGTTTCAGCTACGGAAGCCATGAGCACTGGTAGTTTCACTTGTAGTGATATCGTACTGAGTGGATCATTTGTAGGAACTTCAGTGTGTAATTCAGTTTTGGAAATATCACCATTTAATAAAACTAAATTTGAGGTGACAGTTACTGCTACTTGAAATGGTATTATTAATATGAACATCCTTTCTGGAACCGTATCTGATGTTGCGTGAAATAGTAATTCTCCATCGATTGTGATTAGTAATACTGTTACCATTGATCAAACTGCTCCTGTGGTAACACTTTCAGGACTTTCTCCAATGACCATAGCTCAAGGATGATCATACACAGAACAAGGTGCTACACGAACTG
>CALMFT010000016.1 GCA_937862565.1 uncultured bacterium
GGAAGTTCTATCTCTTCCTTCTTCTTTCAACATTCTGCCTACGAAGTTTTCTCCTCCTCCAGATTTTACCTTTCTTCCAGTCCAATCTCTTGTTGGTGATTTTGATGGTCCTTCGTGAGCTTCTCCTTCAAATCCAGTTGCTATGATAGTAATTTTAATTTCATCATCTCCATAATCCTCATCAAGAGTCATTCCCCAGATAATACGACTATCAGCTCATGCAATTTCCTCAACGATACTTGCAGCTTCTCTTACTTCCATAGGCGTTACGCTATTTCCACCTGTTACTGCAAAGATAATATTCTTAGCTCCAGTAAGTCTATTTTCCATCAATGGATTATCAATAGCTTTGCGAGCAGCTTCTACAGCTCTATTTTCTCCTTCTCCATATCCTATTCCAAGTAAAGCGTTTCCACTATTACTTAAGATTACTTTCACATCAGCGAAATCGATATTGATAAGTCCTGGTTTGATGATCAAGTCAGTAATACCTTGTACGCCCAATCTCAAGATTTGATCAATCATCAAGAAAGCTTGATTGAAGGTAGTTTTCTTGTCTACAATATTGAAAATTTTATCATTTGGTATCACGATCAATGTATCTACTGATTCTTTGAGTTTATTAATTCCTTCCAAGGCATTTTGATATCTGCTATTTCACTCAAAAGAGAATGGCATAGTTACTACAGCAACTGTAAGAATTCCCATTTCTTTAGCAACTTCTCCGATTACTGGAGCAGCTCCTGTACCTGTTCCTCCTCCCATACCGGCAGTAATGAACAACATATCTGTACCGTTCAACATTCTTTTGATGTCTTCCGCAGACTCTTCAGCAGCTTTTCTACCATTGTCTGGATTTGCTCCAGCTCCAAGTCCTCTGGTGATATTTACTCCAATATGTAATTTTTGATTAGCAGGATTGTTGGTGAGCGCTTGAGCGTCAGTATTGACTGCTACAAATTCTACTCCTTCAAGTTTATCTTGAACCATTCTTGTGATGCTATTACATCCTCCTCCTCCTACTCCGAATACTTTAATTCTTGCCCCTGGGACAAAATCTGGTGTAAATTCTTGAATTGCCATAATTGTGTAATAACTAAGATATAAAAATCAATATATTGGGTACTGTTAGTTTTCTAAACTTAATATGTAATCGTATTTATCTCATTCACTGGTACAAATACATCATAATCAGGACTCTGTTTATTAGGGTCTTTCTTATTCAATATCTTATCTTTTGTGGGAGTCTTATCTTTGTTTTTAGTTATTTCAACTTTATTTTCAGTCTTATCTACTTTGTCTTGACTGAGATTTCCAACAATTTGTGTATTTTTATTACCTTGCAAGTTTAAACAAAGTGCCAAAGCAATAGCTCCCGTAAGTCAAAGAGAAACTAGTATTTTATTTTTCTTTTCTTTATTCACTTCAATATTACTCGTTTCTTGATTATTATTATCATCAATCTCTAGTAATTCTCATTTTAGTAGTTTCATGTATTGGTTGGTATAGTATAAATTTTTTTATAATCTGATTAGCCATTTAGTGCACCATTTTGTCTATACCAGTCATGACTATCTGTATTACCAAACACTTCTTCAATTTCACTACTCAGACTTCCCATTGGTTTTTGATTCTCGCCATAATGTTTTGGGTCCAAAGATGGAACAAATATTTTATAATCAGATCATATTCTATTATCCAAATTCTCTAATTTTTCTACCAATAAGCTCAATTCTCATCTTAAATAATTGCTGTCGACCGAGAGGTCAATATTATTTTGTTCGATAAGCTTAAGTGATTCTTCAATCTTTATGAGATTGGGTATAATAGATTCAACATATTTATCAGTTTGTATTTTAACATTATTGTAGCTTGCAATTGCAGGTGCCACGAGATTTATACGAGCAACCGAAGTAGTCAGCGAAGTTGTTATAGGCTCAAGTAGTATTGCATTTTCTTTGGAAGCATCATTTTCAAACTTTTGCATGTTTTCCTCCAATATTTTATTCCAGTAATTTATATTTTTATTTCAATTCTCAGTAGGTGCATTCATGTTATTATACTTTAAGTTTTAAATTAGAATTATACTATTTTGTTATCCTATTTTTTTTAGAATACCTCTTTCAAGAACTTCCAAATACCCTTTACCCATCCAAAATTAAGATTTAATTTAAATTTATTTGCTACATCAGAGTATTTTTCACTGTATAAGTAGATTCCCATAGAATTGAGGAACTGTAAGTGGTTTCCTATTTCACCAACTTGTAGATGTTTATTTTTTGCATAAAATGTTGCGAGTTTAAATGATTCTTTAGCAAGTCCATCTACACCCTTCATTCTTGCTCCCCCACCGAGTAAAAGAACTCATCCAGGTAATCTTCCGTCTATATTGAGGTCTACAAGCTTATCATTAATTTTTTCAAATATTTCAAGATATCTTGCTGCGATGATTTCTTCCAAGAATTTTACATCAAGTTGATCGTCTCTTACAGCTTCTTCACCAGTTAAAGTAGCAAAATCTACTTTCAGATTTTCAGCTTCTTTCATTTCGACTTGCATACCAATACTGATATCTTTAGTAACATCTTCTCAACCGATTGGTAAAATACCATAATAAAGTGGATAACCATTCTCATAGACTACATAACTAGTCTGATTATTTCCAATATCTACCAATAAAGTTCCGAGATCTTTACTATCATAATCAAGAGTAAGCTCTGAAGCTCCAAGAATATTTGGAATGATATCTACGATATTGAGTTGAAGGTGGTTGGCTAGATCTATTACACTTTGATAGAAATATTTTGGTATATAAAATACGTCTACAACGAGCTCAAGCTTTCTTCCTATGATTCCAAGTGGTTCATTTGTTTTAATTTCGTCATCTATAATCCAATATACAGGATTAATTTTAAGTGTTTCATAATTTGGTCTTTCTGATATTTCTGAAATAACTTTCATAAGATGTGAGACATCATCATGTGTAACTTTGTCTACCATTATTCTCATGTTCTCTGAAAATCTCATGATTCCCATTTCTGGATGTGAGATACCAAGATAGATATCGTCAACAAAATCCCCTCCCAATTTGGTAGTGAAAGTTTTGATTACATCATTCATACTCTCCACTAGAGCTTGAATATCCAATACTTTACCTTTTCTGACTCCTTTAGTCTTCACAAGATCCTTTACAAGTACAGTGGTTTTACTATCTTCCAATCCAAACACAGCTCCTTTTACATAACCATTTCCTAGATCAATAATTGTTTTAATTTTTTGCATCGTTCGACAAGTTTGTTAATAAGAATGAATAAGTATTTTATAGTAATTTTAACTGCTAACTTTTAGTTTCTTTTGGCTTCTAGATTGATATTTTTTGTAAGTTACTTTATAAGTGTATTAGACTTTTAGTGATTTACGAAGAGTTATCAAGACTAAGTGCTAAATTACTGATAACTAATAGTTAGCGTAGCTAAAATTTTCAGTTTATCTTGATTATTTCTCTCTAATGACTACAGCTAAGGTATAAGAATTTATAATCAGAATAGAGTATAGCAAGAACGATTTATGCTCTTTTAGTTCAATGGATAGAATAGGCCCGTCCTAAGGGTTAGATGATGGTTCGATTCCATCAGGGAGCAAATTCACACCAAAAAAAAACAAGAAGTCCTATAATATTTATTTTCCTTGCGATTACTATGCAAAAAGCCCTCTTATTACTATTTTTTCTTACTGGAACACTATTTTTTGGTACGAGTGTTTTTGCAAACTGTGAAGATACTTTTAATAGCTGTTCGTTGGGCTGTACTGATGTTTCTTTTTGTCCAACTCAATGCCAAATAGATAAAGATAACTGTTTAAGTTTGTTACAAAATAATGAAGAAAAGAAAAACACTGCCTGACATACTATTGATAATTCTGCAAAAGAAAAAGAAGCACAAAAATTAGCTGCTTGTATGGCAGCTAATAATAATGATAAAACATATTGCGATTGTATTGTAAATGGAGGAATTAAGCTCAATACAAGCTTCCCATTTTTAGGAAGATGCATCAGTAAATCTGGAGTCGGAGCTAATGGCACTTCTGCACTCACCGCAGTATCCAGTGCCTTTACTAATATACTAATGACTCTGATTCTCACAGGAGGATTTGCTATGATCATATGGTGAGGAGTACAAATTGCTATGGGTGATAAAGCATGATGAGGCATGAAAGCAGGAAAGGATAAGATTATAAGTGTGGTTGTTGCTTTCGCAGCGCTCGGTTCATTAGGAATTATCTTGAGACTCATCAATCCAAATTTCTTTAAATAATATCTTAATATTCAGATACTTTATATGACAAAAAAAACTCTCCATTTATTTCTGATTATCATAATATCCTTTGGAGTTTTTTCACAATCTCAATTTGTAGCTGCGTGAAATGGAAGTCTACAAGCATGGATGGAAAAAACATATTTAGACCATCAAAGTAAAAAGTTGCTTAAAGAACAGGTAAAGTCATCTGATAAGGGCGTGGACTTACATAATACAAGTGTGAAACTTGCGAGACAGAATGCTACCGCGTCTATCCATGATGCAATTTATCAGATTATAAATGAAATCAAATATAGTAATAGCAGCTGTGCTTTGACATATAATGATACTGCTGCTCTGCTTATAGAAAACAAGGGTTTTGAAAGATATTTGAGCTGGATACACGATTTTAACAATGATTTTGAGTACAGTATAGACAGCAGCGCTTTCAATGTTGCCTGTATTAGATATCTCAATTGTCAGAATAATACTCAAAAAGTATGAAATGTACTCAGTGTAGCGGAATATCAACAGTGTGTAAATGACGTTAGTGAAAAATTTAATCGTTATATAAGTGTATTTATGGATCAAAATACACTCACTACACAAAGTTTTGGTGATGAAATATTTGAAAATGGCACACTTGAAGATAGCAATTATGATCTGTTGTATGATATAGAACAAATTGATAAGATATTGTTTGCAAATCCCAAAAGAGTGCCAAGTTACTATTTACGAGGTGCCCCAAATTATCTGAGCTTTATTCCAGTAAAGTTATTCGCATCAAATGGGAATCTACCTTCAGTGCAAGATGCCATCAATCAAATAGAATCAAATTCTCAGCAGGAAAGCAGCATCACCTCAAACTTACAGTGTTTCGATCCACAACCCCTCATCCAATCAGAAGATGCAAAAGATTTTAAAAACGAAATTGCAAAGATTCAAAAAACAATATTGTCGCTTGAGGAAGAAGAATTGATAGATGATATAATCTGAACTATATCTCAACCTTTTGTCGCAGATGATGCTCAAAAACTAGTAGTTATAGAGAATTCTTTAGATCCAGAAATTTTTGAACCTGATGTAAGTAGTGAAAATCCAAGTGATGATAGTTTAGAATTAAGAGACTTCCCTACTGATGATAATGGGATAGAAACAGTGAATCAATGAAGCTCAAACACTAATTGAAATACTGATGCTAATAACACTGGTCAATGTCCTGCAAGTTCAAGCGACATAAGCGAACAATTTGATCTTCAGTCAAATAAACCACAAATCAAAGAGTGTCTGTCTTCATGTCAAAGTTGTAGTGATAATTTACTTGCAAAAAGAGCCTGTTATGCACAATGTTTGTGTGTTAAGTCGGTAAATGATAAAGAGATAGCTTCATGACTTGGTAAGACAACATTTGGGGTAAAACTTTGTCTTGTTCCAAGCACTACGGTAGATATTATCACTCCTGGCACGCAGATTTTGAGCATTCAAGAAATTATTAATCAAATCTGAGCTTTGGTAGGTAAGCTCAAAGAATCAGGACAATATATACCAAGTAGTAAATCTAGTGAGTTCTTTAGTCCTACTGTAAAAGTAGGTAAACTAGCAGATATTCTCAACTTTACAATGAATATCAGTTTCAAATCAAAATATCGTAAACAAGATAAACAAGTTGTTGCTGAAGATGCCGTCAATTATTTTGAAAAAGAAACAATCAGCGTCCCCCAATTACAAATACAACGTATTGTCATTCAACAAGGTCTTTACAAAGATTTTATCAAAACTCATATGGATTTTTGGAACGGAATGAATACAAAATTTGAAGTTTGGAATCAAGCAATGAAAGAATTTAAAGCAAATCAAAAGTAAGATGCCGTCATAGCTCAGCCGGTAGAGCGCACCCATGGTAAGGGTGAGGTCACGAGTTCGATCCTCGTTGATGGCTTTGCTTAACTATTTAATTCCTATTTATTCCCTGTATACAAGCAATATGGATAATAATATGATTGATGGTTCTACAGCTCAAGAACGAAAAGAATTGGGACAGAAAAACTTTGAGATGGTTCACGAAGAATTATTCTTTTTGATTAGTGAAAGACAAACAAGACAAGTAATCGCGATGACAGAAATTATTACTGATATTAATCCTAATCAACTTCCAGCCATAAAATCAGTACTTATTGGGATTGATGCAAAAAACAAAATACCTGCTTACAAAACTCACTACGCCTATTATTGTGATGCACTCGGTATTGATCCAGCCAAATAACAATTTATAAAAATAATAATCAGATTATTAATGAATCCAAAACTAAAATATACTCTCCTGGGACAATCTGGTTTTGCAAGAGCCGGATTTTTTGAATTGAATGGAGTAAAAGTACAGACTCCTTGCTTTATGCCTGTCGGAACCAAAGGAAGCGTAAAAGGTCTCCCTTTGGGATTACTCAATGAAGCAGACTACATGGGAGAAGACTTGGAAACCAATATCATCCTTGCCAATACCATGCATCTGTATCTCAGACCTGGAGATCAAGTCATCAAAGACCATGGATGATTGCACAAATTCATGAACTGGGATAAGCTTATTCTTACAGATTCTGGAGGATTCCAAATTTTCTCTCTCGGTCTTTCCAAAACTAAAACAGGTAAGTCACTCGCTAAGGTGTACGAAGATCATGTGCAGTTTACTTCCATTCATGATGGTCGCAAGCACATTTTCACGCCTACTGGAACCGTAGATATACAGCTCAATCTGGGATCAGATATTATGATGATGCTGGACGTGTGCGCTCCCGTGACGCAAATTACCAAACAAGAAGTGGAAAAATACATGCATCAGACTCATAGATGGGCGAAAGAGCAATTTGAATATTATACCAATAATAAAGAAAAATATAATCAGAATAGATGAGCGCTGTTCCCTATCGTACAAGGAGGTTTATACAAAGATCTGAGATCTCAATCAATAGAGGTACTTTCAGAATATGCACGTGATGGCATAGGAATTGGAGGTTTGTCAGTAGGTGAAACTCTCGAAGAAATGGAAGAAGTACTCGCTCATATTGCTCCCCTACTTCCTGTCGGTGTCCCAAGATATCTCATGGGCGTAGGAACTCCTGAATCTATGCTACTGGGAATCAAATATGGTATTGATATGTTTGACTGTGTTGCTCCTACAAGACTTGGAAGACATGGAATTGCCTATCGTCTTGGTGGTAATATCAAGCTCACTCACAGTAAATATAAAACAGACATGACTAACGGATTAGCAGAATGATGCACCTGTACGACTTGTAAGAACTATAGCAAAGCCTATCTCAACCATCTTTTTACAGAAAAAGAAATGCTGGGCGGTATCTTACTTAGCATTCATAATATTAGTTATCTGGAGTGGTTGTGTAAATTGGAAAGAGAGAAAATAATCTGAAAAGTGTAATATAAATATATATATACTTAAAATTAAAAATATTATTCCAAACAAAAAACAGCTCTTCTCGCGAAAAGCTGTTTTTTCTTATTTCCAGTATAAAATTTATTCTATAATACCTTCTGAAACCTTCTTAATATAAGCAGACTGAAGATCAGGTTCTTTATCAAAAATCTTCTTGAGGTATGATCCAGCAGTAGTTTTTACTAAGCTTTCATAGTTAGATTTTATTTCAGATTCTAGAGAATTTGCTTGTACTTTTGCGTCAGAAACTATGCTTTCTGCCTTGTTACTTGCAGTTCATATTATTTCATCTGCCTTTTGTTTAGCGAGCATTTGAGCTTCTTCTATCATAGTTTTTTTGGAGGTATTAGCTTCATTAATAATCTCTTGCGACGCAAGATTTGCATTATCAATGATAGTTTCATATTCTTGATCAGCAAATTGTAATTTTTTGATCAAGTCTTTTCTACTTTGAAGTCCCGCTACAATGCTTTTAGCAAAACCAAAATAAAAAATAGCAAAAAATACAAGAAGATTGAGAGCTTGTACCCCAATATTGAAATAAACCGTTGATGCAGTAGTCGAATGTTCCATGGTGTTGTTTTAGATAACGATAAGAGCAATTAATACTTTAATATTATTTAGCATTGAGGATAAGATATGCTGCTCCAAGTGCGAATAAGGCGATTCCCTCTGTAAACGCTAATGAGATAATCGCAGGAGTAAACATTTTTTTATCAGCTTCTGGATTTCTACTGAGACCTTCAACCCAAGATTTACCAATCATACCCAAAGCTAATGTAGTACCTAAAGCCGCTACACCGAATGCAATACCTGCTGCTAGTTGATGAATTTCTGGAGACATGTTTAATATAATTTTAAAAATAAAATGAATAATCTGATAGTGAATTATGTAAGGAATATAATTATTTTTATCTTCAACTCAACCTAAACTGGCCTGATCTATGATTTAGTGTACTCCTTCACTTGCTATTTTAGCATAAATCAAAAATAATGTACTAAATACAAATGCTTGAATAACGCTTACCATGAGCTCAAATGCAAAAATAATCAATGGAGCAATCCATGGAGCATGCACCAAATCCTGCATGATTGTAATAATAATTCCCAGTACAATCATTCCAGCAAAGATATTTCGGAATAATCTCATTGATAAAGATATTACTCTCACAAATTCACCTATCGTTTCAAGTAAACCAACAAATAGACCAAGACCTATATCTAAAATTTTTAAGAAGAAAGAACTAACTCCTGTTACTTTTTCAACAATTCCCATGCCTTTATAAGGAATAAATTTTTCTATAAAATGGAAGCCATGTAAATAAAATCCATACCCTAGCGAACCGAATACACAGACTGCTGCAAGAAGTACATTGAAGGTAAGATCTGCAGCAACTGGGCGGAACACATGATGTAAATCAGGTCGTACCAATGCAAACCAATCCCCAAATAATCCAATCAGATTATTTCGTAATATATAAGTGAATACAAACAACACTATCATGAGAACATTTTTACCCACCATTCCTCCTCACACTTCGTCAAAAAAATCAATCATATATTCTATGATGGACTCTACCGCATGCACAAAACTTGATTGAGGAAAATACTTGGCAATAAGATTATAAATCCCTAAGAATACCAAGAATAAAGCTGTACTAAAAATACCCGTTATCAGGGTTTGAGATAGGAAAAATTGTCCTACTTCTAGATAATGAGGCATAATATTCAAAGCTTCCATGAAATCACAAGAGAATAAGGATAATAAGTCAAATGTATAACTTTCTTACGATTATTTTCAATACATTAGTGACATAAATAGATTATAATTAGCAAGTGCAGCGTAAAATAAACATAATAAAAAAATCATAATAGTAATTTAAATAATCGTTATTCAGATAATATTATCTTGTATTGTTTTAGTATTTAGTTCTTATCAATTAAGTATCACTTTTTATCTTATAAATCGATATATCCATGGGACTTAATAAATCACACTTTATCAGTTTACTTTCTTATGTAGGTATAGGGTTATTGGCTTCAGGTATTGCATATGGTTTTTATCATACTAAAGCTGGAATTATTTTCTCTATTATAGGATTCTTATTATTTGTTCTTGCACAAATATCCAAAAAATCCGAACTTATGTCGTGGTTTCAGTTATTACTTTTTGCAAAAATATTTGCTGTATGTATAGGCATGATCATTGGAGGGATACTTTACTTTGGTTCTCACCCGGATTTAGCTTTATGGCTTATTCCTACAGGATTTTTGATATCTTGGTTGGTGTTTGGAATTAGATATAAGTGGAAAAATTTTAATTGGGTAAGCGCTCTGGGAGGGATCTTATCTACTGCCCTAATATCAGCTTTGGTCTACGGAGCAATACTTTATCTACCAAATACTCGATACATAAATTCAGATCATATTAATTCTCAAGAAAATTCCTCATCGATATCGACAGGTTCACGATTAGAACAATTTCAAAATATTATATTTTGACCAAGTATTGGAACAGGACAAGGTAGCGGAACAGCTCTAAGTGGAGAAATATTGACCGGGACTATCAATTGGATGAAAAATAAAACAGAAAGCGAAATAATGCAAGATTGTATGACTATGCCAAGCATGGAAGGCTGTGATATGCTCATCTTGCCAGCAGTAACTTGAGCCATTACAGGTAACATGATCGATCATGATACTTGAATGAGCCATAATCATGCGGATATGGTGAATAGCGAAGTTGACTTTATTGCTTTGATGATACCGCATCACCAAGAGGCAGTTGATTCTACTATCAGATTATTAAATAGTACGCAAAATCCTACTCTTCAGTATCTAGGAAATAATATAGTAAGCTCACAAGAAGCAGAGATAAAGATGATGCAAGGATGGCTTTCAACACAATTTACTGGGCGGAGCTATACAGGCATGCCTTACATGCCTATGATGAGAGATACCAGTACGTTGAGTTCTACAACTACTATAGAAAAAATGTGGATTGAAGATATGATTGCACATCATCAAGGAGCTGTAGACATGGCAAAAAAAGTCTTAACTCTTAGTCCAAGACAAGAAATTAAAACCTTTGCAGAAAATATTATAAAAGTACAATCGAATGAAATTCAATTAATGAGCCAACTCTTAAGTAATTATTAAACAAGTTTTTCTAAGTTATTTTTACTATCTAAGACGCAAGAAACTGTTCAGTAAATTTTATCGTGAATCTGGAAGAGTTCTGCGAGATCAGTACTTACCTGCTTTCCTTCCAAAATAAGTCTAGCCATTTCTTCATCATCCCGATCTTTCAAAGCTAAGAGTTTCTTTTCTGCTTGTTTAAAACTTTTCTTTTCAATCAAATCATAGATTTCATTACAGAATTCTATAATACTCTTTCGATAGTTTTTTGTTTTTGGATCCTTAGAAAGAGCAACGTTTTTGAGTAAATCATAGGTACTTACAATGGTATCCATGCCTTGCATTGCTTCCTGTAGAGCATTGATTGCATACATTTCTTCTCACTTTTCAAAACCTAATTTATGGAAAGGAAAAATAATCAGAAAGCGGAATATTTTTTCATAGTGGTTTTTTTGTCTAAAGTATTTATCCTCGTCATATTTTTCTGGATTATTGGTTCGTAGTTTTATAAATGCTGTACTTTCTTCAACAAACTCTTTTACGTCCAATTGTATAATGGTATAACTCGTAAAGACATCGAGTTTGGGATCTATGTTTTCTATACCCAATCTTTCATTCTTGTCGTCTGGTATCAACCATTGTAAAATACGAGTTATTTGTTTGAGGAATGGCAAATGTATCAGACCTCAAATCAATCTAAATGAAACAAAGAAAACTATTAATCCGTTTACTGAAGATTTCAAAAATGATCAGAACCAAGGAGCACCTGAGCCAAATCATCGTATATTTTGGATTAGATTCGTAATTGGAGTAAAAAATAAACTGTAGAGTAATATGGTGACAACGTTAATAAGTACATGACTAGTAGCCACTTGTTTTTTTATAGCGGAACCATTCAATGAAATCACGAACGCTGTCGTGGTACTTCATAGAAATGAACCCATTACGAGTGCTGCAGCCAATGGGAAAGGAATGACATCTTCGTACAGTGCAGTCATAGCAATGATTGTCATGGCTGAACTTGATTGGATAATGTTGGTAGCCACAAAACCAATGAGGATATACCATCCTCGTCATAGATGGCTGAATTTAGTGATATCAATAGCTTCCTTTAAGGCAACAACACCGTCTTTCATCATCTCAAGTCAGAAAAATACAAGTCAAAGCGACAATACAATAAGAAAGAAATTTTTGTATTTCTTATTGAATAATGTTCCGAGTCATCCAATTGCAATAATTGGTAAAACATAGACATCAAGATCAAATCATAATCAGAACAAACCCACAAACGCTTGCATAAAAGTAGAACCAATATTCATCCCAACGATTACTGCAACTCCGTGCACCAAAGATACCAAATCAGCTCCCACGAGTGCAAGCAAGATCAATGAAACTGCATGACTGCTTTGAATGATATTCACTAAACCTATTCCTGTAAGTACAGATTTAAAATTATTACTTGTAAATTTTTGAACTCGTTTTTGGAAGGATCAACCTCCCGATTTTGCAATAGTCTCAATTAGGTTTATAGCATACAAAAAGAGCGCTATCCCTGCAAGAAACTGCCAAATATGTGATCCCATTTACTCTTATGATTATAATAAAATTAGTTTGGTGTAAATATATACAATCCACGATTAAATTATCTATTTCAAGTTCTTAGAATTTTAAAAATTTTTAAAATTTTTTTTTTGACCTAATCAAGCTAGGTTTAGTTACTGATTCTTTATCTGCATATTGCATCTTTGTGTCCTTATAGAAATCTACTACCCATTTACCCTGATAGTATCCTACTCAAACAATGGTATACAAATCATTCAATAAAATAGCATTGTGATCTTTACTTTTTTTAAATGTTTCAAATACTTGATAAACATCTTTTGCTTCTCCTGCAGCTTCTCCCCAATAAGATGGTTCAAATCCTGCTTTGAATATTCTATCTCAGGCAGTGCCTCATTTTGCATCCAAATGCGAAAGAATATTATTGTCCGACAAATACTTAGCTTGCACTCTTCCGACATCAGCAATTTTACTGCTATATTTTAGCACTATTGGTTTTTTTTGTTGAAGTCTATACTCTTGGATGAGGTCAAATAATTTTTTCTCATTAGCGCTTGAGGTTACTTCCAAAGTATTTTTTATATCTGCTACACTGTGAACCGTAACAGTATTATAAATAGTTTTAATATTGATAGTTCAGTCCTTTTGTACTTCTTTTACTATAGACATTGTTGTTGTTGAAGTACTAGCATAACTCAAAACACATATTCCTAAAAGCCCAACAAACAAAAAAATTCAAGGTTTTAAATCTGGTAATGAGAAAGATAATTTCATTTGATAAATTACTGTAAAATATAAATACCTACAGTATACTCATAGCACAAAAAAAATGCAAATATTTGACATAAGAAAAAATATTTAACATCGAAGCCTATAGAGAATAATTTTTAATTGTTGTTTAAACTGAGAGAAACTGGATAAGCGTTCTTTAGCGTACCTGCTCCTATAGTTGCTTCTTCACGATTTCGCATTCTGCTAATATAGATAAATTTACCATTTACAGAATAAGGAAGTACAAGATAACCGTACATATTAGATTGTTTATGTATGCCATTTTCATCTTGATAACCTAGATAAGGAATATCCTGAATAATTCTTTTTTGACTAAATAAATCAAAAAGATATTTAAATATATTTGAGTCAGAAACAAACCAATTGGATTTTTTCCAGAGTTCCGGAAATTTATCAGAATATGATGAGAAAGTTTTTTTAAGTTTATCTGTTGTCTTCTCATAATCTATTGAATTAATTACTTCTATTCCTTGTTTTTGAAAAACTTTTGCTATTCCTTCTTCTCTTGCCATAGCAACTTTCTTTCATTTATACTCTATATTAAAAAGTTCTTGCGTACCGCTGTTATCATTTTCTGGTATTCAAACTTCACGATAAACTGCTGACCATTTATGTGGAGTAGCGGGAGTGAGTTCTTGTCCACTTATATGAGAGATAATTTTATCGAGAGACACTGCGTATGAATTATCAAATTTTTTAGAAATCTGTAAGAATGAAGTATCTTTTTGAGTGAAGTTATTGAGATCTGTGTGTCTTTTTAAATTAATATTGAGATGTTTATCGAGAACATCCTCCAACAAAGGTTGTTGGTCTAAGAGAAACTGAGCCAAAGTTTTTCTTTTGGATACAGGAACATCCGATAAAGTTTTCTTAGCTTGTATAAGATCTTCAATGAGCTGAATATAATAATTAGGATTGATGTCTTCTCGTTCTGGATTAGTCTGTATTCTCTGAGCTAAATTAATTTTTACTTTTTGAGCGAAATAAGGAGTGACGAGAGTATCTTGAAATACTTTTTCGATGGTATCACAATAATTGAGAGCATTATTTTCAGTCAGTTTATTTTTTGGATTTGAATACAAAGACTTTTCTGAATTATTGTTTGTCATAACGGAAAATTACACAGTAAATTCTAAATGAATATTAAAATAATATATAAGTAAATTATTTATTATGTCAATAGTGATTAATCTTCATCAAAATAATCTGTGCTGTAAGAATATAAGTAAGTAAGAATTAAAATACAAATAGATAAAATAATAAATACTCAGGAACTATTTGCTTTTAACTGTAGCCCATACTCACTCGTCAAGGAAGATATATTGAGTATTAAGGAAAGTAAAAAATGAGCAACTCGCACAAGTACCAATGAAACGAATGAAGAAGTAGGAAATAACAGACTTACTCCTCCAATAATAGTAGCAAGCGGAGCAATAAGTTGCACAATTAGGTTGGAAATGAAAGAAGTCAGATTATAATTTCATGAAATCATTATCAAGACTGGCATCACTCATAAAGTTGCCCCCATTCAAGGGAGTAGATATTCTGAGAATATGCTCATCGCGATCTTACGCGATACAGTAGATTTATGTATAGGATGCTTTTCTTTATATTTTGTTCGAGCTTTGGAGATTAAAATTAATCACAACACTGCGGCGAAACTCAAGGAAAAACCAAGATCATACGCCAAGAAATATGGATTAATCAAAAGCATAATAAAAACTGTTCGCTTCCATACATTGAGACCATCGTTCATTCTTCAGCCATAAATTCAGAGTATTCATATTATACCCATGATCACAGCTCTTACTACACTACTATCCCAGCCACAAATACTTCCATAGGCAACAATACTAATAGCGATGCATCATAATCTTATGTAATACGGTAGCCAAAATAGTAAGAATCCAATAAGAACGCTAACCATCATAATATTTCCTCCACTTACCACAATAAGATGTACGAGCCCAGAAGATTTAAATTGATTATAGGTTTCTTCAGACAACAAAGATTTACCTCCTATCAACATTCACTGTAAAAGGCCTGCTTCATCATTTTTCCCATAATGTGCTATCAAAGCAGTATTTGTAAGAGACTTGAAATCCAACAGCGGTGAGCCTTTTATATTTTCTTCTTCTCGGGCGCTCGTTGTTTGCAATATACCCTGATATCATTTCATCCATAATCGGTACCCATATTCAAATTTTCCTATCTGCGATCGTTTTTTTACATTCGGTTTTTGAGACCTTTGATAGATACGAGCGCTCATTCCATAAATCATACCCAGTGTAAGTGACTTTTTGCTATTCAGCAATCGTTTACCATGATTAGTCAGTATTTCGTACTGGCCTGCTTTGGTCTGATTGCTTACAATACCAGTCAATATCATTGAACTAAATCAATTATTATTATTATTGTTCATTTGATGCTCAAATCTAATCACTGAGAAGATTACGGCAACTCATAGTAGCAAATAGAATCAACTAGTCATTATAAATCTTAGTGCTCAGATTATTTTATAATTCCACAGAAGCTCAACAGCTAGAGCGCTAGCACATATAAATATTATCATTCTAAAATCTTGAAAAATGCTTAGCAAGAAAATGCTGATTAAAAAAATTAATAATCTGAACATAGTATTTGAAAAAATAAATTTCATCACTATGCAAAAAATAAACTCTTAAACTAGAGAAAAATATCAGAAAAATAAACTTTAAATGAAGAAATACTAAGATGCAGATTCAACTATCACTATTCTTTGAGTGGGATTTGATCTATCAATTTCGATTTTGATCGCGAGCATATCTACAGTATCTAACCAGTCCATGTGAGGCCATTCTATACACCAATAATCATAATCTTCTAGTTTTTCCTGAAGACCAATTTTGATGATTTGGAATTTATCTGTCATCCTGTACATATCAATATGAAGGAGTTTGTCCTCATACTCATGAAAATACACATACGTGGGACTATGGACTTTGTCTTGATCTATGCCCAAAGCAAGAGCCACTCCTTTACTAAAATGAGTTTTTCCTGCTCCTAGCTCACCCACAATACCAAATTTACGATAACCAGAATTTACAAGCTTTGATCAAAGCTCAATCATTTCTTCTGGTGATGTAATATGATATATTTCCATGATGTATTGAAAAAATTAGAAAAAGTGGCTAATCATTTGATGAAGGATTTTCTCCTATTTTCATTGGAATTTCGGCTGTTTGCGAAGATACAAATTCAGATAATTTTTTATCTTCATGTATTTTATTTAAGATAATAATAATGATAGCATACAATAAAGTTCACCACACTCGATATATCGAGAATAGCCAATCTGTAACAATAATAATGAACAAGTAGGGAATCCAAGAAATCGAAAAAGCACGTTTGAAAGAAATTGGTTTCTTCATGCAATAGTAAATAAACTGAGTAAACAGTGAGTAAAGCATAAAAGTAAGTAAGTATATCAGAACTACAAAAGCCACAACAACGATTAAAAATATCGCAAAAGGCAATATTGCAATCAATGAAACCATCTTAACAAGCTTTAGTATACCAGTCTGGATAGTGGGATCATTGAGGAGTTGAGGTATTTCTTGTGTGAGGATAAGCTGAAGCACATTAGCATCAATATACAATGTATCTCATTGGATAAGACTATTTATTCCTGTATAAGGAGCTAATATTTGAGCAACTTTACCATCATCCATCTTGGCAAGATCAACTTGTAAACTTTTTCTTGCAGTAAGGATTTGAGCAACAGTAACGATTTGTTGTTTATTATTATTACGAATACATACTGCATTTGGAGTTATCATTAGACCATCTTTAGATGAGGTACTAAATGCATCTTCACAAGTTCAAGTAGTTATACTTTGTATTAAAAAATTTCCATCCTCAAATAACATACCTGATTTATTTGTTTGAAATCAAGTTGAACTCAATGAAATAAATTCATCAGTTTTGAGAAGTTTAAAGTCCGAAAGTCCACTTTGAAAATTTGCACCTGAAAGAAATTGTGTAAATTGGGTGGTGTTTGTTAGTGAGCGAAACCAAAATATTCCTGCTATTCCTGCTACAAATACAGGTATAAAAATAATTAGAAATAATTTCCAGTAGAATTTCCAAGTCGTAAGTGTATTCGTAAAGATATATGATAAAAGTTTCATAATTGGTAATAAATAATAAATAAATTGTAAAATTGAGTAAAATCTGTATATCTACTATAATTCAACTGCTTTAATGAGCCAATTTATAATTAAAATAATCAGATTATCAACTTTACTATCATCACACTTTTCCCTGAACTTTTCTCATCGCGAGCTCAAGCAGCACTTTTTGGTAAAGCAGTAAATAAAGATCTAATAAAAATAAATTATATCAGCCCTAGAACTTTCACGACAGACAGACATCAGACGGTAGATGATAAAGTATATGGTGGTGGAGAAGGACTACTTATGAAAGCAAAACCTATGATTGATGCTCTAGATGCTGCTGTAAAATCACAGGATACAGCTAATTTCAAAATCCTCTACCCTGCTCCAAGTACAGAGTATTTTTCTCAGCAGATGGCTTTTGATCTTACGGGAGTAGAACATATTATCTTTGTGTGTGGTAGATATGAGGGAATTGATTTTAGGTTTGACCAATATTGTATGGATCACTACCCTAGTCAGTTTATGAAAATTTCATTAGGAAAGTTTATTGTCTATGGAGGTGAAGTTCCTTCCATGATGATCATGGAAGCTATTACAAGAATCCTTCCTGGAGGAACGAACAAACCACCATTGACGGAATCTTACTATCCAGAAGTAGGGGAAGACACGATAGAAAACCCCCATTACACAAGGCCTCAGGAAATTTATGGTTACAAAATACCTGAGATTTTAGTCTCAGGTCATCATAAAAATATAGAAAAATGGAGAGAAGATACTATGAGTTAAGCTATTATTCAGAAAAATTTACGCTCTATCTGGTTTACCTTTATTATTGTATAGACTCTTATACAAAAGTAAAATCTTACCTGTAATACTACCTCAGATATCATTCCCTTGCAGATCTCCCACAAAGGTATCTGTTTTTTTATCGTAGTTAAAATATTCTTGGAGTGTTTCATGGATATTATTCTTGAAAGCAGTTTGAGACATTCATTCAGCAAATAGTTCTTTATATCATTCTACCAAAGGCAAAGGAAGATTTTTGGATTTCATAGCTTTTTCATCCATATTCTCAAAATACGCTTTCATATCCTTAGTAAACCATTCCCAGTTTATATCTTCATCATATTTTCTTTTCATCTTATCAGAAGTGATATATTGCACAAATTTCTTCAAAAAAACTTCAGGATCGGAAACGAATAAAGATACCAACTCTTTGGGATTCGTATCTTTTATGACTTCTTTCAAGAGCTCTGAGCGTTCAATCTTATAAACGTCATTTTTCTCTTCTGGAGCAGTGTATGGAGCTTCGAGTGGCATTGTAGAGAATAAGAAACTAAAGTTTTATAAGTATATGTAGGAAATGTAAAAAACAAGGGAATATAAGCAATAAACTGATTTAAGCAGCTCCGTGGCATTTCTTATATTTTTTACCGCTTCCACATGGACATGTATCGTTTGGTCCTACTTTCTTACCGTCTGTAGGAAGAAGTTGTTTGTTTACTACTGAAAGATCAATGACTTCTACTCCAGATGTATCAACATCTATAATAGTTGGTGCTTGTTTTGGCGCTACAAATTGATTCATATTACCAATCAGATTATCTTCAAATTGTTCTTCATTGGTATCTACTCATTCAAAGTTGATAGTATTTTGTGGTGCTTGGAATTGAGCAAAATCAACTTTAAATAAAGTCGAAATAAATTCCATCTTGATTGTAAGCTGCAAGTCATCATAGAGTTTGAAAGCTTCCTGTTTGTACATTACCAAAGGATCTTGTTGTGCATACCCATAAAGTCCTACTTTCTCTCTAAGATGTTGCATAGTATCAATGTGCTCAATCCAATATTTATCAATAGCTTGAAGATAGAAAGTTTTTATAATCTGAATAAGACGCTCTTGATCAGAAAACTTTGTCATCTTAGCATTCCAGATTGCCAGAATAATTGTAGCAATATCAGTTTTCAAAGGTTCAACTTTTTGGTTAGTATTCACCGAAGCATATGCATTACTATCAGTTCAAAAGACCTGATTCAAGCTTTCCAATAATTCTTCAGTACTCTCATCTTTTTGAACTCGCATTCTCAATTGATAACTTACTATTTCATCAACTATTTCTTTTATTTCATCAAGCATGGTATCTTGATCTGTAGGTAACCAATTCAATATTTCATCTCTTTTTCAATATATCTTCATTCTCTGCTTGTTTACTACATTATCATAATCAAAAAGATGTTTTCTAATAGAAAAATTATGTCCTTCCATCTGAGTTTGGGCACGAGTTATTGCTTTGGTAAACTGACTTTGAGTAAGCTCTAGATTTGCAAGTTCTTCAGCTGGCAATAATCTTTTAGCGAGAGATTTTATAGTATCTCCTCCCATTTTACGCATGATTTCGTCATCAAGTGCCACATAAAACTGACTTGCTCCTGGATCTCACTGTCTACCAGATCTTCCTCTGAGCTGATTATCGATACGTCTCGATTCATGTTTTTCAGTAGCAAGTACAAAAAGTCCGAAGTGTAAATCTTTCTCTACTGTTTCTGTAGATTCTGCTTGTGTAGGTTTGAGATTGATGGTTGCATAAGGAGTAGACACACCTTTTTTTTGTTTATGTTTTTGAATTTGAGCTAATGTCATTTGTTATAAATATGAGTAGAATAATTAAAATTTGGATTCAAATATATATTGGATTCAGGTATATTTAATTAAAAAATTAAAATAATCTGAAGATGTTTAAGAATAATTATTTGTGGGTCAATGTAAACAAAATAGTCTGGATAATTTTTTGTTTGCCTTCTTGAATCTGTTGGGAAATCTTGGATAATTCAGGTCTATTTTTCTTGAAACTTTGGAGAGAAATGATGGACTGATAGAGCTTCGATGACCAATCTACTTGTTGTTGATCAATTATAATATCTTGGTAATTGCTGGCAAAATACTGGGCATTCTTACTTTGATCATGAGTCCATGGTATTGGAACTATGATTTGCTTGAGACCAAAGATATGCTGTTCAACAAGACTGGTGCTACCAGCGCGACAAATACTTACGTCATTACTAAGATATAAACTTCCCATTAGCACTTGATCCGCAAATTCTACTACTCTTATTTCAGGATATTTCTCATATTCCTTTTTGAAATCTAGATTGAGCTTTCCAAGCAGTACCGTCCATGAAAAGTTTTTCACGAGTTCTGGATACTGAGCAAATAAACTTAATAAAGCAGTATGCACACTCGCCGATCACAGCGATCCACAATTTACTAATATCTGAGTTGATGAGACATCAGATTGTATATTCTGAATTTTTGGAATTAGTTCTGAACTCAAAATCTGACCAGTATACTCAGCATTTGGGAGAACATTTTCAAATCCTGTAAAAATCTTTGTAGCAAACTTTGATGCAATGCGTGTACTAATTCCAGGTTTACTATCAGATTCATGAACCAAAATAGGTATTCTCAACAACCAACCTGCTATCACTACCGGTAAACTCACAAAGCCTCATTTACTAAAAATAAGCTGAATATGGAAACGTGATAGGAAATACAAAGATTGAAATATACCTCAAATAAATTTGAATATATCAAGAATATTTTGAATAAATTCTTTGAAAGATGGCTTGCGACGAAGCTTACCAGAGCTTATAGAAATGAATTGAACCTGAGAAAGCATGTTTGCTTGTGTTTTTTCAAGACTGTGGTTTTCTCCAAACCGAAAATATTCGATCTTTTGATCTTTAGCACTATCTTGCAATCATTGTATCAAAGAAACCAAAGGCATAACGTGCCCTCCTGTTGATCCTCCTGCAAATGCTATTTTTTTGATTTCATTCATATCTATTCTGTTTATTATTTTTTCTTCATAAAAATACAATCCAGCTTGAAGTTTACAGCTAAATTATTACATTATACTTCACTTATAAAGTAGTAAGTTATGATGGCAAAGTAGCTCAGCTGGTTAGAGCGCGGCTCTCATAAGGCCGAGGTCGGCGGTTCGAGCCCGCCCCTTGCTAAATTAAACAATCTCGGGCAATTAGCTCAGTGGCGAGAGCATTCGCTTGACGTGCGAAGGGTCATAGGTTCAATTCCTATATTGCCCACCACTCTATTATAAATCAATAATATCAAGAAATTGATATTTTTTTTATTTTTATTTTAGTATATATAAAAAAATCTACTCAAAGAGCAGATTCTTTTTTTTATATTTCACTCAATATAATTATTTTACTGAAGGAGTATGTGGAGCATTAATAAGTTTTATTACTCTGTATACCAATTCTGCACCAGTTTGTGGTAAAACATTTGGCATAACTATATCTTGGTTGTTATTCTCAGTAGATGTAGACGAAGAAGAAGATCATGGGATTTGAAGAACTCTTTTTACTAATCTATCTATTGTTGAACCTGTTTGATCACCTGGTGTTTCAGGTGTTTCAGGTGTTTTAGGATCTCTAGGAGTAGGAATAGGTGTACGTTCATATCATCCTCAGTTTCCGTAACCGTAACCGTAACCTGGCGAAGCCATAGCAAAAGTAGAAGTTGCAGCAAAAGTAGAAATGACTAATCCAGCTACTACAGCGATAGCCAATGTAGTGTTTTTCATGTTGTATATGACAATAAATAATTAAATAATTTAATTTATAACGTAATATAATCATTGTAAACCTTTAGTCAAGTTTGTACACTGAATAATTGGACCGCATGTCCACTGCTACCAGTTTATAATAGATTTTT
>CALMFT010000017.1 GCA_937862565.1 uncultured bacterium
TAAAGACAGCACTATATCTAAACCTATCTATATCAAGCGAATCGAAAGTATTGTACGAATAAAAATAAATTTGCAAAAAATAAATGTTTCGGTTATAATGTTTCTTGCGTGGTAATTAAATAACTTTGCACAAAATAAATATCCTGTTCTTCCTCTTAGGTTTGCCACGCAAAGTTAGCCTAGGAAGTTGAACAGGGTTTTTATCTATATGTCTAAGAAACGATATATATCTGATTCCATATGGACAGATCCGTGGTTTGAGACACAATCACCACATAAAAAGCTACTATTCATGTATCTTCTAACGAATAAGCTCGTATCAATAAGCTGATTCTACGAGATAACATTGAGGCAAATGTCATTCGATACAGGAATATCTCAATCGGATATAAGTAAATATATAGCTGACTTTGAGAATGATAAGAAGATATTTTACAATGAGTGAATGATATGCATTGTTAACTTTGTAAAGAATCAGAACATAAAAGTAGAGACTGATAATCTTTGGATTGGTATAAAAAGAGAGATTTCGGAGATAAATCAAGAAAAGCTGATTGGTATGCTAAATTATAAGGGGCTTATAAGGACCTTACAAGGGGCTTACAAGGTCCTTGACATACCTTACTTAACTTTACTTAACTCTACCTTACCTAACTCTACCTGACCTGACGAAGTTTTCGAAGCTCCTTTTGTCGAAGAAATACAAGATACAGTAAATACAGAAGATAAGAAAATACAGAATACAAAACTCAGTGATGAATGGACTGCATTGTTAGAGTGAGAAGAGACTTTCACTTCTATGATGGCTCAGGCTCTTATAGATATTGGATGGAAGCCAAAAGAAACAGTACAAGAGTTTGTAGAATGGGTAAAGAAGAAAATGGAAGTAAACAAAATAGAAGAATGTGAAAAAGACTTCTATAAACTAAAATCATGACTTTCATGATTCGTAGATCATTTCAAAGATAAGAGTACAAAGAATCACAAGTCTACACTATGAGCTAACTTTTGTTTACACTTTAACCTAAAGTAATATGCCACCTATTGAACGAGTATTAAAGATACAAAACTACCTTACAGGTATCATGCTTAGCGATAACAGGCTTGATAAATACTTTCACCTACTTGATACAAAGATATTTTGAAAGAATAAGAAAGCGTGGGATTATGTGATAAAGAACGGAAGAGGTAACGAGCCTGACCTTGCTGATATATGCTACAGTTGCTGAGTAACTGATACTTCTGCACTTATGGATCTTGCATATGAGTTATTCACTTGAGACCCAGTAAAGTATCTGAAAGAGATTGTCGCAAGGTATAACTACTCAGACTCTACAAAGCTATCAATGGAACTCTATGAAGCAACTGTGAAGCTGCTCGAAGAGATTGATAATATCAAAGAATGAGAACAAGAGGCACAATACACGCTACAAAGCATTGCATCTGAAATGATGGATGAAACGTATAGCGAGACAAGAAAGCCTATTCCTACGCTCATAAAAGAGCTTGATTCGATATTATGAGGATGAATACCAGTTGGATGAGTAACACGTATTACAGCCTACTCTAACACAGGTAAATCAAAGTTTGCATACTTCCTAGCATCTAACCTATTAAAACAATGAAAGAAAATACTATTCATCAATCTTGAAGTACCGAGAGATGTGGTACTCCAGAGCATATTAGCGAGCTACTCTTGAGAACACTTGAACGATATACGCAAATGACAGGGGACGAGAGATATATGAGACTATCTGAACGAGTACACAGACTTGCCTCTAAAAATAGTAGACAACAAGAGACGATGGGACGAGATCAAAAAAATGGCTCAAATGAATAAGCCAGATGTTCTCTTCATAGACTTCATCCAAAACATAAAGGTCGATGGTAATAATATCTATGAGAAGATGAGTGAACTAGCAGTCGAAATACAATCACTCGCTATTGATAATAACATTGCAATCATAGATATATCCCAGATGAGTAACGAGTGAGCAAAGACATATAAGATCGGAGATATGATACCAAGTAAGTGAGGAGGCGAACTAGTGGCAAGTGCTGATGTTGGACTCGTAATAACAAGCCACGAATCTATTGCTAATCATCTCAACCTATACGTTGCAAAGAATAAGTTTGGTGAGAAAGAGAAGTGCATTGAACTACGAGGAAACTTCTATCTTAACCAATTCAGCGTGATAGATGTGACAAGTCACAAAGCGAACTTCGGAAAGGCTAAATCTTTTAAAACTGTTTAAGATAATCTCCTCATTTTCTATTTACAATCCTACAAATATAAATACAATAGCTCTTG
>CALMFT010000018.1 GCA_937862565.1 uncultured bacterium
CAAGAGCTATTGTATTTATATTTGTAGGATTGTAAATAGAAAATGAGGAGATTATTTATTTAGAATATGAAGTATTTTTTAAATAATTGTTTGATCCAATGTCTAACTGGATATTTCTTTTTGTAATCGCTATCAATCAGTTTTTGTAGTTTTGAAAACATACGTTCTTTCAATTCTTTACGTTCAGCTTTTATTTTATCTCTTTCTTGTTGTTCCAAAGCCTCTATCTTTTGATGTTTCTCTATTGCTTGTTGTCTCCATTTTGCTTTCCATTCCTCAGGAGTTCTCTTAGCCTTTGGAATGTTTTCTTGTGTAGTAGTTTCCATATATATTTAGTTAGAAAATGTTTTCTTTCATGTAACACTTACCACTTTGAATTGATTGAGTTTATAGTTTACTTGTAACTCAATACAATCTTCCTTTCTTCAGAACTTGTTCTTGGCTACATAGAGGTTGAGCAAATCACCACGTTCTGAATTACTTGTAAGTACCAGACCAATATCTGTACTTGCTACAAGTTCGCCTCCTCACTTACTTGGTATCATATCTCCGATCTTGTAGTTCTTCGCACCATCATTACTCATCTGTGATACATCGATAATGATTATGTTCTGTTCTATTGCGAGTCTCTGAATACGCTTTGCGATCTTACTCATCTGCTCATACACGTTGTTTCATTCGATCTCTATATTCTGGATGAAGTCTATAAACACAACTTCAGGCTTGTTTGAGATAATGAAAGAACTTATTGCTTCCCATTCCCATTTATTGTCAACGATTGTTAATGGTAGGTCTGTGTATTCGTTCAGATAGTCTCATATAGCGCTCGTCCCATGTTGTTTTATAATATCGTTCAAGTGCTTCCCTGAGTAGCTCGCTAATATGTTTTGGAGTACTGTATCTTTCGGTACTTCAAGATTTATGAATAATGTTTTCTTTCATTGTTTTAAAAGGTTAGATGCTAGGAAGTAGGCAAGCTTTGATTTACCTGTGTTAGAATAAGCTGTAATACGTGTTACTGTTCATGGGATTACTCATCATCATATTATCTCGTCAAGCTCTGGAATAAGTGTTTTAGTATGTACCTTGTATGAGTTTGAATACACACTGTCCATCAGCTCCAAAGCGATTGATTTTATTGAGTACGCTTTGTTTCATTCTCATGAACGTATCTTATCAATCTCTTCTTTGAGTGATATGAGTTTGTAATAGTCTTCAGGAGTAGCTTTTTGTATAGTAGAGCAATAAATACCGTCTAGTAGTTCTTTAAGATATGTAACTGGATCACCTGAATATTCTTTGAATGAAATATCCATAATCTCATCCAAAAATTCACCAAGATTTGTTATTCAGCAAGACTCAACTATAGAAACAAAATCAGGATTCTCTCACTTTCCATTCTTCTTCACATAGTCCCATACCTTTTTATATCTTCAAAAATAGAAAGTATCTATAATAGGCATATAGTTGTCCATACGGTCATCCTGTAGCATTATTCCAGTTAGATAGCGTGCTATCTTTGGTACACGGTTTATATAGTCCATATTATTTCTTTATAAAAGGTAAGTTAAACTTAAATCATTTCTGATTTGTCATTCGAGATAGCCACATCTTTTTCTTTTTAGATCACTTATCTTGTTCATCCCAATAAGTAAACATTGATTGAAATGCTCATTTCCATTTTTTGTAGTCACTTTCGGAATATGTTATATCCCTCGCTTCCATAAACTTTGCAATCCAATCTGTAAACTCATCTGTATTCATATCAGGTTTCCATCATTTCTCAATAAGTACACGAGCAGTATAAGATGCAAATCATTCTAACTTACAAAACTCTCACCATTTATCACTTATTTTTGTATTCTGTATTTTATTATCTTCTGTATTTTCTGGATCGCATACATCTAGTTCTTTTGGATTTAGTTCTGTAGATATAGTTCCGTCACCATCTGGTGCTATACCCTCCCCCACCTGTTGATATACCCCTCCCACACCTGTTGATATACCTATCACGAGTTGATATATAGACGATAGTTCCATGTTGTCCTTATACCTACGTTCTCTCTTTATCAATCATATCTTTTCTAGCTCAGCAAGATATTTGCGTATAGCATTGATTGATACTCAGCAGTTTTCTGCAAGTAATTTTTGAGACGGGAAGCAATATCATTCTTGATTAGAATAATAGCATATCCACATATACGCAGTCTGTAGTATAGGAGGCATTCATGATAATTGCTTTATCTGGTGAACAACCGTAAATAATCATTTTTCTCATTTCATATTATTCAAAATCAAGAGTTAATAGACCATATATCGCTCTCAATTTATCATCTTCAATTTCAATCGAATACTCAGTTTCAAGATGCCATTCAAGTATACGATCAAATAATATAGCCTTGTCATCCATCGATAGAGTAAAAAGCATTCAAGCATATTTCCTATCTATCTTTATGTATTCTGGTTCGGGTATCATATTTTTAATATTATGATAAATAAAAAATGGATACCTCCGCAACACCGTAGTGTTTAAGTCCGCGAAGATATCCATTAGTACTAAGGTATAACTTTTTTAAGGCTATACCTCCATTACTCAGGGACTTATGCTCAGTAATGAAGGTAAGCTGTTGCTACCTAGCACTCATATTATACTATTGTTTTAAATAAATCAAATCTTTTGACAAAAACCGTTTACGATTACAATACTTTCGATTCGCTTGATATAGATAGGTTTAGATATAGTGCTGTCTTTA
>CALMFT010000019.1 GCA_937862565.1 uncultured bacterium
TAATTCTGTCCGTGCTTGTCAGCCTCTTGAAGAATGACAACTCTCAGGTTGTAGTACATATTAGATATTTAGAAAATACTTTTTTGGTTTACATTCTTCTCAAAGTAATTCATAGTATTTCCTAATGTAGCTAATAATCTCTTCGTCTGTTACTTCTGCCACTTCATTAGCGAGTCTTGTAATGATATCAGCTGTTCACTCTCAATACATACCATCTATCCACTTTCCGTGTGTGTACTGTTCACCAGATCCCCATAGATTACACTTCGGGCACTGAGCATGGATATTCTTTTCAGTCCATCTGGTGTTCAGGTGTCTTCGTGACATAAAGTGTCAGGCTTGAAATGATTCATCCCAATTCGCACCGCAAGTGATGCAGTAATTTCCCTTGTCTCGCTTCCTTATGTAGAGAGAACATACACGGTCTGCTTCCTTGATAAGGTTAGATCGGGAGAAGCGTTTCTTTTCAGTCTTCCGGACTTTCCGGATAACTTCTTTTTGCTTTTCTTTCTCCTTTTTAACCTTCGCTTTCTCTTTCTCCTTTTTACGAATACACTCAATACACTCTGTTCTATTCTGGAATCGCTCTCACCCGCAAGACTTGCAAGGCTTCGGGAGTTTTACTTCTATTGCCCTCATACGAATGCAATTACAATGCAGAGAAGCGAGAGACTAACAATGAATCCTACCATACACGTAACCATATTGATCTCCATCTCATAGCTATCCTTATTCTCTATCTCATATTGTACAAGTGCTTCCTCTATCTTTCTCTCTATTACATTTGATCGTGATACCCTATTCTGAATAGAGTGGCAAGGCTTACAAGTATATTGCAAACCGTCTTTGTATTTATTACCTTTAGAGAAATGGTCGAATGATTTAACAATTCGACAGCGTGTACACATTTTAGAGAACATATATTGAAAGTTAAATATAACGTCTAAGTTCTTTCTGTACCTCTTGTATCGTCTTCGCTAGCTTGATTCGCGCGAGTTCTACAGGAGTAAGTGAAATAAGTCTTGAATCAATCCCGTCTTTCTCTCATTCTGTAGCATCGTATCGTATCTCTCTCTTATCATTTGGATGAAGTATTATAAGTGATGGCATAATAGTTTAGTCATTGATATAAAGCTTTCTCTTTATCTGGCTCTTTGTACCAGATGAGTCCTCTTCCATTATCGCACGGTACTTGGAGGCATAAATCGAAATCCACACAGCTGGCTCTAAGTCAGTATTTTCATTTATGATCTCAACTTCTAACCGTAGTATCTCATCGAGTGAACGCCCTATCTTTTCATAGATTGGGCGTAGCCTTGGTGGTGGTAATCCACAACTTCCAACGTCATCTATCCCACCATCCAAATCATCGTCATCGAACATAAAGGAATCAAACGGCATATCCAAATAGAAAAATGTTAAACGATTTCATTGTACATTTTATTTTGAGTCTTTCAACTACAATAAATACATAGATAAAAGACTCGCAACGCTTCTTCGTACCTTTTCACACATTCTGATCGTATCCAAATCTTTCTCAGTCCAGTTAACATGGGAATGCTGGCAGTCCATATCTATGTGTCACGCCGTGTAACCATAACCATTCCAGTCTCTGTAGACTGTATATGGCTGTGTGTCTTGCTCGTCTGGAGTGTTCATAGATTATTTATTAGGAGTCTTACTAACCTTAATGAGCTTTCGATAATCAGCGTGCCATTTCTTATTGTGAGCTTTCCTAAACTCTTCAAACTCTGTATAGAGTCATTTGAGTTTAATGAACTTTTTCATACACATATTCTATTGATTAGCAATTTCACGAATAAGTTTAGCCTTTCGCTCAAGATAGTATCTCTGGTATCGTTTCCTTTCTCGTAACCTTGCGAACTCTCTGTATTCCTTTTCGAGTCAAAGTGACTTTATGAAGGCTTTCGTTGACATACTAGATATTATTATCAGCAAGAAACTTTTCTGTAGCCTTTCTCATATATTCCTCCTCTTGTTTCTTGAACTCTGGAGAGTTGATACGCTTTTCATTTTCTGCTCGCTCTTTCTTATAATCTTCAAGAAGTTGTTCTGCCGTAGTATAACCGTGAGTATCTACTAAGTGTTTGAAATATCGTATTCCAATAATCTCGTTCGATACCATCATATACTCATACCATTGTTTCACGAGTTCTGGAGAGTATCAATCTTTGAGTACCTCATACATATCAGTTGTGCTAAAGTACAAGTCTCAGCACTCAGCTGTATCAGGTCTTCATCCTACAAAGTGAACATCAGAATATTCTATGCTTTCATCTTTGTAAATATATCGAAAGAACGTTATCGAAAGAGTTCGTGACACGTCCATATAGAGGTCAAGTATTTCTTTATTATTCATACTACGAATTGAAATAATCTGTTAAAAGTTGTCGTATCCGTTGGCGTGTAGTACTCAATACTTCAAGCTCTTCTTCTGTCTCTTTCAATGTAGCTTCGCTATCATCGGGAGCGTTTGTTTGTTCGTTTGTTTTCATACTAAATTAAATGAGTCAAGGTAAATCTTCTAGTAGCCCGAGTATATCATCCTTCTCAAACTCTTGATCAATATTTCAGCTTACACATACTACTCTATACATATCTCATTCCTCTTTTGTAATAGTAACCTTATGCATATGAATCGTATCTGTAGATCTTACATAGACTTCTATTTTGTTCATACTACTGGAACATAAGGAATATAAATACCATCGTCACCAAGAACATACTCATCGCTTTGTCCTATCCGTGTCATTCCATCTTTGTCTCTCATCTGGGCGAATGATCCATCTACTCTATGGAAAGTAAGTATCTCATCGCCGTGACGTACGAGGTCTCATCTTGTGAGGTTGTGCCATTTGATTGGTTGCATACTACTTCTTAATTAAGTTATAAACGAACGCTATACATAACTCATCCTGCTCATCAATGGGTCTATCTTGTTTCCCAACAAAGTTATAGAACACACTATGTAGCATTGCATCAAGAGCTTTCATATCTCGTGATTTATTTCATTCGCCATCATCTACAAAGCAACAATTGGTATCAATGTATTTGAGTACATCACCAATAAGTGTTTCTTGATACATATAGTAGTCACTTCTTATATGGATCTTTTTGCTCATCTCAATACGAATAGCATTTAGCATTTCTTCTTTTGCCATACTATATAAGCTTAAGTGTTACACTATATTCTTTCCCATCTATCACTATCTTCGCTTCCTTTCCAGATAACGAGTCTTCCTCGAATGCTGGTGCAAGGCAATGATTTGGGAAGTGATACCAAAGTTTTCCATCAATACTCACAACATAGTTGATACCATTTCATAATCATATTTCAAGCACCTTTCAAACCATTTCTTGCTTGGCGTCAGAATAATGGTCTGGATTCGACAACACAAGCACTTTATCTCAATCCTTGTACGCTGTAGGTATACGTTGGATTACTTCTATTGTGCAGTCTACGAAATCATAACGAGTTGTACTTACAGTCTCTGTTCTTGGATTGATATAAGTAAATATGCTTCAATAGTATGAAGTTATATTTATGATAATACCATCCTTATATACAACCTTTACCCAATGCCCTACATCGATAATGCGTTTAATTTTTTCAATGTTTGTCATAATTATTTTAGTAATGATTTTAACTCTGATATAAGCTCGCTATCAATCTCTTTGATCACTTTGATATAGTCATCAATAGATTGCATATCTTTCTTTCGTAGTTCTCGTTCTCGTACCATGAGGAGTGCTGAGAGTAAGTCACGAGGGTAGCGAGTATTAGATTCGTACTCTTTCTCAAAGTTCTCTGAGTCTTTATCTTTGTTGGTGAGTATATCAGATACTGCCCAAGTCTTTCCATTATCTGGTCGTATAACATATCGACCGAAGAGTTTTATTTCTTGCATATTATTTACAAATTATAACATTATTATAGACGTAATCCGCGAATGCTTTCCCTGACTCTTTCTGTATCTGTAACCGTAGGAACGACAAGAGTTCACTATCTGTAAGGCTTCCTATCTTCCTATTCTTATCGAGTGTAGTCGGTATACTATCTGTTCACCACTTCGCTAGGAACTGTGATATTGTTGAGTCTTTGTAGCTACGCTTGATAATCAAGAGTTTTGCTCTCATACCATTCTCTAAGTCTGGGAAAGCGTAGTATCTATTTCACTCGTTTGCTGGTCGTAGCGTTCCTTTCTCCCACTCTATTCACGCCTTGTCAAATTCGTTCTGGAGTGCTGTGCTTCACATCGTGATACCTGATACGTTGTTATTACGCCATCAAGCAATTCAAGGATGAAACTTTGCATACTGTCTCACATCGTGGCTTCCTGTACCTATTGAACACTGATAGCTTCAACTGGGTACAGCCACTGTGCTGGCTGTTGACGTTCAAGAATTAGTTTCAATAGTTGGAATATCAATATCAGGAATGCGCTGGGTACGGTAGCAATCATACTGTGCCTTCTGTCTCTCGTCTGCCTTAGCACCACTCGCGTACTCATTACAGTAAGAGAGTATTTTTAGATTGTCTCTGTCAATCTGGGACTGTTCTTCAAGTAATCGCGCACGTTGCTGGAGTGCTATATCTTTTGGAGTAGGTATAGCATCTTCCCCATAAGCCATATACGCAAAGGCTCAAATGATTATGAGAGCCATAAGAGCGTAGATAATATTTTTCATATATTTATATTAGTATTAAACATTCGTAGCAAGTTCTGGATTCTCATAGATATTACCTAGTATCTCTAAATTTTCTCCGTATCAAAGTCACCAAGTTTTTTCTAATCATTCATATAGATATTTTATATAGAAGCATCAAGGTCTATATTCAATAACTCATTGCTTATTTCCATATATTACCAGGTCACCCTCATAAACTTCTTTTCCATTCTTATCTTTAATTCAGGTGTATTGCATAATTTCCAAATTGAATTTTAGACTATCTCGTTCTTCATTTTGGTAACATATCTTAGGGAATCCTTCATAAACAAGGTCTCACATATCAAATAGACGAGACATTTTTTCTCAGTCCCAAGCACGAAATTTTATTTCTCTCATATAACTAAATTAAAATATCTAAAAGTCGGTCATAACACGTAACCTTGCTAACTCACTGTGCTAACTCTTGGAACAGAACGAATATATCATTAGCCATCTTCGTATCAATTACTCATCATTGTGAGCGGTAGTTTCTTATTGCTTGTGTCATAATGGTTTAGTTATTAGTATCTTCCATTTCCTCAATTAGAATATCTGACATAAATTCGAGATAATAAGAGGTAGAAGCATAGCCATTGTAACGTATCCTGTAACTGTTGCGATCT
>CALMFT010000020.1 GCA_937862565.1 uncultured bacterium
AATTTAAATACTCTCATCTTCGCGCTTCTACTTGGCTTATTTCCAGACACTTCTTTATATGTAGGACTCAACGCGTGTTTAGTAAGAATAGATCATTGATCCAAAGTAATCATTTTTTTCATGTACTCCTTAACGATTCTATCTTCTCAGCTATGATAACTAAGTATTATTAAAATTCCACCACTATTCATGCTCTTGTAGCAATTTTCCATTAGGTTCTTTATGTTCTGAAACTCCTGGTTGATTTCGATTCTTAGTGCTTGAAAAACAATAGCTGCAACTCTGGCGCTATAATTAAGTTTTTTGGTAAGATCATTGAGCTGGGCGCTGCTCTCAAAGGGAGTACGAGATCTAACACTAACAATTTCATGAGCAATTTTTTTACTTGTTCACATACTTATCTCAGAATTTACTACGAACATATCAATTAACTGAAGTTCATTATAGTTATTGAGGACGTCTGAAGCAGTTATTATCCTATCTTTCTTACTGATCGATTTGGAATTCTGATTATATCTCATATCCAATATGCCGTCACCTTTGATGCTAAAACCTCTTTCATGCTGCATAAAATGTCGTAAATTAACTCCCAAATCTAAAAATACAACATCGTATTTTTTTTCTAATTCTTGAGAAATTTTATCAAGATTGATATAACTAGTGTTATAAAGTTTGAGATGAGACAAATAATCTGAATCAAGAGTAGTAGAAAGTCTTTCTTTAGCCGTAGCAAACATAGAACTATCAACGTCTGTAGCAACATAGGTATCTATATCCCTCCCCAAAGTTTCAAATAAATTCAGCACATGCCCTCCATGACCCAAAGTTCAATCAAAAATGGTCAAGGGTCTAGATTGTGTTTCAAGAAGTTGCTGAACATAAAAACTCACTTCTTTTATCATTACTGGATGGTGAAATTTCATAGCATAATAATATAATATATGGGCTTATTATACTATTCTTTGTGCATTTTACAATACTTGTGAGCCTATAAATTTATGATTTTATCAGTTATTGTCAAATCTATTAACAAAGCAATAATGGATTATTTTGACAAACTACAAGTGCGTCCATATAATCAGCTAATAGCCAACTTCTTATTTATGGGTTTAATTCGTACAATATCATGAAAAAATTACTAACTCTGTGTCTTCTTACAATTTTTGGGTTAAATACTCTTGTTTTTGCAAGCGCAGACCGTTTCATTGTGGAAATTTCTAGTAATCCATTGATGCTCAATGAAGCAGCAGATCTCACTATAAAAGCTGTAGATAAGAATGGTGATGTATCTAAATCCTTTGTAGGCGATGCTCTACTTGAAATAAAAGGACTTGATGAAGGCTCATATACTTTGCCAAATGGCGGAATTGTGAACTTTACCGCAAGCGACCAGGGTATAAAGAAATTTTTTAAAGGTATTATTTTCAAAAAAACAGCCAACGCCACTATTATGGCTGAAGATATTTTGGATGAAAACCTAGTAGGAAAACTTGATGTTGAAATAAAAGATCCAATGAATGCATGAACACTCAAAAAAATTATCATAACTTCGCCAGTAGAAGGTGGAACTGAATCCAATAGCAATGTAAATATTTTATGATCTTCAAAAGAATTACCAAATAGTCCATTACAAATTCTTATTGATGGCAGCCTTAATGCTTCATCATCAACAAATGCTCAATGAGAATTCAGCTTATATGCTAATAATCTTTCCAAAGGCAATCACACATTAGTAATTCAAATAAATAATGCTGATTGATCTATTTTAGCTAAATCAGATGAACTGAACTTTACTGTGTCTGATCTTGCTGATGAGATGTATAAATCTATCCAGATAGATCCAGGTACAACTGCTGCTGAGGGTGAAAAAATTACTATTACAGTAAATACTTCACCTGCTGTAACAACAGCTGAGCTTACTCTCCTTGGAAATAGCTATTTTATGGAGAAGATAAAAAGCTGAGTATTTGAAAAGAAATTGAAATTTAATGCAGCCAACGAAGATATACAAATAGATGCGAAATTGACTGCTGATGGAAATACTAAATCATATCCAAATATTGAACATTTGAAAATAACGTCGGGAACAAGTACAAACATAGAATCCGTAGATGCTGATACTTCTGGTATTAAAATAACTTCTATAAAATCAGTTTTTGATCCAACAACTAAAAAATATATGATAAGCCGAACAGTTGAAGGGGCTCCAGCTAGATATTTGGTACTTTTATCAAGTGATAAAGGAACTATTAAAGAAAATCCACAACTTATACAAACAACAACAGAAAAAAATATCTTAGTAACACCTCCATCAAATACAACCTACTATCTTCAAGTAATGGGAGCAGATGAAAATTCAAACCCAGTAGGAATAGCTTCAACTATAGTAACTCTTACAGCACCAGGAGAGTATCCAGCGAACACAGACACTTGTAAAGTAAGCGCAATCTTCCTTACTAATGCAATGATTGCGGGTAAAAATTATCTTACTTGGACAAAACAATCTGGAGTAGAAAGATATGTTGTTTACCAATCAAGTACACCATGATCTGACCTCAGTCAAATGACAAAGATAGGAGAGACTGTTGATAACAAATTTGAGTTCGCTTATGATAGTACTGCAACTGAACCAGTTTATAGATACTACAGCATACAAGGAGTTTGTAATGATGGTAAACTTACTGATGTCGCTAATTCTACTAAAGTGCAAGTAGGACCATGGAATATTGCTTTATATATTTCAATGATAATCTGATTTAGTTATATGAGCTATTTATTAATTAAAAAACAAGAAGCATAAAAAAAACATATAAATTGAATTTCGAAAAAAACGATAGTCAGACTATCGTTTTTTAATATTAGTAAAAAAATAACAAAATTAACATCCGTCTCCAAACCATAAATCTACTTCAAAATCTGCTTCCTCTTTATTTCCTGAAGCGTGAATAAGATTTTTGATAGGTCTACGTTCCAAGTTTGCAAGTGCAACACTGTCACAACTATAGTCCCCTCTTATTGTTCCTGCAGGAGCTTTAAGACTTACTGTTGGCCCTACCAGCTTTCTTACTACCTCGATAGCGTGCGGTCCTTCAAGCACCATAGCGAATACTTCACCGATAAACATATAATCTACCAACCAATTTCTAACTTTTTCACCGATTACACCATGGTCCACACTTCAGAATTCTGAAAGTAAATCAATTCCTAACTCTGCGTATCCTTCTTGAGTCCTTTCTCACAATACCTTAACCCAATCTATTCTTTCAGCTGGATAATGAGCATGTAATAATTCTTTTGATGGTTTAAATATTTTCCCCATTATTATTCTCAAACCTGCTCTTTCAAATCTTGCTGTAATTTCTCAAACAAGACCTCTAACCACTCCATCTGGCTTAATAATAACTAAAGTTTTTTCAATAAAATTCATAATACACAACGAATATAATAATAAATAGGGACTGACAAAGCAATTGCAATTAGCAAACGATAAAAAATACTATAATTATTTATAGTCTCGTTTCCATAGGATTAATAGTTATTAAAAACTATTCTAATGTTATATTGAAAGAGGACATTCTTTTTGTTCTCCTGTAGTAAGATCTTTTTGTAAATATATTCCTTTTTTCATTTCATCTTCTCCACATATAATAGCATATCTCATGTTCTTCTTATTAGCATACTCCAATTGTTTTGCAAACTTAGCTTCCGTAGGATAGAATTCAGAGCTTTTGTTGCTTTCAGTAAACTGTTTATAAAGTGGAATGAGTGACTCAAAAGATTCTGGGAAACGTAAGAAAAGATAAGTCTCAGAAGCAGAGGAAAGTTGAGCCTTTTCCATAATAAGAGAAGTAAATCTTCCTAGGCTTGTTCCTACCCCACCAAATGATTGTTTAGTGTCAATAAAGTCAGTGAGTTTATCATATCTTCCTCCTGCAGCCAATGAACCCAAGGCCATATCATCTTTGTCATACCATTCTACAACCATTCCAGAATAATAATTTTGTCCTCTTACGATACACATATCATACTCAAATGAGATATTCATAAGATTTAAGTAATGAATAATCTGAGTTAGTTCTTGGTAAAGAGGGAGGTGAGAAAACATTTCATAATTTTTGGTTTCTATTATTTGTATTATTTTTCATGAATCTTCTATTCAAACAAGCTCAATAAGTTTAGTTTTAAAAATATCTGCAGGCATCTTGAAATAATTATCAAGAAGCTTTAAAGTCTGTCACTGAGCGGTTCCTGAAATTTTTAGTGAGTCTAAATAAGATTTCGTAAGATTTAAATGATTGATCTTTGCAACAAAGTTTATTGTTATTCCAAAATAATCACAAACTGCATTCATAGCAGATTGCATAACATAAATTGATTGACTGTCATATCGTTGTCAGACATTTGTCTCAGATCTTCGAATAGTATCAATGTCGCATTGCCAGAATTCTTTGTAGCGCCCTCTTTTATGACTTTCTCATCTCCATACTGGTTGGATTTGATATCTAGAGAATGGAAATACAATATCTTGCTGATGATCAAGTACATATCTTGCAAGTGGTATAGTAAGGTCAAAGTGTAAAGCATAATCCTTTGTGTCTTCCGTTCCTTGTGCAAGTCCATAAAGTCCATATACCTGTTGTTCTATAATATCTCATCCTTTTTTGAGTAATTCGATAGGTTCTACTGCAGGAGTCCAGATATGTTGATAATTATGTTTCTTAAAAACATCAGTTATGATTTCTAACATCTTATCCCAAATTACTTGTTGCTTTGGATTAAATTCTGGAAATCCGCCTGGTCTGTACATCGTAGATAATAGTAAAATATGAATATCAATTACGAGAACTATAAAAATCTTGCAATCAAATTCAAACTAAATACACTTCCAAACAATGTTTCAGATTATTCATAAATTTTACAAAAAGACTTCCAAAGAATTAGTTCATGACATACTTAAGCAGTATGAACTAAAGCATTTTGCAATTATCAATTATATATATGGAGCTATCTTAGTGAATAATGACTTACTAGGAAAGTGAGCTATGAAGAAATGAGTAAACATGAAAGATTTACTACTTGATAGTGATTTGTTATTGCCCGATGGAGCTGCGATACGCACTATGTATAGAGTGGGAATAGCTTACAAAAAGCGAGATGGACCAAATCTTCATAACCTCAACGGGACTGATTTTCTACCTTTTTTCTTAGATTATTTACATAAATCTGAATACAAAGTAAATCTCATTACACTCACCGTATATGACGAAAAACATAATAATCCAGAAGGTTATCTCAAAGATGGTGTAAATAAATACATTCAAGAGAGACGACCCCATTTTAGACAGCACAATGAAGAGATTGAATACAATGACACCAACTATAATGATTTTGATCGGGATGGAATTAAGAAATTCCTACAACAAGACCTCAACAGTCAAGAACCCACCATCAATATCTTTCTCAACTTCCGTGGTGGTGGTGGAAGGTGACTACCCCATCAAGAACTTTTCACTTATTTCAATAAGGACAAACTAAAAGAATTCAATTTGCTCTGTATGAATCAATGAGCAACAGTAGATTTTCGGTTATGAAAAGAAAAAAGAGCTCCACTATGGATTAGAAAAATACGACTGGAATCGGTATATAGATTATTCACTGATCCAAAAAAAAACCTTAAAAAATTCCTAGTTAGTTTCATGATGCTGAATTTGATACTTCAAAAAGTTATCTTATGAAAAACTGTGTCTAAATAATAATATATTTTTTTCTTAATTTACGATTCCTATATGATGCAGAAATAAATTTAGATTGGTATTTAATATATTCAAAAATTGAAAAAGAACGTAAAGAACAATTTGCAAGTAACTTCAAAACCTTAGTATCGACATAGTGCCTATAAAAAATATGTTGCTTATTATTTTCCCAGTATCCTTTTAGATAAAATTTTGATAATGGGTAATTCTTCATTTGAAATTCTATTATTCATAAAGTCCTCATAGCAATCATATTATCATGATCTTGGCTCAATACAGACTGATAACGAAGTTTTGCATCTATTAGATTTTCTTGTATCATACTAAAATAACCACTCAATAAATCCATTGTCCAAGGAGATTTTATTGTTTCTTGATTTACAAGAACTGCATCTTCGTCCCAGTTATGCTTAGGGTTATTACCTACTGCGTACAAAAATTCTAATTCAAACTGTTTATCATAAATTGCATTACGTTTCATAAAAAGAAAATACGACTTTAATGAAGAAATAATTCCTTTAAAACTATCTTGTATACTTCACATTATCCATTCTCATTGCATGATATCCTTTATACGATTTTTAGTTAATCGTTCTTGCATATCCAAAAGATTCCTCATTCCTACGAATCGCACAAGGTATTGTATCAAGAATGTAGGTCAAGAATTATTGGCATCTGTTATACTTTGTTTGATACGACCTAAAATAATCTGAATAAGATTTTGTGCAGATAGAAATTTCTTTTCATACATACTTTGAATCGAGTACAATAATAGAGATAATCGCATAACCTGACTAATAAACAAATCTATTACAGGACTTTTATTACGTAAATCAAATTCAACATCTCCACTCGTATTGATTGATTGTATAATCTCGGAAAATGCCCAAGATTCAATCTTTTTGGAGAAAGTCATTCTGTAATCTAAGTAATACTTCTTATCAACATATTTGAGAGCTCACCATATCAATACATCTAAACCACTTGCGTCAACTACTTTTCTTTCATTCTCAAAATTTACCTGTATTCTACTTGGTAATTTTATAAGATTTATTTGATCAGTAGTGCTTCAGCTATATATTTCTGATTGAATCTGGCTATAAAGATATTGTGCCGCTTCACTTGCAATTTGAGATTTTTGGTCAAATGTGAGTGGTACAGTATTTTCATTGACATGAATTACTAACAAATCAGCTATTCAGATATTGATTTTACCTTTTTTAACCTGTACTTCTCTTGTAATAAACCAAATTATTATCGCAATAGCAATAATAGATCAAAATATTAAATTAACATTTTTTTCAGGTAAGCCATACACTAACAATCTTCACATCACCCAATCTCCGACAGTTAAACCTAGAATTATATATAATAATAAAGAAAACCAACTTCAGTTCTCTTGCTGAATGAATTTCTTAAGTTGCTCCAATAGTTGTACAAGATTAAAACTCATACTCTAAATATACTGATAATGCTAAAAAAAAGCAAGTTATTTGCCAAATTTAGAGATTATTTTCCTTGAAAGATGAGCATAAATTATTACTATAAAAGACAAATCTTCGGATTATTTTTAATAATTCTTAATTACTTGGTAATTCATTGTACTTTGGTACAAATATCCTGTAATTAGTATTAAATTTTATATTTTTAATTTTTTATGTTATTATGGCTGTAACTCCCGTAAAGATGGTGAGGAATATCGGTATTATGGCACATATTGATGCTGGTAAAACTACTACCACAGAAAGAGTGTTGTTCTATACTGGTGTAAACCACAAGATTGGTGAAGTTCACGATGGTGCTGCTACCATGGATTGGATGGAACAAGAAAAAGAAAGAGGTATTACTATTACATCTGCAACGACAGTTTGTTTCTGGAAAGACTTTCATATCAATATTATTGATACTCCAGGCCACGTTGATTTTACTGTAGAAGTAGAAAGATCACTCAGAGTTCTTGATGGCGCTGTAGCGCTTATTGATAGTTCTCAAGGAGCAGAACCACAAACTGAAACTGTTTGGAGACAAGCAGACAAATATAAGGTACCAAGATTGATATTCTGCAATAAGATGGATAAACTTGGAGCTAATTTCTTCGATTCAGTAGAAAGTATCAACCAAAAACTTTCACATAATACAGTAGTTATGCAAATACCAAATGGTCAAGCTGGAGAATTTGCTGGTATTGTTGATCTTGTTAAAATGAAACACTTTACATTTACAGGACAAATGTGAACAATAGTTACTGAAGGTGAAATTCCTGAAGAACTTATGGCTAAAGCAAAAGAACTCAGAGAAAAAATGATTGATACTGTTTCTAGTTTTGATGATGATCTGGCCATGGCATATCTTGATGGAGAAGAAGTATCTGAAGCAATGATCAAAAAAGCAGTAAGAGCTGGAGTTGTTGCAAACAAACTATACCCAATATTTTGTGGTTCATCACTCGGTAATAAAGGTGTTCAATTATTATTGGATGCTGTTACTGACTATCTTCCATGTCCTACAGACAGAGGAGAAATAATCTGAACTGATCCAGATGATGACACTAAAGAGATAACGAGAACTGCTGATGATAATCAACCATCTACTGCAGTAGCATTCAAAATTCTTAATGATCCATTTGTAGGTACTCTTACCTATGTTAGAGTATACTCAGGTATCATCAAAACTGGAGATAAATTACTCAATACAGTTACTGGACAAGAAGAAAGAGTAGGTAGACTTTTACTCATGCATAGTAATAAAAGAGAAGAAGTATCTGAAATTCATGCTGGACATATTGGAGCCTTCCTAGGTTTCAAAGACACGAAGACTGGTAATACGCTTTGTGATCCAAAACATCCAATCGTATTAGAAAAAATGGAATTCATGGAACCAGTAATCTCAGTGGCTATTGAACCTGCTTCAAAGGCTGATGCTGAAAAATTAGGACTTGGATTAAACAAACTTGGTGGGGAGGATCCTACTTTCAAATACCATACTGATGAGGAAACTGGTCAGACTATTATTGGTGGAATGGGAGAATTACATCTTGAAATTATGATTGATAGACTCAAAAGAGAACATAAGGTAGTAGTAAATTCTGGTAAACCACAGGTTTCATACAGAGAGGCTATTACTACGAAAGCTGGAGCTGATGCTAAATACCTCAAACAATCAGGAGGTAGAGGTATGTATGGTCACGTAGTACTTGATATCGAACCATTTATCGACCCAGAAGGAAAACAATTCTTCAAGTTTACTGATGAAGTAGTTGGTGGAGTAATCCCCAAAGAATACATCCCAGCTATTCAAAAAGCATCTGAAGAAATGATGAAAACTGGTCCTTTAGCTGGATATCCAGTATTGAGTTTACACGTTACTGTAAAACATGGTTCATACCATGAAGTAGATTCTTCTGAACTTGCCTTCAAATTAGCAACATACAAAGGTATTAAAGAAGCGTTTATGAAAGCTGGGCCTATGATTCTAGAACCAATTATGGATGTAGAAATTGTATGTCCTCAAGAATATATGGGTGATATTATTGGTGATATTTCTTCTAGAAGAGGTATGATCGAAGGACAAGATCAAAGAGGTAATGCAGTAGCAATTCTCTGCAAAGTACCACTTTCTGAAATGTTTGGTTATACTACTACATTGAGATCTATTACTCAAGGTAGAGGTACGTCAACTATGAAATTTGCTCTCTATGAGAAAGTTCCAAATTCTCTTTCTGAAAAGATCATCGCAGAAAGAAAAGGAAAGAAAGGATTAGCAGATGATGAATAATATTTTATAATCTGATTATAATTTGAGTAAAAAAACCCGAGTCTTCCGATTCGGGTTTTTATATTATATTGATTTTTTTAGCTATTAATGGGAGATTTTTTTTGTTTCCACTCTCGGAATTCAGCTTCAATAAGGGGTTTTGAATATATAGTATAATTAGGTATATATTTAGATAGAGCAGGTCTTTCATACATTATTGGACTTATCACAAATTTTGATCTTCCAAAATCATCCTTATCAGCACTAGGTTCAATAGTGATAGCTAAATAGAATTGATTAGCATTTTGTCTTTCGAAGCTAATATTATCTTGGTTATAAGATTTTAAATCTTCGATGTTTTGAGGTGGTCAAATTACATTATCTCGACCTTTCTTAGGAATAGTATTTTCAAATTGCATTAATATAAGCGAACCATTTCATCCATCTTTCAAAACCTTAGTAATACCTGCTCAAATAGTAGGAAAATGTTCCTGAAGTTTATCGAAGTCGATCATAGTATCATCAATTGAAACTTCCTGATCATCAAGAGCAAACTCATGTCCATAGTTGGTTCTATTGTCGTTAGACTTTAATGCTTCTGCTATTTCTCCATCCGTTTTAGTACCAAGTTGATTAATTCTATTACGAATATTATTGATGTATTCTTGTTGGTTTAATTTTGGTGCATTAGGGTTTTCCATTCTAATAAGCTATAAAAATATAAATCAGACTATTCTACCTTCAATTTAATACTTTGAGTCACGGGTGGATGATCTGAAAATTCTAGTGTTACGAATATTTCATACAGACCAGGGATGTCATACTTCATAGTCGTTTCAGTAAACTCTCTCGCTTGTCCATTGAGTTTCTTACCATTACCGAAGTCCCAACTCACAGACGTCACTTTACCATCTACTTGCAGAGCAAAATCGATAGTATCTCCTGCTTGAGCAAGTTGTGCCGGATGCGATGGCATAAGTATTTCAAATGATTTTATCTGTCTTTTTACGATAATTTTTTCAGCGAATACAATAGTTTGAGTGAGTCCTTTCTTTGTTTTTACAGTTACTGAAGGTTGGAATTCACCACTTTCTTTTTTGATATCAAACTTATAAGTATGAGTAATTTTACCTACTGAAGTATTTTTCCTTACTTCACCATCTCCAAAATCTCGAGTAAAGTATACTACTTCATCATTGGGATCGTTCAATTTTGTAATACTTGCATCAAATTCTACAATAAGTGGATCAAAACCTACTGTTTTAGTAGCTTTTAACTGTCCAACTAAATTCTTTCTTTCTAACTTCACAGTATATAGTTTTCATGCAGATTTTCAGTTATTATCAGACATTGCTACTCTAATTTCTTTTTCAGTTTCACTATCAATTTTGAAAACATATTCATTTTCTTTAGTAGGATTTTTGAGTACATTATTCTCAAATACTGTGATCTGAGGATTGTTAACAGCTGGTACTATCTTATCAATACTCAATTTTAATGTCGTAGGTATGTCAGACAAAATAATAGTATCTCCTTCTACTCTTTGATCTCACGAAGCTCCCAATGCTTTGTAAGCTGAATCATTTGGTCCTATTACTGAAATAGAATTTATAAAGCTGTAAGAATTGTATCCAATATCCAATAAACTCTTTGCTTCACATGATCCTCTTTTCCCTTCAGTGGTATTAAAATACCCTCTTACTCTGTATGATTTTCCACTTGGGAAATCATATTGGAATCTAGCACTTGCTCCTTTTAAACTTCTCACAATTTCATCAGTCTGATTATCTATAACATCAACACTATAATCAGAAATATCAGTTCCACCATCATCAACTCTCACTGCAATTTCGTATTTATTATTTCCAAGTGGATTTGTCTCCAGAGTACAAGGTGGCACGTCTCCTGCATTTACACGGAATCTTGTAAGATACCATATTTGGCTTGTAATACCTGGTATATTGAGAGGTATACTAAAATATGAATTATAAAGTTTAGCTTCATCAAAGTAATAGGTAAAGTTTACTCTATTTTGTTTATCAGTAGCTCCATCGCCATTGATATCTCGCGTAATCTGAATATTTGGAATATTCAAATCAGTGAATATTTTTTGAGCATCAATAAGAACTTTCACTGGAGCAGTTCCCAAAATTACTTCATTTTTATTATCATTGAGCGATCGTTCAGCATTGTCTACATTGAAATCAAAGTCTGTAGCAATATCGATTGTCGCAGCTTTATCAATTGATTGGCTGATTTCCACACCTTGTTGGGCATCAAAGTAAGTATAATTCATCTTCACATTGTACTGCCCCTTTTTGAGATAAAGACATGAACCTTGGAAGAAGAATTGGGTACTAATTTGATTGGGATCATTACTGAAAGTCTGACCATTTCCACAATCTATAGAAAGTTTGGTAAGTTGTAGATTTAAAAGACCAAGGCTTTGTGCGATCTGTCTATTGAGTTGCATATCCATATACGTTGGAGCAATGAGTGGTAATCCTTGAGTCCCTATCCAGAGTCTAGAGTAAGGTAAGCTTGGATCTCCATCATCAAACTTCTTTACTTGTATATGAGGTATAATCATATCGTTTGTGTTGTAGGTTTGTTCTTCACTAATTGCATTGATGGTAGTATAACTCACAAGTCCTAGTCCTATAGAACCAAAAAGTAATACAAGCCCTCATACCAGTCCCACTATATATCTAACTCTAGATCCCGTTTTTGTAGTAAAGAATCTGTAACCATTGAGGGCTGCAAATCCAAATCATACAAAGAATAATAATCAGAAAAGGAGAAGAGTAAAAATAAGTAATACAGATTTTACCGTACTAATATCCAATCCAAGGTTTGACAATGAAGAGGGGTTATTGATCGCAATATACAATCAGACAATTACTAAGATTATAAATAATCAGAAAAATATACCGCAACCAATAGCAAAAGTTTTGAATGAAATCTTAGTACCCTGTTTCGCTATGATTTGTGGCGCTGCTACTTTTGGTGTTGGTATTACTGTAGGGACAGAAGCTGTAGTAGTTGTTGATTTATCTTCTACAAGCTTATCGATTGAAATTGGAACACTTTGTTGTGGTTTACTTTCCGCAACAGGAGTCTCTTCTGGTATTGGAGTAGGAGTTTTTTTTGGCTTCGGGTTAAAGAAAGGATCCAATCATGCTGTAGTATCTGACATAAGGATTTTTGAAGAAATTATAAATAATAGTCTATTATAATCATAAAGCATGAATAAGTCAAAAAATCAAGGGAAAAATGTATGTTTTACGAAACTCTTGAAAGTCGATAGAGAAAATCTACTCTTTAGCTAGTATTTAACTTGTCTTTTACTCATGAAAATCCCACTTGTAACGCCAGCTTGGTTCGTAAGAAAAACATACGGATGGGGCCGAACACCTGCAACTCGACAATGATGGTTGTTTACATGAGCAATTTTAGCAGGTATTATCTGGTTTGCTTCTACGATGTCCACACAGGATTTCAATATTCCTGCAGTAAGAAATCACTATATCTTAGGTATGTCACTATTGATATTATCCTTACTTTTAGTATCTTATCTTACTTGAGAAAAGCCTAGATGGCAGTGGGGCAAAAAAAATAAAAACATAAAAGATTCTCAAGATTCCTAATGTTAGCATAATATGTCTTTCCTTGCTTTGATTAAACAAATTCCTATTATTCAATTTTACTTTAAACTAAGAAAATGAAAAAATATTGAGTTATTTTTGATATGGATGGAGTAATATCAGATACACAAAAATATCACGGAGAAGTAGAGTTAGAAATTTTAAAATCATATGGAATATCCACTATATCTCCTGATAATATAACAACAATCACAATAGATTGGATAGGAGCTAATTTCGCTGGAGTTCAGCCCAAAGAGTGGATGAAAAAACTTTTTGATATACATAATAAAATAGATCAATTTGATATACATAAAATAGAAGCTGAAAAAAATAATTTACTTCTAGATAAATATCAATGATGAGCTTCTATTAATTTTGTAGCATGAGCGTGAAATTTAATTAATATCTTAAGTTGATCTTGAAAATTTATACTTGCTGTCGTTACAGCTTCCACCAGAAATTGCATGCTAGAAGTTCTCAATACTTTGGATATTGTTAATAAATTTGATGAATTAATAAGCATATATGATAATGACCCTAAGACTAATGAACCCTACATCTCCAAGTGAGATCCTGATGTATATAAAAATATCGTAGAAAAATATGACTTGGATAATTTTGTAATGATAGAAGACGGAGCAACTGGCATGAATGGAGCCATAAAAGCTGGATGAAAAGCTATCGCAGTATTAGGAGAAAATAACAGTAGCAAGTTTCCTCAGACAGTCTCTCAGCACAAAGATTTAAGCACATTGTGAGTAGAAGAGATAGTAGAAATATTGAATAATAATTAAATAATAATTGCCCTCATTTTACAATTTTACACTCATTCCATGTTAATTAAAGATATCACAGAAACTCAAGTAGGACAACAAATAACTCTCAATGGATGGATACAGACCATCAGATCATCAGGTAAATTATGCTTTTTGGAATTGCGTGATGGATCAGATTATATTCAATGTGTAGCTGAAATTAACTCTCTTGGGGAAGATAAATTTAAGGAATTGGAATCTTGCGGGATTGAAAGTTCTTTACAAATCTCAGGTACAGTTTCAAAACATCCTAAGAAAGAAGAATTTGAGTTACAAGTTTCAGATTATAGTATCTATACAAAAACAAACGATTATATTTTTGGTACGAAAGACGATCATGGTCCAGAATTTTTGTTTGATAATAGACATCTGTATCTCAGAGCAAAATCTCAAATCGCTATTCAAAAAATAAGAAATACAATTATCTATGCTACCTATGACTGGATGAGAGATAATGGATTTACTAAAATTGATGCTCCTATTTTCACACCAAATGCAGCAGAAGGAACTACGGAACTTTATGAAGTAGAACACGTAAATGGAGAAAAAATGTATCTGAGTCAGACAGGTCAATTATATATTGAAGCAGCTATGTTTGGTGTAGGTCGTGTGTTCGATTTTGGTCCTGTTTTCCGTGCTGAAAAAAGTAAAACAAGAAGACATCTCAATGAATTTTGGATGATGGATGCAGAGATTCCATTCATTCAACAAGAAGAGAACATGCAGATTCAAGAAGATTTACTCAAATATCTTATATCTAAAGTATTAGAAATAAACGGAAAAGAATTCGCTGTATTAGCAAGAGATACGAAAGCACTTGAAGATATCGTAAATAAACCATGGTTGAGAATGACTCATCAAGAATTTATAACTGATCTTCAATCGAAAGGATTCGATGTAAAACAAGGTGACGATATCGGTTCAGACACAGAAATGCAATATATGGAAATGATAGATACACCAATTTTCTTAACTCACTTCCCTATGGGAATAAAAGCATTTTACACAAAGGAAGACCCAAATATGCCTGGATACGCACTTTGTAGTGACTTACTCGCACCAGAAGGATGTGGAGAAATTGTAGGATCAAGTACCAGAGATGATGATTATAATATCTTACTTCAGAAGATAAAAGACCATGGGCTGGATCCCGCTACCTTTGAGTGGTACTTAGATTTGAGAAAATATGGAAGTGTTCCTCATGCAGGATTTGGATATGGACTAGAGAGATTGGTAAGATGGTTTTGTGGTCTACATCATATTCGTGAGACTATACCTTTCCCAAGATATGCAAATAGAATTACTCCTTAATTTTTATGTTTAAACACTAAATTTTAAATGGCCGCACCCTCTAGATTATCTTTACGAGAAACTATAAAAAGTGATGCAGTTCTGCTATTTAAAGCATTAATTGATAAACACACTCCCCTTTTTCCTAGACTTTTGATTATCCTACTAATAGTGTATGTTATTTCTCCGGTAGATATACTTCCAGATTGGATATTATTTTTGGGAATAGTTGATGATCTGATAGTAATAAGTTTATTGACCAAATGGATCAAAAAATTATTACCAAAAAAACTCAAAGATGAGTTTTCAGGAAAGGTTATTGAATGAGAAGTTATTAGAGAGCATACTTCAAAAAATTAACGACTATTGAGAAAGTCCAATAAGAACTCCATATCTTCTTTTTGTGCTTTCTTGTCGTCTTTATGAGGCAACAAGTGCCCTACTAGCGCTAAATCAAAGTATTTTTGTTTTGCTTCAGAACTATCTGCTCCACCTGGAACATTAAATCGAGAAACAATACTATCTCCATCCATTGTAAACTTTTTTCCATCGGTATAGTCCAAATTCACACCGTTTGGATTTTTTTGATTCTCATGAGTAGCACTATTTAACATGTTCATTACTCTAAATGCACTTGATATTTCACTTGCTGGCCATTTCATTAAACCACCAATTGAGACATTTTTTCCATCATAGCTAAATTTTGTCTGACAATCATAGCTTTTTAGATTAAATTCTGTTTTTCAAACCTGCTCCACTTGCAGATTTCATCTTTCAGATTTACGTGAAGAAAGAGAGAAGTTTCATTCAATATCTTTCTGAACGTCCTTAGCTATTGTATTTAATAAAACCAAAGTTGGGTTATTTTCTTTTTCAGCATTATTTAAGACAGCCAAAGGTTTTTGTTGTTCTGTTTGATCGTTTGATTCAATTCTTTCCATATTTAATCGCTAAAAATATAAAATATTTAATATCATTACAATAGTACTTATAATCATATTATTTGTCAAATTAATTCAGTAAATCAATGTTGTATTTCAATATCATTACCCTAGTGTTAAGGTGTTATATTTAATATTTTTTAAATTACGTATGACCGCTATACATAAGCTTATTCCCATAGACATAAGTATACTCAAGGAATTACCCAAAATTGCCAATAAATATAGACTTCCTAATACCAAAAAAGCAATCATCCAACTCTGTACTTCTGTATTGCCCTATATCGCATTATGGATTAGTATGTACTTTATGGTACAAGAATGGGGATGGTGACGAGGAATTGCTGTAGCAGTACTCAATGCATTTTTCTTAGTCAGAATATTTATTATTCAACATGATTGCTGACATCAGTCTTTCCTCTCTTCTCACAAAGCAAACAATCTTATCGGTAAAATATGTAGTTTTCTTACTTTCATACCCTATACTTATCGATCTGCAGGGCATAGCTTTCACCATAATCATGCCAATAAGTTACGAGAATTTCGCGATATAGGTGATCTGTATACTATGACTACACAAGAGTTTATGGATGCAAGTATATGGAAAAAGACGTGGTATATTATATTTCGTAGCCCTATTGTGATGTTTGGGATTATTCCCATTCGGTATATACTCTTCAATAATCGTTTACCTCTAGCTCGCCTACCAGAGAAAAAAAAACTTAATACGTCATTGATATCAAATAATCTGATTACTATAGTACTCTATGGAGGGATTGGATATTTCCTAGGTACCCATACACTTCTGTCTGTACAACTACCTATCTTGGTGATATTCGGTACTATCGCTATTTGGTTTTTCTATATCCAGCATCAGCATGAATTTGGCTATAAAGCACGAAAAGATAAACGAGAATACATTCGTTCTGCTGTGCAAGGAAGCACTTTTTATAATCTTCCTAAGCGAATGCATTGGCTAACAGGAAATATTGGATATCATCATATTCATCATCTCAATGCTGCTATTCCGAGTTATGAACTCGCAAATTGCTATAATAAAGAACCCTTATTGCAAGAAGTAGCTCAAAAGGTTGGGTTTTGGGAAAGTTTACGTTTTACCTGGTGTCACTTATGGGACGAACAACAGCAAAAGATGATTTCTTTCTGGAAATATTATAAAATATATGGTAAAGAAAAGTCTAAAATTTAATCTATCTGAGCAAAATTATTACTTGCTCAAGCTAGAACTTTACTTATTTCATTCACATGATTTAATTTATCATGGTTCACAGAATAATATACATTTTTTCAATCTTTAGTGGCTTCGACGAGTTTAGCTTTACGTAAAATACCAAGATGTAGAGAAACAACTGCCTGTTCTTGTCTGAGTTTTAAATATAATTTAGTGACATTGGTGTTTGGTTCTTCTGTAAGTAATTCTATAATTTGATGACGTAAAGGATTATCAAGCGCTCTCAATGTTAATACAGCTTTATTTAGCTTATTAAGCGATTCTGTATTAAAGTAAGATTGTTTTTTTTGTTTGTTTTTCAAAATAGTATCATAAAAAATTAAATAGGGAGTCATGATGCTCAAGGCTATAAACCATCTAAAGTGAAATGAGAAACTCGATTACTTTTGTTATAAAAATAATAATCTGATTATCCTGTCGTATATATAGATTATAGGCTGATATTCAAGTTTGATAATATAAAAAACCACCAAAGAAAATCCTCGGTGGTAGTTTTTGTACTTGTTAATTTAATTATTTAATAATTTTTTGGGTCGATCCCCTATTTACTTGTATAAAATATATTCCTTCTCCGAGACATGATAAGTCTATTTGTGAAGAAATATTATTTCTCTTGTAAAATACAGTAGCTCCGCATAAATTTCTAATCTTTACTTCTTTAGCTTCCGCTGAGAAATATAGTTTATCACCAAATGGATTCGGATAAATTGATAATTCTTTTTCATTCTTATTGTCACAGTATAAAACTGCCGAATTACTAAAATTATTATTAATATCCACGATCTTAAGCCTATAATAGGCATTAAAAAATTGCTTGTCAAGATATTCATACCTATCACCAGCATAACTCATTGTATTCAGAATTTGGAAATTTTTTCCATCCCAAGATTTTTCAATCTCAAAATGAGAAAAATTTTTCACATCAGTCACTTCCCAACTCAATAAATTACCTTCTTTGCTAGAACTAGCAACGAAAGACAATAAATTAAGCGGTAAAGGAATGTATGAATTTCCACATACTACATCAAAGTTCATTATATAAGATCCTACTGGACCTTCAAATTTTACAATATACTCTAGGTCTGCATTCCCATTGTTTTGGATACATAACGATCCAGTATAAAGTTCATTTGTAGTATAGCCTGTCGTAGCATTACCTGGAAATAATCCGCAGTTCAAACCTGCTGGTATATTACTACACCATCTAACGCCTGGAGATAAAATAAGATGAAATATCCTGTTGTCATCAACTGAGTTGATAGTCCCACAATATTCAATGGTCGGACATAAGTCATAAAAATCACCAATATTTATTTCTCCACCATTCAATGTCATACTTCCCGTATTCAAGCAATAAGAGGAATACGTGAATGATGAAAAATTTCCAGTTCCAGTGCATAACAAAGTAAAAGTCTGATTAGTCGCAGTATTATTATCAATACAAACTGGCCCTGCATGAGGTCCAGAGTAAGAAACCTCAGTTCCTGTGAAGGCAGAACCGTCACCTTTGTATACATACCAGCTCATTCCACTAACTGGAGGCATAACACAAATACTTTGTCCCGGAGCAATGCTCTGAAATACCCAATATCTATTATTTTGCCAGCTAGCAGTTTGTAATGTGTTGTATTCGCCACAAGTAGGAGTATTACTTCCTAGTTGGATGCTGCTATTAGGCCAATTAAATGCTTTTGCACCGAATGAACCTAATAAAAAAATTAAAATAAAAAAAATAATGTTAAAATTTTTCATTTTACGAGAATTTTATGTGTTAACTTCTATCATATAGCCCTAGAAGTATAGGCTTTAAAGAAATATTAAAGAACAAGTACATTTATTTTATACATAATTATCAAGCATTTACAAGTAGTTGAAAAATTCATAATAGAAATTGTTTATGTATTTTGTAAAGATAATCCGTTCACAATAACAACTATTAACATCAATTCTTTGAGTTATAGTCCGCGTATGTTTATAATAAGATTAAGAATTTTAATTAATAAGTTAAATATATGAAAATTATCTGAAACCTAAACTTTAAATCTTTTAAATCGTTCCAAAAACTTTTTTCAGTTATTATATGTTTAGCATTTTTGCTTAATAGTGTAGGAGCAAACAACGTTACATCAAGTTATTCTCCTGAAGAAATAAATACACTTTATAATCAGATAAAAAACGACAGTACGTTTCAAGAAAAATTAAAGTCTTTTCAAGAACAGGAACTCGCAAATTTAGCTTCTCAGACTTCTCTTACTGACTCAAATATTCAAGAAAGTCAGAAAGAAATAGGAGGAATGTACGAAGAACTTCAAAGTATACAACAACAGTTTGATACCATCAATACACAAAAGAAATTTATTGATAATAAAATAGATAATACAAAACAATCCATTCAGATCATCTTGGATCAAGCCAAAAAAACACAAAGCGAAACAAATGCTTTACTTAAACAAGTCTCAGATTATACTCACAAAATCAAAGATACTAAAGCAAAGATAGATCAATCAAATGCCGACAGAGAAAAAGCAAGAGCGATGGCTAGTAAGTTTCTTGATGTTTTGTATAAGATCACAAATGAGTTTTACACTGCAAATAGCGATATTGATGACATCAAACTTTTCCTCAAATCGGAAAATATTTCAAGTGATCTGAGTAATGGAGATCTCACACAAATGGTATCTTTGAGATATGAACAATTAATCGGTATCATAGATAAACAACAGACTGATCTCAAGGTTTTATTACGTTCTCTTGAAGATTCTCAGCTTGAATATAAAACTAAACTTGGAGAATATAGTAAAAAATTAGATATTCTGAATCAGCAAAAGGAATCTCTTGTGGAGTACATCAATATTTATGCTACCAGTAAAGACGATCTCAATGGAAAAGAAGCAGATCTTCAAAAAAGTAAAGCTGAATTATTAGCAAGTCTTCAACGTAAGATTGCTGAAAGTAATACATTTATACAAAGTAATAGTTATCTCAAACAAAAACTTGAAGCTGGAGAAATACATGAAGACAATGAACAATTCCTCTCTCGACCAGTCTATCCGGTTGAAAAAATTCAATCATCTTATAATACTATTGAATATGTAAAAAAATATGGAGAAACCAATAAAGGTATTGATATTATCGTACCGCAATCCACAACAGTATACTCTCCTGCTGATGGATATGTGTATGATGTAAAAAATCCTGATGGCGTTTCGCTTAGTTATATCATTATCATTCATCAATATGGTTACAGCACGCTCCTCACTAGCCTCAATGAAATCGGAGTAGTAAAAGGTCAATATGTGAGTCGTGGACAAATTCTTGGAACTAGCGGTGGTGAACCTGGTACTAAGGGAGCAGGTTTTGGAAGCGCATGACCAAGAATTCATCTTGAAATTTTTAAAGACGCGATTCCTGTTTCTGTCTTTGAACATACAGATCTCAGTTCAGTTAAAGACACGAATGCCTTACCAACACAATTTGGAATCAAAGTACTCAAAGATAAACTAAAAAGAAAAATTGATCTTTCTACAGTATCATTCATCCAATGAGATACACTCGAGGAAAGAACAAAAAACTATATTCAGAAATATGGTAATGCTCCTTTCAACAGTATTACTGTGTGGCAACAGGCAGCAGCAGAGCACAAAGTACCACTTGAAATGGGTGTATGTATCGCTGTCGCAGAAACATCTTTCGGGAGAGCTTTTGCAAGTCCATGGAATGTAGGAAATGTAGGAAATAATGATAGAGGCGACAGAGCATGATTTTCAGGACCAGTTGAGTGAGCGAGTACAATTTATTACGCGCTCGAAAATAAGTATTTAGGTAAATATCCAACTCTAGATAAACTCTCATGATATGGTAATAACTCAGGCCCAATATACGCTTCATCACCTATCAATCGACAAACTAATATTACAAAATGTCTTACTGAAATTCATGGATATTGGATACCCGATGATTGGCCCGTAAGACTCTATAAAGCTAACTAAAAAGCCAACTACGAAGATAAACATATTTGTCAATCAAATATGTTTTTTCTTATCATAAAACCCTAGAAAAAAGATGCCAAAATGGTATATATAAGAATGTAAATAAGACTGCTTTTCTACCCACTTTGTCAGCCTTTGAAATTCCAATTTATGAACAACAAATTATTCATATATTTTCGTAGTTTTTTTTCATTTTCTAGGTTTTTTTTATTCCTCAAGTACTGTATAGTATTTGTTTTTTCTTTGTTCCTTATTGGGGATAGTTTAGTTAATAATCAGATTATTCAGATTATAGATGATCTCAATGCAAAAAATAAATTATCTGATTCATTTGTCGCTTTGACGGAAAAGGTTTTGGAGACCCCTAAGGTGTATGCTGTTATCATACCGTGATGTATAGTAAATAATCCAAACAATGATGTTTGGGATCCTTCAAATGCCACCAGCATAACTCACGATAACACAATCGTCTTTTATCAAGGAACTCCTTACAATACTCGAGCGCTCAAGACACTAAATGGAGGAACTGGAATAATGAGCATCACCTTTGATGTAAGTAGTTTATATAAATGGAATCAATTGAGATCATACCGATGAATAGGAGGAATTCGAAATTTACAAACTATTGCTACTACGGTTAATTCAAATACAGCATGTCCAGCTATGACATTAAACCAATTTGATAGTACTTTTGCAAACCCTCCTAGTAATTATGTAGCTCAGCAAAGATGATCTACTTCACCATATTATAGCATACTATTAGACAATCTTGCTACAAATAGTAGATTATGTGCGTATTATAAGATACGAGGGTGAGATTCTATTAATCTAGAACGTCTGGAATATAACTGTACCACTACTGATCTCCAACTTGATATTATTGGCCCTACTACGGCTGACATAAACTGGATTTCTGGAAAGCCTCGACTAAAAGAAAAATTCACTATTAGTAATCTTGCTTGAATTACGAATAATCAACCTTTAACTCTACAACTATCTGGAACTAATGCATGACGAGATAAGCCCACTAATTCCAATATTTATCCCGTTACTAGGGAGTCCAGTAATGCAACTGCTTGTCCAACAAATGGGAGTATGAATAATCTATGAACAATTTCGTTTGGAAGTAATTTTACAATAGACTCAGGGGAATCTTGTACTTATAGCATTTTATTACCCTACACAGATCCTCCAAATACAAATCAGGGAGGCAATGTAAGAATTGTTTGGAGGACTTTAGTTACAGGTGATATCAATGAACCTTTGGACATAAGAGATAATAATGTTGCAGAAGAAAAATCATTTATAGATGCAAATCCTATTACTACAATTAGTAAAAAAATATTTAGAGATACAGCTTGTACAGTAAGTGCTGATTCTCCTTATCTTTTTGAGTCAGGAAATTCATTATGTTATGAAATAGAATTTAAACATAAATCAGAGTCTCCATGGAAGTACCCTAAATCTTGAGAGAGTTTTATACTTTTTGACCAATTACCAGCTAATATGCCTCCTTTAGCATGTAAATATTCCACAGGTGCTAGTTGGTTTGATTGTGGAGTTTGAGCATGAGTAATTCGAATGCAAGGTGCCATCAATAGTACCATTTCCGTTGCAAATAGTATTATTCCAGGTCAAAAAATAAAAATTAGATTATTTACTGGATCACTTACTCCAGATTTTATAAATAATTATAGCATGGACCCGAACTTTAATACTTTCACAAATCGGGTTAGTACTACTAATTCATTTCCTTGTAACGGAGATAATTGTTCTTCTGTGGATGGACATGTAAGACTTTTTCCTGATCTTAAGATTGAGATAACGCCATTTACAGGGGCTTTTACTGGCTTACTAGGAGACGATGTATCATTTGAAGTTAAAGTTACAAACAAAGGACTTACAGGAGCCGTAGCACCAATGTTATCAGGGATAGTAATAAATAATATAACCAATCCTACTATTATAAGACAAGGAACTACCTGCAATAATCCATGATCACGGAATGGAAACAACCTTATCTCTTTTGAAATAGCAAATATCTTAAGTCCATGATCAAGCTGTACATATATAGTCAAAGGTAAGGTAAATACTTACAGTCCTATAAAACTCCGAGGTCATACTTTTGAGAAAATAAGTTGACCATGATCTGATCCTAGAGAAAAAGATAACACTAAAGCTGATAATGTTACTGGAGCTCAATTAAGCTTCATAGAACCCATTTTGGACATAGGAATAACTAAGAAAGCAGGTACTTATAAATCTTCTAACGGTTCTTGGACTTGTGATACTACTACAGATCCGAATCCGAAGTATAAAAAAGGTGATACTGCGTGTTGGATGATTACTTTCACTAATAATTCTTCTCAGTTTCCATACCCTACCAATCCAAATATTCATACTCTTACTGGTACAGATATATTACCTCTATGATTTTCTCCGAGCGGTTGTAAGGCGTGAACACCAAATGACCTTACTTGTACAATAGTAAATGGATTGATTAATATCAAAGATATAAATGATACTACTTACCACATACCATTATGAATAGTAAGCCCATACAAATCAATCAGTATTTTCATTACAGGTAAAGTCACCGACCAATTACTTCTCTTTCATCTAGATAACAATCCCCCAAAGTTAATCAAAAATCGGGTTAATACTTTTACCCACAATTTGATAGGTTCTGGTGCTACTATTTCGGCCAGTGGGACAGTCTCTTTTGTATATCCAGATATACAAACTAAAGTAAGTGATCAAGATATTCTATGAAAAGCAATCTGAGACACGGGCTCGCTCACAATAAAAATTGAGAACATTTGAAGTACAGGATATAGTGGTGATTTATATTTCACAGGAAATTTATTCTGATTATTTGGAACTAATCCTATTGCAGTTACCAAAGAAGGTGGAGGAGATACAAATTGCATTGTTCCTCCTTTCATTCCAGCTGTAACAAATACCTTTTCTAATCAAATTCTTAATACCAAAAAACTCAATGCGTGAGCTTCTTGTATATATAAAATAAGCTGAAAATTAGCAAAAACTGGCCCTCTCACTTGATACTTTTATGCATGATTTGCTGGTACTAATGCAGAACTCAATCCAGAACCACATTTTGAACCTTTCTATATTAATAACAATATTGCTATTTGGACAGGCACATATACTGGTCCTATTACTGATTTGGCTATTCAAAAAGAATGGAGTTGTGATCCTATATCAGTAGCAAAAATTACTATTACCAATACTTGAACTGTAAATATTACTGGATTTACAATTAGTGATAACCTTCCAGTGGGGGTGACCTTTCAAGATGGTAAGCTAAAAACAGGAACAGGAAGTAATAACCCTCAAGTCATTTGCGAAAATACTATTCAAGGATTTTACTTTAATCAAGGTAATCTCCAAAATGGATTATGGGTAATAAGTGGAGTGAATATTCCTCCAGGAGAAAGTTGCATCTACACTGTATGACTTACTGGAGATACTAGTTCCAATAATCAGTCATTACTAAATCAAAGTAGCATCAGCAATATTTTCCCTAGCGAAACTGCAAATATTAGTAGCACTAACAATTCATCAGGTTCAATATGATGATTGGCATGTTTATATAGAGGAGATGAATCAAGTATCGTAAAAACAATGTCCGGGAGTAATTCGTGTAATCTATGAGAAGAAGTTATTATTAATTTTACAGTAAGAAATCAGACGGATGGAGATCCGCTTTTAAGTACTCTAGATGCTTTACATATAACAGATGAATTACCACCATGATTAGAGTATGTAAACACTAATTTATTCCTAGTTTCTGGAGATCCAGATCAATGTCGAACAGATGAAATAAGTTTTGATACTCTTACCAATACTCGAGCACTTACAGGAATAGCTATCCAACCTTATACAGAGCATCCTGATTCCACTTGTGTATATGGAATTATAGCCAAATTTACGCAGAATCTTTGAGAAAACTTTGTAAACACTGGTATATTAGCCTCATGGGGATATAGAGAACCTCCTACGTATGCTATTGCTGGACGATATCCATTTACAGAACCTGTGATAGCAAATAATACAAGCGCCTTTCCTTGGACCTGTATTGATGCAGAGTTGATTATTGATAAGCAACTCTGGATTTGTCCTACAAATAATGGTCTCAATTGTACACCAGCAACTGAGCCTATTATTCTGCCTATAGGCACATTTATTCAATATCATATCAAAATCACCAATCCAGGTCCCGAGCCTATTTATTCTTATGTTATTACGGATGACATTCCTGCTTGATTAAACTTTCAATGAGGAGTAAATAACGGCAATGTTCAAGTACCAGCATGATGTAGTATAAGTGGAGGACCAAATTATACTATCACTTGTGCTGTTCCTATTTTACAAGGAGAAAGTAGAGACATTATTTTGGGGATCAGTCAGCCTATAGAATCTACTACGGTAGGCGAATACTGTAATACTGCGACAGTACAAGGAGTTCTTGGTGGAGAATGGGAAGGGCTCAATATTTCTCCAAATGAAGATACGGTTTGTCATGAAGTAAAAGCACCAAAATGTGATGATCTTGATAATAATATTATATGACAGATACAATTAATAAATGATGATTACAATATAGCATATAATTGTACAGATGATTATAATCTAAATTATTGAGAATTTATAGAAGCTAAATTATGGTTGTATGGAGGAAGTCTCGGAAATGAGATATTAATAGGTTCTTCACCAGATATCATATGAACCTTTAATTATCCAGGTGATGATATAAACGATATATACATTCAGTGTATTTATGGAGGAGGAAATGAACCTTTAATCTGTAATGATAATATTAATGATCTACCAACATGCGAGCAAGTAACTGTAAATCCTATCAATGCTTCTGCTAGCAGTGGTGAAGCAATTACTTGTTCGTCACTGGGAGGAATTTCATGAGTTGCTAATCCTATCATGACTTCAACTGTTCCTGGGCCTCAATCTGTAGAATGTAACTACAATTTTGATTCCATTATACCAGGGTATGCTTTATCATGCCCCGTGACTATTGCAATTGCCCCACTATGAACACCGGTGTGTAATGCAACTATTACAGTTAATGAAAATGGCATCAGTTCTACCTGCCAAGCAACAAACCCACCTTGAGGGAATATCACCTCTTGGATAATAGCTTACCCAGATGGAAGTACTATAGGTTACAACAACACTCTTCCCTTACCAGATGAAAACGCGGAAGGAACTTATACCGTAAATTGTATAGTGGACTTGAATGGCCAAACGAGTAATTGTAGCGCTACTGGTACTTTTACAGCACCAGGGTTTTGTGGAAATGGAATCCCAGAACCACCAGAAGAGGAGTGTGATGATGGAAATATGAATAATAATGATGCCTGTACCAATGAGTGTAAAATCCCTCCTCCTATTACTACAACGCCGACTACAACGCCAACGACTACTCCTACTACAACACCAACGACTACTCCAGAAGAAATAGAATGCGGAAATAATATTGTAGAATGAAGCGAACAATGTGATGATGGGAATACTCAAGATGGTGATGGTTGTAGTAGCACTTGCCAGAATGAATCTTTCAATTGTGATGGAAAAGATCCTACTGTGAGTTTCAGTCCTTTGGCAGGACAATGAGGAAATGCTCCAGTACCCAATAACATATCTGTAAGCTGTGGCTCACCTTTGCCTCATACTACAGAGCTAATACAGGGATGAGTAACTATTTCTTGAGGACCAAATTGGTATCTCACTCAAATCGGGACATACACTGCCATTTGTAAATATGAGTGAATAGATTGTTCAGATGATTTCACACTAGGTCAAGATTGGCAATGTCCTACAGGAAGAACTTTCACATACGATAAACCTAATAATAAGCTGAATCGATATTGTCCTGACGCGACCAGTCCCGCTGCTATTTTCAAAAATGCTATACTCACTCCAGGATGAACTCAAACTCTTTCACAAGGATTTATAAATCCCACTAATGCAGGAAATCATACATTGGACTGTCAATATGACTTTAATGGAGTTATGCAATCTTGTGTTAGTAATACAAATGTAGATATAGAACCAGGTGGCTGTGAAGATCCGCTAATTACTATGAACCCAGATATCCCAGATAATTATCTTGATTCTCCAGTGGTTGTAAATGCCTCTTGTCAATGATTTGGATCGGATACGGCTGATATAGAAATTACTGGTCCTAGCTTCGGAAGTGAAGCAAATGGGAAAGAGAAGATCTTAAACTATGGTCCTACTGCCGGTGGTATTTATACAGTTACCTGTACTCATACTGCTGAAAATATGATTGAGAATGAAAGAGTGTGCTCTAAAACATTTGAAATAAAAACAAGAGAATGGATATGTCCAGAAGATAAAAATCTTGTAGCTGAAATTAATGCTTCACCTCAAGTACCAGGAGATCCAGTATTGGTATTGGCAGGAACTCCAGGTAGTGTGATCTGTAAAAATATAGTAAAAAATGGTAATGAAACTAGAATAGGAGCCAATGGTAATATGGTTCTAACAAGAGATGACATTACAGTTAATCCTATTGACCTCTTTATTAACAAAGGAGAATATAATATAGCGTGTGAATTTGATTATGGGGGTATGCATTATAGTTGTAACCGTAAAGTAAAAGCTCTCTTCCCAATGTGTGAAGTAGTTACTAAGGTTGAGCCAGAAAAAGCTCCTTCTTCATTGGATGTAAAAATAAATATAAAAGACGAAGATGGCACAAAAATACCTCAAAGTTTAATGCCGAATATAGTAGCCTACCCTGTTTGCAACGCCACAAGCGAAAATTGATGATTCCTTATGTCTATAGATCCAGGATCTAGTAGTAATCCAATATGACAATGAACGTTTGGAAATATATGAAAATGATCTTATGACATAGTCTGTGGGATAATAAATATATCAGATCCAAAGAAAATTACTTCTTGTAAAAGCCATTTCGAAGTATCAGATAAGGATTTGAATAGCTGTGATGGTAAATTTACAATTGATTCTCAGCCAGCTAATCAAAATACTGTCATAAAAATAAATAATAATACAGCTAACCTCAGCTGTCAAGGTGGTACAGTTACTGTATTACCTTGAAGTGCAAGTGTTACCCCTCCACGAACTCTCGCTTGAAATACCTTCACTTATAATGGTCCTAAAATGGAGTTCTTTGCAACTTGTAAGATGGATAATATAAGTTGTTTTGGTAAGTTTGAAATGGCAGGATCAGGCACAAATACGTGAGGAAATCTTTGTGGTAATGGAACTATCGATGGCTCAGAACAATGTGATTGACTTAACTTAGGGCAATGTACCGAATGAGATACTTGTAATGCCTGTCAATGCGCTAACAACCCTCCTAATACTGGTAAATCCGATAATAATACATGAATAGTAATTCCTGTATTAACAGGTGTACAATGTACCGTAACACCGCATCCATCTGAAAGTATTGAAGCAGGAGCACCGTGGACTTTAGGATACGTATGTAATGGTGGTACTGAAGTAACGAGTTATAGCGTAGCTATTAGTAAACTAGAGGATAATTCACCAAAAGGAACTTTTACCCAATCAAGCTGATGACCATTTTCAAATCTCACAGCAGTGTGACCTTTAAGTAAACTTACTGATGCAGGAACATATAAAATAATCTGTAATGTATTTGGTGCAAACGGTGAAAGCAAAGATTGTGACACGCAAATAGAAATAAAGATAAAGGAACCAAAATGTGAAATAAAGGGCGAAATGATAAGTGCAAAAGAAAGAGGAACTATTAAATATACCATGCAGTTGGATACGGTTGGTCTTCTCGTTAGCGAAGTAGAATATATTTGTGGATTGGTAAATGAGAGTAATATCACAGAAAGTCTTGCAGGACAAGTATTGTCAGCTACTTTTGCAGGTATAAAAAATGGCACTTATAAGACGCTATGCTTCGTAAGAAAGAAAGGTGTAACTAACCGAAATGATGCAATCAGATGTGAAGATGGTCCTTTCAGTATTACTCCAAATGGGCTTGATGATTGTAAAGATGCATTTCAAGTAACTAATAGTGTAAAAACATCTGATACTCCTCCAATTACATATACAGTAAATAAAGCTCCTGCAACGGTAACTTGTGTATGAGGAACTTTACAGCAACCGAGTTCTCCTACACTTACTTTCCAATGACAAACAAGTTACAATGTGGTATGTAAAATGGCTGGAGGATTTACCTGTAGTGCAAAAGTAGTAGGCACCGGAGACGCAATAGACCCCAATACCAATCCTCCAGGAAGTGGGTCATCCAATCAAACTTGAGGAAATAATACAGGAGGAAACAACTCTGGTGATTCAAATTCAGGACTTACTCAAGATACCACGTTTGATCTCGCCATCAGTAAACAAATTACGAGCGAAACTAATAAAATAGGATCTCCTGTAACCTTTGCTATTACTATCAAAAATGAAGGTGGAGTGGGAGTTTCAGGTGTGAGTATCAGAGATCTGGTATTCTGATTAACAGGTATCAAAATGGGTAAAAATCTCGCTGCTCTCAATCCTTTTGTTGGTAATCCTTCGCTCGATATTGTGGTAGGTTTCCCTATCAATCTGTGAGCATGAGAATCTAAAATATATTATCTTCAAGGGATTCTTACTCAATCATGATTTAGTAATAGTGCTCAAGTCTGCGAATATAATGGTAAAGATAAGAGTGTAGTTCCGCGTGATATAGATAGTATTAGCTGCAATGGATATGATAAAAATGAAGATGATGATGATATAGTCGGAGGAAATATTTATAGCGGTAGTATTGGTGATTGGGTTTGGTTGGATACCAATGAAAATGGAATACAAAATACTGGAGAAATTTGAATTTCAGATATCCCTCTTCAGCTTATTTCATGTACGGATAATATAGTAGTAAAATCTATGCTCAGTAAAACTGATGGTAAGTATCAATTTATGGGACTCAATCCTGGGTCTTATAGAATTCAAGTCTCGCTATCAGGATTTATCAATTACAAGTTTAGTAAATACAAACAAGGAAATAATGATATCGTAGATAATAATCTGAGCGGAGCAAGAGTGGGGAACAGCGAATGTATCACAGTTGTGGGTGGACAAAATTATCTAAAACTTGATGTAGGATTGATTCCATCTCCTACGGATATTGTGGTAACTAAAAAAACTACTCGTAAATTTGTTACTGAAAATGATATTCTCAAATGGATAATCACTGTTAGTAATACTTGAGAATGAGTTATTACTCATTATACCCTCAGTGATAAGATACCAGCTGTTCTCAATTATAAAGTAATGTCATTGTCTTGAGGCGATAGCGAACTTGCAAAATGTGGTTACCCTATTGCTCGACAAATATCAAATAATTTGCTTACAGGAAAGGTGAATAATGCTTATATAAATCCATGACAAACTTGTACTTTTGAACTTACTACTCAAGTTACTAAAGCACCTGCTAAGGGAACTTACACCAATACTATTTGTGCTACTTGAGTCAACCTAGAACCAAGTAATAAACTAGCGAACAACTGTGGTAGCGATAGCATACAGGTTATCAATGCTTGCCCAAGTCTGACAGTTACACCAGATTTTGGAGATAATCCATTATCCAGTACTTTCAATTGTAATCTCACATGATCAAATACAGGGTATATTCAGATACTTTCTAGTAATGATATTTTATTGAAAAATTATAGCACACTCAATGGTTCTCATCTGTTTGATAAAATTGGTTACTATTATGTCGAATGTGTGAGTAAACAATTTGCCCCAGAAAGATGTATCAGACCAGTTGTAGTGAAAGAACTTTCAGAGTGTTTAGATCTACAAGTCAAAGATCCTACAAACACAATTATCAGTACTGGGAACAATGGCGGAAAGGTTCTTACTGCATGAGAATATGCGGTATATTGTACTGGTCAATGAGTAGAAAAAACAAAAATAGTTCTCAAAGAAGATAGTTCAACATGATTGATTATACAGACCATCAATACCAACTCTGGAACGATTACAATTCCTCAATGAGGCAAGTATATTATTCAATGTCTAGTAAATGATGTAGTGGATTATAAATTTGATTATATTAGTAAGCTACCAGAAGGAATAAATCTCAGCAATAACAGTTGCCCTTATAAGATTTCTAAAAATGGATCTTTGTGTGCTGTTACACCAAATGTAGCTCCGTACAAATTCAATTTCATTCCTATCATAGAGTTTAAAAATAGCATAGATCCCATAGAATACTGCTCTGCTGGTCAAGTAAATTCTCTGCCATGCAATACTACCAACTTTGACAATACGCTCGTGAAAAATCACAATAGTTGTATTAGAGAAATAATAATCAGCCAACCAGATATTATGGTAACTAAAAAAGCAAACAAAATATATTACACAGGTACTGATAATATAAATTACAATATTACTTTTACGAATATTGGAGACTTGCCTATTACGTCGCTCAGTCTTTCCGACAATTTATCAGAATATTTAAAATTATCTGGAGAAGTGAATTACCATATAGAGACTGGAAAATTCTCATTCATAAAAACTCTTTCCAATTCTTCATTACTCTGGACGCTCTCAGGCACCATTTTGCCAAACCAATCAGGTTCAATCAACTTCAAAGTTACAGTAGCTTCATGAAGCAATATCCCTATCAAAAATAAAATTATAGCTAATGCTGTTGGTGATAAATATCTCGCAAATAATATCTCAGAAGCAATAATCTATCCATTAGGGTGGAGTGGAAATGCAAGTACAATAGGCGATAAAGTATGGTCAGACACAAACTTCAATGGAATACAAAATGTGGGAGAACCAGGAATAAGAAATATAATAGTAGAACTTATCAGCTGTACAGGTAATACTATAATCGATACGAGTTATTCTGATAATAATGGTTATTATAGCTTTACTGATGTACCAAAAGCAAATTATAAAATTAGGTCATGATTGCCAGCTGGATATATCTTTACTTACTGAAAAGTATGAATTGATGATTCTAAAGATAGCGATATTACACTTGGTAACACTTCCAATTGTTTTGTATTTGCAGGAAGTGGTAAAAATCTCAATAAAGATATTGGGCTTTACGATATTCGTAATTATACAGGCACGAATTTCTGTAATTACAACGGTGTAATGGAAAAGAATCTTTGAGAGCAGTGCGATGGTGATGACGGAGTATTCGGGAACACAGAAAAGTGTATTGCATGTAATATCAATAAATTATATCCAAATTGTGGCGATGGAGTAATTCAACCATGAGAATCATGTGATTGTAATAGTGTACTTCCAGCTTGATCAAGCTGTGTAGAATGTCAGATAGTGGGTTGAGGTGTTTGTGGTAATGGAAAATTGGAAGGTCTTGAAGAATGTGAAACTACAAGCCAACCCATATCAGGATTACAATGTGTAAGTTGTAGACTACTTACCAATAATCTGTGAGTCTGTGGCAATGGAACTGTGGAAGTATGAGAGATGTGTGATCTAGGTTCTGCTAACGGCAGTAATGCAACGATACCAAGCGGTACCTATAAGGATAAAAACTGTAGTATGAATTGTAATGTTTCAGATAATAAATGTAACATCATTAGTAATAAAACAATACCAGAATGCACACAGGTAATTTCTCCAAATATCATGGAAGGAGAATACTTACCATTTCGATGGGATATAAGTAATAATCAGATTATAAATTCTAAGGTTTGTTCTCCAGGTAAAATACCCGCTGACACAGTGTTTTGTTCATTTGCACTCTATGCAGGCTGATCAGGTACAACTTCTGAGCCTCTTACTCTTATTACTCTTCCGTGTGTAAATCCAAGTTCTTATGATAAGCCATTACTTGCTTCGTTTAACGCAGAATCAGCAAACTATATCTGAAGGTCATATATTCAGATCGCGAACACTATTACAAAAGGGAAATATGGAGAATATAAACTTCAATTACAAAAAATTGATTACTCAGTGTGTGTAGGTAATACAGGACAAACTATCAAAAAAATTGTTCAATCAAATGAAAGTGTAATTTGCGAATATAACTTTACAGTTTCTAGACCCTACCTCATGCAAGTAGGAAATAATATTTCTTCAAATCAAACTGATGCTCTCAGTAATTTTTACGGCTTCTCATCCAATTCAAAACAAAACATACTCCAACAATATGGTATTAGACTTACCCCACTTACGCTCAATAAATTCAAACCCAATGCAAACGCAGAGTATTTGGTCTCTCAGTTTGTTAAGAAGCAAGAACAGCGTGCAGTAAAAAGTATTGAATTTGGTCCCAAAACCTCAAAGGTACCTTGATCAAATATATTTATTTATGATGGCGACATTACATTGGATGAACAGACTCTTGCAAGTGATGAAATAAGCACGATTATTGTTAAGAATGGTAACTTAACATTCTCAGGTTCTCTCAAGAAAAATAATCTATATATCGTTCCTGATGGTGACATTATATTTGCAAACGCTTGTGAAGAAGATCAAGTAATATATGGAGCACTAATAACTAACAATAAATTCTTATCTGACATACCATATAATAATACTAATCTACTGAAACCTTGGTGTAATTGATGAGGACTTAGTATTTATGGTTCACTTATTGGTCAAGGATTGGATGAACTGATATTACAAAGAAGATCTAAGCTTAATGGTTGGTTTGTGAAAACAAATACTCGAGATAAATATCAAACATTACTTAATGGCGGAGCGGTAACTATAATAGCAAACCCTGCTATCTCTACTTCATCTCCCCCATGATATACAGAATTTACGAATAGTTTTAATTCAGTAAAAAATTAATTATGATTCAAGAAGTCTTCAAAAAGTATCTAAGAAAAACTACAGTTCAAAAAGGAATTGTTAGTCAGACCATCAAGCAAACATTATTAAAGCTCATTAATCCAGATAGTGGATTAAAATGTAGTTACCAAAATGAATTAATTTTTATTACTAATTGTAGTCATGAAGATAAAATACAGATATACTTACAAAAGGCATTAATAATAAGTAAATGACAAAAGAAATTACTTGAAGATTTTGCAATAAATGCTATTATCAAGGATATAAGAATTACTTAAAAAAATAAAAAAACATAATTATTATATTATATTTACTTAATCAAACACTCATCCCAATGAATCTATTTAGTTTTGATAAATCTAAGTTTCAAAAAAGTTCTGTTCCTAAAATTGCTAATACTGAAAGTCTTATCAAGTTTTCTGAAATTAGGAATAATACTATAATCATGAAAGACGGATCATTGAGAGCGATTGTAAAAGCTACAGGACTCAATCTTGACCTCAAATCTCCTGATGAACAGATGATGGCGATAAATAGTTACAAAAGATTTATCAATGGTCTAGATTTTCCTATTCAAATTATGATTCATAATACTTATCTCGATCTATCAGATTATATTAATTATCTCAAAGATCAAATAAAAAATATTACCAATGAAACTCTAGGGGAATATGGTAAGCAATATACCAAATTTCTAGAAGGCATAAACCTTCAAGAAGGCTTAATCTATACAAAAGAATTTTATATAATAATCCCCTATGCTACATCAGAAAAAGATTTTTCACATATTCGTAAACCTTGGCGAAGAAAATTTTTAGATGTCTTGGATAGTAATGAATCAGCAGAAAAAATCATGGCAAGATATAGACAATTTACAGCAAATAATAAGTTCTTAGATACAAGAGTTGCCCTTATTACTGAGGGTTTGAGATCAGTAGGAATTGGTTGTGAACAACTTATCTGAGAAGACGCAGTAAAATTATTATTTAGGATTTATAATCCGAACTTACATAAGTCTCAAGCAAATTTCACCAAATAAAAAATATGATCTTCAAAAAAATAACCAGCTTGTTTACTTTGGATATCCGTGCACTTTCTATAATGAGAATACTCTTGGGAGTAATCTGTTTGGTGGACTTAGTGTTTTTTTCGTATTCTTTAATCAATTCTATTATACCTCTCGAGGTCGTTATTAAAGATTTTTTTACTCAAAATTATCGATCAATATATACCATCAGTGATAATATGATTGTATATGGAGTCTTAATTGCAGTGCATACAGCTCTTACTATTTCCTATACTCTTGGCTATAAAACAAAGTATACAGCTCCACTCTTTTGGTTTTTCACCTGTTCTATTCAATGAGCTAATCCTCTGTTTACCAACGCAGGAAGTGACGTAGCAAGGCTTCTTATTTGATGGTCGATTTTCCTTCCTATCAATAAAATATACAGCATAGATTCAGGATGGAAAAAAGCTAAAACTCAAGAATACAGAGTTTCCAATATTGCAACTCTTGGTATTGGAGTACAAATTCTCTCTATCTATTTCTTTGCTTTCTTCTTGAAAACAGGGGTTGAGTGGAGAAATGAATTTAGTGCCGTATATTACTCTTTACATCGTAGTTATATCTCTAGTGAAGTAGGAACCTGGTTAAGTCAATATTTCACACTTACTCAAGGCTTAACCATCTTTACTCTCGCATTAGAATTACTTGGGCCCATACTCTATCTTATTTTTAAACCGCGTGGGAAAATAATCATTGCATTATTATTCATCCTATTACATGTAGGCTTCCTTATTACTATGCGCTTATGAAGTTTCCCTTTCTATTGTCTTGCTGGATGTATTATTTTACTTCCTACTCATTTCCGAAATTATATTCAAAAAAAATCCACTTCACTTCACAAAACCAACTTATCAGAGAGATTTTGGTTTACTCAGACTTTTGTAAATATTGCCTTGGTGGCAATAATATTGTATAGTATGATGCGAAATATAAGAGGAATAGACTATGCGCAAAGAGAAAAATTCTTTCCTAATGAAATAAATAAGTATGGATATTTCCTGAGATTAGACCAAAATCGATGAATATTTGCTCCCGATATCTCTCATTACAATGGTTGGCATCAAATCAATGGTTTGTATAAAAATAAAAATGAAATAGTAAACCTCTCCTCCTTAGATCAGAAGGTGTACGAATGAAAACCTACTCTCAGACAGATACATAGTATTCTTCCTACAGAGGCATGGGTTAAATTTGTTGAATATTATGTAACATTTAATGATCCAAAAGGAAAATATTCCAATTATTTTGTGCAATATCTCTGTCATCAGTGGAATAATAATCACGAAAGCCAAGAAGCTATTAAGGCAATACAGATGATGTATCATTATGAATCCATTACTTTACCCAAAGAAAATTTATCCAAAGAGCCTTCAACCATACAGGAAAAATATTTGGGTACGCGGAATTGTAAAAACTAATATAAAAAATTACTATAAAAAGCTCATATACACCATCAGATATTTGCATTTTTAGTCACAAATGCTTATAATAATACTAATTCTGATTATTTTTTTTATCTATCATAATGTTCCAGAGCTATCAAAGTATTTGTAAGAAATTATTCTCTTTATGAGCGCTTTTATTGATACTTGGATGCAATATTAATCTTGCTTTGGCAACAGGTAGTCCAGCATTAACTGGGAATATCAATATCAGTGGACTTGTAGATCAGCCTACTAATAATGACAATTTCAACGATTTACTTAAAGAATCGATTGATCCAATTGCTAATAAACTCGATAATACTACCATTGGTATAAAATTTTGATGACCAGACGCAATTGTTATATTCGTAATAGATGTATTCAAAACATATGTTTTCCCGTTAGTAATTATGATAGCAATTCTTTCGGCAGCCTTCGGATTTATTGAGATTATGACCTCTGATACCGAGGAGAAAAGAGCTAAATGAACTAATTATTTTTTACGATGAGTCGTTGGAATAATCATATTTGTAAGTGCTGAATTCATATTCAACGGAATGTTTGGGATTATCAATAGAATCGCTGAAAGCTCATGAGTAGACGCACCTTCTTGGAATGTATATGCGTGAGAAATATTTGATAATCTGGCATATCCTTTCCTAAAACTTGCAATGTATCTTATTATGGGAAGTTTATTTGTTATTTTACTTGTAAAAGCAATTGGTTTAATAACCAATCCTAGTGAAAAAGCTCCTGAAGAATGAATGAATATCATAATTTCAGCAGTGATAGGAATTTTAGTAATAATCTCAGCAAAAACTCTTGTGGAGGCTGTGTACAGCAAACAAGAACTTGTACTCGAATGAACAAATGGTAGCATAACAGTAGGAGCTGGTTTACTTAATCAACAATCTCAAGATTATCAATTAATATTTATTATTATCAACTATATACTAGGACTAATAGCATTTGCAGTATTATGTATTATCATTTATCAAGCATATCTAATGTTATTTGTGGCTAACACGGATGATAGTATTAAAAAAATGCGTAAAAATATCTTGTATATATTCGCTTGATTGGTATTAATCTGATTATCGTATGTAATCGTAAATTTCGTAATCATAAACTAAATTCCATGTTATTTATTAATAATCCATGAGCAATTCTTTATTCGCTACTGATTTTGTTGGGATATTTTTTGGGTAAAAAATTAATATCCTGATATATGCTACCTCAAACTACCGTACCGGATGGACTAATAAATAAAAAAAAGAGATGGCTCCGGAAAATTATAAATTATATTCTGATTACTTGTATTGCTTTGCTGCCACTACAAATTCAAGTTTTAGATCAAAAACCACAAGTAGATATTATTATTGACAACTCTGTAAGCATGCAATCTGAAGATCAGTCTCCAACAAGGTTGGTTATTGCGGAAGAAATGGTATCACAAATAAACAACTTTTCTAATATACTCACTTGTTTTAGTATGAGACAAGGAATAGCACCAAGCGTATGTAAAAACAATATAAGTTTGGAATCCTCATGAAGTTCATTGAGTGATGCCCTTCTCTTATCTCTAAACTCACAACAAGGGAAACTAAACACAAAAATTGTACTCACAGACGGAGGCATTAATACATGAATAGAACTCAGTCAAGTAATAAACAATAGCAATGAAAATCAAATTATACGAATAGATATTTTAGCTTCCACAGGCAATGTAATAATTAACTGAGTTACTGTGGGTCAACAAATACAACTTCAGAAGCTTCCCAAAATGACTCATTATATGCTAGTCTCAGATTATTCACAAATACCCAAAATTATTAAAGATGTAAAAAAAGCTGTAATAGCACAGCATTGATCAATTGATTTGAATAAGATATTTTTAACTTTCGCTCTTATACTTTTTTTGTATATCGTTAATCAAAGCTTAAAAATCAAGAATCAAAAAGATTACTAAGGCTAGTGAGCTTTTAAAGTTTTCATAATCTTACTTCTCACCCAGCCTGACTGCATTACTTCTACAAAGTCAGTACTTCCGCTCGGTAAAATAACCATTCTATATCCATCAGGATCCATTTTGAGTCTAGTTTCCCAGCACACCCTTCTTCCTTTAGTAAACCAATGGTATTCTCTACCTTTAGGGTTTACAACCACTGCTATCACTCCAATATCCTTAGCCTCTTGCAATCCTAAGTTTCTTTTTGGATACTCAAAACGCTTAAAGCCCTTAGATCTTTTTGCTTGCTTAGCTTGTTGTGCTTTTTTTGATGCTATACCTTGTTTATTGGTTCTAGTCATGATACATAAAATTAGTACTAATTTGATAGTGGAAAAATTAGTTTATAGCTACGATTTTTACGTCAAATCTCCCTCTTTCAGATCTTACTTTACATACATCTCCAACCTTTTTACCTTCTATCGCTAGTCCTACTGGAGAATCAAATGAAATATGTTTAAGTTCTTCTTCGTAACTAATTTCTGCAGATCCAATAACTGTTACAATTACTGTTTCCTTTCGGTCTGGGATATCTAGCGTGACAACACTTCCATACTGCACAGTATCTCATTTTTTGATGGTATCTACAATAAGGCTATTTACGATAATCTCTTTCAATTCTGCGATTCTCATATCCAACATTTGTTTTTCATTGAGAGCAGATTGGTATTCAGCATTTTCTGAAAGATCACCAAACTCTCTTGCTTCTTTGATTCTATCATTTACAGAAGGAATTTCATGTTCTTCCAATCTTTTGAGTTCATCAATAAGTTTATTGTAACCTGCCTGAGAGATTTCTTTCTTTTTTGCTTCTACAACAACGTCTTCATCCTCATCAGAAGGAATAACGTCATTATTATCATCAAAATCAAAAATTTTAATTTGTTCGTCTTCATCCATATTTTTATTCATTGATTTTATATCTTTTTTTGCTGCAACAGTCTTCTTGATTACTGTTTTTTTAGTTACAGGTGTTTTTTTAGTTGTTGCCATAATAAAGTCGAATTTAAATTGATTAAAAGGTGATTAAGAATGGATATTAGAATGATCTGATTTAATTAAAATTCTATAGTTGATCCATAAGATTGCCTAGTTTATCACTTCTTTCTGCCTGTTCTTTTTCTTGTTCTTTTTTAGTATTGAGATGATCAAGCCTGAGATTCCATTGTCTTAATTTATAATCTCTTTGTGCGATTATTTCTTCTTTTTCTTGTTCATTTTCATGAATATGGTTTTGGAGATTCATTTGTTCTTCGCAATATATCTTGAAGAGTCTGTCTATTTGATATCCAAATAATTCAGATACTTTTTTAGCAATAACTTGACCTCCATTTTCTACACTGATAATATATTCAGCTTCAGTATTTTCTTCGTTCCAATCGAGCCCTACTTCACTACTGAAAGATGCTGCTGATAATTGACATAATAAATTCCAATCAAAGTCTTCTTTGGCAGCAAAAGGAACTATGTAATCCACTGTAGGAAATTTGCTTACATGTTCTAAATACCATTTCTGATCTTGTATTGTACCAGAAATTGGTCAAAAATTTGCTTCATATTTTTCTACAACTTCTTTTTTCTCGGCATTTTCATGATTTCTTAGTTCATCTAAGAAGAGATTAAAATCGAACAAAAACATGTTAAGAAATGATTACAAAAATTAAAATAGCAAAAATATACTAAAGTTAGATAATCGAAATGGATATTAAACAAAATGATGTTTAAATTTAACTAGTTCACGGATTAGGAAAAGCAATGTCTGGAATTGGTAAAACCAGATATCAACTTAATAGATAATCATAATTCAATGCAATTCAATGGATTTTTTTGAAATTTGAGTGAAATACTAAAATAAAAATAAATTCATAAGCATCATAGTCTTTAAAACTCTTCAATTAATTTATTTAGTACTTCGTCAAATGGTTTACCAGCTTTTAGAAGCGGATAGATATAATCAATATATTTGCGAGCTTCTTTTAGATTTCTTTTAAAATTTATGATGTGATTACCGGCAAGTTTTTTACCCCCTTTAAAATTTTTGAGATAAGCTTCATCATTTGGTCATTTATTATAGGCATTGATCGCTAAAGTCCAAGAAAAAGGGAAATCTTTATCTTTTCTTGACTCCTGCCAGTCTACACCTTGGGTATGAGATTCATAAGTTTTGAGTATGTTTTTATGCACATATTGTAAATACCTAGCAGCAAATTTTATACATTCTGTCGGATTGAATCTTCTATCAATCTTCTGTAGCTGAGGCCAGGACATTACTATATCCACATTTTTGGTATCAATAGTTACTTTTTTATCTCATTTATCTAAAAAATCCTCAAATAATTTTCCAAGTTTCTTATGTGATACAGTATCAGATCATAAATATTTTTTTATATTTTGTGCAAATTCATCACTTTTATTATCTTCTATATAATCGTAAATTGTCTTGAATTGAGGCATTCCAAGTTTATTTCTCATCTCACGCACAGTAACACTTTGCATATGGATAATACCTGCCCCACCGTCTGTTTCATTCACTGACGCTGGGTCTCCATACCCTTCAAGCATACCTAACGCAAGAAGATAGTTCTTAAGAATTGGGGTTATTCCATCATTCATTTCGTTACTTCTGATAGTTTTATAATATCTAAAAACTCTTAAGAAAGCTCATATAGTAGATTTTCTATTTACATCCAAAGATTGTAATTCTAAAGTTCTCAAGTAATTTGCAAATTCTATAAGTTCTGGTCTTACTCAGGAGACAATCTCATTTGATCATTTTTGTTCACTACTATCTTCACCATCCAATTCTACAAGTTCATTTTCAGTCTTATTTCATTTTAAGTTATTCATTAATTCAACACCAAAAGCAGAGGTAACTACGCCACCTACTACAAGTTTACCTAAATTTTATAAGAAAATTTCTTCTTTGAAGATTAGCCCCATCACTTGGTTTGTTGGGTATTATATTCATGATGTCTATAAGTTTTAATTTTTAAATAATCTTTAAAGCGAATAATCTATACTATTTTAAAAGCATTTTTAGCTAGAAGTTTGAGAATCTTATATTCAGCCTGAGATTTAGCAAGATGACCAGGAACTTTCCCATTTGGATCGAAGGTAAAGTATATTCTCAAAGTAATTTTTCTTTCATCAAAACCTTCGATCAAAACGTCTGTTAACTCTTTATGACTCAGGAAATCTAATGTGTTGATCTCATCTTTGATTGCTTGGATGGTTTTATCTATATCAGAATTGATATTCACATTTGTCGTAAAATCCATTCTGATTATATCTTCGCTTGTATATGTTTTTACCTTGCTCTGTATAAACTGAGTATTTGGAATTACTATTCTACGTAAATCAAACGTTTTAATGATAATATATCTAATTGTAATTTCATCAATTTTTCCAAAAATACCTCAGCCTGGAGTCTGTTTGTCTTGTATCTCAATAATATCACCAATTTTATAATCTTTTGTAGAGAAAATAAATACTCAAGCAATAAGATTACTAAGTATTTCTTTGGATGCGAATCAAATTCCAATAGAAAGCCCACCCAATATCAATGAAATATCAATTCAGACTATTTTAAATCATAGATATATACTAAAAGTAGACATAGCATAAAATATGAGATCTCCAACCAACTGCCCTATTTTGTTTATACTGTCAGCATCTTTATCATGGAAATTATTTTTAATCTTAGTTGCAATAAAATTAGCAATCAATTTTGATAACCGAATTAAGAATCCAGCTACTACAATAGCAAGTAACACTGACAAAAGTTTAGTAACAAAAGGATTATTTACAAGAAATCCAGCAGTGTCTCCAGCAGCATTGACTGTATTAGAAACATTTTTGGAGGTAGAAACACCCAAAAACGAGTTTGATGTGGAACTTTTAGCCAGAAGCAGTGTAAGATTCTGAAGCATTAGTGAGCTTTATAATAATTAAAAGATAATCAGATATAAGATATCACTATATTATAGTCATTAAGTTGTGTTCTGTCAAATTCTGATTATATTTTTATGGTCTCAATTCTTGCAAAATGGCATATAATAGTAATATAATACAAATACTTCAAATTCATTTTAAATATTTGATTATTTATAATTAGAATTACAGATTGAAAAATTTTAATAACATCATATTTGATACAGATTACACACCTTTTGTAGTAGGAGGTGGTTTTCCCAAAATAGAAGCAAGCGGCATACAAAATATAAAAAGTGATTCAATCATTGCTATTCCTAATCCTGAAGAAAAAAAATGATTTATGGATAAAATTTTAAGTTTTCTAGTGCCTGGTAAAAGTAACCCTGCAAGTTCTCCAATTACAACATGAACTAAAAACGAAAACTCTGTGATCAACGGAACTCTCAAAGAAAAAATACAAAAAATATTAGAATTACCTGATAGCCAATATTCTGATAAATTACTTGATAGTGAATTGAGAGGGTTTTTATATGATGTAGAAAAAGAATTTCTTTCTGCTACGGTGAACTACAAAACGCATATTTCACCTTCTTATTGGGAAGTAAAATCATCTTCTTTCAATATTTCTGGTGTATACGGTAAGAGCTATTATCTCAATAGTTTCCCATCATACATAGATTTCTTATGGACGAGGGATATTCTGAATTTTTATGGAAAACGAGACATGAGTTTCTTTATCTATCCTGCTGATGATAGTGCTATTCAAACTATGTTAAAAAGAAGAACGACTCAGCTCAAAGCAGAGATGTCAGAGCTTATTCAGAAAGGTATTACCATGGATTCCGATCTTCAAGTAGAATACAATGATGTGGAAAATATCAGACAACAACTTGCTACCAAAGAAGAAAGATATTTTGAACTTTCTTCGTATATTACTATTTACAACAATGATTACGAAAAACTTATAGAAGATAGCAAAAGATTGGAACAAAAAATGTGAGGATTTTGAATCTGAGTGAAACCTGCAACACAAAGAATGGACGAAGCTATGACTTCAAATCTGCCTATTATGCTCGATGATCTAGGAATATATAGATCGGCAGTTACAAGTTCATTGACTGGTAGTTTCCCATTTGTAAGTAGTGACTTGGTGGACAGTACTGGTATTTTATATGGAGCTAACCTGCATACGGGAGGCCTGGTTATTTTTGATAGATTTGGTGGTTCTTTACCAAATCACAATGCTGTAGTACTTGCGACTTCAGGTGCTGGTAAATCATTTGCTGTAAAATTAGAAATACTCAGATACTTACTTGAGGGGGTAGATATTATCGTTATCGATCCTGAAAATGAATATAAACCACTTGTAGAAAATGTAGGAGGAACATACATCAATATTGCTATCAATAGTAAACAATTTATCAATCCATTTGATCTTCCACCAAAAGTTGAAGATGTTGAATATGGCAAAGGTGATTTATTGAGATCACAAATACTTGGTCTAATCGGGCTTATTAGTGTCCTTATAGGAGGTCTCAGCCCCGAGGAAGAAGCTTTGATAGATAAAGCATTACAATCTACCTATGCTCTCAAAGGAATTACCTTTGATATTGATGATTATTCTGGAAAAACAGTACCTTTGATGGAAGATTTGCTCGCGGTTTTGGAAGGAATGAAATGATCTGATCTACTCGCTCTCAAGGTTTCAAAATATGTAACAGGAACATTTGCAAAACTTTTCAATAATCCTACCAATGTTGATCTTACTGCAGGACTTACTGTATTTAGTATTAGAGATATAGAAGATAGTCTGAAAACACCTGCCATGTACAATGTACTCAATTATATTTGGACAAAGGTAAGGAGCAATAAAACAAAAAGATTATTGATTATTGATGAAGCGTGGATTATGCTTCAAAAGGATATTTCAGCAAACTTCCTCTTTGGGCTCATCAAAAGAGCAAGAAAATATAAACTTGGAGTTACTACTATCTCACAGGATGTGGATGATTTCCTCAAGTCTGATTATGGTAAGCCTATCGTTACCAATTCATCATTACAAATCTTGCTCAGACAATCTACAGCATCTATTCAAGGACTTGAAAAAGTATTCTGATTATCAGAAGCAGAGAAACAAAAACTTGTATCTTCTGGAATTGGAGAAGGAATTATGATGGCCTGAAACCAGCATGTGGCTGTGAAAATTCTCGCAAGTCAGTTTGAAAAAGATTTCTTGGATGGACTGGGAGGGAAAAATTAATTTTAAAAAATAATCTTTTTTTGATATGAATAAAAAATCTGTAGCATTAGTTGTAGCTATCATTGGTGGCATAAGTGCAATTATAGCTGCTTTTATCATAAATAATTCACAAACTGATCTTAAAGAAAGTATCGAAATAAATGTAGAAAATAATGGTGTAATAAGAGATATTATATGAACAGTAACAAAAATAATCCCCACTCAAACAGAAGAACAAAATAGTGTATATATTGGAGAACATGAAACTAAAATCATTTGATTTTTAAGATATCGAAATAATGAGAATTATTTTGAAGCAAGAAATATTTTATTTTCAACATTATCTAGTAAGTTCAAGGAAGAAGAAATGAGAAAATTTCATAATAATTTAACCAGTATATTTATCATCACTGATATAGAGGCACTATGAAAAGTATGAGTAGGAAATGATTTTATTGTATCTAAACACCTAGTTACTTTGGGATATTCTTATAGTTCAATACAATACACAGATAAGGTATTATTTTCTGTAAGAGGAAAAATATCTGATAAAAAAGAAACACATCTTGTATTAATTAAATGCTACGATGATTCCGTAATATCTCCATTATGTAGATTTTTAAGCAACAAAACTACTCCTTAGGCTATTAATATGCTTTAGCATTCAATTTAAATTCCTCTCATTATTTTTTTAGTAAGCTTAAATATAGATCCAAATAAAAGTATATTATATACTCAGATAATAGTAAGATTGATAAATTGGTTGGTTCAGAAAACCTGATAATAATGTAAGCCATATGCCAATAGACATCATCCTGCTACCCACGCGATCGTTAATCAGATTATTTTTTTATTAATAATAGGCATTACCTTGTTACGATAAGCAATCCATATCGCTCCTATTACATAGAGAGCTTCTACAAACAACTGCCCTGCTATACCACCCACAAGACCAAAATGATAGACAGCTCGGGAAGCAAACCCTATTCAGAAAATTACTCATCGTGTATTTACACTGAAAAGTTTATTCTGATGATCTGTGGCAATAAACATATAATTGAATACTTGTTTCGTAAAGGTAAGCAGTAACACTATTCCCAAAAATCATAAAATAATATCTGATCATATTCATCATAATGTGCTTGATAAGTACTTTGTACCAGATACAAAAGTAATAATAATATCTGAGAATCGATAAAAATTGAGAGCAACTAATCCTCATACAATCCATATAAGACTCATAAGACTACCAATTGATGTTCTTTTTTCCACATCTGTTTTATGGCTAATTTTATGTAAGGCGCTATTACCAAGACTCGAAGGAACAATGAGTAAGATTTCTACCAGTGTCATACTCAGTCACCATACTCATACAAAATAGTAACCAGCTGTCGTAGGATAAAACCATGACAATAAAAGCCCTACTGCAAGTGTGTGAAAACTAGACATAAAATAACCAATCCCATATTTCCAATTATCAGTAATATGTTTTTTGAAGAAGCCTCGATCGAGGTCAAGTTTGAGATGAAGATATCTTCTTCCCGTCCACCATTGTCGTGCTATTTGGAATAATCCACTTGCGATCACTGTTGCCAAAATAAGACAGAAAATAAGGATATTTTGAGGTGTAGAAGCAGTAATTTCAGTATGAGGAAATACATACAAGATGATAGCTAGCAAAGCAATTTGTCCTACTCTAGCAATAATAAGACTAATACTTGTATGTTGCATAGACCAGAAAAGTTGGTGAGGCAACTGGAAGAAATACCCCAATACAAAGGTAGCAGAAAATATCATACCAAGTGGTAATCCCCATACTATAAATGGATTGGAAGAATAACTAGGAATAAGATAAGCAACTCACAAAGCTAAGACATAGACTATGACAAGATTGATCAATCTAGATCCCATAAATTTGGAATAATAATTGGAGAGTTTTGCTGTACTTTCAGGATCGAGCTCTATTGAATGTAATACTTCTTCTTTTTGTTCAATTCCCAATTTTTTCTGCTTATTTCCTGTAATATTTTCTATAAGCTGAGATTTCATTTTTCCTAATTCTCTTAGTGCAATAGTATAAAGACCAAGATCTGCAAGAGCTGATCGGATAGCAAAGTACTTGAGCACTGTATTGTAATCACCATATCTCAATGGTCCCAAAAAAGGAGTAATCAATTTGATCGTTATGAAACCTCCGAGAGCTGAAATAACTCTTCATAGTATTTGCCGGAATGCATCTTTGACGATTTGATTGGACATGAGGAAATATTCGGAACCCAAGAATTAAATGGTTATCATACTATCAACTCTATTCGACATAAAGCTCTTCATAGTAGTATTTATGAAAAATTAATCAAGGATATTAGTCAAAATCTTTTTTCATCTCATAGGGACTAGGAATATTCAGAATCTCACTAATTTCAATCATCCTTTTTTTAATTTGAATTTTTTTTTGATCTAAATCGATATCCAATAAAAGATTTAAAATTTCATTATAATAATCAACTTCACTTTTTTCTTGAGCTTCTTTGGTGGAAAATATAAAGTCATAAAATAATGATTTATCACTTATATACTTAGATCACATTGGGTCTTCTATGATTGGTTTAGTCATATTATTATTGTTAAAATATAATTTTTCTATATTTTTATTTTTTCTTTAGACTTCACAAGTTTATCAATAAACAATATTCCATCAAGATGGTCAATTTCATGTTGAATAATACGTGCATCAAAGTCTTTATATGTTTTAGTAAGTTTTTTACCTGTAGCATCTTGAAATTTTACCTTTATCCAATCATATCTTTTCACCAATCATTCGATACCTGGAAGACTCAAGCATCACTCTACATCTTTATTCATGGTAGTACTTTTTGCCGTGATATGCGGATTAATCATAATCTGATCACTTAGAAATTTGAGACCTTTGGGAGTATTTTTCCATTGTGAAGTGTATATTATTCTTACGGATAGACCAATTTGAGGTGCTGCTAGCCCTACCCCATCTTCTTCATGACATACCAATTTCATATCAAGAGCGAGTTGTTTTATGTCTTCAGTAAAATTCTCAATGGGATCTGCTACAGATCTCAAAATAGGATTGGTTGCTCCAGTAATAATTGAATAATGCACTTCCACTAATTTTAATAAATTAAATTAATAATCAGATTATTTATATTTTATATTCCCTCAACTTTATCTCCCACTTGAATATTATGTGTTTCCACAAAGTCATCATTTACTTCTATAACATACTGTACAGGTTCTTGACTTGGCAAGGACGTAAGATCTTCTGCGATTGCATTATTATGAATATGTTTTATAAATCAATCACTACTTACATAGAGTAAATCCAGACCGATAAAGGTATTTTTCATCCAAAAGCTTCTTTCTTTTTCTTCCTCAAATACAAAGAGCATACCATGATCTACAGCCAATAAAGTGCGAAACATAAGACCAATGGCTCTTTGATCAAAGGTTTTAGCTACTTCGACAGTGAGTTTTACTGGAGATTGTTTCCCTGTATTTACAATATTTAGCAGTTTAACTTCCAATCATGTTTGAGGAATTCATCATAGAGCATCATTCTCAGTAGAATTTTTTTCTAAATTAGTGCTTATTGGTTCTTGGACTTGCTTTGGTTGGGGTGGCATATTAAGAAGAGGACGTAGATAAAAAACATAAAATGAAATATTGATTCCTGCAAGAACAATTATCAGGAGTATGACAAATACTTTTTTCATAGCGGTACTAATAAATCTTAAAGATAATCCAACAATTCAATAGTTTTAACGGTGGATGTTTGTCCTCTTACTATCTTAATAAGATCTTTTCTAAGATCAAAATAATCAGATATTAGTTTTATAAGCTCTTCGTTCGCCTTGCCATCAACAGGTAACGATTTTACTCGAGCTTTATAATGATTTTCTCCAGCAAAGAGGTCTTCAATTTTCTCTAACTTAGATATTTTAGATTTCAATTTCACTTTAACTATGATAATCATATTTTTTAAAATAGCTAAATAATACTAATACATACCTCATAAAGATTCTTTTAAAAAGCTTTCTTTATCAATGTGTTGGTATTCAAGTTTAATCTTTTTTTCAAGTATATCAGTGCATAATTGTTCTACTTCCTGTTTGTTTCTGGGCATATTGAGCAAAATAAGTTTCCCTTTTTCAAGAACTTGAACCACAATTGTAGTTTCATCAACGGATTTGATATGACAAGAAGACTCCCAAATTGATTTTATAGACGCACTTGAACTATGTGCAATAATACGTTTTTTGAGATCATCAAACTCTCCTACGGACGTATTCAGATCATTATCATTATTATCAACTTTAATGACAGGAGCTTCCATCGTTGTTACTTCCGTGCTTGAAAAATTATCTATAGTCTGTTCTTCCTCGAGTGTTTCATTACAAATAGTCTTTGATGCTTTTGACAATCCTGACACTTCAGCCTTCAATAAAACATAAGGATGAGGGAAGTATTTGAGTTTATCATAAACAATTTTTATAAATTGCGCCAAAGATAATAAATTACGAATATTTTGTGGATTTAGCGTATGATCTATGTACGCAAGAATTTCTTTAAGAAAAACAAACACATCAACTCCTTCTTCTTGAAGCTGAGATATTAGATCTATCAAAGCTGTTGAATTTTTGGATTCAAATGCTGCGATAAAATCTTTGATAACATATTCACTTGTAACTCAAAGACACTGACTTACTGTTTTTTCATCAATTAGTCATAAAATACTCACTTGATCAAGGTATTTTACTGCATCTCTCATTCCACCATCTGCAATTCTAGCAATGATCTCGAGCCCTCATATTTCATATTTGAATCCTTCTTCTTTGCAGATATATTCAAGTCTTTGAACGATACCTTTGATGGTGATACGTTTGAAATTGAAGAGTTGACAACGTGATGTAATCGTATCAGGTACCTTGTTTAATTCCGTCGTAGCCAGTATAAACACGAGGTAAGAAGGTGGCTCCTCCATGATTTTGAGCAAAGCATTGAAAGCTCCTAAACTCAGCATATGCACCTCATCAATAATATAAACTTTTTTTTTGAGTTGCAGAGGAGGATACATAGCTTTTCCGATTATTTCTTCTCTAATGTTATCTATTCCAGTATGACTTGCCGCGTCTATTTCAACAATATCAATTGCCCTATTGTCTAATATAAGCTTACAGTTTTCACAAGCATTACAGGGATTTCCATCTTTTAAATCTAAGCAATTGATCGCTCTAGCAAGGATTCTCGCTATACTAGTTTTTCCTATACCTCTCGAACCATAAAATAAATAATTTGAATAAGATTCTCCTTCTTTAGCTTGAAGAACTTGATGTTTAAGAATGCTTTTCGTGTAATCTTGTTCTACAATATCATCAAAAGTAATTGAGCGGTATTTGAGGTATAAAGACATCAGGTTTAAAATAGCCAATAAATTAAATTTGTAATCAATGCGTTCTCATTTTAAGATATATTTCTTATTTACTCATAAAAATCATATCATCCATAGTACCCAAATCAATGATCTTATTAGTGCCCATAATATTTCCAGATCAGCTTATCAACCTATACTTATTGATTTGTTCAATCATATTTTTTCTGGCATCAAAGTACAGCCAAATTCATTTTTTATCTTTCAATAAGATTTTATTTCCTCAAGGTATAAACTGCAATAATTCATAATCTGAAATATTTTCGTGTATTAATGTAATTTGTCTGACAAATGTATCGACACGTATACCAAAAAATAATGAATCCAAAGATCAAGTAGTAGATATCTTAGTACTAATTATTTCAACTATTGGTATATTTATGCCAGTAGTATTGAGTGTGGCTTTTACCGATAACAGCTTATTGTTTGCTAATGCAAAAATCCCATTATCAATAGAAAGATAAACATCAGGTCTTTTCCCAAATACTTGAATATTAAGTACATTTTCTTTTTTAACATATTCTATTTTATCAATCCACGGGAATTTTTGTAAATAGTATTTACGGAACTTAAACTCATACCATTTGAGTTCTATTTCTTTCATATCTAGAAAATCTAAGGCGAGATATCTCTCCATCGAATTACGGTACTGCTTTGCTGGGTTATCCAACGTCACATTAACTTTAGATATACGAAAGTTTGAACTTTGGATAACAGCATAAGTTCAATACGCTACAAACACAACTGTTAGTATACTTATTAGTGAAATAAGTATTCATTTTGTATGTTTACTGAAAAAATATGAAAAAGCTGAAATCCTTTTTTTGAATTTCCATGTAGCAAGTTTAGATGGTGACTGATACTTTGAAATAAGAGTTATATAAACTGATAAATATATATAGTCTGATTATTTTTAATAATCATTTTTTAGAACTTAGGTGACTTAGAATAGATTAACAACTAATCTAACCAACACGTAAGAGAAAATAGCAATAAAAATTCCAATAATAGCTCAAGTAAGACTACTATTTGCTTTTTTAAGTTTTTCTTTATCTCATTGAGCCATTATAATGTTAAATCCTGAATATAATACTACTACCAAGCATACTACAGCAATACTAAACCATAAATATTGATTAATTTGCTGAATTAGTTTGATTAAACTCTCACTATCTCAAGTCACAGCATCAGTAGGAATATTTCCATCTCTAACCACGATATCATCTCATGGTATATCTACTGTAATGGCATGCACTTGAACGATACTAAGAGCGGAAAAAAACAAAAATAAGAATGTTTTTTTAAAAAAGTTGGTCATACGTTGAATGCATTAAAGCAATATAAATAGGCTAAAATTGAGATTTTAGTATATCATTATGAAATAATAAATACACAAATAATCTGATAGTAGTCATGCGCAAGAATATCCTTTTTTGATAGCCTTTCAAGCCGAAAAATACTTGTATTTATATACAATTTCAGTATTATTACTGCACATTATCTAAGAATACAGTGTTTTAAATTATTTATATTTCTCAATCAAAAAATGTCTTATCTCATTATCAACAAAAAGAATATGTTTGTTAAGTTCGAGTTTATAGCTGGACTCGTTGAAAAAGGTGAAATTACATTCAACTATGAAGAAAAAAAACCAAGAATCAAAAAAGCTGATGATCTAGAGGAATTCAACTTTGGGAGTAAAGCTAATCCCCTTGCTGAAAAAAAAGTATACAAAACTAAAGCGGGCTTCAAAGCTAAAACCTATGGTAAAAATGAAGGATTTGCTGAAACAAGAACACCAGCTTACAAAAGAGCTAAATTTACTGGCAAAATAAGCTGAGGCGCTACAAACAAAAAAGGAAATTCAGGAATGGGATACAAAACTGGTAAAAAAAAATAAACTCCTAGAATCATAACTTAATTTACTGAATCTATACTCTCTCATTATGTCACAAACAAAAACTTTGGAAACTATAGTAGCACGAGCAAAAAGAAAATGATTTGTATATCCAAATAGTGAAATCTATGGAGGACTTGCAAATGCTTGGGATTATGGTCCTTATGGTTCTTTACTCAAAAAAAATATCTCTGATCTTTGGATTAAATATTTTGTTACCAATAGAGATGATATGGTATTGATGGACACAGCAATCATAGCCAACCCTCAAACTTGGGTAGCCAGTGGACACGCAGGAGCTTTTGGTGATGCCTTGATTGATGATAAAAGCACAAGACAAAGATTTAGAGCGGATAAATTGATTGAAGAGTGGATTATTAAAAAAAATATTGATACTGATTACCTTTCTAAATATGGAGTTGATAATCTGATTCCAGAATCGCGAGGTAATGAAAAAATGACAGAAGTAATCAAAGCTGAAATTCCTAACAATCCAGACACTAAAAAACCTGCTGAATGGACTGATGCTAGACAATTCAATCTTATGCTTCAGACTCAACTCGGAGTGATTGAGGATGCAAGCGCGAAAGCCTATCTTAGGCCTGAAACTTGTCAAAGTTTATTTACCAATTTCAAGAATTTGGTAGATACTACACGTGTAAGGTTACCAGTTGGTATGGCACAAGTTGGTAAAGCATTCCGTAATGAAATTACTCCAGGTCAATTCTTATACAGAACAAGAGAATTTGAACAAATGGAAATAGAATACTTTGTACCCAATGATCTTGAAGAATCTAAAAAATATTTTGAAATGTGGAAAGAACTGAGCATGAAATTTTGGCAAGATCAAATTCAACTTAATGCAGAAAATCTTAGATTTCGTGAACATGAGAAAGATGAACTTTCCTTTTATTCTGCTGGTACTTTTGATGTAGAGTACAATTACCCACGATGATGGGGTGAACTTCAAGGTATCGCAAATAGAACAGACTATGATCTCAAACAACATCAACAAACTTCAGGTAAAGATATGCAATATACAGATCCAAAAAGCTGAGCTAGATATATTCCTTATGTTATTGAGCCTTCATTTGGTCTCAGTCGTACCGTAATGGCAGTAATGATGGATTGTTACTATGAAGATATCACTACCAAAGAAGATGGAACTACAGACACAAGAGTAGTTATTAAATTTCCTTTTGCTTTAGCTCCTATAAAGTATGCAGTACTCCCTTTGATTGAAAAAAATGAAGATATGGTAGATCTTGCTAAAAAGCTTACTCAAACCCTCAAGACAAGTGGATTTCCTACAGAATGCGATATGAGCTGAAATATCGGTAAAAGATATCGTAGACAGGACGAGATTGGTACACCTTTCTGTATCTGTATCGACCATCAAAGTATCGAGGATGGAACTGTAACTATCAGAGATCGTGATACTATGGAACAAGTAAGAATACACTGGGAAGATGTTAAAAATTACAGTAAATAAAATAAATAGTCAGATTATAAAAATATCCAAAACAATTATTTCACAGAATCGATAATCAATCGTATATATAATAGTAAATCAATTATTATATTATAAAATTATCTTATGAAAAAAATTTCTCAATTATTGTTTGTATGAGCAATCATTTTTTGCGTAGGTATAGCTAAAACACAGGCAAATGACAATCCTACCATGTGTACTCAACAATATGAGCCCGTGTGCGGTAAAGTGAATGTAGCTTGTTTCACGACCCCATGTGAGCCAGTATACGAAACATATGGAAACGCATGTATGGCAGGAGCAGCCGGAGCAACAGATATTACGCCCGGAGAATGTCAAAATCCTACTCCTACAATTCCAGAGAATCAAACTCCTACTCCTCCAGAAGATGACGTAGTGTTAATAGATTCTGTTATTGCAACTATGCAAGATAAAGTAACTTGGGCATACAATCGTGGAGTAACTTCATTCAATACTGTGGACGGGTTTAATCCTAACAACTTAGTGACGAGAGAGCAAGCCAGTAAGATGGTTATTAATTTCGCAAAGAGCTTTATGAAAGAAGAAGTATTCTCTACAATTAGGAATTATAATTGTGATTTTACTGATGGAAATACTTTTGATTTTACTTTAGCTCCATACATAAAAACTGCTTGTGAACAAAATATGTTTAGAGGTGTGACTGAAATGGATGATTTAATGTTCTATCCACACAATAATATCACCAAGGCACAAACATTAGCTGTATTGATAAGAATAACGGAAGGAATACTACCAGAAAATGGCTCACCATGGTATAATCACTATCTAGTTCACGCTAAACTTATGACTGACTCGTACATCAATGATAACGAAGGAGACTTTGAAACAAAAATAAGCAGAGGAAAATTATTGGATTGGATGTATGCTCTCTATCAATATCAGATGTGGATACAAGATTCAAACTTTAACTAATGATATAAATTATTTTATAATCAGAAATAGTTAGATGATTGAAAACAAAGAAAAATTTCTAGCTCAAGATTGGCACACCTTTGATCAAGATGAAGAAAAATGATGGAGATCGCTTCTCAAAGATTATAGAACTCAGGAAGATCTAATTGAGGCATTGAATAAGAAAATACCTTCTGAAATAGCCGAACTCATACAAGAATATTGCATAGCAAATGAAAATCAAATAGAACAACATACTCATGCGCTAATGATATTTCATAGTGGGCAAATGTATGCTAATCAATGAGAATACGACAAGGCTATTAAGCAATTTGAATGGGTACTCAAGGTATATCCACAAAAAGTAGGAGAAGAATATCTTATCGCTACAATCCATTTTTTGAAAGGAGAACAATCTGAGCTTAATAAAATTGCTAACTCTATGAAAACTGAGACTATAAATTATGAAACCGTCCAAAGATTACAGAAATGATTTTGAAAAACTTATTTGGAGGCATATTCAGGAATTTAATTATTTCTTCTTACTCCTACTACTCTCCTCTACCCAATCAGCATATTCATTATTCACCATTTTCTTTTCTAGAATTATTTCAGGGACTTCATAAGGATGTTGAGATTGTATAAGTGAAATAACTGCTTCAGTATTACTCTCCAGTAACTTACAAGTTACAAGTTTTTCTTGTTTCTTTACAAGCTTTCCTTCTCGCATATAGTAGCTATGTATATAATTGGTAACTTGCACGCAAGCGACCTTTCATGACTGTACCAAACTTTGCACAATCTTCTTAAGTTTACGACCTTCATTTGGATAGGAAAAAATGATGATACTAATGTCTTTCATGATTGGTAGATAATAAAATTGAATATTAGGAATGAAGTTTTACAATATTTTCAAATAATTGATATACGCATAATGGCCCTATTCCTCCTGGAACTGGAGAAAGTGCGTGAACAGAATCTTTAATCTCATAGAAATTAGCATCACCAGCTGCTTTGCCTTTCTCATCAAACGCGTATCCAATATCTATGACTACTTGCTTACCATTTGCGGATATACACTCTTGATCAATAAGATTTAAAACACCTGTAGAAGAGATAATATAATCTGATTCTTGACAGATTTTTTTCATAATTTCAGTATCTCAATCTATTCAGAAAGAATGAACTTGAGCTCATTGATTGATTGCATATAGTGCCATCGGTTTTCCTATAAGATTAGATTGACCAATAATACTCACCTGCTTACCTTTTTGTATTGTCAGTTTATAATAATATAATAATGAAATAGTAGCTGCCACTGCTGCAGGGTAAACAATGTCTTTTCTTCCTACACTAATTTTTCCCACCATCGCGCTGGTCATACAATCAATATCTTTTTCTATTGCGATAGTATCACACAATTCTTGTTGGTGGTCTTGTAAGTGCTTAGGAAGTGGTAATTGGATAATGATACCGAGACAGTTTTTATCATCATTGAGTTGAGAAATTTTTTCCTTAATACTATTTACAAGGTCTTTTCCTTTTAGTGATTTAAAATCTTCATCTTTTATAACCCTAACATTACATCATATTTCTCCACCATATTTTATTTTATTTTTAACATAGATCATTGATCCTTTATCATCACCAAAAAGTAAAATCGTGATATAAGCAGATTTTTGAGTTATAAAAAAATCTTTTAAATCATAAGTTTTTTCTTCAATTATAGGTCTACTATAAAGAATCATAACGAATTACTGACATAAACAAATATAAAAATACTTTCAAAAATATAACAATTTATTAACTAAATACAAAAGAATACTTTAAAATTAAGATTTTGGTGCATCTACTTCAAGTTTAATTTCAGCAATTGTCGTCTCTCATTTTGTGATAGTATATATTACTTTTCAGTTATCAAAACGATACTGAGCATTATAAACTCTATGATAAGGCTTGGAAATATAAATATAACCCTGTTTAGATATCAATATTTCACATACTCCTTCTTTTTGTTTAATACATTGTCCATTTGCAAAATCATTGAGCTGATTTACATCATTTGGCAAAGGAATCACTGTGTATCAGGCATTTAAAATGCTTACTCATTGCGCAGGATTAAAACTTTTTGGTTTGAGATAAATGCGATAAAGTTCTAAATTACCTTTCATAAGCAGAATTTTAGGGATATTATCTATAAAATCTACTTTTACAGTAATATCTTTAGTATTATTGATAATTTGACCTTCTGGAGTCATACTTATATTGAGATAAGCACCGTTTACATCATAAAACCCTATATCTTGTTTAAATCAGAATGCTCCTCAGGTAATTACAACTTGATTAGTTTTGGTCTCGAAAAGAGATTTCTTATTGAGTATTGACTGGAGTAAGGATTCTACTCCATTTCTAATTCTCATAAACTGAACTCATCCTGTATCAATATCATTGTCAAGAGAGCTCACAACTTGAGATTGCGCCAATTGATTTGTGATAACATCATCTAATGATAACTTAGGCAAACCAATATCAATCACAACTTCTTTCTGCGTTATGTTTCAAGCAGAATCTTGACCTACAAGAGTGTAATAGAATTTTTTTGGTTTATCAGTATAAATATGTTGGATTAAAATAGCATCAGTATCACCCGAAAATATAATTTTCTTCTGCTCATCTAATATCCAACTTTTAACTACTTTACTATCATCAAACCAAGATCCTTCAAGTTTATAATATGTTTTAATGTTCCCATACATGTTATCTCATTGAGTTCATCAATCATCTTTCAACTCACGAATCAAAGACACGTCTGCATAAGGAGCTGAGGTATCAGCAATGATTTGCATTCCTGCAGTTTCATTTGAAGATCGAGGAGACGATTTACTGATGATAGTGAGAGGAGTTTTGTCAATAAACGGTATCAATTGCAACAAAGGATTATTTTTTTCTTGACTTTGAAGTTTTGCAATTTGAGAGAAATACCATCTTCTAGGCAAATTCTTAAGCAATACATTTATAATATCTTGGTCATCTGTAATATATTGAATCATTGTAGAATCATTGATTGCTATCGATACTCAATCTATATTAACAGAATTAATTTTCTTTCACTGTAGAGCATTATCCAAGAAAATAATGTACTGATAATCAGCATTTTTTTGATATGATTTATTGATATTATCACTATATCTTACGATATATCATATCAATGAAGTGTCTGTGGACATTTCTGATTTTACTGTATAGGTCAAGGATTGATAAGATTGACCTGCGACTTTCCATTCTTTAGGCATAAAATTCTCAGACCATATTTTTACTCAATCGATATATCAATATTTATCAACTTGATTAGAAATATCGTCAATAGTATTGAATACATAACTCTTCACGATTGCATTGAATGTATTTTTATCATTGAGTATTTCTGTAGTTCTTTTAATATAAACTGTATGCTGATCCCAAAATACAATTTCTTTTTTATTATCATTATCTAAGTCTTTTTCAAAACTTCTTTTTGATACTTCTTCTCACTTATCGATATTACTAACGATATTGTGATAATTCTCATCTTTACCTTCAACAAAATATCATCTAATATATTGAGTAGGATCACTTGCTGCCAATGAAGGTGTGGAACCATTAGCTACAGTGCTAGTATTTTGTGAAAGTAAAAGCCTATTAGTGGTGTTATTACTATTATCAATAGATTTTTGATCACAAAACGTACAAGTAGTTACTTTCTCATCTGGGTTAGAAGTACTTGATATATCTGTTTGATTAAGAGCAATCTGAACTGTGTTTATGTTATTTTTTAGTTCACCAAGATATGCTTTGGATTGGTCATAATCAGATTTTTGCATTCATAAAGTAACATAATCAGATTGATCTAAAGCAGAATAATAACCATTGATTACTTGTTGTTGAGTAGAAACATATTCTTTTGGTAAGTTATATCCTTCTATGTAATCCAATGTCTTTTTATCTAAATTCATCACATTGGTTTTCAGGCTATATGTATTTTCATCATTACTTACATATTGGGTATTAGCCAGATTATCAAGCCAACCATTGTAATCTTGTTGAACCCAATTCTTGAGTTCATTATTTTTTTTGAGCTCAGTATTCATAATTACACTTGCTTGAGTTTTGATATCTTGGATACCTTTAGAATTTATAGTTGTGGTAGTAGGATAATCATATGAGCGTGTAATTTCTCCAGCAAGTAATTTTCTTTGCTCTGCTCATATTTCATTATCCATACCAATAAAGTAAGGCAGATCACCTTTGATTTTATTATTCACACTAGAATAATCAGAATCTGCTGTTGCCATAGTATCAAGAGTAAAATCATACCCTGCTTGCGAAGCAAGTTTCTGATTATTGTCTATTTGACCAAATGGACTGACATTCAAATTAATATTAGTTGAATCTATCTTTTCCAAGCCATCATCAATAATATTATAGAGCTTTTCTCAAGATTGAATGAATTTTTGAACTACTGATATTTGATCACTATCAGTTATGACTGATCTTGTCGCATCGTTTACAACGTCAGCAATACCATCAAACAAAGAATATATGCCATCAAAATACATTTTTACATCTGCAAATGCTTCAAGCTTTATATCAAAACTTCCTCATTCTACTTTATTAGGCTTGAAAAGATTTACTGTTTGCAGTGGTGGTTTTGGTATAAGTACTTTGAAACTATCAAATGGTTCTACATTCCATGTTCTTTGAGTCATTTGCTCGATCTTAGACTTGAGTCAAGCTTCACCTACTAACCCAATTCATCCTTTCACAATACAGAATATTCTTCAAATAAAATCAGCAATATCAATTGCCAATCCTAACTCTGGCGCAATCTTAGGAATTTTTGGCGCAGGAGGAAGAGTAGGACCTTTAAAGGTAATCTGAGGAATAAAACTTGGTAAGCTAATATTGGAAAGATCTGGTGGTTTGGGTATTACCGGTAACTTAGGTAAACTTATATTGAGTTGCCCATTAATCACACCACCCATCGAAGGCGGATACGGGATGTCAGGAATTCCAAATTGTAAAAGATTTTCAAATATTCCTACCTTTTTTGGTTGAAATCTCAATCTAGGTAATATAATATCTGTTCTAAGATCAAGGTTACTGAGATCAAGAGTAATAGATGGTATCTTAAATGGAGGTATATTAAATACAGGCAGACTTGGACAGAATCACTTAAAGGAACAACTATATGCACTATAATTATCTACCGTACATTTACTACATTTTTCTTTCCAGTTTACTGTAAAATCAATAAGTATCTGCCAAGATTTAATAATATTGGTAAGCGAAATAATAAAGCTTATCCATGCATCAAATCATCTCGCTACTTTACTCAACCAAGAAGTAATTGCATCAATAGTTCCGTATGCAAAATTGAATACATCATAAATATATTTATCGTAACCATGAAGTAATTCATACACTTGTTTAGGTAACTGACCATACATTTCTATAGTCTGAATATTTTGATTTACACTACGTTCAAACTGTCCCAATTGATTATTAATTTGTAAAACATCATTTGCAGCTGTTTGACATTTTTGTTTTTCAATTGTATCAGTAATTTTATCACATTGTTTAATAATATCTTTTCAGAAATTAGCCCATTCATCAATAATAGTTTTATTTCTAGCTAGCCACGCAGTTCGTACTCATTTTAACTTACCTATATCTTCAGTATATACTCGTGGTATCTCAACAGGAACATCCTTTGTGCTGATACGAATAAGTTCACTTTGACTGAAAAGCACAGACAATTTATCAAATGGATTGTTGAGAGTAGTATCCAATTTCTTGGTAAGGTTTTGTTTACTCTGTACAAATGAAAGTAATTTTCAAGTGTTAGTACTGAGAATCTTTGCTTTATCTGCTTCGTATTCTTGATTGAGTTGGGCGGTAGTTTCATAATCAGGTGATGACTTGGAAAGTGAGTTACCAATCACAGAAACTTGATTAGCCAAACCATCAAGATCTGGTAAAATTATATTTAAATTTAGAGTAGTTAGATTATTAATAATGTATCTAATCTGATTATCAGCAAATTGATTAAGAAGACAGCTTACTAAACCTTTATCACTCGAAGATTTTATATTAAGATCCAAAGAATTACCTCATTCAAGTTTAGTTTTAGTAAAGAAACTTGATGAGCTGATACTATCATAGTTGGTAAGATTCGCCTGTCCTCATAATTTAACAACAAGACCATCTTGTCCCTGAGCTGTATTTAATCGCGTATCAACTTTACCAACAACAGTTTCTACCATTCTTAACGGTGAATTTTTTGCGTTTGATCATCCATTACATACATTGGTATCATCCAATTGCTTTGTTTCACTATTGATAACATATTCACCCACAGTTTCTCAATCTTTAACTTTGCATTTACCAATTCCTGGATCAAGAGCAAAAGTAATACAATTGCCAACGATATCCTTGAAAGGTTTTGGGATATTGATACCAAGTCCATATGATCAGAAACAAATACCAATTCCAAGCTTAGCAGTGAGCGTAGGCGAAAAATAAATCCTAACCATCGATGGATATGTTCATCATCCAGCTCGATAAAATCAATCTCAAGGACCCTTCTGACCGATCGGTCACAAGAAAGGCATAGGCCCAAAGGTAGTTTGTAATGTGGATGGAAACCAGAGCAATGGCAATCACTTATCCTTAAATATTTTGCATCCCATCACTTGCATGTCTCAAGGCGATAAGAAAGCCATATTCCAAGGAAGACTACTCAAGATCGGTACTCCACTACAGTTTTTTTGACCTACTTTAAATCATTCGCATAAACCTTTCGTAAGTGATACGATTTTACTATCAAGCATTTCATCTACATTGGCTCCAAATCCTCATACTTTGAGTGTTGTTGAAATATTAAGATTACCTATTTTTTCCATAGCTTCTCCCAAAAGTTGTATTTGTTTGAGTGCAGCATCTTCACTGAGTACTCATTTTTGATTCCAGGTTTCATTAATTAAATTTTTTACACTATCCTTTATTCATGAATCATCAGCAAGATTATCAATAGTATCGTTAAGGCTGTTATTAAATTCATTTTCATCTTTTTTCTGCCTATCATCGATTTCTTTTTGAAGATCAACTTTCACCTCACGGAAAAGATTTTTGATCGTAGATCCTACATTATCTCAGACTATTCTTCGGATATATTTTGCACATCCATCAAGTGGAGTAATATCAATCCATGATTTTATTTTGGTAGAATCTTGTGCATAAGCGGATGGAGTGAACAATTTACCAATAGAGCCGTTGATACCATTTTCATCTGTTGCGTCTTCACCATTCTTTATGCTTACCAATTGTTGTGATTTGAATACTACATGGTACCCAAAAGTATATGATTTACTTTTATCAAAGGTAATATTATCAATCATAAATAAATATGATGGACCAGGAGCAAGGATATATTTATAATCTGCATTGAGGTCGCCAGCGAAGAAACCTATTTGTTTATCTCAATTTACAGGGACTTCTCGAGGTCAAGAGAGTTTTTCAATATATGTTGCTTTATTTGCTCATTTTGATTGAATAGTAATCTGAACTTTTACTACGTCGCCATCTTCAAGTCTACCACCATTGAGATCTGTAAATATTTTGTAAGTATCTACTTTGTCTGTAGGAAGCAAGGATTGTGCTTCTTTATATACTACTTCTGGAAGTTTTGGCTCATAGACTGGTGAATAAGTAGAATCCAATGTGATTGTAGTATCCAAACTTGCCTGATAATTTTGTAATAATGTAGCAGGATCAAACGCATCAAATATTTGATTTTTAACACTATTGATTATTTCTTTTGGTTTTTTAGAATTGGGGATAGTAATATCTACATTTACTTTATCAGGTTCTTCAAGATCATCCGCGCTAGAGATATCAGGATCTAGGGCAGGCAACTGTAGATTAACAAGATTATTTCGATGAACCAAAGCTTCATCACGGATTTGAGCATTATCAATTTGAGGAGCAAACGATTTGATGATACTTGTATTATCTTTTTGTCTTTTCCTTCGATCCGGATCGCATCAAAATTTATCACTAGAAATATAATTTCCTCCACCAAATCAAAGATTAAATAAGGCATTATTCCCACCTCCTAAGAACAATCTAATGGTATTATTTTTATCCAAAGTTACAATATCAGTTACTTTGTCTTTATTATAATCTGTAAGGAACCGTTGGTATACACCATCAAGATTTTTCTCTCATCACGGGATATCCAGACAAATGGGGTAACCATCTACGTCCACTTTCTCTCCATTTTGATTTTTATAAAATCTTAATTGATTATCTAATGTATGCACAAATATATCTTGGTAACCATCTCCATCTCCATCTCCTATCAGAATATTTTTTATTCCATCTGCAATCACTGCGAGATCACCAAGTTTTTTGTATTCATCTTTTCCAATAGCAATGAGTAGTCTTAACCTACCATCACTGTAGACTATCAATAAGTCCTTTACTCCATTTTTATCTCGATCAATATCAATAACCTGAGATACAACATTATCTGGATCTGAATATAATGCATCTCATATTGAACCATCGTAATCTGTTTCGCCTACCAATTTATTTTTATCTCCCAAACGGTAAGTGGGGTCACCTAAGTTAATAACAAATTCACTCGCAAATGCAGTACTCGCCTGACCTACTGAATCACCTTGTGCCATATTAGAAATTGGCCTAAAATAATCACCAAATCCTATATCAAAATTACTATCATTACTATTTTGAATACTAGGAACACCTTTATTAAAGTCAGAAAGTACTGATTGTATCTCTTGAATAACAATTCCTTCGAGAGTTCTTTGACCCATATTCATAGGTACCACTTGGTAAACGGAAAGATCGAGAGCGTTCTTTCGCTGTTGAGTAAGAACATCAGCATCGTAATTATATGATTGCACCATTTGAGCAATTTCTTCTCAATCATAACTGATGCTCCACAAGTCATAACTCGCAAATTTTGATTTATATTCTATCTTTATTTTACTATCAATTATTCAATTTTGTAAATCAATAAGTGGATTACCTTTTGTAGTTAGAGTTTTACCTTGTATATTAAGTTCCAATTTACTTATTTGATCTGGGTCAAGAATGATATTCCAATTGTTTATTGAAGAATTAGTGTCGAAAGAATTAGTTTGTTTAATACCAATCTTATTAATATCAATATAAGGTAAGAATCCATATGGAGTGAGATATCCTAGTTGATTATTAACAAGTGAAATTCCTAACTTACTTAAATCCATATCTCCAAATACAATAATCTGACCATTGTTACTCAAAGCAAGTTCGGATTTGTAAACAGAATTAAGGTCAACATTTTGTGTAGTTACTGCAAGAGTTTTTTCACTGTTTGCTAGAATTGACTGTCCCACTGGAACTTTAGTTTGAGAATCAATTTGCTGAGATCGATCAGATCAGTACAGATTTACATAAGCGACATTAAGATTGTCTATTGGCCAGCTTCTATTTTGTACTAACAAACTTTTATAATCTGGGTATTGTAAGTCAAAACTTACATTAGCCAAAGTAGCAAAAATATATGATTGTCCTCAAGGAAATTGCGGTTGTATCGTAATTTTTCTCTCACCGTTTACAATAATATTGCTTCATGTTCCTGCAACATCAGCACTTGAGATATTACCATAAAGTCAAAGTAAAACACTGGTGTCATCATAAATTATATTTCACCAAATATCAGTCACACTCAGTAGCGCTTCTGTATTAGTCTTGAGATCAGTAACTGATTTTTCCATTTTGATAACAGTTTTTTTTGGTTTTCCTGGTTGTATATTTACTGGAACAGTCTTAATCAACTTACCAATTTGTATCTGAATAAGATCATCTCCAGCTTTCATTTTAGGATATAAATAAATATCCAAACTACCTCAAGTATGAATAACTTGGTCAATTGGAATAAAACTATCTACCTGCTGATTGGCATCAACACTTTGCTGTGTCGTTTTTCCTTTTATTCAGATTATAAATTTATCTCACAATGATTTAAAATTAATTACTGAATACAAAGGTTTTCCGTCATTAATATTTAAAGTTATTTTTTGTAATTTATTGATATCAATAGAAGATATTCCATCAATTTGTTTTTCATAAAATTTAGATTCTTCAGGAAGTGTAATATTTATCTCAGATGGAGTTGTTTGTAATGTCGGATCTACAATTTGTAATGTGAGTTCTTGCTTTACTTTACTCAAGGGCGTACTAGACTGAACTAGAATTTTTTCAGTATTACCTACAGTAGTACTGCTATCATAAATAAATCCAGCATCCATAAATGAATTAAACTGGAATGAATTGGAAAGATGATTATTGTATATTACTCATCCACTATTAGTTGTAGAGAGTATAAAATCAAAAAGACTACTATTAATTTTATTGCCAGCAACATCAAAACCTAAAAGAACAAAAGGAAACATATTACCTCTCGCTATAGGTAGAATATTATTATCAAGAGGAGTTGTAAATTTCAATGATGCTATTTCTCCCGGCTGAGTTACGATAATTGTATTTTTATAAACACATTTTTGACCACATGCCTTAATCTGAACTAACATATCACCAATTCCATTTGGTTTCGAAAATGTATAGGCAAGAAGTTGTTTTTTGTCTGTATTGATTGTGATATATTGTGGTTTATCGCAGGTATTTTGTCCATTTTTGGATCATAATAAGAGACAATTTGCTCCAGTGCTTGAAAGTATTACCGTATAAGATCATAAATTTTGTTTAGGTTGAATGGTGATACCAAGTGTTCAATCTACTGCTGGTTGTTTGGTATCATATGATACTATCAGATTATCAAGCTGATTACTTAAAGTCTTTTCATCAACTAAAGTTATTTCTGGATCTTTAATTTTTAGAGTCTTTCTTCGTGCCTGAGAGTAACCAGTCCAGGCTTTTCTTTCTGGGCTTAATATTTCATCATCAAAATTATCAGCATCCAATCCTGAAAATAAAATTCCATTAGCAGAACCCGCGAAGCTTACTTTCAACTCAAAAGGAGAATTACTAATCTCTTCCAGCCAACACTTAAATGCTGCTGGCCACTTTGATAAAGCCACCGTATAACTTGCAGGAATCTTATCTCCGCATGCAGTACTTACCAACTGTTCTTTTGTCTTGGGAATAGGATTAATATTCTGAGCCTGTTGTTTTTGAATCACTTTAATCAACGGAGGAGTAGATTCAAATTCTACATAATCAGATCCATCGCTATTGATATATGCAATTTCATAACCAGCTGGAGAATAGTAAGGAAATTGTAATTCTAGGGAGACTTTTGGGTTGAGTAGATTTTTTGCTGGCTGCTTAGTAAGATAATCTTGCAACATCATGCTAGACTTATTATTCACATCTGCAAACGATTGAAATAAACTTACTTCATCAAGCACTTTATTTGCAGAATTTGTAGGTAAAGATAGCCACATATTATTTTGATAATAGAGTTGTTCTGCCAAAATAGTTAGCATATCATCACTAGAAATCTCTTGACCATCGCGTGTAGTTGCTAGCGTATCTATCAAATAATTTTCCTGTAAGAAAGCATAATTTCTCAGTCTTTCACCTGTATTATCTGCTTGAACTAATGGAGACAAGGTATAATCATACTCAGAAATTTTATCAAGCCAATTGCTTCTAGGAACTCCTCCATCTTCTGAACCATTGTAATAATTAAATCTATTCACATACTGATTAGTGAGATCGTTATTATAATCTTTTACTTTGTCTTTAAGGAAAATCTCTAAAGAATCCTTTATTTCAGGTATAGTTTTTAATATTCTCTTTCCATCTTTTTCGTTATAAACTGGTACTTTCCATAAATTAGGGTAGGTCCATGTAAGTTTAGATCCTCCAATTCCTTGGAAATTTACAAATCTTGGTGAGTCAATAGGTCTTTCGAGTGTGAATTCATTGATTCCTCCGATTTGTAATTTTGTTCATGTGAATAAGGCCGTCCTACTATTTGGATCATAGATTGCCTGTAAACCTCACAAATCGATTGCTTTACCTTGTATCATAATTTTAGCTCAATCAAAAAATTGTATCAAAGTGTTATTTTGTGCCTGAGGTTTGGTTGAAAAATACTTTTCAGAAATAGCACTCATCAAGTGGCCATCCACTGTAAATTGCATTCCATGGCATATTCAAAGGTTATTTACTTCAACGTTATGTAATTCGCAATTATATTGTGACTCTCCTCGTGGAAGGTATATACCTCTCCCTTCATAAACGATATATAATTGCCTATTATTAGATCAGGTTATTTGTCCTATTATACCATTTAAATTTATAGTAATACCGTTTTCATACCAAGTTGCTGTATTGTTAAAGTAAACTTTTCCTCAAGTGACTATATAGTCATCAGCTCTTTTAGCATACAAAATAGTATCTACATCTCAGGGCTGTATGTCGGTTAGAGACATCTGATATCCATTACACGTACGTATTTCATCGCTATCATCTGCAGGTGGTGAGATATCACACAATATTTCTTTGTCCAAAACTACATTTCAAAGTACTTCTAGATAAGATCCGTACATATCTTCGATCGTAGGAGATTTATGAAAGAAAGTACTATCAACAGATTTGAAATAACGTGTCCAATTTTTTCAGTTTCCACCTTGTATCTGTAAATAATCTGAATTATCAGTAAAAGTAGTATTGTCTGGTAACAAGAAAATTCCATCAGCACTAGATTCATTTCCCAATGTCCATAAGTTTATTTCATCCCAATTGGTAAGTCTAGGCTTACCAGTATTTCTATATTTATATTTCTTTAGCCAGTTTGTGAATTTTAACCATTCACCATTATCTTTGGTAACTTGAATAGCAGATCCAAAAAAATCTTTTCCTAAATAACTGTCTGAATATCCTGAATAAGATTTGAGATTGGAAATAACTTCACTATCGTCTTCATCATCATTATCTTCATTTTGTGTACCGAGTGTAAATCCTACCTTTCTATCTGAAGATGTTATTCTGCTTCATGCTATATCATATACCCGTCAACCAATACTTCTATCTAAAAATGGGTTCCATAATTGAGTATAATCCATCTTAGTTTGATCCAGTCTCATCTCATCAGAATCAGAATCAATATTGAAAGGAGTATATCCCGCCCAATATCGAGTGATAAATTTATTCATATTTTTAAACTTTTTCTTAATATATTTATATGGAGTAGTGTTTTTGATTCTATCAAATTCTTGTTGGTCATATTCAATCAATGAAAAATCGTAACCTCTATGTGCCTCAACTTCTCTAGCATTCTCTCCTCTACTCGCTCATACTGATTGTCCAGTTCCATATTCAGGCCATTCTGAATAATCAAATTCATCAAGCTTACCTAGCGATCTGATATTATTGAAAGTTCCACGATAAATACCAAATTCTTCTGCATTTCTTAATAACTCTGCTGGAAGTCCAAAATAATATATCTCATATGTTTTTACTTTTTTCAATAATGATGATGCAGCTCACAATAATATATTTACAACAGTACTTCCATTTTTGGGCACTTCGATCCTAGTAGGAACAATGACATTCATTGCATAACCTTCTTGTTCTATTTTATTATCAACTGCTTGTTCTAGTTTGGTATTAACATCCATAAGAAGTTGTTTGCTTATTTCATCTCTTTTGCTAACCATCGTGATGTGATCATCAGCCTTTGCTCCGCTCGTTCCTCCTACGTACCTCCCTCATAAACTTAATCTTTTTTCTTTTGTCTCAAAATAAGCTAAACCATAGAGCTCAATATAGTTTTTCATAAAACCATCTACTACTTTTTGTATGAACATGGTGTTAATAAACTTACTATTTGGTAATGTTCAGAGTGCCGAATCTGACGGTTCAGCATCATTTCAACTGTTTTCACTATTGGAACTTCATAGAAGAGACTTAAGCTTTTTTATCAAATTCCAAAACTTTTGAAGTTCTTGTTGGTACTTAGATTTAACATCATCAAATTCTTCATCAGCATAGTAGCCATCTTCCAATGTCGGATTTACCTTTGTGTTGTAATCTCACAATACTTCAACAATTCAACTATTGTGCATTGCTTGAAAAACGTCTACCATTAGATTGGTATATCTATTATAACTTACATCTTCATTGAAAATATAATTATTGAGATACTTATCAAAGTTATCTTCATTGACTGTTTGTTTTTGATGGAGGATATCCTCATACCGTATTCCACTTCCTACCCAATTTGTAGGATATTCAGCATATTTTTCTAATTTATCAAAATAATTATTATACTTAGCGATATCTTTATCAAAATCTATAACACTATGCCAAATTTCTGGTTGCCCATTACCTTCTGATTGATATTCAAAATAATCTGAAACTGGATTATAGTAATATTTAGGTTTAATAAAATCAACTAATGGATATACTGTCGGGAAAATAAATCCTTGCTTATTTACCACTGGTAAGCTTATGTCACCAATTAATATAGTTCATACCAATCTACTTGGTCAATTTTTTTCTCATTCTAGAAATAGATTTTGATTAATTTTTACCATATCAGACGAAGTTACTTCTGCAGTATTTATTTGAAAAAGCATAACCTTAGCATTATTATAATTTCTGCCAATATATTTATTCGTAAACCAATTCAGATTATCTCATATATCTCAGGCAATTGATTTATCAACAAAAACACTAATAATATCGACTGGTTCACTTGCTGCATAGGCTTTCATCCAGCCATACATAGATCCAGATAATACAAGATCACTAATATAAACAAGACAAATAATCAGAAGAAAATTTGCTTTACGAGACCAAACGAACATATTAGAGAATCAAGATTCAAAATTAAAAGATATTTTAATTGAACTTTATGTTTAAGTTTAGGTATTTGTAAATTTAAGTTATTTTTTATTTTTTTTGTAATAATTAAACAATATACATATCCTGTAGATAGTCATTATTTAATCTCGTTATTCAAATAAAAACATGCTTAAAGAGCAATATGTCTTTACATTGTGTTGTAATATTTCATGATATAATTATATACGGAAAACATTAATTAATTTCATAAAACAGATAGTATATTTTCTTAAAATTAGAAAGAAATTCTATCTTTAGTTAATTTAGCCATTATAATTGATCTATGTCTTTTCCAAAAATCCCTAGTCACCCAAATTTTCCTGAATTGGAAGAAGAAATCCTTAGTTTTTGGAAAAAAAACAAGATATTCGAAAAATCAATTAGTGAAAAGTCTACTGATGAACCGTATAGATTTTATGATGGACCTCCTTTCAAAAACGGTATTCCTCACTATGGTTCTTTGTTACAATCTTTCATCAAAGACGCAATTCCTAGGTTTTGGACTATGAAAGGAAAAAGAGTAGAGAGAAAATGGGGACGAGATTGTCATTGAATATACATTGAACAAAAGGTACAAGCAAAACTTGGTCTTGTTTCCAATAAAGATATAGAGAAATACGGTATCCAAAAGTTTATTGAAGAATGTAGACAATTCACAGATAGTGTCGTAGATGAGCGAGAGTGGACAATTGATCAAATCGGTCGCCGAGTAGATTTTGAGCACCCTTATCAGACTATGGATAATTCTTATATGGAATCTGTATGGCGAGTATTCAAGAATTTATGGGAGAAAGAACTAATCTATAAGGGGAAAAGAGTGAGCATGTACTCTACCAAACTCAATACTGCCATTAGTAATTTTGAAGTACAAGCGGATAATAGTTATGCAGAAGTTTCAGATCCTGCTATCACAGTGAAATTCCCTGTAAGAGGAAATATTCTAAAAGAGAAATTTGAATATACTGAAGACACTTTCATGAAAGCAGCTAGATGCATAATTAAAAACAAAGAAGGGGGTATTTTGATGTTATTCAATGATAAACAAGGCAAGCGAAACCTACCTTGAGGCAAAGTTGATCAATGAGAAATCTCAGAACAAGCATTAGTTAGAGAAATATTAGAAGAAGGCGATTTGCATATAAAATCTTCCAAGAAAATTTTTTCATATAAAATACTCAAAAATGGTAAAAGTTTATACAATACAATATTTGAGGTAGAATCTGATTGAATATTCCAAAATATGGAAAGTCATAAACATTCTCAAATGGTATACATAAAGATTGAAGATTCAGATAACGTACTCGGTTACCAGCTTAATATAGAAGGAACTATTATAGACGATGCTGAGGAAATACTCAATAAGTTTATGATTGTGCATCAATATCGCAATTACACAGAAGGAAAATTATCAAATATTCCCGTAGAACAAGCTGATATTCCTTTCTCATTCTTAGCTCGAACCACTACCCCACGAACTATTCCAGCAAATCTTGCTTTGGTTGCAAATACTGAAATTATGTATGCACAGATATTTGATATTGAGAAAAAAGAATATTTTGTAATCGCTGAAAATCTGCTTCCTAAGTACTACAAAGAAGATTCGCAATATATTATTACTTACAAATGTTTAGGGAAAGAGCTAGAGGGTTTGAAGTATCAAGCTCCATTTGATTATTATAAGTCTGATACGAACCATCAAGTTTATCTTGCAGATTATGTAACAGACACAGACGGAACGGGGCTCGTACATACTGCTCCAGAGTTTGGTGAAGATGATTTCAAGACAGGACAAAAAAATAATCTGACACAGACAGAAGCTCTTGATGAGCAAGGAAAATACAATCCTATCATTTCAGATTATCAAGGTATCTACTATCTGGAAGCCAACGAGACAATCATGAATGACCTGAAAGAAAAAGGATTACTCTTCAAAAAAGAATCAATTACTCATACAGTTCCAATAGATCCTAGAGCTGGTGGACCTTTGATTTACAAAACTCAAGACAGTTGGTTTATCAATATTCAATCTGTAAAAGAAAAATTGATTGAGAAATCCAAAGAAATCAATTGGGTACCCGATCATCTCAGATTATGAAGATTCTTAAAAAACATAGAAACTGCTCCAGACCGATGTATTTCACGCACAAGATATTGGGCTACACCGATGCCAGTATGGACAGACGGCAAAGGAGATCATAAAGTACTAGCTTCTCGTGAAGAGATTTTTGAATTTGATCAGACAGGAAGTAAGATATTAGAAAAGAAAGTTATCGATGGGAATACAGTCTATCGAGACACTCTCAATAATCAAGAACTTGATTTACACCGTCCTTATATAGATAATGTATGGGGAACAGTAGACGGTAGAAAATATACAAGAGTTGAAGAGGTACTTGATCCATGGTTGGATAGTGGAAGTATGCCTTATGCACAAGATCATTATCCTTTTGAGAATAAAGAGAGATTTGAACAATCATTCCCAGCTGATTTCATTGGTGAAGGTTTGGGACAAATTAGAGCTTGGTTTTATGTAATGCATGTATTGGGAGTATTACTCTTTGATAGTATTGCTTTCAAAAATGTTATCTGCACGGGAACTATTCTTGGTAATGATGGTCGTAAGATGAGTAAATCATTTGGAAACTATCCAGATATCAAGCCTACTTTTGAAAAGTTTGGAGCAGATGCGATTAGAATGCTCTACGCAAATAGTCCAGTACTGAGCGGAGGAGATCAGCCATTTAGCGAAGAACTCGTAAGAGAGGTTATCAAAAAAATCCATCTTCCTTTATGGAATAGTTTTTCATTCTTTATTACCTATGCTACAATTGATAACTTCAGTCCTACCAAATATAGTATCACTGAGCTAAGTAATGCCAATTTTGAAAATGATTTGGATACTTGGATAATCTGAAAAATGAATCAATTGATTGTGAACGTGAACGAAAATATGGAAGCTTACAATATGCAAAAAGCTACTACTCCACTCTATGAATTTATGAATGATCTGACAAATTGGTATATCCGTAGATCAAGAAGAAGATTCTGGAAAGGAGAAATGGATAACGAAAAGATTCAAGGATATGAAACATTATTTGTAGTATTGGTAGAACTGTGTAAAGTACTGGCTCCTTTCATGCCTTTCTTGACAGAATATATCTTTAAAGCTCTGACAGGAAAAGAGTCAGTTCATCTTGAAGACTGGACAACTCCATCTCAATCAAATACAAAATGATCTGCACTTATTCAAGATATGGATCTCACAAAGCAGATTGTAGAGCTTGGTCTTTCATTGAGAGGTTCCCTCAAACTCAAAGTAAAACAACCTTTACAAGAAATAACACTCAATAAAGGTATCAATCCATCGTATAAATCAATCATCCTTGAGGAACTCAATATCAAGAAACTCAGCATCGATAAAACACTCAATGACCAGATAAAAGTTACCTGTGTACCCAATGCAAGGATTGTAGGAAAGAAACTAGGAGGAAGATTTGCGGAAATAAACAATCTTGCAAAGTCTGGTCAGTTCACATTATTGTCTGACAATACTGTCCAAGTGTCTGACATAATTCTTGAAGCTGATGAATACGAAATCAGGTATGATAAATTAGAAGATACTCAAGGAGATATCATTACTCAAGAGGATTTGATTATCATGATTGATACTACTATCACAGCAGAACTTAAGCTTGAAGGGTATGCGAGAGAACTAGTAAGATCAATTCAAGAAGCAAGAAAATCAAGTGGCTATCAAGTAACTGATAGAATCACTCTTTCTATCAGTGGATTTGAAGCAGATCAGATTATTTCTAAATTTGGAAGCTATATCGCTACAGAAACATTGGCAACTTTGGGTGAAGTAAAAACAGAAAACGCCACTGTGTGAAACTGCGACGTAGATGATGGCATTATAGAGTTTAATATCAGTAAAGAATAATTACATAGCCATTGTTGTTAGTGCATCAAAGTCTTCCTCTGAGGCACTTTCATCTTCTTCTAACAATACTCCCTCAACAGCATGTTTAATATTTCTTAAGAAATCTATACCTATTTCACGTTTTGATCCATTCTTAAATTGAACTTGTAGTTTAGCATTTTCACTGTCAGTAATAAGTTCTATTCTTTCTTTACCTCGTTTGGATTGAACCTTAGCTCCTAATATTTCAAAGAGTTCTGATAAACCAGTTTCAGGATTTTTATTGGGTGTATAGTAGACAATTTTGGAAATTGGATTGAGAGACATGATTGAGGGAATATAAGTAAATATGGTGGTTAAGAATTTTTAGAAACTTTTTGTATTATTTAATACATATTTTCTTAGTTCATCATCTTTGAGTTTTTGTCTGTTTCTGACAGCTTGATTAAAATTTATAATATTATTCTTTTCTAAAATAGCTTCTTCATAATCCTGTTGTGTAGCAAGTACACCCATAAGGTCTTTGTTTAATTGTTCTTGTTTTAGTTTATTTACTATGCTCTCTTGAGTTTGATTATCTTCCAAAGAGTGAATTTTTTCAATAGGATTTGTAGGATTTTGATCAAAAGACATAAGTTTATATATTATTTTTAAAATAATTATCTAAGTCCCATAGCTTTATATACTTGATCAATTTTCTTGTTAGCGATTTCATTGGCTTGGAGAGCGTTCTTTTGAAGAGTCTTTACTACATCTTCATCTTTTATGGTAGCAAACTTCTTTTGGATAGGTGTAACAAAGGTGATTAGTTTTTCATAGGTAATGTCTTTAAGTTCTTTATAACCTATTCCTTCTGCATATCTTATTCTTATCTTTGCATCTTCTTCAGTATTCAAAAATAATCTGAGTATATTATATATGCAGCAAGTATTAGGATCTTTGGGATCATCTGGACCTAGATCTGTAGTCTTGATCTTCTTTACCTTCTTCAAAATTATTTCAGGATTATCGAGTAAGCCAATGAAATTATCATAACTTTTGGACATCTTACGTCCATCAAGTCCTTTCACTTCTGCAATTTCTTTCTGAATATAGGCATCAGGTAGAGTGAATAAATCTTTCTTTAGCTTGTGATGTATCTTGGAAACAGTATCTCTCATATATTCAATATGAGCTTTATTATCTTGTCCAATAGGAATAAGATCTGGGTCGTATAGTAAGATATCAGCAGCCATAAGGATAGGATAATTCATACTCCCTATACTCATAAGATGTTCTTTCTCATTAGCTACGGCGTCTTTATAGACATGCATTCTTTGCATAAACCCTACATTTGTGAAACAGCTCAATATCCATGAAAGCTCTGTATGAGCAGGAACATCAGATTGTTTGAACATGAAAACCTTTTGTGGATCCATCCCGCAAGCAATGTATAACTTGATAGTATTGAGAGTCCATACAGGCAATGCTGATAAATCCCTATCGAGGATTTTGGTACAAGCATGAAGGTCTGCAATAAACAAAGTTACTTTATCAAACTCCCCTGTTTTTTGTAAGTCAATCATGGGCTTGATAGCTCCAAAATAATTACCGATATGTAATTGATCAGACGATGGTTGGCATCCTGTGAAAATATGTTTCATGATTTCTAGATATAATACAGTTTAAATATTCTTATTTAATTTTAAATAATAACTAAGTTTAATAAGAAAATAACTTAAAATGACAATTATTAAAGTCGCGCCCAACCAAAAATATATTCGATATTTTTGAGTGTAAAAACTTACAGTATTGGTATAAAAACTAATATATCCATTTTCCTCAAAGATAATATATTTCTCTCATTTTTTAAACTCATAATTATTATAACAAGGACTTTTCCGAGAATCGTGTTGATAGTTGAATGAAGTATGAAGTAGCCTAGATCACTTGATATGAATAAGCGGAGTTATAGTTGTATCCTTTTTAGAACCATATATGACAGAGTCATTAATATAAGCAATATATACATTATCGCTTTTTCTTAGTTCTAAATAAGTACTGTATATATTATCGCTTTTCCTTAGTTCTCATGGAAATCATGGAAGGACAGAAGTGCAACTAAAAGCTAGTGAATAACCTCAATACAAGAATACGATCATCAATAATAAAATAATAGTTTTTTTCAAAAAATAATGTGACAAATAAAAAAATTACATTTTCTCCACCAATCTTCTATCCAGCTTTCTCATTCCTATTCCTCTTTTATCGAATAATACAAGAGCTACATCTCCCCATACTTCTTTTACTATTCCAGGTCAGAAGAGTTTATTTTTCACTCTCGTTCCTGGTTCGAGTTCACTTACTCTTCTTCTATTTCCTCCTGTAGATCCTAGATCATAATTTTTGATAAGATCTTTTGGTAATTCTTCAAGAAATCTAGAAGGCGCAGTAGCAGTAGTTTTTCACCAAATCATACGAGAGTTTACATGACTTAAGAAAAGATGGTCTTTTGCTCTCGTAATAGCAACATACATCAGTCTTCTTTCTTCTTCCATCTCATCAAGATCAAGAGCACTGTTCATTCCTGGGAAAGTACCTTCTTCGCAACCAATTACAAAAACATACTCAAACTCTAGTCCTTTACTAGCGTGAATAGTCATAAGTCTTACTACATCCCCATCTGATTTATCTGTATCTGTCATGAGTGTAATATCATTGAGAAATTGTCCAATATGCTCTCTACTCACGTGATTATTTTAAAGATAAAATATAGTCAGATTATAAATTATTGATCAGCTTATTCAATTGAAATTAAAAGCCCACTAAGAAAGTGAGCTTAAAATTGTAGAGGAAAATAGAAGTATTAATGTTATTATTTAGTCCATACGTCTAAAGTTTTTTCAAACTCACTTGCAGGATATGCACCAGCAACCACTACGTATTCTTTAGTTTCTGTATTGATCATTACGTTACCTGGAGTTCCACTTACACCAAATAATGATTGTCCTTCAGACATTTCAGCGTTCCATTGAGTAGCAAATTTGTTGTCAGTCATACAAGTTTTGAATTTAGCTTCATTGAGACCAAGTTCTTTAGCAACATCGTATAAAATTTGTTCACTACTTAAAGTTTTTGTAAATACTGAATCTATGAATTTCCAATAATTAGCTTCACCTTGATCAGCAGCACAAAGTGTTGCATTAGCACCAGCATTAGCATATTGATGGAAAGATAATGGGAAGTTTCTGAAAGAAAGAGCCATTTTACCATCATATTTTTTCATAAGTGTTTCTACAGTTGCACTATCATGATGTCTTTTACAGAAAGGACATTGCAAATCTGAATATTCCAAGAAAAGAACTTTTGCTGAATCTTTTTTTCCTTCCCAATAACCCATCTTTTTGATAGCCGTAATTTGGTCATCAGTAAGAGTTTTGTTAGCTGTAGGAGCTGTAGTAGTATCTGCAGGAGCAGTACCAGTAGCTGTATCAGCAGGAGCTGTCGTATCAGTAGGCGCAGATGCATCAGTTGGAGCAGCACCTTCCATTTGTTGTTGAGCAGCTTCGAGTGATTGTTTTTGAGATGCTTTGAAGGCTGGGCTATCATAGATTTTTTTAACAATAGCGTAGTTTTCTTCTCCGCCAACTTTCATAGCTTCAACTTTTTCTAGGGCTTTAGTGATGTTTGAGCCTCCAAAAGTGTTGAAAGCAACTAGACCTAAAGTAATTACACTTAATACTGTAACAAAAAGATTGTTGTTCGTAGTTAGATTTTTATTCGTAGTTAGATTTTTGTCCATTGTAGTAATTAACAAATAAAATAAATATAGCTTAAATATATAAGTTATGTGGAAAAGATTGCAAGCAAAGACAGGCAAAATGTTTTAATATAAAGTTGACATATTGAAATACATGCTATGCTAGAAAATATAGTCAGGTAAGTAATAATTGAGGTAGTGAATATCATTATTTTGTCTTTCAAGAAGTCATGATTCTTCTTCATTCTTACTGCATCTGCGAAATCGAGTTCTTTGTTTTTTAGCCAATTGGTGATTTATTATTTGGAGAGATTTAATATAATCTGAATAACTAACAATACCCTGGATATATTGAACAGTTTGTTTGTAGTCTATAGTTTTGAGACTTGTCAGTGAAGGATCATAGCCTTTTTCAAGCAATCATTTTACTTCTTCCACTAAGCCATTTTTTATCATAAGCTCAATTCTCTCATCTATCAGCTTATTTCAAATATTTACATCTTGTTGTAAACCTATCATCAATAATGGATAACGAGGAGGATTTTTCTTCATTAGCTCAGTCTTAGTCTGTCCACTTACGTGGTATATCTCCAGGGCTCTGACAATAAATCTAGTACTATGAGGATGGTTTTTAGCGGCTTCTATAGGATCTATCTCTTGAAGCATTTTCCACACTGTTCCTGGATTTTTACTCTCAAGTTCTTCGAGTCTATCTCTATATGCTTGATCTGGCTCACAGGTATGCATACTAAAATTGTAGACAATAGTATCAATATAGAGACCAGTTCCACCTACTATCATAGGGATATGATCACGTTTAAGTATTTCTTCAATAATCTGATACGTATCTTGTTGCCACTGCCAGGCTGTATATATTTCATTAGGATCAATAATATCAATCTGATGATGAGGAATTTCTGCTCTAATGGATTCATCGATTTTATCTGTTCAGATATTCAATTGCTTATATACTTGTCTACTATCTGCAGAAACTATTTCCACTGGTTTTCATAATTTTTTTGCTAGTTCCAAACTCAAGCGGGTTTTACCTGTGGCCGTAGGTCCGTAAATAACAGGAATAAAGCCTTCCTTGTAAGAGGAAAATATATCTTCTACTATGGTTGAAATATTAAAATTCATTCAAATAATATGGAAGTGAAAGCTAATCTTATGTATGTTTTAACTTTTCATCAAGCTCATACAAATGAATTTGAATAATCAGATAATATATAATACTCAATACAATATACTTAATTATTATCAAGTGCATTTTTAATTATATTTTATTATATATTAAAAATTGATTTATATACTCATCTCAGCATATACCAAATCAAAGAATATCAATATTTATTTAAAATTGAAGCCTTACATACACAGACATTATTGTAATATCCATCAAACAAATATTTTTTATCAAATCAGTTGTAAAATTAAGTTTATG
>CALMFT010000021.1 GCA_937862565.1 uncultured bacterium
TTGATAATGCAAAAACAAATAAGTTCAAGAAAGGAACAGAATTCTCCTTCAAATTTAAACTTGCTGAAATTGATCCTGACCATAGATATGTGAATACATTTTGTGCATATGATCAAAGCACCAGTAGAATGATTTATCAAGATGTGCGATAGCACATCTAAATAGGTCAAAGATCTGTATGCTTCTTTATATGCACCACAGTGAAATGAGTTACAAACAGCTAATTGTCTGATGAACAGAAGAAGAGGAAATTATTGCAAGATATAGGATATTGAGAGATGTTATAGTGCATTGAAGTTCTCGTATTGATGTTGCTTCTCGTTATTCTATGAGTCGTAATACAGTTACAGCAATTTTAAAACTATATCAATCAAGAGAAGACATTGACGATATTAGCGCCAAACTAAGAAACTCTCAACTAAGCAAGTTAGAGATAATTGATTTTTTTCATTTTCTGAAATCCCAATCTCGTAAGCCTCACAAGTTTAGATGAATAGCAAAGGAAACGGTAGAAAAAATCGTTATTCGTGAGTTTAAAGCACTATGATATTGATATCGTAGAATGAGGAAACACCTTACCAAAAGATGACTTCTTGATAACGATATTAAAGAATGACTCGTAAAGTGAATCTATAAAAGAAATTCATATATTGTGGCAAAAACGAGAGCTAAGAATTGAGAAGTTAAACACTTATACAATTATGATGAGATTTCATCGTTCCAGTATTTACATTATGATGTAAAACATATTCTTGACCATTGAGCGTTACCTGACGAAATTTACGAAAAGTTTGAAACCAATAACGAACTGCCAAAGTATCAACGAACAATTATTGATGCAAAAAATAGGTATAGATTCCTCGCATATTCCAATACAATCAACTCAACAATGTGACTAAATTTTCTCAAATTTGTACTGATGTTTCTACGCAATCAACGTATTGAATGTAAGATACATATCTGATTTGACTGAGGAAGTGAGTTTTGTAGAGCAAGTCCTGAAAAGCTAGCTCAACGACAAGAGATTTTAGACCCCCTTAACTGTGAGGTATACCAATACGATTGACCAAAAGACGTTAGAAAAAATTTGGTTGAAAGATCACACAAAACAGATGATGAGGAATTCTATATTCCAAGATGATATCACATTAATGATAGAGTGAGTTTTCTAAAAGAAGCCAAAGATCGATATATGCATTATAATTATACGAGAATACATACTTGAATCTGTATGAATGATGAAACCCCATTTGAACATTTATGTAAAACATGACATCGAAAGACTGCTTGATTTAAAGATTTTCCTGTACTGACACTGGACGAAGTTTTAAATGATTTACAGTATTACACAAAAACGATTTCCTTACGGAAATCGCTATTGGGAAAACCTGTCTTTGCGGACAATAAACAATAAACAATATATAGATTTTCAAGTGAATTTGAATATCTTAAATAACAAATATGCACAAAATGTATTAACCCAGTACGGAAATTGATCCTGACACACTTGCAAGTATCAATGATGGTTGGATCACTAAAACAAGTGTTGCAGGAACTTTAGTCACAG
>CALMFT010000022.1 GCA_937862565.1 uncultured bacterium
ATTCGTGCGCAGATGTATTACGAGGCTGAGAAGTGGTTAGCGCAAGGTGGATCACTGGACGTTCGTCTAGGTGAGTGGAAAGACGATGTGAGAAAGCAGTTGTGTATTACCAAAGGGATGCGCAATCGGGTTAGTTTAAAGAAGCAAGCGGAACCAAAAGATGATATTAGAAAGCGAGTTGGGTATTCGCCTGACGTTGCGGATGGATTTGTTTTACGGTTTGCGAAGGTGTTTTATGATCGGTTGCCTGAGAACACTTCGCAGGATATGCGAGACTTGGATGATCATAATGAACCAGAAGAATATGATCCGTACTCTAATACGATGTAAACGACTTGACAACGCTATTCATTGTAGCAACAATTTTAATGTGAGGTAAATTCTATGGGTTTATTTGAGGATGTATTTAGTCCCGTTACAAGTACAGTTAATTCATTAACTGGTGGCCTTGGTAGTGCTTTAAATCTTGGTGGGATGTTTGATAATTTTATGGGTAAACCAGACTACGATCCAGCTTTAAAAGCGCAGCAAGCAGCGTTTGAAGAAGAAAAGAAACGTAGAGCTATGCAAGCGAATCGTACTGATTTGCAAGCTTCACAGGCCGCAAGGTTGTTCTTTGGACAATCAACATCTAACCCAAAGTCGGACATGACTAACGACTTTTTAGGATTATAAATGCAGCATAGTAAAAAAGATTGCGAACAAATTAGACAGACTTTAAAGAATGAGTTTGAGACGACAGTTCGTCAGGATTGGATCGACAAAGGTTTGTGGATGAATCCTGCGTCTGTGAAGTTCCTATTGGGCCGTGAGAAGGGTAAAAGAGAGAACCAGCACATTGTGGACCTGACTCACATTATCGCTCAACGGTCGCTCGTTGCTGGCTTTATGGAAGGGAATACGTCTACGACTCGTTCGTGGTTCAAGTTCGCACATCCTGATAAAGACTTAAACTCTTACAGACCAGTCAAAGAGTGGATGCAGAATTTAAACGAAAGATGCTTGGCTATCGGAACAAGCTCCAATTTGTATCATGCTTTATCGCAAGGATATGAGGCTTGGAGTACGTTTGATACAGCTTGTATCTACATTGATGAATTACCCAAAGGTCCCCACTTCACAGTGTTGGGTGCAGGGACCTACTATTTAATGAACGACAACACAGGGACTGCGAACGTATTAATTCGTGAGTTCCCAATGAGTGTTAAGAACTTGGTCGAGACTTACGGTCGTAAAACTAACGGCAAGTGGGATTGGTCAAACTTCTCAGACAGAGTTAAAAGTCTGTATGAGAACCAAGCTTACAATGTCGATGTAACTGTAGCTGAGATGATTAAACCGAATAACTTATTTACGAACGACTTACCTGAAGGTGGATCGAATCGTAAGTGGGTTTGTTTAACATACGAGTGTGCAGGTACAACTGATACAGGTACTTACGGTATCATGACAAAAGATATGGGTGGATTCGATGACGATAAGTTCTTACGGATTCAACACAGAACTCGTAAACCTTTTATCGCTTTCAGAAACCAATCATCAAATAACTTTGCATACGGTGAAGTTGGACCAACAACTTATTCTTTGGGTTGTATCCGATCATTAAATAAGAAAGCAGTCAGTAAAGATATCGCTTTGGATCTTATGATTCGTCCACCGATGCAGGGTCCAGCAAATCTCAAGAAGTCATACATGAATACGAATCCAAGTGCTTATGTGCCTTTGGATGCTCATGCGATGGCTCAGGGTGGAGCGAAACAATTATTCCAAGTCAATCCTGCGATTGCGACATTGAATGCGGACGTTCAGGATTTACGATCGATGATTGAGAAAATGTATTATTCAGATTACATGTTGTTCTTATCTCGCAATCCGAAGACAAGAACAGCAGCAGAAGTAAACGCTATCGTATCGGAACAACAACTGGTCATTGGTCCAGCTCTACAGAGTTTGGATTACACATTGAATAATCCGCTTGTAGATTTCTTAGCTGACTATGCGATGTTTGAGGATCCGTATGTTGGAGAAGTACCTGAAGAACTTGCAGGATCGTCGCTTCGTACAGTGTTTATCTCTGTATTTGCTCAAGCGCAACGTGCAGCTGATCTACCAAGTATCGATAGATATATGGCAATGGTTACAAATGTTGGTCAGATTAATCCAACAATATTTGATAAGGCAGACCTTGATAAGCTTGCAGATTTGTATGAAGATCGTTTATATTTACCAGCAGGTTTGAATCGTAGCCAAGATGAAGTGGATGCACGTCGTGAGAAGAATCAACAAGATGCTCAGAGACAGCAGATGTTGAACGAGACAGTACCAGCATTAGCAGGTGCGA
>CALMFT010000023.1 GCA_937862565.1 uncultured bacterium
TATGTTTAAAGGCTAGTCCTGAATTAACAGGGCAATTAATTGCAGAGATGATGCGAGAAAAGGAAAGTAATGAAACACCTATTGATGAATCAAGCGACGGACAGTAACGGTGGTACGGGTGCAGCGCAAACAACGACGACTGCAGCGACGACTCAAGCAACAGGGAGTGCAGACGATGGTACAAAAGCAATCGAGCAAATGTACACGACTACAGAAACCACAGCGACAAAAGAACAACAAGCACAGCAAACAGTTCAAACAGAAGCAGGAAAAGCTGATGCAGTCTCAGGATACGTTGAACCACCTGCAGGAAACGGAACAGGATATGTCGAGCCAAAACCAGCCGAAACAAAACCTGCAGCAGCGACAACTACCGAAGGTGAAGTTAAGTTCGACGAATCAGGATTAACACCTGAAGCAGTTAAAGAAGTTAAAGACTTTGCGACTGCAAACAAACTTACAAAAGAAGCGACCGAGCAGTACGCAAAAGTAATTAAACAGCAATCGACTTTGATCGAAGATTACAAAGCTAATGAGCAAAAACAAATTGCGCAAGCTCGTGAAACACAGAAAGCTGATTGGTATAATAAGTTAAAAACAGATAAAGATTTTGGTGGAGATTTATTTCAAACTAACCTGAAACGAGTCGATACAATCTTAGAGAAGTTCATGCCTGAAACTAAAAACATGTTGACAAGTAGGAAGGCTATGTTGCCTCCTGAAGTTATGAGAGATTTACATAAGATGCACCAAGTATTACTTGGAAGCGAGACAACTATTGTAAATGGAAATAGTGCAGTTGATGCTCTATTATCAGATGATGAAAAATTTATTAAAGATTATTACGCATAGTGTGTAGTGATCTAAACAATTACAAAGGAGTTATAAGTGGCAATTAAAGGTGTAGGCTATGTGACATTAGCCGACGTCGCTAAAAAGGGCGACAAGGTAGCAGAAGTATTAACATTGAAAAATCCAATGTTAAAAGATATTCCGTACACTCAAATGAACGAGGGTACAATCCATAAGGAATCAATCCGTTCATTCTTACCAAAACCAGTGTATCGTAAAGCCAATCAAGCGATTGCGGCACAAAAGTCTGGTATCGAAGAAAGAACATTCTCAGCAGCACACTTTGAGTCTCGTTCTCAAATGGATGCTAAAGTAGCTGAGCGTGGTGGTAAAGAACGTGTTGGTATCAATCGTTGGAACCAAGCTCAAGGTCATATTCAAGGTATGGCGAATGAGCATGCTAACTTGGCGATCTACGGATCACCTGCTGGCGAAGGAAACAAAGATGTTGGCTTCATGGATATTTACTACACAGTTAACTCTGCTGTAGAAACATCTAAGCAAGTCGTTGATGCTGGTGGTGTTGGTGCGGATAACACATCAATCTTGATGGTTAACTGGGGTCCACAATCTATCTTCGGAGTTTATCCTGCTGGAACACAAGCTGGTCTTAAACGTACTGACTACTCTGCTGGAAACAAGCTGGTTCAGTTACAAGGTTTAGATGCTGCTGGTAACACAGGAACATTCTACGGATATGATGAGATCTTTGAATTGGATCACGGTTTAGTTGTTAAAGATTGGCGTCAAGCTTCTCGTATCGCTAACATCGACGTATCTAATTTGATTGCAAACACATCTGCAGCAGATTTGATCGATCAGTTGATTACAGCTTCATATAAGCTTGATGATCCAATGGGAGCTATCATTTACATGAATCGTACAGTTCACGCTATTTTACACAAGCAAGTTCGTTCTGATGTGTCAACTGGTGGTGGATTAACATTCATGAACTATGGTGGTGAGCAGATTCTTTCATTCAACGGAATGCCTATCAGAATCGCTGATAGCTTACTAAACACTGAAGCGCGCGTAATCTAATAGAAGGGAAATATAAATATGTTTCATGATATCCAAAATCAATTAATGGTAAAACAAGCAATCACAACTGGTGCTACTTTATCAACAGACGTATATGACTTAGTTGCAACAAACGGGATGGATCCATCGATCGGTCGTATGTATGCTGCTTTGTTCGTACCGACTGTTGCTGCTGCAGGAACTGTTGTTGCTACATCGTACACACTTGAAGTATTGCAATCGACTGTATCTGCAATGACTTCCCCTGATGTTATCGCTACAGGATCGTATGCAGGAACTGCATTTACACAAGATGCAATGTTTCAAGTTGTTATTCCACAAGGCTCTATCTCTAAGGAGTTTATTGCTTTCCGAGTAACTGCTGTTGGTGGAACTGCTCCAACTGTAACTTTATCAGCGTACTTAGTACCAGTTGATGAAATTCCAGTTAACAAGTTCTTCAAAAAAGTTTACACAACTATTTAATAGGGTAATAAAAATATGTCAGAAAATAATCCATTCAGAAAGGTAACTTCTCAAAAGGAAGTTACCAAAGTAGAAGTAGATACAAAAGTTGAAGTTAAAGAACTTGTAGTTGAAGCTGAACCAATCAAGATGATTAAGGTGAAAGCTAGACAAAAAGGTTTTTACAATAACTCTCGCATTGAAGAAGGTGATGAGTTTACTGTACCTGAGAATCTTTATTCTAAAATTTGGATGCAAAAGTTATAATCTGACATTTCATAGGAGATACAATGTACAACAAAACTAAAATATTTAATTTAGCTTTACAAGCATTGTATCTTCAAAAGAAGATCGCGGATGCCGACACCGATACGTCTAGAGAGACTATAACTTTAGAGACGAATTGGGAGTCAGCATTTTTTATCGGTCTTCAAGAAATGGACTTGGATTCTACTTCGACAACCAAAGCTTTAGAACTTATCTCAGAGAAACCAAATACATTTTGGGACTATTGTTATAAGTATCCAACAGACTGTGCATTCATGAGACGTATCGTTTCAGAACTCGTCACAGACGACACAGAGACTGTCATTGATCGTAAGGTACAAATCCTTGACGGTGAGAAAGTAATCCTTACAAACCAGCCACAGGCTTATATAGAGTACATTCCGAATACGATTACTGCTGAGAATCTTACACCTGAAGCTGCAGTATTCATTTCATTAAAACTTGCAAGAATGTCTATACCGTTAATCGTCGGTAAGAACTCACGAGAGATCGTTCAGTTGATCGAACAACGATACGAACAAGCCTTGGTAACTGCTCAAGAGAAAGATCGTCTTGAGACAAGTATCTATCAACCAGAGTGGACAAGATCAGAATTTGCTAAAGAAAGATTATCATAATGGCTTATTTAAAAAAGGCGAGCTTTGCAGCAGGGGAACTTGATCCTTCGCTGCATGATAAGACTGATATTAAAACATATTACTCAGGACTTGCGACTGCACGAAATGTTGTACTCAGTAAGACTGGTAGAATCATTAACGCTGCAGGAACTTGGTTAAACGTACTGACAAAGAACAACGATGTTAATACTCGTATCTATGCACCTGAATATCCGACAGATGGAACAGGCGCAGGAGTTTATAGAGATTATATTTTAGAGTTTGGTGTTGGTTACGTTAGAGCATATTACATTTATTTTGACGAGAATTATTACAAACATTTTGTCATGTTTGATGAAGATTTAACTACAGGTTACACTTTGTCTGATTTACCTAATCTAAGATTTAAAACTATTAAAGAACCAGATGATCGATATATGGTTTATGTTGCTTGTGAAAATAAATCATTAAAAAGAATACTTGTACAGAGTAGTATAATTACAATACTTGACGCTATTAATTCATATCCAATAGTTCAAGATTTTGGGGCTGGTGTAAATAGACTTACTCTACACACACCTGCACCATTAACTGCTGCAGCTATAAATGCTAGAAGTGGTCATCCAGTTCAGTATGGGATTACAGTAGTTACAAATGACGGACTAGAATCACCATTATTACAATTTTCTTATTACTATGGATCGGATGGACTAGGTCCAAACTATATGAGATTACCAGTTAACAATGAAGTAACTGGATTTAACTTTTCACTTTTTAACGTATATGCTTCTGAGTTTAATTACGGTAACAACATTAAATATATTAATATATATCGTAGACCTTTTAGTGGTGGATCACCAGCTACAGGTGACGGTAGTGGTTGGGGTCTTATTGGACAATCATATAATACTTTAGCTACAGATTTAACTACACCTGCATCAGTTACTTTTGGATTCACTGACTTTGGTCAAGCTGCAGATTACACAAATCCTCCACCTGAACTGTTTGATAAAAATAGCAAATTAGTAACGTCTACATATTTGTCACCAAATAATATTTACTCTTATAATTCAAGACTTCTATATATGAAGAATAACTATTTATTTTTCAGTAAGATTAACTTTCCTTTATATATATTACGAGACTTTCCATTAACTGAGACAACATCAACATATTTTGAGATCGGTAATAAAGGTCCACAAATATATGACGTTATCGAATACAATGGATTATTTATATTCACGAGTGAAGGTGTATTTTATGGTGGTATAAATGAGTCTGTATCTTCACTTAATCCAATTATTAATAAAGCTGGAACATGGTTAATCGATCCAATCGTTAAACCAATAGTTACACCTTACGGATTATTATTTGTCGATAGAAGTACAGGATCTATACGCACGTTATTCTTTAATGACGGTAATAAATCTGCAGACGTAAAAGATATATCGGTTATGTCGAATCATTTATTTTATGGTAAGCGTGTTGTATCGTGGGCTTTTAAGGGTGGAGATAATCCTTATCTATTTGTGGTGATGAACGATGGTACAGGTGTATCGTTAACATATTCAAGAGATGAAGAAATTAATGCTTGGACAAGACACGATACAGACGGTTTGTACAAAGAAGTAATAAGTTACAGATCAAGTGTAACAGGTGAAGAATACTTAATGTTTACAATTTTACGAAATGGTAATTTGTGTATTGAGTCTGAGAGTAAACGTATTCTTGTAGAGGACACAACGGTTAGAACCTTTGCTCATTCATCTGTGTACACAAGAAATCCTGCAGTCACTTCACACACTCAACCTTTTCCACCAACAGCAATACCGTTGGGACTTACGCTTCTTGCTGTGAGTGGAACTTGGGATGTTCAGGTTCAAGCAACAGCATCGATTGGTGGATATTATCCAGCAAATGTTGGAAAGACTTTTGCAATATACAATCCATTGTTGGACGATTATTATTATTTAAAATTAGTATCCGCTACATTAGGTGTTCAAGCTTTATTTGATATCATAGGTGAAGTACTACCAGTTAATCTGAGAAGTACACCTGTTGAATTAATCGAGTGTCATACAGTTGTCACAGGATTGTCACACCTTAATGGTAAGGCTGTATCGATCTATGCTGACAACGAAGTGTTGGCATCACCAAACAATGTTCAACTTGATCTACCGACATACACAGTATCGGGCGGACAGATTACATTACCTGAACCTAAAGCGTTCTCGATTGTAGGACTTCCTTACACATCAGATATTGAGACGTTGGCTATTGATAGCAAAGACGGATCGATGTCTTTAGATTCTAAGATCGTTAACAGTGTTGTTGTCAGATACTCACGAACTCGTGGGGTTTATGTTGGTAAGTTTCCTGAAGGTGATGCAGTTACCGATATGGAAGTTGCAGATCAATGGGATACAGAAGATACCGTGAACAGACCATTGACTGAAAAGATCTCATCAAAGACTTATCGACCATATAGTGATTGGCAGTTGCAGGGTAAGGTTTGTTTAAGACAAGTTGATCCTTTACCAATGGAAGTTACTTCGATTATATTAGACGTATCAGGAGGATAGTATGGCTTTACCATTATTAATTGCAGCAGCAGGAGTTGGAGCTGCAGCATCAATTTGGTCAGCTCACGAGCAGTCAAAGGCTATCGAAGCCAATGCTGAGTTTCAAGGAAAGATTGCAGAGCTTAATGCACAGATGGCAGAGCTTGATGCGCAAGAAGTATTGAAACAAGGTATAGCTCAAGAACAACAATATAAAACTCAAGCTGAACAAGTCCAAGCAAGCCAAGAGGCTGCGTTTGCACAACAGGGTGTAGAAGTGAAGGGTGATGCGACAGGTGATCTTGTGGCTCAATCTGGACTCAACGCTGCTCTTAATGTGATGGACATTCAAAACCAAGCATTCATTAATGCTTCTAAATTTAAACGTGAAGCTACTCAAACTAGACTTGGATCAGATGTAGCCAAGTATAATGCTGCACTTCAATCTCGTTCTGCAATGATTTCAGGGTACGCTGGTGCTGTTCAAACAGGTGCAAGCGCATTTATTAAGTCGAAAGGTTAGATCATGGCTGTAAATATTCCACAAGTACAACGAGGTAAAGGTGTATCACAAGACTCTATCGGTCGTGTCCAAGTTGACACAAGCGCAGGTACAGAAGCGTACATCAAGAGCATTGGAACTGTTGCAAAGACTGTTTCTAATGTTGCAGATGATGTAGTTGACTATCAGATTAAAGCGCAGAAAGAAGCTGAGTTATATCAGATTAAAGATATAACTACTCAATCAAAAGTTGAGATGAATAACAATGGTTCTAAGTTTTTAAAGACCGAAAAGATTGGTGATGACCATACTCAACAGTATGAAGAAACATTACAGTCATTAGGTGAAACAAAGAATAAATATCTCGAAGGATTAGATCCGTCATCTGATGTTTATAAAAAAGCAAAACGTGAAATGGATGATGATATTGCTCATGTTACAATATCATTAAATAACGAATACAATCGTGCAAATACAATTCGTAAAGCTAAGATTGATGAAAAAGAATTAGACAATATTATTCGTTATGATCTTAAAGATGCTGTTGCTTACGCAAATCCAAAAGATAAAGATGGCTTTAAAGCTTTTGATGAACTTAGAGAAAAGATTAAGTCCGTCGTAAACCGATCGGACGTAGCATCTGGTACAGCTAAAGAGACTCCCGAAGGTCAACCAATATACAGTCAGACAGCACTTGCTAAAGCTGATAAGTTGTTTGGCAATGCTGTTCAGATTGGTATCGAGAATGCTGCTGCTGTTGGAGACATTCCAAAAGCCAAGGCAATATTTAAACAATATGAGAAAGATATAAATCCAGAAGATTCTAAAAAGTTAAACGAGTTTTTTCACAAAGCAGATAAAGAGAAAACTATAACAGATTTCGTTTATAAGATTGCAAAGCTTCCTGAAGATATAGGATTAGAAGCAATCTCTGCAAATAAAAACATTCCTGACAAAGATAAATCCGAAGCTGTAGAGCGATATGGTAAACTTAAAGTTCAAATAAGAGAACGTGAAAACAGAAAGAGTGCTGCTACAAAACAAGTATTACTTAAACAGTTATTCACCGATCCAGATAAAGCGACTTACACACCTCAAAGATTACAAGACAGTCCAAAATATTCTAAGGGTTATAACTCTTTAAAACCTGAAGACCGACGAGATGTAGACAACGAATTAGGATATCGACCTAAAGTTGGTGACGATACTCAAATGCAAAGTGTTACTGATTCGTATAAGAGTGGAGATATGAAGTCTTGGAAACTCGATGACTTCAAACGTAAAACTGTAAACTTGAACTCAGAACAGTATAAGGCTGCAGAGAAGTATTATGCTTCGTCTCAAGGTAAAGCTACAGGTGGACCTAAACCTGAGATTAAAAATAAAATATCGAACAAAGTTCTACAGAACTTAGAGTTATCAGGTAGTCCAGTATATGAATATGGAGTAAGTAAGAACGGTAAAAGATACCTGACTGATAACGCCAAGTTAAAGAACATAAATAAAATTATTCCATACATTGAAGAAGAATTATCAAAACATCCTGACTCAGATTTAAGTCCATCAGAGATGGCATCTTTGGTCCAAGATCTTTCTAAAAAAGTCAATAAAGAGTTCACACCTAAGCAGAAGCCAAAAGAAAAAGGATTCTTTGATGGGTTTTCTCTTAATCCTTTTAGAAAGAAACAGTCTTTGACAGAATCTGAGGATAAAGAGAAAGTTAAGAATAAGTACAATTTTTAGATAAGGGTGAATATGGCTAATGTATTTGATATCTCGGAAAATATTAATGCTTCTGAGGAACTTGGTATTGACAAGGACAAGGCTTTAAAATCTGTAGAGCTTGAGCAAAAGACAGGATCCGACAGAGAAGACATCCATGCTAACTTTGATGATACTTTTAAGTTTGACGCTTTTAAAACCGAAGTTCGAGCTACACCATTATTAGCCGAGTACAGTAAGCGATCACCAATCAATGCTGCAATTATTAAACAAGACGTACCTGCGTGGAGCGAAGTAGAGCGACTTGGTAACAAGTTTAAGTACCAAGTTCCAAAGACCTTTGCTAGTCAGAATAAAGCTTACAGCGTGTTTGATTTAATGAACTATGACAATGGAGTACTAAGCTTTTCAACGATCGATAATGACGCTGATAGAGCTGAAACATTGAGAAAAAAAGACGAGTACGATGCAAAGCTTAAAGAATATTCTAAGTACGATCGAAACGTAAACGATGATGAAGATAGCTTTGGATATAGAGCTGGTCCTGAAGTGTTGGGTATCGCTGCTCAAATGATTCAAGCACCAGTGTTAGAACCTGCAGCAACGGCTGTAGGAGCTACTGTCGGTGGAGTGATTGGAAGTACAGTACCTGTAGTCGGAACTGCAGCAGGAGCATTCACAGGAGCTGTACAAGCGTCATCTGCATTATCTAACTTTAAAGTAACTGCAGGCAATTTATACGACGAAGCGTATCTGAGCCAACCTGAAGATGTTAAGTCTAAGATCAATCAACGAGACGCTTATGCGATATCAATGATTGCAGGTATGGTCAGTGGTGGTATCGAGTTTTTACCAGCAGGTAAATTATTTCAAAAAGCTTTTAAGGGTATCAATCTTACTAAAGTTGCATGGGCTGAAGTTATCAAAGACGGTGCAGCATCAAACACTGGTAAGGCGTTACTGTACGCTTGGAAAGAATTTAAAGAACAAGGTCTACCAGAATACTTCCAAAACATTACCGAAGCGACAGCTAAGGTAGCAATCGATCCGAATAAAGATTTAACATTGGGTGAACTTGGTCGAATGTTAGTAGCACCTGAGAATGTAGAAGCTGCAGCACTTGGTACTTTAGCAGGTCCGTCAATTCAAGGAGCTTCTACAGTAGCCAAGACTTCAATCGGTGCATTATATCAAGGGTATCAGAACTCACCTATATTAAATAACGAGCGTGGATCCATTGGGGATAAACCATCAGACGATAAACCAGTTAAACGTGAAATGCGATTCATTCTCAAACAAGAGATTGAACAAGATAAAGCTCAAGTCAAAGCTAAGTCCGATAACCTTAAAACAATTATCGAAGTTAAAAAGAACATATCAACTAAAGATCATCCTGTCGCTGCAGAGATACAAGACGATCTTCTACCAGATGAAACTAACTATATTCTTAAAAACGAATTAGCAAAGTTGTCTTTAAATAATAAAACATTTAAAGCTGCATTCGAGCGTATCACTAACCAAAAGATCTCAGACGATAAAGAGACATACACTGTAACAGATCGTCAACTTGTAGACTTGGTTCAATACAATCAAGAGATTTTAAATAACTTTAGAATTAAACCTGAAGGTAACACTCAATCAAACTACGACGATTTCGTTGGTAAAGTTGAGGAGAATAAGACCAAGGTATCAAGCGTATTGGACAAGTTAAACACACCAGAGTTAACACCTGAAGAACGTGCATCGATCACAACAGACATTACTAACACGTTAGAGGGTACGACCGAAGGTGTATTCGATCCTGAATCTAGAAACCAACAACCTATATTCTCACCTGAGATTGCACAGTCATTGCCTGAGACAGAAGTCGCTCAGATTGAAACGGATATCAGAGAAGCTAGAGCAGACGTAGCAAAGATACGAGTTGAACAACGTCAAAAGCAAGTCGATCAAATTGTATCGTTGGACTATCACGTTGGTATGGACGAGCGTGTTCAGCAAATCGAAGAAACATTGGATGCTGACAAAAATGGTCAACTTAATTTAGAGAAAACATTTAATGGAACCAATGCTCTAGAACCAGATGTGATTAACGCTTTACGCTTTATCACACCTGACTCATCTAAAAAATCTAGAGACTTATTGGTTGATGATATTAAATCTAAACATCAAGAACAAGGTTACTCGGCTATAGCGATCGATCCGACTACGCTTCCGAAGAACATGAGAGGCTTACTAAATCCAAAAGCAAATACTAAAGTCAAGATGAGACTCAGAGATAAGAAAGTATTTGTTAAGGGTGGTATAAGTTTTGACGATTCGATCAGGGTTGCCAAGGCTTTAGGATTTAAAGATCAATATGAGATGATCGAGAAGTTAACAACTGCACCATCTAGAGATGAGTTGTTTAACGAGAGAAAAGAACAAGCTTCTATAGAACAGTTTAAAGAATCACTGAATGACTTTGGTGCTGATAAAAATGATTTCTTGGATGCTTTCTCAAAGACTGCAATGATTCATCTAAGAGAGATCTACACTGTCATGAGAGAGAAGACAGGTACAGCTCGTCAGATGATTAAACGTCTCGGTCGTATTCAAACGATCGACTCGATGAAGTCCAAGTCAAAACAACTTGTTAGAAAGTTAAAAGTCAGAGAATTAAATCCTGCAATCTATAGACGTAACCAAATCAACTTCATGCGAAACGCAGCAGACGCATTAGTTAAAGGTGACTTCTTATCTTTCTTTTCTAATAAGGAGAAGCAAGCTCTTAACACTTTACTTGAAGCAGATGTGTACAGAGCAGTATCTGTTTTAAACGGTAAGTATTCAAAGCTTGCGAAGTTATTTAGAAAAGATACTCAGAAGATTTTAGCACAAGCTGGTCAGGAATACGTGGACCTTTTTGATGCTTTAAGAAACGCTGTTGAGTTCAATCCAAAAAAGAACGCATCAATTCAAGATAACTTAAAGTTATTAGAACCTTTAATCCAATCAGGTTATGCAATACCTGAAGCTATTTTTAAGATGAGTGATGCCAAGGTTCACGTTAGAGATTTGACGTATGACCAAACTGTTGCGCTGATTGATACGATGACCAATGTTGTCGCTGCTGCAAAAGACGCTAAGAGTTTAAAATTAAAGAATGAGACATTGGATCTGTTGGATGTTGAGACATTGATTGAGGAAGACCTTGGTCAACGTGCTGACAGAAATGAGCAGCATTACACTGACTTATTACTCGAAGATAATACAAGTAAAGGTTTTCTTAAACAGAAGTACGATAAAGCCGTAAACCTAATCGGTGGATTTGTTCACAACATTACTAACTTTAATAATGCTATGAACTCTTTGACGTTAGGAAAAGAAGGTACGATTTATCACGATATATTCATCGATCCTTTATCTGAGAACTCTGCTACTAAAATGTCAGACATAAATACTTGGTATGATTATCTTGGAATAATGAGTAAAGCTTTAGGTAAAGATTATAAAGTCTATTCAAGTCAGAAGATTACAGTACCTGAACTTGCTACTGCTAAGTTCAAAGACAATGTAATTACCAAGGGTCACTTGATTGGAATGATGGGACAGATCGGTAATCCGAACGGTGTCAACGTACTTGAAAAAGATTTAGGACTTCCGTTAGCTGACATCATGGATATCATTGAGAAGTACACAACTCCCGAAGATGCTCGGATCGTACAGAGTATTCACAATTACTTTGATAAAGTCCATTGGCCTAAAGCTTTGGAAAGATACAAACAACTTGGAATGGCTCCACCTGAGAAAGTGATAGCTTCACCTTATAAGATTCACGGTATCGATATGAAGGGTGGATACTATCCTATCAATCGTGTTCAATCCAAAGTTGAGAAACTTAGATATCAAGCTTCTGATTGGGTTGATATTATTAAAGGTGACAACATCTTAGATAGACTTTACACGTCGGTATTAAACACCTTTGACGGTAGTGACATTGAGCGTGTTAAAAACGCTGAAGGTCGCTTAGACTATTCTTTCCAAGGATTAGATTCATCTGTTAAAGAAATGATACACAACAATGCTTACGCTAAGACTATGCGTGATATTGGTAAAGTATTATCGAATAAAAACAATCAAAGAAATATTATTAACATTTTAGGTATTCAACGATTCACTGAGATGCTTGGTCATTTAGAGACTTTAGCAAATGAGAAGTACGAAGATGTTTCAGAGACTGAGAGAAACATAAACTCTTTTACAAACGGTATTACTAGAGCGATGTACGTTAACGTCCTTGGATCCGTTTACTTGGTTAGACCGATGACTGCTGTTAAGCAGTTGTTCTCAGCAGTACCAATGCTTGCACAGTTAACTACTAAGAGTGGAGACTTTGCAAAGTCGTTCTCATATTTATGGGCTGCTACAGCAGACAGAACTCTTGTTGGACAAAGAGAAAAGTTTAAAGTGATTCAGCACATTGCTGATAAGAGTCCTCAAATGAGAGCCATGTTGAATCATATTAAGGATACTTACGGTTCTTCGACATTGGACTTTGTAGGATTAGAAGACAGATTCAAGTTCGATATTGACCAAAGTAGAATATCAAAAGATGTAGACCGACTTAGAAACTTATCGTTAGCTTATCTAAACTACATTCAGATTGATATCAATATGAGAATGTATGTAGCAAGCTATCGTATGGCTATCGAAGGTAACATCAATGGTATTACTAAAGGTGATATGCAAGCTGCTGAAGACTTTGCAGGATCACTGGTTGAGAAGTCGTTATCAAATTCTAATCCGTTATTAAAGAGTGAGTTTCAAAAAACAAATCCGAATTGGATGTTCGCAGGAAGTCAGGCATTGATTTCTTACCAAGCTGTTTACTCTGCAATAGATATCGCTAATCGTGAAGGTAAGATAAAACCAAGTGAGAAGTGGTTGGCATACTCTAAGGCTGCGATGTTGACAGCACTTTACGGATCGTCGTTTGCTATGTTGACTACAGCATTAAAAGAAATAACTAACAGTTTTGGTAGTGAAGAAGAAAAGAAAAAAGAAACTGGCTTATTTGAATACTTGTACGATTTGATTTTCGGATCATTGGATCAAGTACCAGTTGTCAGTGATTTAAAATACCAATTCGATGAGATTGTTATCGGTGACAGAGATCCGAGAACATTTATGATCGGTACACCAGTTACTAGAATGTTTATTGACCTTGGTAAAATGTTTATGGCTGCACTTGATGAAGACAAGAAGTTCAGTAGAAGCGACTATAAACAAGCTTTCAATGTAACTAGACAATGGTCTGGTATCCCACGAGAGGGAACTAGCTTTTTATTCGATATCTTTGCACCATCAACTAAGCCTCAAATTATTAATGAGGGTGCAAGTAATGATACAGGTATTAACATCATGACTCCATACGATGCTATGCAAAGTAATCAAGAAGGTGAAGAAACACCTAAACAGGAGAAGTCTTCAATTCTAAAAGAGATCAACGATAAGATGAAGTCGATTGTTAAATTTGGTGACGATGACATGAGAAAAGAAATGTCATTACTTATCAGAAATTCAATAGTCAGAGATATTACAAACCCTGAAGGTAATGAGATTGTTTCTGAGTTTAAAGGTAAGAGAGTAACAATAACTTTAAGCGATAAAGAACATGACGAAACCATGTTAATGATTGATGCCATATCTCGATATGAGACGCTCAATCATACAATGTTAGAAAATCCAGGTAGTTCGGCTAGAGGTTACTTACAGTTTGTTCAAAAGACTTGGAAGGGTACAGACAAAGACGGTAATGATGTTGGAGTAGTTAATAAATATCCTGAGCTTAACCTACCTGATAAGGTCGAGGATTCTACAAAGCATGACCAATATGCAGCAATGTGGAAAATAACAGGGGAACATTTTTTAACCTTAAAAGAACTTGGATTACCAAGAAGTGTTGAGAATTTGTATTTACTGCACCTTCTCGGTCGAGGAACATTTAAGACTCTCAGCAATTTGGACGAATCTACGGATATAAAAGCTGAAGGATACCGTCAAATATTCTCGGTTGATGGGAACCCTAAAGTATATGGTAGGTCCAAGTCATTAACGGTTAAAGATTTAAAGACTAGATTGAGAGGACAGTTAATGACCAATATTGACCAAGCAGTTGAGTACGCTAGTGAGAATGAATATTTGACATACAACGAACCTTAAAGATAGGATTTTTATATGATTACAAGCTATCAACCAGTATCAACCTACCTTGGCAATAATACAACTGCGACTTACACGTTCGACTTTAAGATCAAAGCTTCAAGTCAAGTTTACATTATGGTATTCAACACACTGGACGATAGTCTAGTTTTTGCTGAGTACGGTAATGTTGGAACGAACGTATCGAATGTGATTTATGATCCAGTTAAAGGTGGTGGTTCAATCGTACTACCTGCTAACCTTGCAGCAGATCGTAAACTTATTATAAAGCTTGCGACGGATGTACCGACTCAAGACTTTAAGTTCCGTGAACAATCTGATTTTAATTTAAGACAGTTTGAAAACTCACTAGACTTCTTGATGAGTCATATCCAAAGACTGTATGAGAAGATATCTCGTACAATGCGCTTTGATGATAAAGTGTCTTACAACTCTGCAATTAATACAGAGGTTACGACGTTACCAGTTCCCAAGGGTGTAATGATCTTTGATGCTTTGGGTGAGACAGTAAGCATCCAAGACTTTGACTCCTTGGTTGGAGCATCGGGTGCAGGGCTTCCTGCAGGTGCAACCACTGGTGATTTCATCGAGCAGGGTGTAGCAGTTCCTGAATGGAAAAGTGCTACCTATAGCGGTATATCTCGCTTTGGTGCATGGAGTTCCGCAGGGTTAAAAGACACCATAGATAAAATTATTGCTATCACGTACACTCCTCCTACAATCAGTTTAAGTGGGTCATCAAACGTACTTCGAGAGAAGGGAGCAACTGTTGCTGGATGCACACTCAGTGCGGCTATCGTTAAAAAATCTGATCCGATTGCAACTGTAAGATTCTATCAAGGGGTAACACTTCTTGATACTCAGGTTGCAGGTGGTGCTATTCCTACAGGTGGAACAAGTACGTATGCGTACGCGCCATCATTTTCTGATAACATTTCTTTCTCTGCTCAAGTAGATGATAACGGAGCAACTGGTGGACCAACGACGGTATCATCAAGTACGACTTACTCGTTCGTATATCCGTATTACTACGGAGCTGGTGCTGCGGGCCTAGGAGCTGCTGTGGCAGGTCTTACAAAAGACATTGCAAACAACACGAATAATTATTCAAAAACTTTAGTATCAGCAGGAAGTCAGAAGTTATACGTGGCGTACCCTGCAAGTTACGGAGCTTTAACAAGTATTCTTGATGCGAATTTATTTGAAGTTATCTCTACGTTCACGGCCACTACGACCAACATTACAGGTCTGGATGGTAACCCTGTATCGTATAGAATTTATGAGTCTAACAATTTAGTTATCGCTGGATCATTTGCATTCCAGTTTAAAAAGTAGGTAGCGTATGGGTATTCCTTTAGGTGGTGGTAACTTTACAAGAGGTGCAGCGATACCGCTAGATGATTCATTTGTTGCAGCAGATATTACAGCTCGTGATGCGATCAACGCAGGGATCAGATACGAAGGTATGTTGGTTTACGTTGTAGCAGATGGAGCCATGTACCAATTACAAGGTGGTATTACCAATGGAGATTGGGCTGCTGCTGGTGGCGGAGGTGGTGGTAGTGTTCCTGTTGTAGATTTAGCTACAGGTGACGGAGTACTTACAGCTTTTACTTTAAGTCAAGACCCAGGTACAGAAGAGAACGTAGCCGTATACTTAGATGGTGTACGCCAAAGTACTGCTGAGTACTCTATTGTAACAACAACTTTAACATTCTCTGTAGCACCGTACAATGGGGCAACTTTAATGTTCGTAACTGGTGGTGTTACTGTAGTAAATGTTCCGGCTAACGGAAGTGTTACGACAGCGAAGATAGCTACCAATGCAGTTACTTATGCTAAGTTAGCAGCTCGCTCTGGGTTTAACAATCCCGCTGGCATTGGTGAGATAGCTATGTCGGCAAGCTCTGGTAGTTTCTTTTATCAGAATACTACTGAAGCTGACGTAACAAATTTATCAGTCACACTGACTACTAAGGGTGGACCTGTTGAATTAATGTTGATGGATGATGGAAGTCTTTCAAATGCATCTATTACTATAACCTGTAGTGCCGCTGGTTTTCCTAATGGCTGGGTAAATTTCTACCGTGATACTACACAACTGACGCATAGTCAGATTGGTGACACAGTGGCAGGTACTTACCCAACACAAACTAAATATCCAACTTCAAGCTTCAAATACATTGATGCACCAGCAGCCGGAACATATACTTATAAAGTTACAACATTCACTGGAAGTACTGGGACTACAGGTATTGCGTTTTCAAGATGTAAATTAATTGCTAGAGAACTTTAAGGAGAAATTATGAAACAGTATTTAAATTTTATAGTAAGTTTATTTTTAACAGTCACATCGTGCCAACCAGCGTTTACACAAACCAAGGTTGATGGGTCACTTTTAAAAGGTGATGTCATTGGTGGTACAGCAGCAAACAATCGTCGGATAGTTGTACCAAAAGATACCAAGGTAAATCTCGATGCGAAGACACGACTTGAAGCTAACTTGGTTTATGGGACCGATACCAAAAAAGCGTACATAGATAACGGAACATCCCTTGTTGCTGTTGGTAGTGGAAGTGGTGGTGCAGTAAATTTAATTACGGATGGTGACGCTGAGAACGCAATCAGTTCAATCTTTGTACCCTATGATGATGGAGGAGTAGCCTTTCCTATAGATGGTACAGGTGGATCTCCTACAGTAACAACATCAATTACTTCAACAAATCCTCTGACTGGTGCTAAATCATATCTACTAACAAAGCCCGCATCAGTAGTTCAAGGTCAAGGTTGGTCAATACCATTTACGGTTGACCCAAGTTATCGAGCTAAAGTTTTAAAGATCAGTGTTGATTACATTGTAAACTCAGGAACTTTTACTGCAGGTTCATCTACTGTCTACTCAGATATCATCTGGTACGTTTATGATGTTACGAACAGCACACTAATTGAGCCATCTTCGACTAAGATGTTGTCTAATTCATCAACATTATCTGACAAGTTTGAAGCCACATTTCAGACCTCTGCTACTGGTTCAAGTTATAGACTTATAGCTCACATGGCTACAGGATTTTCAACAGCTTTTGAAATAAAGATTGATAATGTCACCGTATCACCAAGTGCGTATGTTTACGGAACGCCGATAACAGACATGGCTTCGGTTTCTACTGTAACCTTGTCAAGTGGAACGAACGTAAATTTAAGTCAGCACTTTCAAAGACGAGAGGGTGATCATATTCGTCAACGAGGGTATATCACTTGGAACGGCGCTGGAGCTGGCGGAACTTTCACCGTAAGTCTTGGTGGCTACACCATAGACACAAACAAGATAAATTCATCTACACAAAACTCAATTGAAGGATATGCGATGTGGCTTGATAACGGGACTGCAAGAAAAGCAGTTGGCGTTATGTACTCGACCACAACAGCCATTCAGTTTGAAGACTTAACTTCATCTTCCGGTGTTTTAGCTGGTACTGGATTTGCTTCAGGTGACGTTTTATCTTACGAAATTGTTGTTCCGGTTGTTGGTCTTAGTAGCTCAGTTCAAATGTCGGATCAAACAGATACAAGGATTGTAGCAGCTAGTTACTATGGACATAACTCTACAGCATTTGCAGACAATACTTATACAACAATCCAATTCAACACAAAGCTCGAAGACACACATGCGATGTTTTCAGCAGGTACAACTACAATTAAAGTTGCAGGTCTTTATGAAATTAATGCAGCGGCTGCGTTTGTAATTGGTGGATATGGTGCTAATAATATTTTCAATCTTAGAGTTAGGGTAAACGGTGCTACAGATTATTCATTAGACCGATTGATTTATACAACAAGTGTTCAACCAAATGTAACTAAAGGGTCTATTCGATTACCATTAAAAGCTGGTGATACAATTGTAATTCAGGCCATGAAGACCAACTTCGGTGGTAACTCAGGGTTTGATCCAGATTTAACTCAAACAAGATTATCAATTGTAAGAGTTTCTGGACCATCTGCGATTGCTGCAAGTGAGAGTATTAATGCAAGATATTCAACAACTTCAACAACTGCAATTACATCTACACCTGCTGCTATTACTTATGGAACGAAATCTTTTGATAGCCATAATGCTATGTCTGGATCTTCTTATACTGCTCCAATTGGCGGTATATACACAGTTTATGGATCTGCACAATTAGCAAGCGCTTCATGGTCTACTGGTGTTTTAGGAATGGACCTTTATGTTAACGGAAGTTTTTCAACTACCATTGCATATTTTACTCAAGGAACAGCTTCCGCAGCCTCATCAACTATGACAGCAATAGGTTCTGCACCTGTAAAATTGCTTGCTGGTGATGTTTTAACATGGAGAGTAAGTCAGACTCAAACCGCATCTATAAATCTTTCTGGGTCTGCTGATTTTAATTGGATTGGAATTACGAAAGTAGGTAACTAATATGAAATGGGTATTAATTTTATTATTTTTAACAAGTTGTTCACATAAGATTTTAGTTAAGCATTGTGAACCAACAGACACAGATTATTCAGTCTGCGATACGCTGAACTTACTTGGTAAATAATATGAACGTCCAAGGTAAGATCATCAAGTGGAGTATTGAGGAGGTTGCCGCGTTTGCTGTGACGGTGGCATCGATTACGACAGCGATCATACTTTGGTCCATTAGTAACTTCCAGTCCAAGCAGGAAGCTAATGATTTAAAGAACACGGTCAATGAGAGGTTGTCAAAAGTTGAGCTTGAAGTTCAAATTTTGAGATCGTCTGTAGGACAAATAAGTGTTGACGTTTCATACATTCGTGGAAGACTTGAACCAAAGATTAGTAAATAGGAGAATTATATGGCAGTTATACAGTTTACAGGTAGTAAGATTGGAAAGAGTTCGGCGTTATGTACTTGGTCAGCATTAGCAACAGGTGACACAGGTACTCCGTTGTTGAACGCTGAGAAGTCAGATCGATCAGTTCAGGTGGGCGGAACATTTGGTGGTTCAACAACTGTGATTGAAGGATCGAACGATGGTGTTACATACTTTACGTTAACTGATCCAGCGGGTGCAGCTTTAAGTTTCACAGTTGCAGGACTTAAACAAATTTTACAAGTTACCAAGTATATCAGACCGTCTACTTCAGGTGGTGCGGCTGTAGTGGTTAACGTAAATCTTTTAACGGTGGAGAAATAACAATGAGTAAATTAACAGAAGCAGTAGACAACATTAAACGATTGTCAGTTATGTTCAAAGGTATGATCGAACTCGCAGATGAGCTTGATAAAGTTTCATCTATTGAGAATCATATTCAAGAGTTACAATCTGCAAAGCTTTTAATCTTAAAAGAAAATGAGACATTGCGTTCAGAGAACGACCAAATTATTGAGTCAATTAATGTAAACAACCAAAGAGCACAAGATATTATTTCTGAAGCTGATTCAAAATGTAAAGAGTTGTTCGCTGTTGCTGAAGCTGGTGTTAAAGCAAAGCACGAAGAAGCTGAAAAGACTTTAGCTGATTTATTCTCATCTAAAGAAGAAGAGTTAAAGAAGATGAATGGTTTGATCGATTTGCAGAATAAGCTTAACGAGACAATCAAATTAGAAATCGAACAGCACCAAGTTATATTAAAAGATTTGAAGGAAGCTATCGCTTCTATTAAGGAGAAATTCTAATGAGTTTTTCAAATGCAGCAGAGACAGCAGTCTTGAATCAAATCTTTAAAGGGACAGCACTTCCTTGGAATGGTAACACAGATCTTTGGTTGGCGTTACATACTGCAGATCCTGCAGAAGCTGGAACAGCTATTACAAGTGAGGCGAACTACACAGGTTACGCTCGTGTTGTGTTGACTCGTGCGAGTGACATCACGGTGAGTGGTGCTACAGTATCGAATACAAACTTAGAACAGTTTCCAGTTTGTACAGCTGGTTCATCTGTGTGTACTCACGTTTCAATCGTGGATACAGCATCGGGTGCAGGAAACATTATCGTATCAGGTGCGTTGAACTCATCTGTATCGGTTGCTTCTGGTATTCAACCACAGTTCTCAGCGGCTGCATTAGTATTCACTCTTGACTAAGGATCAACATGGCTGGGTTTGGAAGTTTTAAAGACTTGGTGGATTCTATGGATGCTGGTAACAGTGTCCTTTCATCATTTCGTAAGACTTCATCTCAAGCTACACAGGGTGGTCATTGGTGTGATTTATCGATGGCCTCTGGTAATCCTGTTACAAACTTCTACGCATCTACACCTCTCATTGCTGCAAGACTAAATGGTAATGAGGGTATATATGCTGCGCAAAACGTAGCACCACAGACCAAACACTTAAAGACTTTACTTACGATCACACAGAGTGCGAATGCTGTACCGATCACAATGATGTTGTGTGATTATCTTTTGTATTATCCGTTCATTGACGGTGACTCAACGGACGAACAAACACTTGATAATACGGTTGGTATTAACAGATATACAGATGGTATGGGTGTTAAGGCTTTCGTCGTGGCTCAGGGTTCTTATGTTGGTGGTGCAAGGTTTTCGATTAACTACACAAACGAACAGGGTGTATCGGGTCGAGTGAGTAGATTCTCAACTTCAAATATCGCAACATTTACAGGTACGTTAATCTCGTGCGGTAACACGACAGGTGCGACAGGTCCGTTTATTACTTTACAAGAAGGTGACAAAGGTATCCGAAGTGTTGAGTCGTTTACTTTTGAATCTGCGAATGGTGGTATCTTTGCTTTGGTGTTGTGTGTTCCGATTGGAACTACGACGATCCGAGAAGTGAATGCACCAGTTGAAAAAGATTTTATAAAAGATACAGGAACAAGCGCACCAAGGATTTATGATGGTGCTTATTTAAACTTTATTGCATTACCAAATGCGACTTTAGCAGCAGCACCGATATTAGGGACTGCAGAAATTATATGGAGTTGACGTGGGATTTTCATCACAAGACGATTTAATAAATGAAGTAACGACAAATGGTAAATTCTACCGAGCTGATTGGAATAAGATCACAGGTGCTGCGGCTTTGACTGCTGGTCGGTGGTACGACTTCTCACAGTTCCAAGGTACACCACTTGCGGTCCGTCCTGCAGAGTTAGTCATCAACGGTGAATCACCGCAAACTATTACTGGTCCAGTGGGTAATGCTTTTAACTGGGTTGCCAATGGTACAGCATGGGTTGCATCTGCTGGTGTGTTCGCAAAGACTTCAGGTACTGCGACAACACTCTCAGCAAGTAGCATGAATATCCCAATAGTTATCGGTAAGAGATACCGAGTTCAATACACGATCACAGCTTGGACATCATCGAATGTGAACTTCACTCTTGGTGGTGCTACAGGAACAAATCGTGCAGCTACAGGTACGTTCATTGAATTTATTACAGCAACGACTACTGCAAATTTAGTTATGCAAGCATCGGTGAATACTGGTGTGTTCTCGATTAATAATATTTCAGTTGTTGAGTGGGGTGGTTTAACATCACTTCTATCAGCAGCACAAGTGTTCACAGATACGAATAACCAAGGTGCGATTTATCACGGTGGTAACGTATCAGCAGATACGAAACATATTTTAAATATGGCAGCGGTTACAGCGGTTGCGACTGGTGTCCCTGCTGTGTTGATGTTGGTAGATTTATTACAAGTGTATCCGTTCTTAGATGCGAATAGTGCATCGGCTCAGACTTTAAATAATGATAACACATTACCAAGATACACAGATGGAAAAGGTGTTCGAGCGTTCATCGTACCTAACAGGTTGTCTGCAACGATTGGTGCGACTGCGCACAACTTTCAATTAAATTATACAAATACTGTACCGACTACAGGTCGTACACTTCCTGTTCAAGTTGCAGCGACTGTATCGATTGCACCTACCATATTCCAAGTGTCACACTCAGGAACAGCAGCGAACAACTACGGACCATTTTTACCATTGGCTCAAGGTGACCAAGGTATCAAGTCGGTTGAGAGTTACACACAGTCTGCGGTATCAGGAACTGCGAATACGTTTTACGATTTGATTTTATGTAAACCACTTGCGACTATTCCGTTAACAACTGTATCGGTTGCAGCGGAACGTGATCTTGTGAATCAACTTCCTTCGATGCCACAGATTAGAGACGGTGCTTGTTTAGGTTGGTTATACTTTGCAGGTGCAGCAACAGCAGCAGCGACAAACTTTTACGGATCAATAGAAGTAGGGTGGGGTTAATCCTTGGCTTTACTTGGTAATTACAATCTCTTTAATAAGCTGCCTTTGAGATTCAGAGGTGGTGCTACGCTTGCAGATTCGAGATCGAACTATTCGATGAGTGGTTCTAATCGCAATCAGTTAGCTGGTGCTTATCCAAGTATTGCATCAACACCAAATGGTTACGCTCATCCGTTTAGTTGGATCATGGCTAAGACCACAGGTGGTATGAGTTCTTATAATCAGTTGAGTATGAACCTGAATGAAACTCTTTTAAGTCTTGCTGGTGGTGTGAATTTAGAATCCACAATCACTGGGATAATAGATATCACTCAGGGTCAACTCGATCAGATTGCAAACTTACTCTCTGCGATGAGTGCGAACATCACGATCACAGATGCGCAGCTTGCAGCGATATCAGCTTTAGAGGCTGCGATCACAGCAAGCATGACTGTCACAGATGCGCAGATGGGTGCGATCATCGATCTCGCTGCAACATTGTCTGCTCAGATATCTACGACGAACGCAGGTAACTTTGCGACTGCTGATATAAGTGCGGATATGTCATTGACCAACGGTGCTGCTACACCTTCCGATATTGCGAACGAAGTGTTTGATAACCAAGACATCGAGACTGGTTACTCTTTCAGGAAATCGTTAAGACTGATCTTGAGTTCACTCAGCGGTAAGCTAAGTGGCGCAGGAACATCGACTGTTACTATTAGAAATGTTACGGATACGAAGGATCGTATTACGGCTACAGTTGACAGTAATGGCAATCGTTTGTCGGTCACAACGGACGTGTCGTAATGTTTGCCAATGGGTATTTTGCTAAGAGTTATTTTGCAGGTGGTTATTTTCCACCTAATAGTTCAACTGAAATAGTTGACAGCTCATCGTATTGGGTTCCATTATTTAGACCAAGAAGACGTTAACACAACAAGGAGAATTTATATGGAAGATGTACAAGCACAAGCATTAGAAGTAGTAAAGAAGCACGGTAAAGCAATGGCAGCAGAATTAATTTCTGTAGTTGCATTTCCAGCTTTAGCAAAAGTTGTTAAAGAATCAGCGACACCAATCGATGATGTTTTATTGGCAGCTTTAGAAGCACCTTTAAAAGCTGAAATCTTAAAGCAGATCGAAGCACTTTAATATATGTATGATGCGTTTATTGAAATCTTAAAACAATATGCGCTTCAAGCAATTAGCGGCTTCAGAGGTTTTAAACTCTGGGTCGCTAAACTTGTTGTTAAACTCATAATCAATACACTTAAAGAATTAGGGGTTGCTGTTAATGAACGAATCAAAGCCGAACAAAGACTTAAAGAGTACGAAGCGATCATCAATAATCCCGAGACCACTCCTGATCAGCGTCGTGATGCTGACAGAAACTTTTTAAAATAATACAAGTGTAAAGAGTTGGGATTCTTATGAAATACATTATTTTATTTTTAGTATTAAATAGCTGTGGTAAGTCCACAATTCACTCTTTAGATTTACCAAATAAAATTTATAACAGATATGAAATTGTAAACGTCAACAAGCAGACTTGTGAGTTAGAACTTAAAGACCTTCCACCTGTGGCTTACGACGATCCAAGTTTAAATGGTATGGTTTGTTTAACACGAAAAGATTACTCACGAGAACAAGCTCGTGTGAAAGCCGAGTGCAAGAATGCTCAAGCTCAAACATCTACTCCTTAATTTACTTACACCATTTCAAAAGTTCATTCAGCGTCTCGGATACATTGAGAATAACTTTACAGTTGAGGACGTTGATTACATGGCTGAGCTTTGCCAAGCTGGTGACATCTTGGGATCGTATGAGTCTGGACGGTTCACATCGATGTTTATCAAAGGTGAGTACGATCACATTGCTATGGTTACAGATGACATGATGGTTATCGAAGCTGTCGGTGATAAGTTTGTTAACGGTAAGAATGTTGGTGGTGTTCGTAAGGTTCCGTTAAAAGAGTGGATCTGGAAAAAGAATCACATCTTTATCATGCGACATAAGACCTACGGTATTGGTACAAAAGCTTCCAAGTCTTATTATACTTTAATAGGTATGTCCTATGATTATACCTTTGATCGAGGTAACGAGAAGATGTATTGCTCAGAGATACCGTACATTTGTTATCAACAACATGACCAGTATTTTCTAAGCAATGTCCCTGCGACAAAAGAAATATTACCAATAGATTATTTAGCATGTACTTCCTTAGAGTTGTTGTGGGACACTCGACGTAATTCGCTTCGTTAATTTAACGGTCTTGCCATTACGTCCTTGGTTACCAATGACTTTGATGCGTAAGTTGATCTTGTGGTCTTCGCACTTCTTATTAATCCTTATGATCGCATTCGATACAACACTTGATGAGTGTGCAGGTTTTCGTATTCCTTTATAAAGTACATCTGCAATTTCATTTAATCGCATCGTGTTCTTACCAAGTATATCGATGATTGATTGTTCGTTCGGACTGAAGTATTCGAGTTGTCTTGTAGTTAAAAGCATAATTTATTTCCTTCTTTGGCGTAGTAATCATAATCGACATCATTAAAGTCGAAGTCTTTTATATTGTTACAACATTTCACGAGTCTACCAGACTCGATTGATCTTTCAACTATTTCATAAACTGATTTGTTCTTCGTGTGTATTCTCTCATCCCAAGATCCAAAAGCTATCTCACTTAGAATCTGTTTGTAATACTCATCTGTGATACCGTTCTTACGTTTAAACCCTACACCTTTGGGTTTGGACTTTACGATCATAGGTTGACCAGTCTTTGATACATAATATCTGACAGTCTTAGAACATTCTTTATCACCGATGTAGGCTACAGAACCTGATGGTGTTTTAAATCTTAAACAGAAGTCGTAAGGGTCCGTATTGAGTCTAACAAGATACTCAGGATTAACACCATCTAAGAGTGCATACCTTGCAATCTTTTGAATGACCATAGCAGAATGATCCTTGTGCCAATTACCATCGTAGTCCGTGTCAGTCTCAGGATACCAATAACATCCTTTAGATTTAAGCTTACCGTTTGTGTAGACTGCTAAGTAATTGTTAACATCTCGCACCCACATCTTAGAGTAATTAACTTCCTCAAGCTCAAGACCTGTGTCATTCTGCCACGCATATTTATGCGCGTAAAAGAAAGGTTTTGCATTTTTATGCACATAGCAGGTGATACCATCTGTGTTGATTTGAATGATCTGAACCATTGGTATTGATCCAAGTCTCTCAGCAAGTTGAAGTAACTGAAGTTGTCCGTTGATTGTAATCTTTAACATGTACGTCGGATCGTAGAAGGGTGAGTACGGATTGTTCGAGTTACCGTAAGCTCCGTTCAATGCCAACTTGTACATAGCATTTAAAGCTGAACCTTTTTTATGTTCGAGTCGTTTAGCTTTTAAACCTTGGTACTTATCCACGAAGCTTTCCCCAAGATGAGTCGGGTAGAATCTGTTAACGATACCGATCGATGGATAAAGGGAAGTCACATCAACATCTATGATCTCGTAGTCTTCGTTAGCTTCAAAGTATTTGGATTCGACCGATCCATGAATACCACCTACTCCAAAGTGATAATCAAATCCATTGATGTGAAACTTAAATGATAAGTTATTCTCAATTTCTCTGTACCATACTAAAGTTTTAAAGTGGTCTTTGACTGCTTCAAAGTTCTCATCTCTGAACTCGATCTTTGGTAAGATCACATCTTTCAAAGCTACCTTATCAACATTGGTTTGAATCGGTTTATTGAATGCACCGAAGCACTTCTCTCGACCGATCTCTTTGATTAGATATTCGATACCGATCTTAACGTCAGAGAAGTTAATCACGTCACCATAAATCATTTTAGATTCTTCGATCTCTTTACGAAGCTCGATCAAGTGCTTACACTTTTGATAGAACTTATAAGTCTCACTCACATCGTGAATGTTGTACTTGATAAGGACATCGATCTCATCACTTGTTAAGTCTCTAATTGGAAACGGTAGGTCTTCGACGGACTCGGATCGCATTGCAAACTGTAGAGCTTTAAGTGATGTACGTCGTGCAGGATTATCCATGTGATTCAATGTAAGAAGATCGATCTGTTTAAGCTTACGATCTTTTAACCAGACTGTTAGGGTCTTATCACCACCAATGATACGCTGACATAACTCAGAAGCTAATTGGTAGGTAAAGGTATAAGGGTTTAAAAGTAAGTGATGTAATATTGGGTAGTCAAAATTAAGGTTGTTGAATCCGACAAAGTAATAATCATTCTTTGTGGCGTAGTTTAAAAAGTTTAAAAGTTCTTGTCTTTGGTTCTTACGTTCAGACATCTCGAATACAAATGTTTGATTGATGTCTTCGACGTATCCGCAGAATAAAAAGCAGTTTGGTAGCGTCTCAATGTCGAATACTATTATCTTATCCATATTAAAATCGCACCGATATGACTCTCGGTGCTACGAGTGTAGAGAGGAGCGATCTATTGTTGAGTGCCGAACGGATTACCAAAACCTGTAGGTGCTTGCGGCATCTGTGGTTGTTGGAACTGTGGTTGCATCACTTGAGGTTGGTGTACTTGTGGTAACACTCCAAAGTGAGGCTGCGCAGGTGCTTGCGGCATCTGTGGTTGTTGGAACTGAGGAGCCTGTGGTTGTGGTGTTGGTGCAAAGAATCCACCTTGAGGTGCGACAGGAACTGCACTTGCACCTTGAGGTACAACTGGTGCAGCGTTACCAAAGATAGATGCAGCATTGATAACATTCGATACGATCTCTTTACCGTAACCGATAAGCTGTACAGCATTTGGATTTAAAAACATTCCTGCTTTGTGAGTTGTAACTGCAGGTACGTTAGCTTTCATGTTAACTTGTACGTTAACGTAGTCACCACACTTAACACCTTCAGCGATCAACACGTTCTGACCATTGTCGTATTTAAACCAAGTGATAGGTTGCTGAGTAGTTAATGCGAACACGATGCAACCTGCATAACCTTCACGTTGTGAAAATGGAATACCTTGATCGTCGATACCGTCACCATCTTTATACTTGTAAGCAAATGATGGAGGTACGTTACCAGATTGATACACTGATCTAGCTTCGGTCTGCATCATTCCGATAAAGTTATTTAATGCAGGATCTTGTTTAGATACTGCTAATCCAAATCCGTACTGGATAACTTGCTTACCAGTCTTATCAAGCTTTGGTTGTTTAGTGTTGAAGTCCAGTTGTGGCGCACCTTTAAATAAGTCGCCTGACTTCCATACGATACGTCCTGAAATTAATACGTTTTGTCCTGTTGACATTCCCATAAATTAGTTCTCCTTCTTGTTATTAAATATTTTATCTGCTAATGCAGATGCGTTCATTTTAGTTAGTTTAAATCCACGTTGCTCACTGACTGAGAACATATCGACTATTGATTGATCGATACCTTCCTTCTCTAATTCTGCAGGACTCTTAGATACAGACTTCATTAAGTCTTTACCAGTGATAGCCTTAAAGTTTGCAGCAGATATGTCGTTCTTCCATTTACGATGACCATAGTTCTTCTCAACTACAAACCCATCAACAATATCACCTGACATGATCTTCTTCTTAGCCAAGTCTTGCAACGCTTCAATTTTAATTTTAAATATATCTTTGATGCGATCATAAACTTCTAACATCTCTGACAATTTCTTACCGTCAATTTGGTCCTGTACAACATCGTTCACAACAACATCAACTGCATTGTTATAAGCTTGAGTTATAGCAGGACAATTCTCGCCAAGTGCAGGACAATATCTGCAGTATTCAGATGTTACAAGAACGGGAACACTATTACATTTAGCTACGATTTCCTGATAGTATCCAACCAAGTCTTGAGTTGTAACCGTGACAGACCGAACCCATCCGTCTACATGATGTGGTCTTGGTTGAACAATAATCATTTTAACATGAGTGAAGTTAACATTCTTCGTTGACTGTTTAATCATTTCACCAATGGCGTAACTGATTAACTGCCAATTCTTTTTAACTTCAACAGCTCTATGGCCGTACTTGATGTCCATAATTGTTAGAGTTGTTCCTTCCGTCCACATGTAATCATAGTGACCTGTGATTTTAACTTGTGGTGTTGGTAGGTACTCAAGGTATTGTTCTGACAATGCGTTTGCAGGTATCAATGGAAGTATTCGCTTCGCGTGATAATACATATCGTTGTCAAAGAATACTCCATTGGTTGCCGATGGCATTGGTTCTTTACCTTTAAAAAGTAAATCAACAAGCTCATGAAATGCTGTACCTTCTTTAGCTACTTCATTTTCTTCTTGTGGAAGATGTGAATAAGCCATCCATCCGTTGCATGTCATAAATCTTGGTAAGTTACTGCTTCGTATCTCTTTCATAGTGTCCCCTTTAAATTAGTAGTCGCCTTTTTTGGTTATGATCTGTCTTGCTACTAGATCATTGTAGTAGTGTTCCATCATTGCGATGTCTTTACTGATTAAGTAAATGTTCTTCACGTCGTAATACTTACAAGCTGTTTCTAAGTCACCAATACTTAACGATCCGTCGTTTAATAAAGTATTTAAAACGATAGCAAAGTTAACACTAAACTCAGACAATGAGTAGAAGTTCTTTGGTGTTTCAACAACTGGTTCTACTGCAACGATTGGTGCTTCAGTCAACGTAGGTAATACAGGTTGTTCAACGACTGGTGCAACATCTACTGCTGGTTGATTCTTCTCAGCTTCGATCTCAGCTTTAGTTCTACGAGTACGTTTCTTTGGTGCTTCAGCAACTGGTTCAGATATTTCTTCTGTGACTACAGGTGGTTGAGTAGATACAACAGTTCCACCACCATAGATAGCTTCAGCACGTTGAACATCGTTACCTTTTAAGTCTTCCAATAAATCTTGTAGCTGATTTGTAAGATCCGTAACACATGAAAATGATAACTCTAGTTTCATGACATCTTACTCCAACCTTGTTTCTTAGCTTGCTGAAACGACTCGAATGAAATGACTTTCTTTCCATCGATCTCAGATAACTGAAATACTCTGTCACCATTAGCTATGACATACTGACCCTTAAACTGCTTCTTGTATTTTTTATGCGACCACATTGTGTCCTCCTGTTTGTTATTATAAATTAAAGCAAAGCAAATGCAAGTTAAAAATAAGGGGACTTGCACCCCTTTAAGAAAACTAGCAAGCTTTCTTGGTTTTAGTAGCTTTTTTAACTACTTTTTTAGTAGCTTTTTTTACTGACTTCTTCATGGTTTCCTCGCTTTCTTTATTCATTACCCTTATCGTCCGTTAAGACGAAGGCTTCTTTTTTAATACTAATATCAGGATGCACAATAGTCTTCAACATGTATCCATCAATCGGCTTAAACGCTAATGCGCTCATCGCAGTTGTGATCCTATCCTTTGAAAGCGTACCATGTAAAGCACCAATTATCACATCTTTGGTCGGGTACTTATTATCTTTTTTACAATCCTTCATGAAGTCGATCAGAATTTGAACGTCCGATCGATCGTCCTCATCACGTTTAGCTGATGCAACTATCGGTACAATCTCAAACAAGTGACCAGTTCTCAACAAGACCTGCGACTCGTTTAGTATTGGTGAGTGATCCGAGAACTTACTGCAATACATTTCAAGTGCGCTCGTGTTCTCAGGTAACGATCTACCAGTCATCTCTGTAAAGTCGTTCTTATCAACTCTAACCATCGACATCACGATACGAGAGTGAGACGGTAAAGCCGATCCACCTCGACCTGCAAACTGACTCATGTCCTTGGACTGTGACGATTGCTTACCCATGTGATTGATTAAAACAACACAAGCACCTGCTCGGTCACGCAGTAAGGCTGCAAACTTGGTAACGGCACGACTCATGTCATTTAGATCGGACTCTTTACCCCAAAAGTTAGCCAACGGGTCAATGATAATCATCTTTGGTTTAAATTCTTCAAGACCTTCGCAGATCTTTTCAAGTGCGGTATGATTCGGAAAGTAATTATAATTCTTATCTTGGGTCACGATCATCATATCATCGGCAAGCTTGATACGAATAGACTTCTTAACGATGGCTTTCTGTTCATCGTTTAGTTCCATCTGTAACATCTGCTTACCAAGGATGTTGTAAAGTTTACCTTCGCTATCCTCACCTGTAATGAACAGAGTGTTACCACGCTCGACACATTCAAAGCCAAGGAAGCGTTCACCAAGTGCTAAACAAATTGCTTCTTGGAGTTTTAAAGTTGTCTTACCTGTACCACCATCTGCTGTTAGTAAGTAGATGTCTTGAGGGGACCAGTCTTTATGATTCTGTTTCTTTTTTAAATGTTCAAAGTTAAAGAAGTCATCCATTGTTGGTTCAGGCGGAAACCATCTGTCTGACTTCGGTTGCATGTTGGTCACAGGCTTTGGTTCAAACGGACAATCGATTGACGGACCTGCTCTTAAACCACCTGCGAATCCTGACTCGATCGTAGCTCTCGACTCAGCATCTGACTTACCCCTAGCTCGTGCAGCTTGCATCAACTGCTCAAAGACTTCTTCCTTTGGTAAAGATCCAGTACCAATCAAGTTCTGTGCAGCTTCAAATGCTTTAAGATTAAGCGTATTGTTTGCTTCACCTACAGGTGCGCTCGCAACTTGAGTACAGATATCGTATAGCATCTCACGAGCTATGCTTGGTTTGATCGTAAATGGATTACCCGATGTCTTAGGTAGGTCTTGTTCATCGTTCTTTAACAGCCATTCTGGACAGTCTGCAATAGGTGTATTATCAAAGCCATAATAGAAGATGTAACCACCATCCGCACGAGTGTCCACATTCTTAGCATATTTAGATACAGTATTTTTAAGTTTAATATCTTTAGGTACTTTGTAAATCAGGTGCATACCACCCGATAAAGTACGTTGAGATAAAGTTGTTGGTAAATTTAACTTGGCGTCGATCGCATTCTTAAAACCATCGATACCATTTTTAACGTCGATGTCCACGACAACAATGCCGTTGTCTTGACCACAAGGAATACCGAAGTACATAAGTTGTGATCCGAACTCAACTTTCCACTTCTCTATTTGGACTTGATCCGATGTTGAAAGTCTTTGCCAATCTTTTATTAGCGGTAACTTTTTACCATCGATTGTTATTGTTGCAGGAAATAATCTCACGGCTTGTCCTCTGTCCTAGTTAAAGTAAGGTGCGCAGGTCCAAAGAGTCGGACAAAACTCTTTGGACCGATCAGTTTAGTAGCAAGCTAAACCTAGCGCATAAAAATAAAGTCTATTATCGCTTTCTTGTATGATTCAATCGAATTAGCAAATAGCGCAATCCCACCATTCATCTTTACCACATCTAAGAACTTCTTTTGTGCAATCTCTCTTTCCGTTGCAGCGTATTTCCACTTGGTCTTTTTAACTTCACAAGCAGTAAATACAGCTAATTTTCTACCAACCATCTCAGGTGTTATCACTATCGGTGTAAACCCAATCAAATCAGAAGACTTAAAATATTTATTTTGTTGAGATGATACTACTCCAAGTCCATAAAATACAACACGACCTGTAGCATCCTTGTAAGCACCAGAATTGTTGCGAAACAATTTGTTACCAAGCTTAGACGCTTCGATCTGAATGTGTTGTTGTACTTCGGACTCATCAGACATCTAATTCCTCAATCATATTCTTCATCTGTAAATTTGGTTCAGCTAATGATTCTGCAATAGTTTGGTCAAAGCGCAAGAAGTATTCTTTATGAATCGATCTGTCATCCATTCCATTCGCTCTTAACTCACCTGCCCATTGCGCAATCTTATCCTTTAATAAATTCTGAGTTTCAATTCTTTCTTTCTGTTTCTTTGCTGCAGACTTACCTGCAATTATCCCTGCTGCTGCAGTCACTCGTTGTGCCACGCTATCAGGTGATTCAAGCACAGTCTTAGCTTCCATCTCTCGAATAGTTTCAATATCAATCAGTTCAAGGTCCCCATCTACGAAATTTGGGGGAACACGACCAGTACCTTCTGACTTGGTAATTGCGAGTGTTCCGCAAAATGGACATTGCGTTTCAGTACGATCATAAACACTCAAGCATTCAACGCAAGTGCGTACCATACTCTTTGACTTCTCACGCTTTGACGGACGATCTAAACTCCACTTGCGTTCTTTACACGGTAGTCCGTGACGTCTTACATTACCAACATGATCTATTATAATAGCATACTCTTTATTAGGTGACGGTCTAAGTCCACGTCCTACCTGCTGCAAATACTTTCCAAGACTCATCGTTGGTCGTGCTAAGATAACCGTCTCAATAATTCGCTTACCCTCAGCAACACCAATATCAAATCCTTCATCGAACAAATCAACATTGAGTAACACTTGAATCTTATTCGATTTAAAATCATTTACACTTTTAAATCTCTCAGAGTCATTATCAAGTGACGATAAAAACTTAGCGGTAACACCTGCAGCGTTAAACTTATCTGCCATCTCCTGACCAATAGTTAACGTCGGTGCAAACACGATCGCTTGAGTACCACTTGCAAACTTAATATAATTCTCAACCACGTCACCAACAATTTGCGAACCTTCAGCAGCAGCTTTAATCGCTTCACTACTATAGTCCGAAGTGTTGGTCTTTACATGCTCGATACGTTCCGCAAAGTCCGAAGGAGGTGCAACAACCTTATACTTAGATAAAAACTTATTATCAATTAACCATCTAGTTGTTGGACCTGTAACAATCTTGTCGTAAATACCGTCCGTCTCTGAACCTAATCCTTTTTTATCAAGTCTATGTGGTGTTGCTGTAAAACCAATGTTGATCGTATTCGGTAACAACTTTAAAGCTCTACCCCACTTGTTCTCTTTCAACACATGTGCAGCTTCATCCGTGATAACATACTTAATCCCATTCAATACATTTACTAACTGCATGGCACGAGCATTGATCGTATCCACTGAGCCAATAATGATCGGACTGTTACTGTGATAAAACTGTTTATTAAATTCTAATCGTTGAAGACCAATGATCTGTCTTGCTACGTTAGTCGGTGCGATAATGTTGTGAACTAATCCAAACTTACAAAGTGCCAAGCTTAGTTGTGAGACTAACTCTTTACGATGCACTTGTAAGATGATCTTGTGACCTTCTTCTCTCAGGTCTTGAATGATCTTTGCAATGATAACAGACTTTCCGCCGCCTGTACTCAACTGCAACATCACGTTTAACTCAGGGTCTTTATCCCATATATTATAAATCTTATCTATCAGGTTGTCCTGATAAGGTCTAAGCTTAATCTTGTCCATTTGCTTGTCCTTTAAAAAGCCGATTCGTGAACTAACTCGGCAAACATTAGTACGAGGTTACGAACACCAACCCATCACTATTTTTTTATTTTCTTAATTGTTGGTTCATTATAAACTTCTTCTTTTAATCTAGCTTGCTTTGCTTTATCCATCATTTCAACATCTTTTTTATGAAATGGATTATTACGCTTTGCAGAGAACGTTTTTTTAACGAGTGCTACTTGTGGTTTGACTTTAATATAACTGTCACCATTCGGTAGCTCATAACTGACAACCTCCAAGTGCGTATCCTGTTGAAGCTCAAACAAACAATGCTCAAAGATTTCATAATCTTTAATCGTCATACCGATACGTCCACGATCATGCCACAATAGATACGGACTCACAGGTTGTCCCATCTCTTTGTACTTCTCCTGAAGTAATTTAAATACCTTCAGTTTTTCTTCATTCAAATTAACTTTATTTAAATGTTCATGCTCGTAAGGTTCAATCACATATCTATACTGAGCAAACGGAATGTAGTCTTCTTCTTTACCTTTTTGTATCGCTGCACTTAGTTTCTTATTCTCCTCGATACAAGCCTCAAGTATCATCTCACGGACTATATTCTGCCAATGATCTGTCTTAAAAAATAAATGCTTGAACTGTTTAAAGTCGTAAACAAATTTAAAATACATCTTGGTATCTGCACGATCAACATTCCTAAGAAGTTGTCCTCGTAAATTTAACTTTTTCATTTTGTCCTTACTCTGGTCCCACCAAAATTGTGTCGTGTTTTATTATATTCTTCGGTTCACGAAACATAGCCATCTCTTTACGAGTTACACGACCTTTGCGAAGTGTCATGTGAGTAGACCAACCTTCTTTTATGGTCTGTCTGATAATTTCTAATCGTTGTTCTATCGTCATGTCGTGAGTGTAGACCATATTACTTCTTTGATAAATACTTTAAAGCTTCTCTAAGCTTAGGCATTGTCATTGATAAACTACCCGATGGGTCTTGCTTGTCGCCAAGCTTACCTGCTTCACGTCTTAATTCGTCATGACCTACAACATTGTCAAAACTAAATTCATGATTCTGAGTTTTAGCCCAAAGACAAAAGTTTATAAGAGCGTCTTCTTGTGCATCTGTGTACTGCTGATAAATACCTGCGACAACGTAACCTTGGTCTGTAGTTACTTCTCTGAACGGACCAACCATAGAGTTTCGTCCCCAACAACATATTTCCATTCCTGCAAATTTGTCGCTAACGCTTGTGTCATTTCCCCACTTAGATACACCTGCATGATATCCGTAGTCAGTCATAACATCGAAGTCTTCAGGAATATAAATCACACCATTCAGGTCCATAACCATACAGCCATAACCTTGACCTGCTAACCATTCGACTACACCCTTTGCTGACTTCTCTGAATTACCACTGACAGTGTAATGCACGACGAGACCTTTAAACTTACCACTTGGTGTTTTATAATTACCACGATCTTTAAACTTTATCGGAAGTCTTACAAACTTGGGTACTGTCACAACGAACGACTCAATACCTAGGTCTACAGGTTCTATTGGAGTCATATCATCTTTGATAGCATCAATATGAAAGTCATACTTCTCTGCTGCTGCTCGTGTCTTTGGTCCGAAGTTACCGTCAACCGTTAACGACTCGCCTTTTTTATTCATTGATTCTTGAACGCTTTTTATTAGGTCTGCTAGATTCATTTGTTTCCCCTTCATTAGTTTTAAATTCATGATACTGTATATCAGTCTCAATCAATTTCAATCGTTTACCTGAATTATTCATGTACTCATCCCAAGCAAGGTCCGATTCATTCGCCTCAACCTTGATATCATAATACTTGGTGATCGCTATCGTGAGTGTATTTTTACGTTTCATGATTCAATTTCTTTCAAAGCTTCGCGAGCTAATTGTTCACAATGTGATCCGTCTTTTGCTTTATTAAAGATATCATTTAAAGCCTCAACGGCCACCTTCAGCTTCGATTTGAGCTGATCATTTTCCTTTTGAAGTTCAAGAATTTTTCTGTCTACAGACTTCTCCGCAGCCTGATCAATTAACTCTTGCAGTTGTTGCTTGAATGATTCGGTCATTTAGTCACCTGTTCTTTTACCTGTGATCTATTCCATCCAAGAATTTCGTTTGGTGAAACTCTCAATAATCTACAAAGCAGGTCAAATTCGTAAACGCTTAAGTGTCTTTCTCCGCTCTCGATAACAGATACGGCAGACCTTGGAATATCTAAAAGGTTTGCAACGTGCTTTTGATCCAATCCAACCTGAGCGCGCAGATCTTTAAACTTTTTTCCAACTCGTTTGTTTAGATTTAATTCGTCGTCGTTCATTCTACCCCTCAATTTCTTTCAGTGCTTGTCGTGCTGTTTTACCGCCAACTCGCGCTTGATACTTTTCTAGAAACTCGTCATCATTATTTAAAGAGTCAATTGTGTGAAACTCCTGATCCTCAACATAACTTTCTCTATCGCCATAAAACTCCAAAGCCTCTTTCGCCTTTGCGAGCTTGGATTTGAGCGCGGTTATTTCGGCTCTAAAATTATTGTTTTCAATCTGCAAAGCCTGATGCTCTCTCATGGTAACGCAGTCTTCTTCTAAGCTTTTTATCTCAGCTTTCAACTGTTCCACAGCAGCGATTTCTATAGCATGGACTATGTTTGGTTTTTCTATATCAACAGACTCAATTTGCGATTTGCATTTAAAGACAAATTTAACAATGCTATTATCATCGTTAACCCAAAACTCTCGAAATTTATTTTCTGTGTTCATTTCCCCTCCCTTAATTTTTGCAGACGTGTGGTTGTTTCGGATAAAGTCGAACAAGGAGTACAAGCTGAATTATCAAAATCGAATGAACCGCAGAGACATCCACAACTTTCCAACGCCTCACTCTGACTTTGTATAATATCTAAAAGCTCTGTGATGATTATTGATGATTTTGTGTTTTGCTCATTTCTACCAGCGTTGCGAGCACCTACATACATAATTATAACTATATCTTTAGAGTTGCGATCAGGGTTTTTATCAAGAGACTCAATCATTATTTCATCAAAGTTTTTCTTTGAATCGAATGTTGTGAGTTTCTCTTTCAACTCTGCGAAATCTGGTTTATTCATTTTCTATAGTACCTTATCATTTCTGTTATAATTTTCTTGTTTAGTTTAAATTCATCAGAATCCCATGTTGAGTCTTCACAGTCAGAAAATTTAAAATTTTTAACTTCATCAAAGGTCATTTTTTTACAACCCCACAAAATATGATCATCTAAAATAGTTATGAAATACTTTGTATTCACAATTTGCAGCGGAATGAATTTAAATCCGTTCGCAGAGCGTAGGTTCGCAGAGCTTAGGTTCGCAGAGCGTAGGTCCGCATAGCGTAGGTCCGCAGAGCGTAGGTCCGCATAGCGTAGGTTTTCGCCTGATTTAGCTACGAATTTT
>CALMFT010000024.1 GCA_937862565.1 uncultured bacterium
TAGTACCCTCAAAGGTTTCCTATGTGAGTGAGCAAGGACAAATCTCTTCCTACAATCAGAAGACTTCTCAACTACTTGGGCGATAACTGGCGGATGATCTATGACAACAAATATTTGAATAGCTCCAGATGGGAAAAACACAATGGATCTATTTATCCCAAGTGTAACAGCGGGTTTACAATACATTTCCCAATCAGTAACAACGAGTGCAAGTGTGTATGTATATAGTGTGTATGTAAAAGCGAATGGGTATAACTTGGTGCAACTATGGGCATCGTGGTCCATATCAAGTTGATATGTAAATTTTGATTTATCTACTGGCACAGTGACAGCATCATCACTCTGGACTGGGTCAATTCAATCAGTATGAAATGGGATATATCGATGTACTGCAACTACGAATACAGTGACAGCAGCAACAAGTGTATTCACTCTATGAACCATAGCTACACCAACCACACCAAGAGCAACTCCATTTACTGGTGATTGAGTCAGTGGTCTTCTTGTATGGTGAGCACAGCTTGAACTCTGACCAAATGTATCAAGCTATATTCCTACAACTACCACGACAGTAACAAGGAATATAGATGTATTAACCTATGATGTAAAGAACGCTATTGCAAATCAATGAGCATTATCGGTAGTATCTACTATGAACGATAATGAGATATTCGATAGACGAGCATTAAATTTATCGTCGTTCACAGTAAATCGTCTACACGTGCAATTGAGAACGTTATGAATTCCAAATGTAGGTATTGTATATTGAGATGGGGTAACTGTGAGAAGTGTAATAGGAGTAGCAGCTTGAACAAACAATATTGCAGTATCTTGGAAAAACTGAGTATGACTCAATCTTTATATGAACAATATAAAATATATTGGTGCGTTTGTACCAAGTCTTGCATTCTCAATGGTTGATGTCGGTGGAGGTTCTCTATGATATCCTCTATTCTGATGTATAAGAGATCTCAGAATATGGAAAACCCCACCAACGGATACTGAGCTTCTCTTCTTATCTAACAATCCTTAATATGGACAAAGTAAAATATACACTCTCTGGTAGTGTCGTGAATGCAACTTTCACATTCGATGATGAGCGTGTCGCTCCTCTCACCGTAAACCTCAATGATATGTCTATCAATGATGGTGATATTCTTGCGAAAGAACTCAACGATTATGGGCAAGAGTATAAGGACAACTGTATCGCTCGTATCCCAAGCCAAGCAGTAGCAGGCGGACAGGGAATGGAGTTCGGATTCGTTGACGGTGTAATTGTTCCAATCGTTCCTGAAGCTCCTATTGATCCTGAGACTCCAATCGATCCAGAGACTCCTATTGATCCAGAATAATAACCTCTGTAATATGCAGAAATTCACCACCGCTCTTGCGAATAATGGCACTCTTCGTAAAATAAACTCAACAAACCGTTGGGTTGTACAAGAGCCATTCGTATGGTACATTGATTACTTCGATCATAGTAAGTGAGAGGTGGTGATTCCTGCTGGTTACGGAACAGACTTTGGAACTATCCCACGACCATTCCAAATATTCTTCAATCCTACAGCTCATCTCGCTTATGTTCTTCACGACTACATATACGAATATAAGATGTTCTCAAGAGAAGATTGTGATCTTATCCTTGTAGATGCTCTTCTAGCTGAGTGAATGAATAAGGCTTGAGTATTACTCGTTTGGTTAAGTGTCCGTGCTTTTGGTTCTCTATACTATTAATGATTTTTATGTTTTCTGAGTGAATGACTATCGCAAGTATCAAAACGTTCTGATATGTTGCAGTTACAAGTGTGCTACTCTATTTAAACATTCCTCAAGAGTCACTCTGAGTGCTTGGAAGCCTCATGATCATAGACACTCTCACAGGCATTGCTAAACAGTACAAGGTAGAGAGTATAGGGATCACATCAAAGCGAATGACTACAGGTATTGTAACGAAGTTCGTCACGTTCCTTTGTCTCTTATCTGGTGGACTGGTAATCAATCATTTTGACCTTGATCCGAAATACTACATACAAACAGTCATGAGTATCCTCATAATGGCTGAGTTCTATTCTATCATACAGAACGTATACGCAGTCCGTACAGGAGTTATCCTACCAGAGTATGACGCTATAAGTATAGCACTCAAGAAACTAACAGGATTCATTCAAGAATTCATCGAAAAGTTAACTTCTATTCCTAAGAAAAAATAAACACTCTATTACAGGGTGTTTTTATAAATCATATGTTTCAAACTGTTGATAGTATTCTTTTTTGCTATTACAAGCAACTAATGGCTTGAATATAGGAAATTCTCCCATAGTTCAAACATAGTCACTTATTGTTTGTGCTTTTGTTGCTATCCTCTTTTTTCAAATATAAACTTCTCTTATTTCAAATCAGTAAGCATTCTTTACAGGCTTGAATACAGCTAGCATAGTATGGGGCCTTATATATAGTAAACCAAAATGAACATAATAAAAAAGCTAAATATAGAGATTATTATAACACTCTCCATACTCTTCTGGACGTAGCCATTCTAACTTTGATTGTATCTTATGTCGTACCCACTCACTTCTTGAAATATTCATATACGTACATTTTACTCCTTTCGTAGCTTGGGCCTTATAATGCGAGTATTTATTGTATATGTATTCAATACCGTTTGAATAGATGTTTGATAGTCTTGCAAGCTTTCAGTTATAAACTGCATAGCGTTTTGTCTTCTTTCCTCAAAAAGTATTGAGTGCTGATTTCATACGTCTATGAGCTGATTGTTTGCAAGATAGTCCGTTCTTCTTTGCAAGACCATTAAGAGTAATAGATTTGTTATGTCGAAGATACTCTTCTTCATACGTTATATCTCTATCAATCTTGTGTGGCCTGCCTGCTTGTAACCATATCATAAAGTTCTTGAAAGCATTGAGTGAAGTAACTTTTGAGAGTTCATCATTCGTAACTACTGCAAAAACATTTCCTATCTTGTTGAGGCTCGATATAGAACAGAAATCAGTATGGGCGATAGATATGTATTTATTTACATATGCTCATCGTACCCATATTCTCTCTGCCGTTGATCTGCTCATACCTCTGGAAATAGCAACACGAACAAAATCCCTCTTACGTCATTGGCCTCAGAGAAAAGCATACAAGAAAAAGCGTAATGCCTGACTGTATACGTATTCTGACTCAATATCGATAATAGGGATTTTGATTGATTGCATGAAAAAAGTGTCTGATCATTTCTGATTAGACACTTTGATCGTTCTCTAACGCACCAGAGAGACTTGACGATCTCTGGTGTCAAGTCAGAGGTATGCAAGAATGATATTTGTTTATTGTATAAAGTCAATATAATTGAAATACTTTAACTATAAAAGTATGCTAGCAACTCTCAAA